>NZ_JAVKPO010000001.1:0-560123 GCF_040980945.1 Kocuria sp. CPCC 204721
GCGACGCTGGACCCGTTCCACGGCTACGCCAACGCCATCCGCGACGAACTCCCTGAGGCGATCACCGTCCTCGACGCTTTCCATGTGGTCAAGCTCGGCGGGCAGGTCGTCGATGAGGTCCGCCGCCGCGTGCAGCAGGACACTCTGGGCCACCGCGGGAGAGCCGGGGACCCGTTGTACGGGATCCGCCGCACCCTGCAGATCGGCGCCGAGCACCTGACCGAGAGGCAGGTCCGCCGACTCAACGCAAAGCTCGAGGCCGGGGACCCGCATCACGAGGTCACCCTTGCCTGGCATTGCTACCAGAAGCTGCGCGCGGTCTACCACGCCCGCCCCGAGCAGGGGCGCCGGCTCGTCGCCGAGATTCTCGGTGCCTTCCCGTCCTGTCCCATTCCGGAGATCGCCCGGCTCGGACGGACCTTACGCCGGTGGAAGGCCGCGATCCTGGCCTACTTCGATACCGCAGGAGCCTCGAACGGGCCCACGGAAGCGGTCAATGGCGTCATCGAGACCATGCGTCGCGTCGCCCGCGGCTTCCGCAACTTCGACAACTACCGGTTACGGGCTCTGCTCGCCGCAGGCGGTCATCGCCCCTGGCGGAGAACCGCTACCCACACTCAGCTGTGAAGGCCCACAAAAGCTCAAGAAAAAGGCCCGTCGCACCATCGGGGACATCATCGCGAGGGCCAAGGATGAAGGGGAGATAGACGATCTCATAGCCTCCACCCTGAAAAATCGTGTCCTCAATAGCCAGTTGGGAGAACCCACACTTGAGCAGCGTATCCAGGACATCGTGGACGATGTACAGCCACTGGTGCCGATAATCTGTGGGATGGCTGCCGGGGCACATGACCTGTGGAAGAGAGAAGCGAAGAGCCTGCGGAACAACTACGCCCATGGCCTGGAGAAGCAGACCCAGCTCAGGAAAAACCTTGTGCTTTCTACCTCGCTGACCGTCTTGGTGGCCTCCCGTTGCCTCGTGTATGTCGGGTGCTCCCCGGAGAAGCTGGTGGAGTCGATCCCACTCACCGAGGGTGGAGGTAATTTGGTGCACTGGGGAAGAACACTGATGCCAGATTTCTACGTCCCGAATGACCCGAGGGACGATCAACACACAACGGCCAAAGGTGACCCGATCCAGGGTGGTGAACCTGGGCCCTCAGCCCAGCGCCTCCCGCAGCACGGGTTCGCGGATCTGGTCCGCGAGCCACGGGCTGAACGCGAACGGGGCGCTCTCCACCGCGGCCACGAGGTCGTGGGGGGCGGCCCACGAGTACTCGGCGACCTCGGACTCGGCGGGACGGGGATCGTCGTCGGCGACGGCAATGAACACCGGGCAGAACTCATTCTCAACGACCCCGGAGGCGTCCGTGGCCCGGTATCGGAACTCGGGCAGCACCACGGTGAGGTTGCGGATCTCCAGGCCGAGTTCCTGCTGGGCGCGGCGAGCCACGGCGTCCTCGAAGGACTCGTCCGGGCCCGGGTGGCCGCAGAAACTGTTGGACCACACGCCGGGCCACGTGCGCTTACCGAGCGCACGGCGGGTCACCAGGACCTGGCCGCGGGGGTTGAGCACGTGGCACGAGAACGCCAGGTGCAGGGGGGTGTCCTCGGTGTGAACCGTGGATTTCAGGGCCGTTCCGGTGGGTTGGTGCTGATCGTCCAGGAGCACCACGCGCTCCGGGCTGGTGTGCTCGCTCACGAGGCCGCCTCACGGTCATGTGTTAGGTTCCAGGCCATGGTAACCGCCGGATCGGACACGCAGTGAGACGACGCGTAAACCCTCCGCTACCCACGGTGCGCGGCGTGGGGCCCGCGCGGGTCCGGATGCCCGGCCCGGGTTCCCCGGACCCGGTCTTGCGGGCCCTGGACGGTCTCCCGACCACGGCCGCGGACTACGTCCAGCAGCGTTTCCCGAACGACGCCGCGTGGTTCGCCCACGAGGTCGCCGCCGGTCGCGTCCGCGGGGACGACGGCGCCGTCGTCACCCCGGCCACCCCTTACGAAGCGGGGGCCTCGGTATGGTTCCACCGCCCGGTCCCGGACGAGGACGCCGCACCCATCACCCTCGACGTGCTGTACGAGGACGAATGGATCCTGGCGGTGGACAAACCGCACGGGTTATGCAGCACACCGAAGGGCGAGAACGTCCGCCGCTCCGTGGTGGTGGCTGCGCGGTGCCAGTTCCACAACGACGAGATCTCCGCCTTGCACCGGCTGGACCGCTCCACGGGCGGGGTGCTGCTGCTGAGCAAGCACGCGGCGGACCGCGGGGTGTTCCACCGCATGTTCCAGGAGCGCACGGTGACCAAGACTTATTGGGCCGTGGCCCGCGTCAATGATCGGGTGGGGAAGGAGCCGGTGCGCGTGGAGTCCCGGATCCGCAAGATCCAGGGAGTCGTGCAGGCCTTCGAGGAACCGGGTGATGTCAACGCCGTCACGGACATCCGCCTGCTCGAACGCTTCACCGATGACGCGGGGCAGTGGGGTTGCTACGAGATCGCTCCGCTGACCGGGCGCACTCATCAGATCCGGGTGCACATGAACTCCCTGGGTCTGCCACTGCGCGGGGACAAGTTGTACCCGGTGCCACGGGAAGATTTCGACGTGGAGGACCCGGACAACCCCATGCAGTTGATCGCCCGCTCTCTGACCTTCACCCATCCCATGACGGGCGAGACGATCACCGTGAGCTCACGTCTGTCACCCAGCGCCCACACGGCTCGTCGATCCGGGGCGTCCAGCGAACTTCTGACACCTTGACCTGCAAGGGCAAAGTTGAACATCCGTCGAAGGATGCCGAAACGTTCCGACCGAGCGTGATGTAACACACCAAAACCCGGCTACCCCGGGGTACCCTTATCAGCGGGTCTTCCCCCCTCATCGGGCCCGTACAGGGGCTGTCGTACACACAGCCCCGAGTCGGTTGGCACATGCCACCACGAGCTGTCCCCCCACAGCGCGTACGTCTGTCACACCCTCGTGGTGTCATGCCACGGAGGTGCGGGCGCGTGCGCCCAACGACGAAATGGTCCCCATGTCACATCACCGCATTCCTGCCATCGACGGGTACTCCCCGACCCGACGAGCCTTCTCGAACCTGGCCGCGACCATCACTGCGGCTCTCATGATCCTGAGCGGGGGCCTGTTCACCGGCACCCCCGCGCAGGCCGCACCCTCCGACATCGTGTCCGTGTCCAGCAGCACGCGGGCGGCGGACGCCCAGAAGCTCCTGAACCTGATCAACCAACACCGGGCATCCAAGGGCTTGGCCCCGGTGAAGTACTCCAAGTCGCTGTCCGGCATCGCCCAGAGCCAGTCCGACCGACTGGTCAAGGAAGAGGTCATCGACCACAGCAACCTGTTCCTCACGGACCGCCGGGCCGCCGGGTACAACGCGGCGGGGGAGATCCACGCGCTGTCGTGGCAGAACTCGGTTCCCGACCTCATGAACTGGTGGAAGGGCTCCCACGCGCACAACAAGGTCCTCACGGACCCCCGGATGCAGGTCGTGGGGATCGGACTGACCTACGTGGACGGCCGGTTGTCCGGCACGGGCGAGGGCTGGCGCCTGGTGGGCACCGTGGATTCCTACGGCTACCCGGCCGGCAGCGGTCCCTCGGACGTCACCCGCACGGTCACTGCGGCAGCGCCGCGCCCGCAGGCCGACACCGTGGCCCCCGTGGCCGCGAAGCGCGTGGCACCCCCGGCCTACACCGTCAAGGGCGGCATCAAGAGCCGGTACCAAGCACTGGGTGGGGCCGCCAAGTTCGGCTACCCGACCATGAACGAACGCGGCGGCCTGGTCAACGGCGGCGTCTACCAGAACTTCAGGGCCGCGGGCGGCGCCCAGTACAAGTTCATGTGGTCCCCGTCCTCCGGCGCGCACGTGATCAAGGAGACCGGCGCGATCGGTAAGCGCTGGAAGGCAGCCGGCTTCGAGCGAGGGTGGGGCTACCCCGTCACCGAGGAATACCGCGTGGGCTCCGAGATGCGCCAGCGCTTCTCCAAGGGCTACACCGTCCATTGGTCCTCGGTCACGGGCAAGACCTGGGTCACCCGCTGACGCACCACGAACCGGAACGTCCGGATTCGCCGACGGCGTGCGCACGGGGTGCGTTCCGGTCCTGACGGGCCCGGGCGCACCCCGCAGCCGATCCCCTTTTCGTCAGCCCGTCACTCGCTCTGGCAGCGCGGGCACCACACGATCTTGCGCAGGTGCTGCACTGCGGTGCCCGGCGCCGTCGTGGTGCCGTCCGGCGCGGGGACGGTGAGCAGAGCGTCGTCGATCTCTCCGCGCCGCAGCACCGCGCCGCACCGGCGACACGGTTGGCCGTCCTTGCCGTACGCCCAGAACAGGGGGCGACCCTGCGGTGCCTGCCCCACGGTCGAGCGCATCGAGCGGTCCTTGTTCAGGTGCAGCAGCTTGTGCGCGAGCGTCACGATCTCGCGCAGCTTGCCCTCCGGCAGGGAGCCGACCGTGACCCATGGATTGGTGCGCGACATGAACAGCACCTCCACGCGGTACACGTTGCCGATCCCCGCGAGGTTGCGCTGATCCATGAGCGCGGTGCCGATCGCCCGGTCCGGTTGCGCACTCAGCCGCTCGAGGGCCTTCTCCAGGTCCCAGTCCGGTCCGAGGATGTCCGGGCCCAGGTACCCCACGAGTTGCTCGTCCTCCAGGCGGGTAGGCACCAGTCGGACGTCCTTGACGTCGAAACCCACGGCCTCGACGTCCTCGGTGCGCAGGATCGCGCGAATGGTGTGCGAGCCCTGCCCGATGGACACGTCCGCGCTGAGCCGGGTCCTCGCTTCTGCGCGTGAACGCACGCTGCCGCCCCGCCGGGCCTGCCCCCGCGGTCGGTAGGGACTCGCCCCGGGTCGGCTCGTGCGCATTCCGTTCCTTGCTCGTGACGACGACGCCGCTCGCCCGCTTCCGGCCGGAGCATCACCTTTGCTGCGTGCCGCTTGTGGTTCCCCGCCGGAGCCGGTTGTGGCGCCCCCCGCCGGTTCCCGGTCGAAGACCCGCCACGTGCCGTCCATCATGAGGTGGGAATGTAAGGTGAGGGGCTCGGCCCCGGATGTCAGCTCGGCCGCATCGGTGGCCTCGGAGAGTCGGATGAGGATGTGCTTCCCCCGCGGCACCACGGCCACGACCGTGCGCCCGGACACGTCCGATGTGGCGAGTGAGGGCACCCGGAAGTCCGAGCTCACGATCACGGACCCCTCCAGCGCCTCGCGCAGCATCTTGCACTGGCGGTAGACGGAATCACCTTCAGGCACCTGGGCCTCCTAGGTAGGGTGGGGTGTTCAGTGTCGAACGGGAGTGGGCTCGGCGGCAGTTCGCAGCTGTGGCGTCAGTGCCACCGTCGCAGCATTGCGGCGACATCATGGAGATCGGCTCGGCCACTCGCCGTGGCCTCCAGCAACCCCACATCGCGTAATGGACCGACTCCGAGATCGTTGATCACCGCGAGTAGGTCCTCGGTCGTGAGGTACCGCGTCACCGCCCGAGCCGGTCCAACACATCGGCATAGCGTGCACGTGCACGCGCCGACGCTTCGGTCACCTGCCGCTCGTGACCTCTCCGGGCCGCAACTTCGTGGATGGCTCGGATCGTGGCTTCCTGACGGCTGATGCCGTCCGCTTCGGCCAGGGCGGCGAGAGCGAGTTCGTCGTCCTCGGTCAGCCGCAAAGTCATCGCCATGCCCCTCAAGGTATCAAAGTGGTATCAGCCGGACCTGCCCCCGCCCACGGGAGCCCGCATCCGCACGCTGCGCGGGGTCTGGTAGAAGCCGCCCGCCAGCAGACCGTCCCGGACCGCGGTCACGAGGTCCTCGGAGGAGAGCACCGAGTCGCCGTTGACCTTCTCGACCACGAGCGAGTCCATGGCCCTGCGCTGCACGAGCCCGGCCACGGCCTCCGCCGCGAGGCGCAGCAGGGCCGGGTCTGACACGAACGCGAGCGCGGTCTTCCCGCCACGTTCCAGGTAGAGGATCAGCGCCCCGTCCACGAGCACCACCACGGCACCGGCCTTGCGTCCCGGGCGGTGCTTGGTGCTGGTTTCGAGAGCCACCGCTTCCGGCCAGTCCAGCGCGGCACCGTAGGGGTTGGCGGGGTCCGTGGCCGCGAGGGCGAGGACGCGGGGTTCGGCCTTGCGAGCGGCGTCGTCGTCCGTGAAACTGCGCAGCACGTCAACCGTCGCGGGTTGCGTGAACTGGGCGGCGCCGAGGCCCTCGATGAAGTACCCGCGCCGCGCGCGGCCCGCGTCCTCGAGGGCGCGCAGGACCTTGTAGACGGTGGAGAACCCGCCGGGGACGTCCTCCACCGCCACGGGACCGCGCGTGAGGATGCCGTAGCGGTCCAGCAACAGCTCCGCTTGGGCCTGCGCCCGCACGGTGGGGTTGAGCGGTTCGGGGCGCAGCACGGACCAGCGCCCGGCCGTGACACGGTCCTCACCGCCCCCCGCGGCGCGAACGACGCGAGCGCCGTCGCCGGACGCGGACGCCGCCGGATCCACACCGCCGGGGCCGCGGGACGCGGCCCGCAACCGCGCGGCGCCGCGCCGCCCGGCCGTACGGGAACGGCCCGGGCGCTTGGGCGTCTTGTGCGCGGAGTGCCCGCCCGAGACGAGTGCGCGCACCGGGGCGTAGGTGTCATTGGTGATGAGCCCCGCCCATAGCAGGTTCCACAGCGCAGTGCGCAGCTGGGCCATGTCCACGGACACGCCCGCCTCGGCGAGCGGCTGGATGAGCTGCCACGCGAAGTACGCCCCACCGGCCCGCAGCACGGCGAGCAGTTCACGTTCCAGCGTGGAGTCCAGGGCCTCGGCGGCGGCCTCGAGCTGCGGCACGGGCGGCAGGGACAGCTCCGCGGACTCGGCCAGGTGGAACGCGACCCACCCGTCCTCACCGCCCAGGGACCCCGCGCCCGAGAAGAGCACCTCGCCCGCGGCCATGAGCTCGTCCAGCATCGCGGGCCGGTAGTCCACCACGCGCTGCGCGAGCACGAGCGGTTCCCACGCGGACGCGGGCACGGGCACCCCGGCCAACTGGTCGATCACCGTGAGCACCCCGTCTAACCCGCGCAACTGGTGCCCCGGGACGGCGTGCTGCCACGCGGGCAGGAAGGTGGCGTATACCTGCGGGTCCACGGGTTCCACGTCCGCGCGCAGGGCGGCCAGGGAACGGCGGCGCAGGGTCCGCAGCACCTCCACGTCGCACCATTCCGACTCCGACGCCGCGGGGTCCCCGCTCGGGCGGAACGCCCCCTCGCTCACGCGCCGCTGCGTGGCGAGCGAGCGCAGCGCGGTCTCGACCACGGCGGGCCCCAGGCTCAGGGCCTGCGCGGCCTCCGCCACGCTGAACGGGCCGTGGGTGCGCGCGTACCGGGACACGAGGTCCCCCACGGGATCCGCGACCGGTTCCAGGAACGCCAGGGGCACACCCATGGGCAAGGGCTGGCCCAGGGCGTCCCGCATCCGCGCGGCGTCCTCCACCGCGCAGTAGACCTCGCGCCCGCCCACGCGCAGGACGATCGCCCGGTTCGTGGACACCAGGGTGTCCAGCAGCTCGCGGGCGGCGTCCGCGCTGATGGGTTGGTACTCAGGGGCCACGTCCTCGGCCGCGTCGACATCCTCGGTGTCGTCGGTTTCCGGGGTATCGGGGGTCTCCGGCGCGCTCTGCGCGGGGGGCGACGCCGCTGCGGTGCCTTCCGCGCGCAAGCGCAGTGCGGCGTCGTCGGCCGTCATGGGACCGAGCAGGCGCAGGAGATCCGCCGCGCCCTCCACGCCGCGCAACCGACGGTCCGGCGCGAGGCGCTGCAACTGCAGGACCGTGGTCTCGATGACCTCAAGATCCAGCAGCTCGCGCAGCTCGGCGCGACCGAGCAGCTCGTTGAGCAGGGAGGGGTCCAGGGACAGGGCCGCGGCCTTGCGCTCGGCCAGGGGCGAATCGCCCTCATACAGGAACTGGGCCACGTACCCGAACAGCAAGGTGCGCGCGAAGGGGGAGGGGGTGTCCGTGGTGGTCTCGACCATGCGCAGTTTGCGCCCGGCCAGATCGCGCTGCAATTGCAGCAGCGCGGGGACGTCGTACACGTCCTGCAGGCATTCGCGCACGGTCTCGAGGATCACCGGGAACTGCGGGTACTTGCGGGCTACGTCCAGCAACTGGGCGGAGCGCTGACGCTGCTGCCACAGGGGCGTGCGCTTACCGGGATCCGCCCGCGGCAGCAGCAGGGCACGCGCGGCGTTCTCCCGGAACCGGGACGCGAACAGCGCCGAGCCGCCCACTTCCTCGGTCACGGTGCGCTCGAGCTCGTCCGGGTCGAAAAGGAACAGCTCCGCCCCGGGCGGTTCCTCGTCCGTGGCAGGGACGCGTAGCACGATGCCGTCGTCTGCGGCCTGGGCACTGGCATCCAGACCCCAGCGCTCGTCCAACCGGGCGCGCACCGCGAGCGCCCACGGGCCGTGCACGGGGGTGCCGAACGGGCTGTGCAACACCACGCGCCAGTCCCCGAGTTCGTCCCGGAACCGCTCGACCACGAGCGTGCGATCGTCCGGAACGTGTTCCGTGGCCTCCCGCTGTTCGGAGAGGTAGGCCATGAGGTTGTCCCGGGCCCATTCGTCCAAGCCGGAAGCGGCCAGGCGCTCGCGGGCCTCGGTGTCCTGGGCACCGGCGAGTTCACGGGTGAACCGACCCGTGGCACGACCCAGTTCCACGGGCCGGCCCAGACCGTCCCCGTGCCAGAACGGGAGCTTGCCGGGCACGCCCGGGGCCGGGGCCACGACCACCCGGTTGTGCGTGACCTCCTCGATGCGCCAACTCGAGGCACCCAGGGCGATGATGTCCCCCACGCGGGACTCGTAGACCATCTCCTCGTCCAGTTCACCCACGCGCTTGGGGGACTTGCTGTCCTGCTCGCCCACGAGGAACACGGGGAACAGACCGCGGTCCGGGATGGTGCCACCGCTCGTGACTGCGAGCCGCAGGGCACCGGGGCGGGCCTGCAGGGTCCCGGTCTCGCGGTCCCACACCAGCCGGGGCCGCAACTGGGCGAACTCGTCGGAGGGGTACCGCCCGGCGAGCAGGTCCAGCACGGCGTCGTACGCGGAGCGCGGCAGCGAACGGAACGGGGCGCTGCGGCGCAGGGTGTCGTACCAGCTCTCCACGTCCACGTCCTCCGCGGCAACCGCCGAGACCGTCTGCTGGGCCAGGATGTCCAGGGGGTTGGTGGGCACGGACAGCGGTTCCAGGTGCCCCGCGAGCATCTGCTCAGCGATCACCGCCGCGTCCCGCACGTCCCCGCGGTGCTTGGGGTAGATCCGCCCGATCGAGACCTCGCCCACCTGGTGGCCCGCGCGGCCCACGCGCTGCAAACCGGACGCCGCCGAAGGCGGGGACTCGATCTGGATCACCAGGTCCACGTGGCCCATGTCGATCCCGAGCTCCAGGGAGGAGGTGGCCACCACGCACCGCAACCGCCCGGTCTTCAGGTCCTCCTCGATCAGGCCGCGCTGGTCCTTGGACACCGAGCCGTGGTGGGCGCGCGCGAGCACCGGGGACGCGCCCTCGTGGCGGTTGTGCTGGCGGGGGATGTCCGCGGGGGCGGAGTCGCGGGCCCGAGAAGTGCTGACCGCGCCCTCGCTGCGCGCGGCGTCGTCGGCCTGCGCGGCGGCGCCGTCCAGGAGGTCGGAGAGCGCATCACCCAGCGCCACGGGATCGCCACCGTCCAAATCCGCGGGGCTCTCTTCCGCGGCGTTGGCGAGCCGGAACTCGTGGATCTCGTTGAGTCGCGCGGTGAGTTTCTCCGAGAGGCCACGCGAGTTCGCGAACACGATTGTGGAACGGTGCGCCTCCACGAGGTCCACGATCCGTTCCTCCACGTGGGGCCAGATGGACGCGGTGGCCTGGTAGTCGGACGCCTCCAGGTTGCCGTCCAGGTCCCCGGACGACGGCGACGCCGCCGCCCCGCCCAACACGGTCATGTCCGGGATGGGCACGGACACCGTGAGGTCCCAGTCCTTCTCGGACGGCGGGCGCACCACGTCCACGGGCTGGGAGCCGCCCAGGAACCCGGCCACGGTGTCCACGGGTTCCACGGTCGCGGAGAGCCCAATCCGTTGCGCGGGACGTTCCAGGAGGTCGTCGAGGCGTTCGAGGCTCACCGCCAGGTGCGCCCCGCGTTTGGTCCCGGCCACCGCGTGCACCTCGTCGATGATCACGGTGTTCACGTGGCGCAGGGTCTCCCGCGCCTTGGACGTGAGCATGAGGTACAGCGATTCCGGGGTCGTGATGAGCACGTCCGGGGGATGCGCCAACAGGGCGCGGCGGATCGCCTGCGGGGTGTCACCTGAGCGCACACCCACCGAGATCTCCGGGGGCTCCCCGCCGGCGGCCTTGGCGGCCTGGGTGATCCCGATCAGCGGTGCGCGCAGGTTGCGTTCCACGTCCACGCCCAGGGCCTTGAGCGGGGAGATGTAGAGCACCGAGGTGCGGTCCTCCGCGTCGTCGGGCCCGTCCGCCTTCTTGTCGGTCAGCAAGCGGTCGATCGACCACAGGAACGCCGCGAGCGTCTTACCGGAACCGGTGGGGGCCACCACGAGAGCGTGGCGGCCCGCCGAGATGGCCTCCCACGCGCCGCGCTGGGCCGCCGTGGGCCCGCTGAACGCGGCGTCGAACCACTGCGCGGTCGCGGGGGAGAAGAGGTCCAGGACGGGGTCAGGACCCAAAACCCTTGACCTGCAACTGGGAGACCTTGGGGTTGCCGCACGCCTGACCCGAGTAGGGCACCACGAGCGACTCGTAGCTGTCCGGCGGGTACACGCGCACGCCCGCGGCCTGGTGCGGGTTGCACACCTGACCGATCACACCGGGCTGGGTGATCCGCACCCCGGCGCTCGCGGACGCGCCGGGCTGTAGGGTCACGGTGCCCGCACCCGAGGCGTCCCGGGAGGCCGGCGCACCCACGGGAGCACCGTTCGCGTCCACGAAGGACACACCCGGGTAGCCGCTCAGGGTGCACGGTGCGGAGCCGTTGTTGGTGAGCGTGAGGGACGCAATGACCGAACCCGCCGCGCCCTGCTGCGGCGTGAGCGATCCGGAGAGCTGCCCGGCACTGCACGTGCCGCCGGCGCGCTGGGCATCTGCCTTCGCCTGGTCGAACGGGCTCGCAGTGGGCATGCCCAGCTCGGGAGCGGACGCGAGGCGATCGGGCTCGGCGGACGGCTGCGCCGACTCCGCGGCCTGCCCCTCCTGTCCACCGGACGCCGCGGCGTCTGTGGCTTCCGTGGCCTCGGCGCTCGCGGACGGGCTCGCGGACCGGCTGGCCGACGGGCTCGGGGACGTGGACGAGGCGCTCGGGGACGCCGTGGCGCTCGCGGAGACGGAGGCGCCGGCGGGTGCGGTGTTCTGCTCCTCGGACGAGGCGCCGTCCGAGGAACCGCAGGCCGAGAGGACCATGAGAGCGCTCAGCGCGGTGGCCGCGAGCAACGGACGGGTGGCGGTGTGGGTGCCCCGGGGGACGGGCAAGTGACTCCTCATGGCAACAGTGTGCTACTTTTCCGCGCGTAATGCGGCATACATCACCTGTGCCAGGTGAACTCCTTCCGCGTCGGTGCCCTGGGCGATCTGCGTGCGGCACGAGAAACCGTCCGCGAGCACGATCGAACCGGGCCCCGCGGCACGGATCGCGGGGAACAGGTTGCGTTCCCCGAGGGTCTGGGAGATCTCGTGGTGACCTGGTTCGAAGCCCCAGTTCCCGGCGAGACCGCAGCAGCCACCGCCCACCACGGCGGTGTCCACCCCGAGCTTCTCGAGCACGCGTAGTTCCGGCGTGAAGTCGCCCTGGGCCTTCTCGTGGCAGTGCACCTGGCACACCGCGGTGCCCGGTCCCGCGTGGGTCTCGAGCGTGTCGAACGGCCAGTCCCCGCCGTCCTCGGCGTGGCGCGCACTGAACTCACCGAGCGTGACCGTGAGGGCCCGGACCTTGTGGGCGCGCGGGTCATCCGGGAGCAGCTCGGTGATGTCGTGCTGGAGCATCACCGTGCAAGACGGTTCCAGCCCGATGATCGGGTAGCCAGCCTCGAGCAGCGGCTCCATCACGTCCAGGGTCTGCAGCAGGGTCCGGCGGGTCATGTCCAACTGCCCGGTGGAGTGCCACGTGAGCCCGCAGCACACGTTTCCCATGGGCATGAGCACGCGGTAGCCCATGGCCTCTAGCACCGCCACGGCGGCCTTGCCGGGCCCGTCCGCGGAGAAGTTCGTGAACGTGTCCGGCCACAGCACCACGGACGGTTTCTCCGCCGACGACGCCGCGCGGCCGCCTCCGCGCGCCACCGCGCCCTGTGGGGTGCGGGTCTTGAACCACGACGTGAGCGGGGTGTCGTTGAAGCGGATCATCCGCCGCTTCGGTTCGATGCCGCCGAGCTTCTTGGTCAGTTCCTCGATGGGACGGAAGCGTTCCAGGAAGTTCACCGCACGCAGCGAACCGGGGACCCTGGTCACGAGCTTCATGAGCCACGGCATCCACCCCATGGTCAGGTGCGCCATGGGCCGGCGGTCCTTGCCGACGAACGAGCCCAGGCCCTGGCGGAAGTGGTGGTGCAGGAACTCGGCCTTGTAGGTGGCCATGTCCACGTTCACGGGGCACTCCGTGGCGCACGCCTTGCACGAGAGGCACAGGTCCAGGGCCTCGTAGGTCTCCTTGGACTTCCACCCGTCCGTGATGTGCTCGCCGCGCAGCATCTCGGCGAGGGACCGCATGCGCCCGCGGGTCGAGTGCACCTCGTCGTGGGTCGCGTGGAAGGACGGGCACATGGCCCCCGAGTCCGAGCGGCATGCGCCCACGCCCACGCAGCGGTTGATGGCCTGGCCGAACGAGCCGTCGTCCGCGGAGAACGCGTGGACCGGGGTCAGCTCGAACGTGCGCGCGCCGGGACCCGGGCGGATGCCCAGGTCGAGGGGTTCGGGATCCACCACGACCCCGGGGTTGAAGAAATTGTCGGGATCGAAGATCCGCTTGAATCGGGCGAAGGCGCCGCGTGCCTCGTCGGAGTAGATGGTGCTGAGCAGCTCCGAGCGGGCACGGCCGTCCCCGTGCTCCCCGGAGACCGAGCCGCCGTAGCGGTGCACGAGTTCCGCGGCCCGCTCGATGAACCGGCGGTAGTGGGCCACGCCCTCGTCCGTGTTGAAATCGAAGGAGATCCGAATGTGCACACAGCCCTCGCCGAAGTGGCCGAACGGGATACCGCGCAGGTCCATCTCGTCTAGCAGCGCGTAGAGGTCCTTGAGGTAGGCGCCCAGGTGCTGCGGGGGCACGGCGGAGTCCTCCCACCCGGGCCACGCCTCGCCGCCGTCCGGCAAGCGGGTCACGATCCCCGCACCGGCCTCGCGGATGCGCCACAGGGCGCGGGCCTCGGCGGGATCGCCCACGACCACGGAATCCACCACGGTCTCCTCGACGAGTCCCGGCAGCGCCCGGGCGGCCTCGAACGCGGCCTCCTGGGTGTCCGCGCCCACCTCGCAGTAGAGCCAGCCGCCGCCCTCGGGGAGCTCACGGCCCGCGTTCTCCTGACCGGGACGGGTGCGCAGGGCGTCCAGCAGGTCCGAGCCCATGCCCTCGATCGTGGTGACGCCCCGGACGCGGAACTTCGGGGCCGCGGTGGCCGCCGCGATCGCGTCCGTGAAACCCAGTACCGCGAGCGCTGTGAAGCGCGGCTTGGCCACGAGTTTCACGGTGAGCCGGGTGATGATCCCGCACGTGCCCTCGGTCCCGGCGAACGCCTTGGCCACGTCGAAACCGTTCTCGCTCAACAGGTAGTGCAGTCCGTACCCGGAGACCTGGCGGGGGAACTGGCCCAGTTCGGTGCGCAGCATGGCCAGGTGCCGGTCCCGCAA
The DNA here is from genome assembly GCF_040980945.1 of Kocuria sp. CPCC 204721. Lineage (NCBI taxonomy): Bacteria > Bacillati > Actinomycetota > Actinomycetes > Micrococcales > Micrococcaceae > Kocuria > Kocuria sp. CPCC 204721. The sequence goes on from NZ_JAVKPO010000001.1 coordinate 13,899, forward strand.
CTGGGTGAGCTGGGAATCCAGTGCGGCGTCCGAGGTGCCGCCCGCGTCCAGGGTGACCTCGCGCCCGTCGGCGAGCATGACCGTGAGCGAGACGAGGTTCTGCGCACTCGTACCCCACGCGACCGAGTGGGAACCGCATGCGTTGTTGGCGACCATCCCGCCCACGGTGGCCCGCGAATGCGTGGAGGGGTCCGGTCCGTAGGTCAGGCCGAACTCGCTCGCGGCGTCCCGCAACTGATCGCAGATCACACCGGGTTCGATCGTGGCGGTGCGGGCGTGCGGATCGATCTCCAGGATGCGGTTGAAGTACCGGGAGGTGTCGATGACCAAACCGTCACCGATCGCGTTGCCCGCCACGGAGGTGCCACCACCGCGGGAGATCACAGGCCAGCCGTTCTCCCGGGCCGTGGACAACAGCTCACGGATCTCCTCGACCGAGCGCGGTTCCGCGACCGCCGCCGGCAGCCGGCGATAGATCGAGGCGTCCGAGACGTAAGCGGCGCGTGTGGTGAGGTCATCCCGGAGAGCAGTCATGCTCCAACTTTCACCCACGCGGCGCCGCGTTACCAACTCGTGTCACCGGTCACGAGGCCGCCGGTGACGACACCGCCGGGCCGGGGCGGCGGTGTCGTGCTGCCACCGCGTCAGCGGCGGACGATCACCACTCGGGGGCGATCGTGATCTCCGCGCCCGCGAGGTCCTCGGACCACTCCACCTGGCACGTGAGCCGGGAGTTGTCGTGGCGGGTGTCGTCCAGCATCTCCAGGAGGTCTTCCTCCTCCTCGTTGGTCCCGCCCGTCTTCACGAACGTGTCCTGGTCCAGGTACGAGTGGCACGTGGAGCACGAGGCGTTGCCGCCGCACGTGGCGAGGATCGGGAACTTGTGGCGGGTGAGGCACTCCATGAGCGTCTCGTAGTCCTTCCACTCGACGCCCTCGGTGCGCTCGCCCTCGCGGTTGGTCACATTGATCAGGATGCTGCTCACGCGGCTGGACCTCCTGGGGTTCTACCCCGTCCGGATGTTGCGGATTACTGGGAACTAGCGGCCATTCTATGATCGGGCGTCAACTCCGGGGACATCGCGTGGCGAAGTGTGATGAGACCCGTACCCGCCCGGCCCCTGCTCAACCCCCGGCGGAGCCGGGCGGTTCCGGCCCGCCCAAGTCCTGGCGGGCCACCAGCTTCTCAGCTCGTCCGGCGCAGGGTCAGCGCCTGGGCCACCCGACCGATCGGACCGTGCTCGTCGAACAGCTCCGAATGAGTCAGGCCCGCGCCGTCCCCGCCGAACTCCACCCGGGTGTCGAGTCCCACCCACGAGGACACCGGGGCGCGGAACATGTGGATGCTCAGGTCCACATTGGGGAACGCCCACGGTCCGATCTCCGCGCGCGGAGCGATCCCGTTGGCGGCGTCGACCGAGCTGATGAACCGGGCGGTGGGGGAGGACTCCTCGCCCTCGACCACCGACTTGGTGATCCGCAGCCAGCCCGCGCCGTTGCCGGGTCGGGGCCGCCGGGCGGTACGTGCCTCGACGGAGCTGATGAACCCGCCGCCCCACGCCTCGGACATATTGACCGGCTCGCACTGCTCCACGGGGGTCAGCGGCTCGATCTCCCCACCGGCCACGTCCTGGGTGTCCGAGGTCTTCAGCCGCCACAGGCTCAACCGGATGCAGTCCCGCCCGCCGGCGCTCATGGTCGCCTCGACCAACTCGATGGTCCTGCCCGGGCGCAGCACACGCGTGTGCACCTCGATCTCACCACCGGGGATGACCCCCAGAATGTCGAAGGAGAAACGCACCGGCAGCACGTCCTCCCGCGGGTGGTTGCGTTCGATCTCGTGTACCAGCAGGCCGGACGACGCCGCCATGTGCTGTTCCAGGGGGCTCCACGCTCCCTGCGTGTACACCGTGGTGCGGAAACCATGATCGCTCGTGCGCACGTAGTGGGCGTTCGGGACGTCCTCGCCGTTGGCGCCCAGGTGCCCGGGGGCTTCTTCGGTACTCATGCGTGCTCCTGCCTGTCCTGACCGCGGGCGGGGCCGCGTCCGGTTCCTGGAACATGGCCGCCCGCGATGCGAGTGTGTGCCGGAATACACCCTAGGGGAGCGCCGCGGGAACACCTATCGGACTTGCGACGCGTGCCGGGCAGGACGAGTTGCCCGCCCACCCGCGGGCTCACGACCCGCGCACCCGCCCGGCAACCGCCCGCCCGGTCCTCCCAGCGGGTGGCTGCTCCAGTGGTGTAAAAGCAGAATCCGGGCACCCCGAGCTGCTTCTACTCCACTGGGAATTCGGAGCCGGTAGATGCGAGCGCCGGGGCCGAGAGTGGCGGCGTCGTCAGGGCAGCGCGAGCCGGCACACCTTGCGCCACGCCTGGAAGACCTGCCGGGGCAGGGGGCCGGAGGTGTAGCGGATGCCGTACTTACGGCAGATCTCCCGCACGCGGGGTGCGATGCGCGCCAGGTGGTTGGACGGCATGTCCGGAAAGAGGTGGTGTTCGATCTGGAAGGAGAGGTGCCCGCTCATGAAGTGCATGAGGCGTGAACCGTCGATGTTCGCCGAGCCCATGGCCTGGCGGCGGTACCAGTGCCCCCGAGTCTCGTCGCGCACGTCCTCCTCCGTGAAGGTCTCCGCGCCGTCCGGGAAGTGGCCGCAGAAGATGACCGCGTGCGCCCAGACGTTGCGGATCACGTTCGCCGCCAGGAACCCCTTAAGCGACGCCTTCCCCGAACCCGTGAGGGACGCCAGCAGCGGAGAGAACACGAAGTCCTTGGCGGACTGGCGGCCCAGCTTCTTCATCACGCGCTTGAAGTCCTCGAACGTGGCCCGCCCGGACTTCCTGCCGGCCCGGAACTGGTCCAGTTCGATGTCGTAGATCGCGATGCCCCACTCGAATGCCGGTGCCAGGCCCAGGTTGATCACCGGGTTCAGCAGGTTCACGGGCTTCCATGGCTGATCGGGGTCCATGCGCAGCACGTTGTACCCCACGTCCCGATCCTTGCCGAGCACGTTGGTCCACGTGTGGTGCGTCTCGTTGTGGGTGCGCTGCCAGCCCGCCGACGGCGCCACGAAGTCCCACTCCCACGTGGTCGAGTGGATCTCCTTGTCGTTCATCCAGTCCCACTGCCCGTGGAGCACGTTGTGGCCGATCTCCATGTTATTCAGGATCTTGCCCACACTCAGGCACCCCACACCGGCCCACCACAGGGGTTTGTGACGGGAGAAGAGCAGACAGGCCCGCCCCGTCATCTCCAGGCTGCGCTGCAGTACCACCACGCGGCGGATGTACTGGGCGTCGGACTGGCCGCGGCGGGAGAAGACCTCGTCACGCACGGCGTCGAAATCGGCCGCGAGTTCCGCGAGCTCGGCCTCCGTGAGGCGCAGCGGATCGCGGCGCGGGGGTGAACTCGTCACGGCCGTGGTGGCCGTGTGGTGGGCGGCGGGTGCGAGTGTCATGGGGTTCCTTCGTGGGAGGGGGTTGCCGCCGGGTGGATCGTTCCCGGAGGGCGAGTCGAGTGGCGCCGGCTGTGGGCGTCAGGCGTCGAACGCGGCGTAGGGAGCGGGTCGGGTCACGCACGTCTGGACGGGACCGGGTTCACGGTGCAGCTCACCGGTGCGGATGTTGGTCACGGCCCCGTCCGTCAAGGGAACCAGACAACTGTGGCAGATGCCCATACGGCATCCGTGGGGCAGCTGGTGTTGCGCGCGTTCGGCGGCCTCCAGGACGGTTTCGTCCGGGCCCACCTCCAGGGTCATCTCGGAACGGGTGAACCAAACTTCCCCGCGTTGGCCGCCGCTGAACTGCCTGGTGACATCGAAGCGTTCCACCACGGGGGGGCCGCCGTGGCTGCGCGAGAGGTCCTCCACGGCGCTGACGAACGAGTCCGGGCCGCTCGCGTACGTCACCCGGTCCGCGTGATCAGGACACAGCTCGGCCAGGGCATCGGCGTCGGAGGCGTCGAGGCGGCCGCGTTCCTCGGTGAACCAGAAGACCGGCCGCAGACCCGGGAACTGGTCCGCGAGTTCCAGGATCTCGTCGTGGAAGATGCACGACTCCCGGCTCCGGGACACGTAGACCAGCACGACGTCGTGGTCCGGCCTGCGCGGCATGAGGGTCCGCAGCATGGACATCACCGGGGTGATCCCGGAACCGGCCACCATGAACAGCAATTCTGTGGGGGTGTCCGGGAGCAGGAACTGTCCTTCGGGGCGTTCCAGGTAGAGCACGTTGCCCGGGGCGGCGCGCTCAACGATGTGTTCGGACACCAGGCCCTGCGCTTTGACGGTGATCGACGGGTCACCGTGTTCGGGGGCGCTGATGGAGTACGGACGCCAGATCCGCTTCCCGTCCACTTCCACGCCGATCCGCGCCCACTGCCCCGCCCGGTGCGGGATCCACCCCTCACCCGCGGTGAAGAACAGGGTCACGGTGTCGGGGGTCTCGCGCCGCACGTGCGTGATGCGGCCTCGTGTGTAATGTGCGCTCGTCAGGGAGCCGAAGACCTGCGCGAAGGACCGCGGGTCCTGGGGGTAGCTCAGGATTCCAGCGGCTGCACGAAAGAATCCCTTGATCCCGGTGTGGCCCATACCCCAGTTTTACCTATTAGTAAGTAAACGTGCAATATGCGTCCAGCATGTGGGCGCCCCTGCACCCCTCTGCTTTTACCGAGTAGAAGCAGCATCCGAGCACCCCGAGCTGCTTTTGCTCCACTAGATATTCGAGGAGGGCGGATGTGGCGCGGAGCTGACGTGATCTGGACAACACCCCCACACTTGGGCACTGTGGCTACTACGCGCGCGGACCCGGGGGCGCCGTCGTCCCCGGATCCGCGCCGACTCCGAGGACCCGACCATGAGGGGAACCCCGCCATGACCGATCCCGCACCGCATACGCCGCCATCCACCGAGGACGAACCGCAGGGCGAGGCCCGCGCCGACACCGTGGGGGCTCTGCTGCAACGGGCCGTGTCGCGCAACGGCGGTGCCACCGCGTTGCTCTTCCAGGACCGGTGCTGGTCGTACCGGGAGCTGGAGGACGCGGTCCGGCGGGTCGCCCGCCGCCTGGCCGATGCGGGCCTGACCCCGGGGACGCGCGTCGCGGCGTTCGGCGTGAACTCGGACGTCTACGCGATCCTGTACCTCGCGTGCGCCCAAGCGGGGCTCGTGCACGTCCCCGTCAACTTCGCGCTGAAAGGGGACGAGCTCGCGTACGTTCTCGAGGACTCCGGGGCCACCACGGTGATTGCCGATCCCGAACTGTTGCCGCTCGTGGCGCAGGTCCGGGACTCCGGGAGAGCACGCGCCGTCGAACGCGTCCTGCCCATGCTGCCCGGCGGCGAGGACGACGACACCTCGCTTCAGGAGACCGCGCTCGATCCCCGGGCCGACGACGCTGCCGTCCGGGTGACGGTGCGCGGCCACGATCTGCTGCAGCTGCTTTACACCTCCGGCACCACGTCCGCGCCCAAGGGCGCCATGATGACGCACGCCGCTCTGTTGGCCGAGTACACGTCCGCGATCATCGCGCTGGACCTGACCGCGGAGGACCGTCCGCTCGTGGCCATGCCGCTCTACCACTCGGCGGGCATGCACGCGTTCCTGCTGCCCTACCTCGCTCTGGGGGCGGCGGTGCGATTGACCCGGAAACCGGATATCGCCGAGATCCTGCAGCTGGTCGAGGAGGAGCACGTGGGTTCGCTGTTCCTGGCGCCCACCGTATGGGTGCCGCTGAGCAATCACCCCGACCTCGAGACTCGGGACCTGTCGTCGTTGCGCAAGGCGCAGTACGGCGCGTCCATCATGCCCGTCACGGTGCTGCAACGGTTGCGCTCCCGCTATCCGGGCATCGGGTTCTACAACTGCTTCGGGCAGTCGGAACTCGGGCCCCTGTGCACCGTCCTGACACCCGCCGAGCACGACGCCCGTCCGGCGTCGTGTGGGCGTCCCGTGTTCAACGTGGAGGCGCGGGTGGTCACGTCCGAGGGCCGGGTCGCTCAACCCGGGGAGCCAGGGGAGATCCAGTACCGCTCCCCGCAGCTGCTGACCGACTACTGGAACAAGCCAGAGGCCACGGCGGACGCGTTCGTGGACGGCTGGTTCCGTTCCGGGGACCAAGTGGTGCAGGACGAACAGGGGTACATTCAGGTGGTGGACCGGATCAAGGACGTGATCAACACCGGGGGTGTCCTGGTGGCTCCTCGCGAGATCGAGGACTGCATCTACGAGCTGCCCGACGTCGCCGAGGTCGCGGTGGTGGGGCTCCCGGACGAACGGTGGATCGAGGCCGTCACGGCGGTGATCGTCCCCAAGGAGGGATCGGAGCTCACCGCGGAGTCGGTGCGCTCCCATGTGAAGGCCCACCTGGCCGATTACAAGGTGCCCAAGCGTGTGGACTTCGTCGCGGAGCTGCCCCGCAACCAGTCCGGCAAGTTGCTCAAGCGCGAACTGCGGGCGGAACGGACGAACCCGGTATGAGGCAGGAGGACACCGTGGAACACCCCGATGCCGTCCGGGTGGAGCACAGAGCCGGCGTGGTGCGGATCGTGTGGGACCGCGCGGCCACCGGCAACGCCGTGGACCTGGACCTCGCGCGCGAGACACTGTCCGCCCTGCGACGGGCGGAAGCCGATCCCACCGTCCACGTGCTGACCCTCACGGGTTCGGGGCGGTTCTTCAGCGCGGGCGGTGACGTCAAGGGCATGGCCGGTCGTCCGGCCCCCGAGCGTCCCGGGTTCCTGCGGGAACTCGCCTCCGCGGCCCGGGATCTGGCCCTGGCCATGGTGCGCTCGCGGCTGCTCATCATCGCCGGGGTCAATGGCACGGCGGCCGGGGCCGGACTGGGGCTGATCCTCAACTCCGACTGGGCGCTCATCCGGGAGGACGCCACCGTGCTCGCCGCCTACGCCGCGATCGGCCTGACGCCGGACACCGGTGTGTCCTATCTCCTGCCCCGCGCAGTGGGTCATCAACGTTCGGTGGAACTGACCCTCGGGGGTCGCCGGCTCACCGGGACGGAAGCGGTCGAGTGGGGGATTGCTGCTGAATCCGTTTCGGCGGAGGAGTTCGCCGAGCGATTGACGGAGGTGGAGGACCGTTTCATCGCGGAAACCGCCGGTTCCTACGGGTCCACGAAGCGCTTGCTGCGCCGCGGCGTCGTCGCGGAGTACGAGACCCACCTGGCGGAGGAGATCAGCGTGATCGCCGAGCGCTCCGGGACTCCGGAGTCCGTGGCCCTCGTGGACGGCTTCGCGGGCCGGGGGTGAACCGGCTCCGGTCATGAACGAGGCCCCTGCTCCCCCGGAAATTCGGGGAGGCAGGGGCCTCGACATTTGGCGGTGACGGTGGGATTTGAACCCACGTTGGCTTTGACACCAAACATCATTTCGAGTGATGCACCTTCGGCCGCTCGGACACGTCACCAACTCCCAGCACTTTACAGCCCGGGGCGCAACCCCTCCAAACCAGGGCTGGGCGCGGCCCGGTTCAGGGGTTGCGGTGGCCCCGGAAGAACTCGTGCAGCAAGGCGGCGCACTCGGCCTCGCGAACCCCGCCCGTGACCTCCACCCAGTGGTTCAGGCGCGGATCACGCACGATGTCGAACACCGATCCGCACGCCCCCGCCTTGGGGTCCCATGCCCCGAACACCACGGTGGGCACCCGAGCCAGCACGATCGCCCCGGCGCACATGGCGCACGGTTCGAGCGTCACCACCAGGGTGCAGCCTTCCAGCCGCCAGGACCCCAGCGCGCGGGAAGCCTTCCGCAGGGCCAGGACCTCGGCGTGGGCGGTGGGATCGCCGTCGGCCTCGCGGCGGTTGTACCCGCGCCCGATGACCCGGCCGTCCGGGTCCAGGACGACGGCGCCGATCGGCACGTCCCCCGTGCCTTCCGTGGCGCGAGCCTCTGACAGAGCCAGGTCCATCCAGCCCGAGAGCTGGATGGACCTGGCGGTGTGCGGTAATGCCACGCTGTGTCAGCGCTGGACGCGGTTCTGGTTGAACCACGCGGAGGTAGGGGCGCGGAACGCGGTCACGATCCACAGGATGTCCACCACGACCTTCACGATCATCAGGATGGCCATGATGATGTTCCACGGCGCGGGGTAGATGAAGACACCGAACAGGCCGAAGATTCCGCTCAGGATGGCGATGGCCGCGAGGACGGTGCCCAGGATGCGAGCCCAGTTCTTGCCCTTCTTCAGGCCGTTGTAGACCAGGAAGTACAGCGCGAGTCCGATGATCAGGCTGATGATGCTGGCGACGGGGCCGGTGGTCATGGCCATCTGGCTCGCGCTCTGATCGGCCATTTCCGTGCTCAGGCCCATGTCGCGGTACATCTGGGTGTAGTCCACGCTGCTCGCCGCGATCAGGCCGATGATGCCGTTGAGGACGTAGAGCCCCAGGGACGCCAGGGTCAGCTTGAGCAGCTTGTCCACCGTGGAGGGGCGGCCCATGGTGCCGGTGTACTGGTTGGGGTTGTACTCCGAGGTGCCGTACTTGCCGCCGGTCATGCCGTACTGCTGCCCCTGGGGCGAGCCGTTGACTGCGCCCTGCCCGAGGGGCTGGGGCGGCACGGGCTGGGTCGCGCCCGGGTCACCGTACGGAGGGTTGTGCGGGTTGTTGTTGGGGGTGTCGTTGCTCATGAGGACTGTCCTTCCTGTGCATCGTGCGAGTGATACTGCGTGAGTGTGGGGGGATTACTCGTATCGAAGGGCATTGATGGGATCCTGCCGGGCCGCCCGCATGGCGGGGATGGTCCCGGCGAGGAACGCGATGAACATCACCGCGAGGATGATGATCACGATCTTGAGCGGGTCGAACAAGAACAGACTCAGCCCGGGCAGCGAGGAAAGCAACCCGTTGGAGAGGACCCCGCTGAGGATGCTGCCGGTGGCCACGCCCACGGCGGCTCCGATCGCGGAGCCCAGGAAACCGATGAAGATGGCCTCGAGGGAGAACAGGCCGAAGACCTTGCCCCCGCTCATCCCCATGGCCTTCATGAGCCCGATCTCGCGGGTGCGTTCCTGGACGGACATGAGCAGCGTGTTCACGATGCCGAATCCGGCCGCGAGCAGCGCGATGATCGCGAAGGAGTTGAGGATCCACACGATCCCGTTGATCACGGCCCGGAACATCCCGAGCTGGTCCTCGACCGTTACGCCCAGCATGTCGTCGTCCGCGAGCTGGGACTTGATGGGGCCCACCTCGGCGTTGTCGCTCAGGTTGGCCGTGGCGGTGAAGTACGTGTTGGGCATCTCCCGGGGTGAGCCCGAGGTCTGGTACTCGTACAGCTTCCTGTTCAGCTCCGACGAGGGAATGGGGCTGGTGGACGCGCCCGCGAGGGAGGCCTGGCTGATGCCGGAGACCCGGACGTCGAAGGCTCGGGTCTCGCCGGCGGCGTTGCGCATGGCGATCGTCACGGTTTTGCCCACGGCGTCCTCGTTGGAGTCGAAACCCAGGGGCGCCACCCAGGAGGCGGGCAGCAGGATCTCGTCCGCGGACCGGTCCGGGGTCTCACCGGCCTCCAGCTGCAGCCCTTCCGCTTCCGCCGGGGAGCCCAGGCTCAGCTGGAACTTCTTGCCGTCGGGGGCCTCCAGGTAGGTGGGCGTGACCATGTACATGGGGTCCACGGACTCCACGCCGTCGATATCCCTGATCTTGTCGATGTCGGCGTCCGTGAGCCCTGCGATCGAACCGAACCCCGTCTGCACATTGGCCCGCTCGGGGTCGTACTCGGTGGGCCCATCCTCTTGGCCGGAGCCGGGGGTGGAGCGCTCGGACACCTTTTGGACGTACAGGGCGTTCTGGTTACCGAACGCGGCCACGGTCTTGTCGATGTAGTCGTTGACGCCGGTGCCGATGCCCGAGGTCAGCGTGAGCGTGAAGGAACCGATGAAGATGGCGATCACGGTCAGGATGGTGCGGGCCTTGGACCGGAACGTGTTGGCGATCGCCGTGCGCAGCAGATCGAGGAATTTCACGCGGTGGCTCCTGGCTGGTCGGTCGGGCGGTGTGGGGTGTTGGTGGCCCAAGGGGCGGCGTGCTTGCCCGGCCGCGCAGGTTCCTGGGCGGCGCGGGTGAGCTCGGCGGCGTCGGCCTCGCTGAGGGTGATCATCTCGCCGGTCGTGGGCTCGGTGATCCGGACGGTCCCGGTGGCGTCGTCGGCGCCCGCCGGGTGCGCGGCGCGGCGCGGCTGCCGATCGACGACGTCGTTCGTGGCCGCCTCCGGGGTCGGTACGATCCGCCCGTCCACGAGGTAGATCTGCCGGGAGCACCGCTGCGCGAGGTCCAGATCGTGGGTCACGACCACCAGGGTGATGCCCTTGTCCCGGTTGAGCCCGAAGAGGATATCCTCCACAACCCGGGACGTTGCCGAGTCCAGGTTCCCGGTGGGCTCGTCCGCGAAGATCACGGAGGGTTCGTTGATCAGGGCTCGCGCGATCACCACGCGCTGTTTCTGACCACCCGAAAGATCGGTGGCCTTGTTCTCGGCCTTGTCCGCCATGTCCAGTTGGTCGAGGACTTCCATGCCGCGGCGTTTGCGCTCACCGGCCGGAACACCTGCGATCTTCAGAGGGAGCGTGACGTTTTCCAACACGCTCTGATTGGGGGTCAGGAAGAACTGCTGGAACACGAAACCGAACGCGGAATTGCGCAGTTCGTTAAGTTCTTTGGCATTCAGATCTCCGGTGGGCTTGCCCTCCAGGGCCACGACGCCGTGCGTGGGGGCGTCCAGCAACGCCAGCAGGTGCATGAGAGTGGATTTGCCCGAACCGGATTTTCCCACCACCGCAACGGACTCGCCCTTGCCGATCTCCAGGTTGATGCCCTTGAGGGCGTCGAAGCGGGTTTCTCCTCTGCCGTAGATCTTGACCAAATTCTCTGTTTCGAGAACCGGAGCCGTCATATTCAGGTGTCCCTTCCGAGGATTGCCGTGCGCAGAACCATGTCGAGTCTCCCGTATGACCCTATGGCACGTCCTCGTCCCCTCGGCTGATCTTCCCCGGCGTGTGATGAATCCGTGACGTCCGCGGGCCCTGCGGCGGCTGCTAGATTCTGAGGTATGCGAGTCACTGTCTTGGATCACCCCCTGGTCGCCCACAAACTGAGTGTGCTGCGCGACAAGGACACCTCCTCCCCGGTGTTCCGGTTGTTGGTGGAGGAACTGGTCACCCTGCTGGCGTACGAGGCGACCCGGGACGTGCGCGTGGAGCCGGTCACGGTACGGACCCCGGTGGCCGAGACCCAGGGGATCGCGCTCGCGTACCCGCGGCCGCTCGTCGTGCCCATCCTGCGCGCGGGGCTGGGCATGCTCGAGGGGATGACCCGGTTGATCCCCACCGCGGAGGTCGGGTTCCTGGGGATGGCGCGTGACGACACCACGCTGGACATCATCACGTACGCCGAACGGCTGCCGGACGATCTCACGGGCCGTCAGGTGTACGTGCTCGATCCCATGCTCGCCACGGGTGGCACGCTGAGCGAGGCCATCAAGTTCCTCTACCGCCGCGGTGCCGAACAGATCACGTGCGTGTGCTTGCTGGCGGCGCCCGAGGGCCTCGACCGGTTGACCCGGGAACTGGACGACAGCGAGGTCAATGTGGTGCTGGCGTCCGTGGACGAACGACTGGACGAGAACGCGTACATCGTTCCCGGCCTCGGGGATGCGGGCGACCGCCTGTACGGCGTCGCGCACTGAGGCCCCGCTCGTCGGCTCTCGGAAAGCATCTCGAGCGGGGAAGTAGCCCCTCATCTCGGCGAGAATGCAATCCATTTCGCCATGGGATCGCATGAATCAAGAGTAGGTCTCACTATGTGAGAAAAAAACCCATATATTACTTGCCAGTCCAGCCGCGCGTCGCAGAACATGATGATAATGCCGTTTTCCAGGGAATTCATGGGAACGGGGGCATCACGAGGCAGGGGTTCGAATGTCAGGCGCACCGGGTTACGTCCACATCTCGCAGCGACACCGACTGGGTGGAGCCCAGTCCACGGCCCGACCCCGCGGGGCGCATCGCATGGTGGGGACCGCTGAGGATTTCCGACACCTGCGTTCCGTCGCCGCCGAACACGGTGCCGATTCACGCCTGGAACGTCAACCGGGCGCGGGGCAGCAGCCCACCGAGGCCCGCGGCTTCGTGATCTACGTGGGCGTGGACGAGCAAGCCGCCGCCGACCGCGGGATCAACCTCGTGCAGCTCGTGCAGGACGTCCGCCAGTTCATCAGCTCCGCGGTCCCCGAGTCCGATTCCTACGCCGCCGTGGCCCTCGCCCCGGTGCACGCGGAAGGTACGGACCTCGAAGTCGTGCGCAGCGCGTTGGGTGACCCCACGTTCTCGGACCCGGTGATCGAACCCATTGCGCCGCTGCCCGCGGCCGGTGCCGGGAGCGCGATTGACTGTCAGCGGGTGGGCGTGCTGATCGACCTCTCCCGCCGCGAAGTGTTCCTGGACGGGGAGCTGCTGAACCTGACCCACCGCGAGTTCGAACTGCTCAACTACCTCGTGGAGAACGGCACCCGCACCGTGGGTCGCACCGAGCTGCTCGACAGCCTGTGGGGCGACGCCGAGGAGGTCCCCTCCGAGCGCACGATCGACGTGCATGTGCGGCGGTTGCGTTCTAAGCTGGGTCGCTTGGCCAACACCGTGCGCACCGTTCGCGGTCAGGGGTACCGGTTCTACGACCACCCCGAGGTCGTCGTGTGGGCCGCGCCCGAGTACTCCATCTGATCCTCCTCAGTCGCGAGACCGCGCTCACCCGGGAGCGCGCCGTCGCGTTGCTTCCGTGACCGGGCTGCACCCCGCCGTGACACACTGGGGCCCATGGCACCCCACGACCTCAAGCACCTGGTGATCATGCGGCACGGGGAAGCGGACTTCCCGCGGGACGTCCCGGACCACGACCGCCCCCTGGCGCCGCGCGGTGCCCGTGAGGCCGCGGACGTGGGACGGTGGCTGGCCGAACATGCCGCGCCGGACATGATCCTGGTGTCCCCGGCGCTGCGCACCCGCCAGACCATCACGTGGGTGTGCCATGAACTCGGGGAGAAGGCCCCCACGCCGCAGTTGTGGGACGGGCTCTACGACGCCACCGACGCGCAGATCATCGCGGCCGTGAACCACGCCCCGGAAACCGTGCGCACCCTCATGGTGGTCGCCCACATGCCCGGGGTGCTGGACACCATCCTGCGCCTGGCCTCTCGTGACTCGGACCAGGACGCCATGATGGATGCCGCCACGGGTTTCCCGACCGGGGGCACCGCGGTGCTCGAGGTCCCCGGGGACTGGGCCGTGCTCGACGGCGCCGACGCCCGCCTCACGCGCTTCCACACCCCGGGGGTTTAGAACCCGCACGGTTCCATGCGCCGCGGGCATGGGGCTCATGCGGAGCCCCCTCGGGTGTGGAGTTCACCCCGAGCCGGTGCTCAGCTCCTGGACTCGCAGGCCACGCCGTCGCCGTCGCCGTCCAAGCCGGGACGGTACCCCGGCGTGCCGGCGTAGAGCGGGGCCATCCCCGCCGTGCGCGCCTCGGCGCACCGCGAGAAGTAGACGTCCGCACCCGGAACGCCCGGAGCTCCCGCACCGGGCGCCTCGGCCTCCGCGACGGCACCGTCCGCAGGATCGGATCCCGCGCCCGCACCGGGTGCGGCCGGAGCTGGTGCCACAGGAGCCGATGCCTCCGGAGTCGAGGGCGCCTCGGCGGCTGCCGCTTGCGCAGCCGGCGCCTCGGTCACGGGAGCCACGGGTGAGTCCGCGGGATCCGGGATGGGACGCGCTTCGGGCAGCGGCTGCTCGGGGCACGTGTCGAGCACGCGCACCATGGCGTTCTTCTCGGCGTCGGTGACCCACAATTCGTAGCGCTGCTTGACCGCGATCTGGGTGGCCACGTACTCGCAGCGCTCGCCGGTGCGCGGCGGCAGCCACGTGGCGGCGTCCGCGTCCGACTTGGTGTTGTTGCTCGGCCCGTCCACGGCGAGCAGGTTGAGCGGGTCGTTCGCGAGTTCGGTGCGCCGCGCGGCGTCGAGCTGCTGCGCGCCCTTCTGCCACGCGTCCGACAGTGCGACCACGTGATCGATCTGCACCTGTGAGCTCGTGGTCTGCCCGGCCACGAAGTCGATCGTCTCTCCGGTGTACGGGCTCTCGAGCGCCCCGGAGCTCACGTTGCACCCGTGCGTCCCCGGCTTGACGGCGATCCCCGTGAGGTCCCGGCGCAGGATGTCGTTGCGAGTGTCGCAGCCGTTGTGATCGGTGTCCGCCCAGCGCGGGCCGAACTGGTCCCGCGAGTAGTCGGTCTTGGGCGCGCGCCCCTTCACGGGCAGGTCCCCGAGCGCGGCCAGCGCGGTCCCGGCCGCCGCGTGATCGGTGGCGTCCTGCGGGGACGCCGCCGCCGCGGGGGACGTCGCGTCTTCCGCGCCCCGGGTGGGGGACGGTGACTGCGCGGCGGGCGTCGTCGTCGGGGCCGCAGCGCTCGTGGTCGCGGAGGCGGACGGGGAGGGTGCCGCCGAATCGGTGGGAGCCGCGCACCCCGTGAGGGCCAGCGCGAGCGCCGCGGCGCCCAGGGTGAGACGACGAACGGGGGTCGTGAGAGGGGACACGGCGGTACCTCGATCCTGGAGCCGATCCTGATACCGAGGCGCGGCGGTGAATGAGAAGGACCCCGCATCCTGGGGGATGCGGGGTCCGACAAGAAGTGCGCCCGATAGGATTCGAACCTACAACCTTCTGATCCGTAGTCAGATGCTCTATCCGTTGAGCTACAGGCGCTCCTGAAGCAACGACCGAGGCCCTTGCAACGGGTAATAACTTACACCCGCCGGTGCCCGGCGACAAATCGCGCCGGAGTGGTGCCCGCGCGGTGCCGGGGCGGCTGGGCGGTGCGAGCCGTATGGTCGGGGCCGCGATGTGGTGTAACTCGCGTTCCGGAAGGGCCCCCCGCGATAGACTCCAGGCACACCCGCGCGCAACCCCCTGCGAGGTCGGCCCCCGGAACCGTTCCACAGTGACGTGGCAAGCATGAACGGACGGCGCACCTCGGCGGGAAGCGGCACGTACGACGGCCTCAACGAGGAGACATGTCAATGGCTGACAACGGCACAGCAACCACCGGGACCACCGCCCTGAACCGCGAGGTCCAGCAGTCCCTGGACAATCCCCCCACGGATTACCGGGAGCTCGTGGACTGGGTGCGTGGGATCGCCGAGCTGGCCCAGCCGGATCACATCCACTGGGCAGACGGTTCGGAAGCCGAGTGGACCCGGCTCACCGACCTCATGGTGGAGGCGGGCACCCTGGTCCGGCTCTCGGACGAGAAGCTCCCCAATTCCTTCGCGGCGTTCTCGGACCCCGAGGACGTGGCCCGCGTGGAGGAGCGCACGTTCATCTGCACCAAGACCGAGAAGGGTGCCGGTCCCACCAACAACTGGGAAGACCCCACGGCCATGAAGGAGACGCTGACCAAGCGTTTCAACGGGGCCATGCGCGGTCGCACCATGTACGTGATCCCGTTCGTGATGGGCTCACTGGACGCTCAGAAGCCCCAGTACGGCGTGGAGATCACGGACTCGCCCTATGTGGTGTGCTCCATGCGGATCATGGCCACGATCGGCACGCCCGTCCTCGAGAGGATGTCCCGCGACAAGGCGGAGTTCGTGGAGTGCGTCCACTCCCTGGGTGCCCCGCTGCAGCCCGGCGAACAGGACGTGCCGTGGCCGTGCAACCCCGCCAAGTACATCGTGCAGTTCCCCGAGGACCGGGCCATCTGGTCCTTCGGCTCCGGTTACGGCGGCAACGCGCTGCTGGGCAAGAAGTGCTACGCGCTGCGCATCGCCTCGGCGATCGCCCATGACGAGGGCTGGCTGGCTGAGCACATGCTCATCCTCAAGATCACCGACCCGCAGGGGGAGTCCCACTACATCGCGGGGGCGTTCCCGTCCGCGTGCGGCAAGACCAACTTCGCGATGCTCGAGCCCACCATCGAGGGTTGGAAGGCCGAGATGGTCGGGGACGACATCGCCTGGATCCGCTTCGGCAAGGACCACACCCCGCGCGTGGTCAACCCCGAGGCCGGCCTGTTCGGTGTGGCACCCGGCACCGGGTGGTCCACCAACCCCAACGCCATGCGGGCGATCGAACGCGGCAACACCATCTTCACCAACGTGGCGCTGACCGACGACGGCGGCGTGTGGTGGGAGGGTATGACCGACGACATCCCCGAGCACCTCACGGACTGGAAGGGCAACGACTGGACTCCCCAGTCCGGCCGCCCCGCCGCGCACCCCAACTCCCGGTTCTGCACCCCCATCAAGCAGGTCGAGATCCTGGCCCCCGAGTACGACGACCCCGAGGGTGTGCCGCTGTCCGCGATCATCTTCGGTGGCCGCCGCAAGACGACCGTGCCTCTGGTCTCCGAGTCCTTCGGGTGGGAACACGGCGTCTTCCAGGGAGCCACGCTGTCCTCCGAGACCACCGCGGCCGCCAAGGGCGCCGTGGGCGTGGTGCGCCGTGACCCCATGGCCATGCTCCCGTTCATCGGCTACAACGCCAATGACTACCTGGAGCACTGGCTGGATACCGGCGCCCGCGTGGGCGAGGAGAACATGCCGCGGATCTACTACGTCAACTGGTTCCGCCGCACCCCGGAGGGCGGTTTCGCGTGGCCCGGCTTCGGGGAGAACTCCCGCGTGGTCAAGTGGATCGTCGAACGCCTCAAGGGCACCGCGGAGGGACACGAGACCCCCGTGGGTGTGGTCCCGGGCAAGGAGGACCTGGACCTGACCGGCCTGGACATCTCCGACGCCGATCTCGAGGCCGCGCTGCGCGTGGACAAGGACGAGTGGCTCAACGAACTGCCCGGGATCGACGAGTGGTTCGCGCGCCTCGGCGACGTGCCGGAGGTGATTCTCGAACAGCGCGCCGGGCTCGAGGACCGGTTGCGCAACAGCTGACGCCGGTCTTCCGATCCGCGTTGTCACGCGGCCGGGGCCATCCTGTATGATCACGCCGCGCGGCCAGACCGGCCGCGCGGCGTCGTCATCGGTGGGCTGAGGACGGGCCGGTGACGAAGGGACAACTGTGCGGCTGACAGCTTTTTCGGACATCGCGCTGCGGGTGCTGCTGCTCATGGGAGGGCTGCCCCCGGACACCATGATGTCCACGCAGCGCATCGCGGACGGCGTGGGGGCGCCTTACAACCACGTGGCCAAGACGGTGGCCAAACTGCGCGGGATGTCCCTGTTGTGCTCGCAACGCGGGCGCGCTGGCGGGGTCATACTCACGGACGAGGGCCGGGAGGCCAGTGTGGGCCAGGTGCTGCGGATCCTGGAGGCGGACACCGCGATCGTGGAGTGCGAGGCGGACGAGGTCGCATGCCCGCTCAACCACGGCTGCCGGCTGCGCCGGGCCCTGGCCGGGGCGCGTGAGGCCTTCTACCGGGAACTGGACGGCATCACCATCGCGGACCTCGTGAATCCCCGCCAGGTGGGCCCCATCGCAGTGCAACTGGGGCTGCGTCCCCCGAGCGTGCGAACCCCCGCCGCCAGGGATGGCGCGTCGGTTCTTTAACGTGCATTTCAAATGCTAAATTGACTCTCGTCACACCGCGATGAGAGGAAATCATCATGCTGTCCCAGAAGTCCCGCCCGGTCATCGAGCAAACCATCGGCGTGATCGCCGATCGGATCCCCGCGATCACCCCCGAGTTCTACAAGTCCATGTTCAACGCCCGCCCCGATCTGCTGGACGGCATGTTCAGCCGTTCCAACCAGAAGAACGGCACCCAGCCGCAGGCGCTTGCCGGTTCCATCGTGGCCTTCGCCTCGCACCTGCTCAACCACCCGGACTCCTACCCGGACGAGGTGCTCTCGCGCGTGGCCCACAAGCACGCGTCCCTGGGGCTGCTGCCCGAGGAGTACCCCACCGTCCACGAGCACCTGTTCGGGGCCATCGCCGCGGACCTGGGTGACGCCGCGACCCCCGAGGTTGTGGCCGCGTGGGACGAGGTGTACTGGCTCATGGCGGATGCGCTGATCAAGCTCGAGAAGGGCCTCTACGGCCAGCAGGCCAACGACGTCATGTTCGCGCCCTTCAAGCTCGTGTCCAAGGAGGACATCGCCGAGGGCGTGGTGGCGTTCGAGTTCGAACCCGCGGACGACACCCCGCTGACCCGCCCCATCCCCGGTCAGTACGTGACCATCCAGGTCAAGGTCAAGGACGGGATCCGCCAGCCCCGCCAGTTCACGCTGGTGCCGTCCCAAGAGGGCCATCGCCGCGTGGTGATCCGCAAGGATCCCCAAGGCGAGGTCACGCCCATCCTGCACGAGGACATCAACGAGGGCGACGTCCTGGAGATCTCCAACCCCTACGGTGACGTGGTGTTGGACGAGGGCCACGGCTCGCTCGTGCTGGTCTCGGCAGGCATCGGCACCACGCCCATCGTCGCGTTCCTGGACCGCCTGGCCAAGGAGGGTTCGCAGCGCAAGGTCACCGTGCTGCACGCGGATCATTCCAAGGAGCGCTGGCCCGGCCGCCAGATCATGGAGCGTCTCGTGGACAGCCTGCCCAACGCCACGATGATCACGTGGATGGAGACCCCCGGTGAGGGCGACCACGAGGGCTTCATGAACATCACGGACGTGGACCTGGACGTGGACGAGGACACCAACGCGTTCATGTGCGGCCCCCTGCCCTTCATGAAGGCGCTGCGCTCGCAGCTCATCGAGAAGGGTATGCCGGGGCGCAACATCCACTACGAGATCTTCGGTCCCGACCAGTGGATGCTCCACGACGAGGCGCGCGCCGCGAACGCCTGAGCCTCCCTGACATGACGGCGACGCCGCGTGGCCACCTGGGCCGCGCGGCGTCGTCGTGTTCTCCGGGCCGTCCCGGGCAGCCCGCGGCGGGTGCCCGGGGACGGCGTTTCGAGCGGGGGCGCCGCAGGTGGGACCCGCGGCGCCCGGCGGGCTCAGTCCTGTCGCACGAGCTGCAGGACGGTGTCCCGCACCGACTCCATGGTGGCGGCGTCCGGGGCCTCCACGTTGAGCCGCAGGAACGGCTCGGTGTTGGACGGACGCAGGTTGAACCACCAGCCCTGCTCGGGGTGGGTGAACGTGGTGCCGTCCATGTCCTCGACCTGCACGGCGGGGTCCGTGGCCGCGAAGTGGGCTCGGACGCGGTCCACCGCGGCGGCCTTGTCCTCGATCTCGGAGTTGATCTCCCCGGAGGCCACGTAGGGGTCGTACGTGCGCATGAGATCGCTCAGCGGCGCGTCCTGTTCACCCAGCGCGGCCAGCACGTGCATCGCGGCGAGCATGCCCGTGTCCGCGTTGAAGAAGTCCTTGAAGTAGTAGTGCGCGGAGTGCTCACCGCCGAAGACGGCGCGCTCGGAGGCCATGACCGCCTTGATGAAGGAGTGGCCCACGCGCGTGCGCACGGCACGCCCGCCCGAGGCCTCGATCCGCTCGGGGACCGCCTTGGACGTGATGAGGTTGTGGATCACCACGGGCCGGTCCTCACCTGCGGCGCGGGCCCGGGTGATCTCGCGCTCGGCGACGATCGCGGCCACCGCGGACGGGGAGACGGGATCACCGTTCTGGTCCACCACGAAGCAGCGGTCGGCGTCGCCGTCGAACGCGAGCCCGATGTCCGCGCCGTGCTCGCGCACGGCCCGCTGCAGGTCCTCGAGGTTGGCGGGCTCGAGTGGGTTGGCGGGGTGGTTGGGGAATGTGCCGTCTAGCTCGAAGTACAGCGGGACGATTTCGAGCGGCAGCGGGTCCAACAGTGCGTCCCCGAGCACCGCCGGAGTGGTCAGCCCGGCCATCCCGTTGCCCGCGTCCACCACGACCTTGAGGGGGCGGATCCCGGAGAGGTCCACCAGGCTGCGCAGGTAATGGGCGTAGTCACCCAGTACGTCCCGACGCGAGACCTGGCCGCGGTGCTCGGAGGCCGGGATCTCCCCGGCGTGCAGGTAGCGCTGCGCGACGTCGCGGATCTCGTACAGGCCGGTGTCCGAGGAGACGGGGACGGCTCCGGCCTTGGCCATCTTGATGCCGTTGTACTCGGCCGGGTTGTGGCTCGCGGTGAAGGTGACGCCGGCGCTGTCCAGGGTGCCGCACGCGAAGTACAGCTCGTCCGTGGAGATGCTGCCGATCACCGTGACGTCCGCACCGCGGCGAGTGGCGCCAGCCGCGAACGCCTCCACGAACTCGGGGGAAGAGGGGCGCATGTCGCCACCCACGACCACCCCGGAGCCGGCCAGGCCCAGGACGTCCACGAACGCGGCACCGGTGGCGCGCACGCTGTCCGCGGTGATGCTCTCGCCCACGATGCCGCGGACGTCGTACGCCTTGAATGATGAGGAAAGATCTGTGGTCACCGTCCCGATTCTACGTGAGCGGGATCGGTGAACCCCGGTAGTCCGGCGTTTTCCGGGGCGCTGTGGTTACATGTTCGACATGGCCGAGTTCTTGAGGATGACCAATCCGATCCAGCACTACGCGTGGGGATCGCGATCGGTCCTCGCCGGCATGCAGGGGCGCTCCGCACCCACCGAGGAACCCGAGGCCGAGCTGTGGATGGGTGCCCACGCGAGCGCTCCGTCCCGGGTGACCCTCGACGGGGTCCAGCGCGGCCTGGACGAAGTGGCCCCCGACCTGCCGTTCCTCCTGAAGATCCTCGCGATCGCGGCGCCGCTGTCCATCCAGGTGCACCCGTCCGAGGAACAGGCCCGTGAGGGGTTCGCGCGGGAGAACGCCGCGGGCGTCGCGCGGGACTCCGCGCACCGTAATTACAAGGACGAGCGCGCCAAACCGGAGACGGTCGTGGCGCTGTCACCCATGTGGTTGCTCGCGGGTCAGCAGGATCGGGCCGACCTGAAGCGTCTCTCCCGGGAACTAAACCTCCCGTGGCTCGCGGACGCCGCGGCGTCCGAGTGTCCCGTGCAGTACGCGCTCGAGCTCGCCGACGACGCCGCTGCCGCCGCCGTGCGCGCGTGCGTTACCGCTGTGGATACCACCCCGGCCACCTCGCCCCGCGGCGAGGACGCGGACAAACCCCGGTTGTCCGCGGAGGCGGATCCCGTGGAACGCGCGACGCACCTGATCCGGTTGTTGACCCACCACTACCCGGGTGACCGGGGTCTGCTCGTGGCTCTGTGTATGAACATGGTGCACCTGGCCCCCGGCCAAGCCCTGTTCACCCCGGACCGACAGGTGCACGCGTACCTCAGCGGCACCGCGGTGGAGATCATGGGGTGCTCGGACAACGTGCTGCGCGCTGGTCTGACCGCCAAGCACGTGGACGTCCCGGAACTGCTGAGGGTCATGGCCACCGCCCAGCAACCCGTGAGCGTCCTGGAACCGCGCGAGGCCGAGGACGGCGTGGTGCGGTACACGCTGTGGGACCCCGCTCTCTCCCTGGCCGCGGTGCGCGTGAGCCCGCAGCGCCCCGTCACCCGGGAGCTCGCGGGGGTGTGCATGGTGCTCGTGACCGAGGGGGACGTGGAGGTCTCCGCGCGCTCTGCTGGTGACGCGGACGCGGAGGGTGCGCGAGCGACATCGGGCGAGTCCCTGATCTGCCTGGAGACCCCGAGCACGGTGACCCTGAGCGGGGACGGGCGCGTGTTCCTCGTGGAGGCGGTTACGCCCGCGCGCTGAGGTTTTCGGGTCTCACCCTTTAGGTTGTCGCGTAATTTCCTGTTTGAGCGTTCAATGGATGGGCACCCTTTCTACGACCCTGACATTGGAGCGCACATGGACCGGCGGATCGAACGCACCCGTGCGGCCGTGGTGGAAGCCGCCGTCGAACTGGTCGCGCGCCGGGGCTCCCAGGTGGGGATGACCGAGATCGCGCAGGCCGCGGGGGTCAGCCGCAAGGCCGTGTACGAGAACTTCGGCTCGCGGGACCAGGTGCTGCTCGGCGCCACGCAATCCTTGCTGGCCCGCCTCCCCCTGGCCCCGAGCGCCCTGCAGAACCGCGAGGCCAGTCCGCTGGACCTGGTCCTGCCCCCGCTCGTGGCGCACCTGGACGAGCACCAGGAGTTCTACCGGGCCATGCTGTGCGGGCCCGGTCCCTCCCTGGCACGTGGGGCGGTCGCGGAACACGCCATGACGGGTCTGCGCAGCCTCCGGGAGGATCGCGAGAGCGGGGAGGACCGCGGCGTCGTCGAGATCCGGGACCGGTTCGTGGTCCACGGCCTACTGGGCGTGCTCGCGGACGCACTCGCCGAACAGCAGGACGCAGACCTGTCGACCCTCGCCCGGGTGCTCAACGCGAGCCTCGCCAACGGCGGCCTCGAGAACTGAGGTCCCGCAGGGTGTGACGGGCCCGTGAGGCCGAGGCGTTCCGGCCCCGCCGGGCGCGGAGGACCCCCATATCGCGCGGCGGCAGGGGGACCGGGTGGGCCCCGGGGGTTCGGAATAATCCGCCGCTGACGCATGCTGTACTGGATGTCGGGGGCACGCGCTGTCCCCGCGACACCCGTTCCGACAGGAAGGACCCGCAATGTCCGAGATCACGATCATCGGTGGCCACGGCAAGGTGGCGCTGCAGCTGAGCCGATTGCTGTCCACGCAGGGGGACACCGTCAACGCGGTGATCCGCAAGCGGGAGCAGAGCCAGGACGTGGAGAACACCGGGGCAACACCGGTCGTCGCGGACGTCCAGGAGTTGGATGTTGAGGCCATGACGGAGCTGTTCTCCGGCCAGGACGCCGTCGTGTGGTCCGCGGGCGCGGGCGGGGGCGACCCCGAGCGCACGTATGCCGTGGACCGGGACGCCGCGATCCGTTCCATGGATGCCGCGCAGGCCGCCGGCGTCACGCACTACGTCATGGTGTCCTACATGGGCGCCGGGCAGGACCACGGGGTCCCTGAGGACAACGACTTCTACTCCTACGCGCAGTCCAAGGCGGACGCGGACGACCACTTGCGCGCGAGCTCCCTCGAGTGGACCATCCTGGGCCCCGGGGCGCTCACCGACGACGACCCCTCGGGGGAGATCACGCTGGGCCGCGCCGGCAGCGACGACGAGAAGAAGACGGCACGCGGCAACGTGGCCCTCGTGGCCGCCCGGGTGCTCGCCGATCCGCGGGGTACCGCCAGGAAGTTCATCGAGTTCTCTGACGGTGACACCCCGATCGCACAGGCGCTCGAGAACCTGGGCTGATCTGCAGCCTTTGTCAGTCGTGATCGCCCGGTCCGTGGCGGGCCCCACCGGGGTCCGCGTGGGCCGGGCGATTTTTCACGCCCGGTCGCGGCAGATCGGGCCCCGCGAATCAGGCCCTGATGGTTCGGGCTCCGGCAGCTCGGCCCGACAGTCGGCCCCGGTGCCCGGTCGTGATAGCCGCTCCCGACCTGCGGGCCCTGTCTGCCGGGTGGCTGCGACCGGGGTCTTCCAGGCTGGGGTCTTCTAGGCTGGGCGCATGGAGATGCCGTCGATTCATCCCGCCGCGTCAGCCGGCCGCAATCAGGACAAGCTGGACCTGAACGGGACCCTCGCCCTCACCGCCGTGGTGCACGGGACCGTGCAGGGCGTGGGGTTCCGCTACTGGTGCTGGCGCCAGGCCGAGAAACTGGGACTCGTAGGAAGTGCCACCAACAACCCGGACGGCACCGTGACCGTTGTGGCCGAGGGTCCGCGCTGGGCCGTGGGTGAGCTGCTGCAGGCGCTCATCTCCCGGGACACCCCTGGTGCGGTGATCACCGTGGACGAGCACTTCGGCCCGCCCACGGGGGCGTTCACCGACTTCAGCACGCACTGACCCGCGGGCGGAGTTCACCTGCCGTTGATCTGCGTTTCGTGGCGCGGCACGCGGACCTCTTGAACATGTCCTTCGTGCGCAGCGCGGACGATGTCGCGGATCTGTTGGAACAGCTGTCCGAGCTCGATGCCACGTCCAAGGACGTGACACTGAAGATCGAGACGGTGGGCGGTTTCGAGCAGCTGCCCATGATGTTGCTCGCGGCCATGCGGTGGCAGGACTCCGGTGTGAGCCGCGCGTGGGACGGGGCCGTGGCGGCGTCGTCGGCCGCGCGCATGATAGGCGCCGGGGGTCGGGCACGCCGAAAGCGCTGCGCGCTGTGGAATAGTAGTGCTGATGTGTTCGGCGGTACCCGCCGAACACCCCCAACCCGTTTCGAGGAGTGGTCGTTGATGGACTTGAACCCCCTGAACAAGGCGTTCGATGAGAACGGCAAACCCAAGCCCGGTGTCAACAAGTTCCTGGACCATGTGCTGCGCATCCAACAGCCGTGGGTGGTCAAGGCGCTCAAGCGGGAGCGTGCGCAGCACCCCAAGGAGACGCCCGCCCAGATCGCCAAGCGCGCCGAGAAGCTCTACCTGCGCTCCGTGACCGTGGGCGGCGGCGCCGTGGGTGCTACCGCGGCGGTCCCCGGGATCGGCACCATCGCGTCCCTCGGGCTGTCCTCCGCCGCCGTGGCGGGTTACCTGGAGGCTACGGCCCTGTACGCGCAAGCCATGGCCGAACTGCACGGGGTGGAGCCCAAGGACGAGCAGCAGAACCGGACCATGATCATGGCGCTCATGCTCGGCGAGGACGGGAGCGCGCTCATGGGCCAGTTGCTGTCCAGCTCGTCCGCGAGCAAGAGCCTCACGAGCAAGTGGGGCCTGATGCTCGGCAAGTCCCCGGACAGCTCCCAGCGCTTCGACGTGGGCCGCTCGATCCGCAACATGTTCGTCAAGCGGTTCCTGGCCCGCCAGTCCGGCGCGGTGCTGGGCCGCGCGCTGCCGTTCGGTCTGGGCGCCGTGGTGGGGGGCGGCGCCAACCTGGCCATGGCCCGCCAGGTCATCAAGGCCTCACGCGAGGCCTTCGGGGATTTCCCGGACGAGTTCCCGCCCAACCTTGCCCTGGGTGAGCGCGCGGAGAAGTTCGAGGACGGTTCCCCCGACGGTGATCGGAAGGAACTGGAGTCCGACACGAAGGGCCGGAAGAAGCGCAAGTAGGGCGCACAACCCCGGGCGCGGTCATGCGGTGCCCGGTGGCCCTCGTGAGTTCCGCCGGGCCCCCGAATACATCTGTGTCCCGGAACAGCACGTGATCACGCGTGGAGCGTGCTGTTCCGGGACACAGGTGTTTGGTGCTGCCTCGGCCCTGCCCGGAGCCGCTCCGGGGGCGGGACCGGGCGGCGTCGGGCCGGGCCGACGGCTCAGTCCAGGTAACGGTCCACGAGCTGCTCGGCCAGGCCCGTGTACTGCCCGGGGCCCAGCTCGCTCAAGCGCCGGGCGGTGTCCTCGGAGAGGCCGAGGTCCGCGATGAACTCGCGCATCCGGTCGGCGTCCACGCGGTGGCCGCGGGTGAGTTCTTTGAGCCGCTCGTAGGGGTTGTCCATGCCCTCGCGGCCCGCAATGGCCTCGGCACGCATGGCGGTCTGCACGGCCTCGCCCAGGACCTCCCAGTTCTGGTCCAGGTCCTCGGCGAGCACCTCCTGCGCCACGTCCAGGCGGTCGAGGCCCTTGAGCACGTTGGACACCGCCAGCAACGAGTGACCGAACGCCACCCCGATGTTGCGCTGGGACGAGGAGTCCGTGAGGTCCCGCTGCCACCGCGAGGTTACGAGGGTTGCGGCGAGCGTGTCCAGCAGCGAACACGAGATCTCCGCGTTGGCCTCCGCGTTCTCGAAGCGGATGGGGTTGACCTTGTGCGGCATGGTCGAGGAGCCCGTGGCACCCTCCACCGGGATCTGGTGGAAGTAACCGATCGAGATGTAGGACCACACGTCCGTGCAGAGGTTGTGCAGGATCCGGTTGAACCGGGCCATGTCCGCGTACAGCTCGGCCTGCCAGTCGTGGGACTCGATCTGGGTGGTCAGCGGGTTCCACGTGAGCCCCAGGTGGCTCACGAAGGACCGGGAGGTCTCGGGCCAGTCCGTGTTCGGGGCCGCGGCGGTGTGCGCTGCGAACGTCCCGGTGGCGCCGTTGAGCTTGCCCAGGAACTCGGTGTCCGCCACGCGCTGCACCTGGCGGCCCAGGCGGTGCGCGAACACTGCGAGTTCCTTGCCCAGGGTCGTGGGCGTGGCCGGCTGGCCGTGGGTGTGAGACAGCATGGGGGTGGCCTTCGCGTTCCGCGCCATCGTGGCCACCGCCGCGACCAGTTCGCGCGCCGCGGGCAACCACACGTGGTTGATCGCATCGCGGATGCCGAGCGCGTAGGAGAGGTTGTTGATGTCCTCGGACGTGCACGCGAAGTGCACGAGCGGCGTCAGGTGCTCGAGGCCGAGCCCCGGCAGCCTGCGCCCGATGTAGTACTCCACCGCCTTGACGTCGTGCACCGTGACGGCCTCGATCTCAGCCAGTTCCGCGACCGACGCGGCGTCGAAGTCCGCGACGATTGCGCGCAGACCGCTCTTTTGCTCATCCGAGAGGGGTTCCAGACCTGTGAGCGCTCGCTGCTCGCACAGGTGGATGAACCACTCGACCTCCACGTGCACCCGTTCGCGGTTCAGCGCCGCTTCCGAGAGGTAGTCCACCAGCACGGCGGTCTGGGGGCGGTAACGGCCGTCCAGCGGTCCCAGCGCGATGGCGGGTGACTGCTGGCTCAGGGCCACACGTCCGGAGGGGAGGGTCTGCGCGGTGTTCGACATGGCCCTCATTCTTTCACGCGCCGGGGCGCCCCTCGCCGCGGTGAACGTCCTGCACCGCGGTCCTCGGGATGGCCGAGCAGGGCGTGGATACACATGCTTCCGGGGCCGCCCGAGCACAGGATCGCCGTTCCCTAGCCTGGTCGCGTGGCGCCCGCGTGGTGGGGCGCGGGAAGGAACCGGTCATGTCACAACTCGCGAGCCCGGTGTTCCCGGGAACGTCCCCATCGGCGGTCTCGGCGCTGGTCCACGAACGGCTCTGCCTCGTGGCACGTCATTACGACGACGCCGCGGAGCACCTCGCGGGGCTCGCCTCCCGGATCGCGTCCCTCGCGGAGACCCACGGTGCGTGGGAGGGCCCGGGTGCCAGGTCCTTCCGGGCCCGCGCCGATCGCCACGAGCAGGAACTGCGAGACGTTTCGCACCGCTGTCGTGAAACTGCTCAGCTCGTGCGGACGGGGGCGGCCGCGCTCGCGGAACGGGTCGCGGCTGTCGAGAGCATCGCCCAGATGGGAGCTCCCATGGCCGCGGCACTGAGCACGGTGCTGGGCGTGGGACTCGCGGCGGGTCACGCTGCGAGCGCGTCGTGGGGCGGGTCGCCGTGACCGCGGCGGCGCGGACGGTGCTGGGCTCGAGCACCGGATCTTCGGAGGACGCAGCTGTGCCGGCCGCGGGTGAGGAACAGGCCGGGAGGTCGGCCGTGCCGGTGGCGGGAGGTGGCCCCGCCGCCGTGCCGGTTGCGGATGATGCGGCCGCCTCGTCTCCGCGGGACACTGCCGTGAGCATGGAACACGGCGTGACCGAGGTCCACGGGCGGGCCGAGGACCTCCAGAGCGAACTGTTCACCCCTGGTTCCGGGGAACGCCCCACGCCGGACGGCCACGCGGACCCGGAACGGGTCGCAGCCGCCGTCGAGGGCGCGAGAACCAGCATGGAGGTCTCGGGTGGCGTCCCGGGCGGCACCGCGGTCATGGTGGACACGGACGTCATCTCGGGGATCGAGGGCTCGCTCACCGCGGTGGTCGAGACCGTGGGCGGCGTCCTCGCCGGGCTCGTCCCGGTCACCGCCGAACTGCACCTGTGGTCCCTCACGGGGCAGCCGTCCCTGGCGGGTGCGGGGGCGCTCGCCGATCTCGTGAGCCGCGACCTGCTCGCGCAGATCGCCGCACTGGAGGCCTCTGCCGCGCGACTGGTTCTCGCGCGGCAGAACTACGAGACCGTGGAGAGGGCATTGACGTCCCTCCTGGCGGGGCGGGTGTGGGGTTTGCCCCTGTACGGTGTGACCCGCCCTCTGGCCCGGGATGGCGGTCGGACCCTGGAAGACCTGGACGTCGCACTGGCTCGCGCGGGGATCGACTCACCGCACGAGTTCCTCGAGCGGGTCCAGCCGTGGCAGTACGGACTCCTCATCCGGGGAGGTGGTCCGCGCGGGACCGACGCCCTCATCCGCGGGCCTGGCCTGGACGATCTCATGGATGGGCTGCTTCAGTACCCCGTCGTGCCCGGCGGGAGTGCCTCCGGGTCCCACACCGTTCCGGGAGCCGGTGCAGGCACCCCGGGAGCCGGTGCGGACGCACCAGGGCCCGGCGTCGTCGCGGCGGAGCCGGACGGGAGAACCGGCGGTGCGGCGTCGTCGGCGCCGAGGCCCTTAACGCTGGGCCAGCACGCGCGAGCGCTGGCCGTGGGGTTGCTCACCGCGCACGGCAGGTCCGAGAAGACCACCGGGGGCGCGGGCGACCCGTGGAGGGATGCAGCGGGGGAGGAACCCGGGGTACTCGGTGCCATGCTCGCGCCCGCCTCGGCCGCCGTGCTGTCGGCTTCTCTGGCGGGCGTCGCGTGGTACACGCCGTATCGCAAGGGGCGCCGGTTGACCCCGGCAGAGGCCTTCGACCGCGGTGTGTCGGCTGCCCTACGACCGGTGCTCGCCCCGCGCGCGTTACGCGAGGCACGCCGGGAGGTGTTCACCGGGGTGACCGCCGCGAACGCGGCCCGCCACCACATGACGGGCATGCCCGAGCGACCGCTTCCGGCCGGGGTGCGGCACGCGGGAGCCGTGCCCACCACGATCGCGGGGACCGCCGCGGCGCTCAAGGACGCCAAGAACATCGTCTCGGGCGTGGGCCCGGACGGGGCGCAGGTCGAGAACAGCACGGTCATGGTGCAGAAGGCCACGGACGGGAACGGGAGGACGGCGTACTCCGTGGTGCTGACCGGGACTGAAAAGTGGGAGGACAGTCCCGGCGTGCATGATCTGAAGGGGATCGGGCAGGGCATCACGGCGCAACCGGACGCCGCACTCACCGAGCTGCCCCAGGCGCAGCGCATGGCCGTGCAGGCGCTGCAGGACGCGGGCATCCGCTCCGGGGACACCGTGGTGCTCACGGGCCACAGCCTGGGCGGGATCGACGCCGCGGGGCTGGCTGCCAACCGTGCGTTCCGTGAGCGTTATGACGTCGCCGCGGTCACCACGTTCGGTTCGCCCGTGGGGGACTTCGAGATCCCCGAGGGCACGTCCGTGATGGCGGTGGAACACGTGGACGACGTCGTGCCCACCCTGGACGGCGTGCCCAACCCGGACGCCGACCACCGATCCACGGTGCGCGTGAACACCCCCTATCAGGATGCGCTGACCCTGAAGCAGGGGTTCAGGGGGATCGGGGCGCATGAGATGTACGTGTACACGGTGGGCGCCCAGGGGATCACCGATTCGCGGCACCCGGTCGTGGTGGCCCACGAGCAGCGGCTCGCGGACGCGGTGCCCCATGGGCCCGGGACGCGCACCGAAACGTACGTCTACCAGGGACGGGAGGAACACTGACGCACCGACGAAGTGGGGCGGTCCCTGGCGTTAGCATGGCAGCTATGGAAACTTCCACGCCCGCTTTCGGATCGCAGGGGTTACCGCAGCGGACCACGCGCGTTACGCCGCGGGCGGTACTCGGCAAGCTCCCCGCGTACGCCGCGGGCAAGTCGGCCGCCGAGATCCCCGGTCTCGTGGCCTACAAGTTGGCATCCAACGAGAACCCCTTCGGTCCCGTTCCGGCTGTCCGGGAGGCGCTCGCGTCCTTCGACGCCTACAACCGCTATCCGGATCCCGCCGCGAGCGCCCTGCGTGAGGCCCTGGCGCAGTACCTGGACGTCCCCGCGCAGGACGTCGTGGCCGGTGCGGGCAGCCTGGGCGCACTCAACCAACTGCTCGCGGCCTTCGCCGGTTCCGGGGAGGACGGTCGCCCGGACGAGGTGATCCACGCGTGGCGCTCGTTCGAGGCGTATCCGATCTCGGTGGGTCTGGCCGGCGCGCTCGGCGTGCAGGTGCCCAACCTCCCGGACGGCTCGCACGATCTCGACGCGATGGCCCGCGCCGTCACCGACCGCACGCGGGTCATCCTGCTGTGCACCCCCAACAACCCCACGGGCCCCAGCCTGCGCGACGACGCCGTGCGCGAGTTCCTGAAGCGGGTCCCGTCCCACGTGGTGGTCGTCGTGGACGAGGCGTACTGGGAGTTCCAGCGCGCCGAGGGCCTGGCCGACGGCATCGAGCTCTACCGTGATCACCCCAATGTGGTCTCCCTGCGCACGTTCTCCAAGGCCCACGGTCTGGCCGGGCTGCGGGTGGGTTACACCGTGGCCCAGCAGGAGGTCACGCAGTACCTGCGCCAGAGCGCGCCGGCGTTCAGTGTCACGGAGGTGGCCCAGCTCGCTGCGATCGCGTCCCTCACGAACATCGACCAGGTCGAGGAACGGGTCCAGCGGGTCGTGGACGAACGGGAGCGCGTGCTGCGCGGACTCGACGACCTGGGGTGGCAGTACCCGCCCACCCAGGCGAACTTCGTGTGGCTGCCCCTCGGGGAGCACGGCGAAGCGTTCTCCCAGCTGTGCGATCAGCACGCCCTGTCCGTGCGGCGTTTCGGTGCGGAAGGGGTGCGCGTGAGTTTCGGGGAGCCCGAGGCGAACACCCGGTTCCTGGAACTGTGCGCCGCGTTCCCGCACCCCAGCACCATGCCCCTGCCTGGGCAGCCCTGAGACCGTTACGAGTACCGAGAACCCCGCGCACGCCCGGATCGCCGTGACGGTGGCGAGACGGCAGGCGAGGACAGCGGAAGGACCGACACCACCCATGGCATCACGCACCCACGCAGGCGCCGTGCCCAGCACGCTCCCGCGTCACCAGATCCTGGACGAACAGGGGGCGATCGCGGACGATGCCCTGTTGTCCCCGTACGTCGCGGACGTCACGGTCGAACAGTTGCAGCACCTCTACCGTTCCATGACCGGGGCGCGGCGCGTGGACGAGGAGGGTACCTCGCTGCAGCGTCAGGGCCAGCTCGTGCTGTGGGTGCCCCTGCGGGGTCAGGAGGCCGCCCAGGTCGGTTCTGTGTGGCCCACGCTGCCCACCGACCGGATCTTCCCGTCCTACCGCGAACACGCCGTGGCCTTAGAACGCGGTGTGGCGCCGTCCAATCTGATGCGGTTGTTCCGCGGCATCACGGCCGGGGGCTGGGACCCGGAGAAACACAACCTAAACCTCTACACCATGGTGCTCGCCTCCCAGGTCCCGCATGCGGTGGGTTACGCCATGGGAACCGCCCTGGACCGCAAGGCCGCCCAGGATGCGGGCACTCCGCCGGAAACCGCCCCGGAGGCCGTCATCGCGTACTTCGGGGACGGTGCGAGCACCGAGGGTGAGATCCACGAGTCCATGGTCTTCGCGGCGTCCTACGACGCCCCCGTGCTGTTCTTCATCCAGAACAACCAGTGGGCCATCTCGGTCCCGTTCGCGACCCAGTCCCGCGTGCCCCTGGCCACGCGCGCGGCCGGTTACGGCTTCGAGGGGTTGCGTGTGGACGGCAACGACATCCTGGGCGTCGTCGCGGCCACGCGGTACGCGCTCGAGAAGATCCGCGCGGGAGAGGGGCCGGTGCTGATCGAGGCGGAGACCTACCGCATGGGGGCCCACACCACGGCGGACGATCCCACCAAGTACCGCGAACGGGACGAGGAAGAGCAGTGGGGTCACCTGGATCCCGTGGACCGGCTGCGGGCCCACTTGCGGGACGCCCACGGGGTCGAGGAGGAGTTCTTCGAGACCGTGGCGCGCGAGAACGACGAGATCGCGCAGCGCATGCGCGCGGACGTCCTGGCCATGACCCCGCCCCGGTTCGAGGACTCCTTCGCCAAGGCGTACGCCGAGCAGCATTCACTGGTGGATGCCGAACGCGCCGAATACCTGGACTACCAGGCGGGCTTCGCACCCCAGGACGAGATGGACGACCACGACACCCGAGGAGCCTGCGCGTGACACAGCTGACCGTGGCCAAGGCCATCAATGCCGGGCTCGCACGGGCCATGGAGGAGAACCCCAAGGTCATGCTCATGGGGGAAGACATCGGCTCCCTGGGCGGCGTGTACCGCGTGACCGAGGGGCTAAAGTCCAGGTTCGGTGCGCACCGCGTGCTGGACACACCCCTCGGTGAGGCGGGGATCGTGGGCACCGCGGTGGGCCTCGCCGAACGCGGGTACCGGCCCGTGTGCGAGATCCAATTCGACGGGTTCACGTTCCCGGCGTTCAACCAGATCACGACCCAGCTGGCCAAGATCCACGCCCGCTCGGACGGGCAGCTCACGGTTCCTGTGACGATCCGCATCCCGTACGGAGGTGTGATCGGCTCCGTGGAACACCACTC
This sequence comes from Kocuria sp. CPCC 204721, assembly GCF_040980945.1. Taxonomy (NCBI): domain Bacteria; kingdom Bacillati; phylum Actinomycetota; class Actinomycetes; order Micrococcales; family Micrococcaceae; genus Kocuria; species Kocuria sp. CPCC 204721. The sequence goes on from NZ_JAVKPO010000001.1 coordinate 46,172, forward strand.
GGAATCCCCGGAGGCGCTGTTCGCCCACACGGCGGGACTGCGCTTGCTCGCGCCGTCGAACGCGCAGGACGCCTACTGGATGTCGCAGCAGGCCATCGCGTGCGACGACCCCGTCATCATCTTCGAACCCAAGCGCCGGTACTGGCTCAAGGGCGAGGTGGACGAGAAGACTTCCCCGGGGGACCCGTTCAAGGCCTCCGTGATCCGCGAGGGTGAGGAAGCCACGATCGTGGCGTGGGGACCGCTCGTGCCCGTGGCGCTCGCCGCCGCCGAGGCCGCCCGGGAGGACGGGCGCAGCGTGGAGGTCATCGACCTGCGCAGCCTGTCACCCATCGACTTCGACACCGTCACGGCGTCCGTGCGCAAGACGGGTCGCCTGGTGATCGCCCACGAGGCCCCCACGTTCGGTGGTCTGGGCGGGGAGATCGCCGCGCGCGTCACCGAGCGTGCGTTCTACTCGCTCGAGGCTCCCGTGCTGCGCGTGGGCGCTTACCATCTGCCCTATCCTCCCGCAGCCGTGGAGGAGAACTACGTTCCGGATCTGGACCGGGTGCTCGAAGCACTCGACCGGTCCTTCGCCTACTAGAGCATCCACCCCACCGTGATCCGGCGCGGACACGGTGGCCCGGAGGGAGAAGTCATGTCCCAGGTATTCACACTGCCCGACGTGGGTGAGGGTCTGACCGAGGCCGACATCGTGGCCTGGATGGTGTCCGAGGGGGACACCGTGTCCGTCAACCAGGTGCTCGTGGAGATCGAGACCGCCAAGTCCGTGGTGGAGCTGCCCTCGCCGTTCGAGGGCACGGTCCAGGAGATCCTCGTCGCGGAGGGGGACACCGTGGAGGTGGGCACGCCCATCATCTCCGTGAGCTCCGCCGACGACGCTCCCGCCGGTGCCACTGACCCCGGCTACACGGGTTCCGCCCCGGAGGACGGTCTGGCCGACGCCCCCGCGCCCGACACCGCCGCGTCGACCGGTGAGGACGCGACGTCCGGTTCGGGGCGCAGCATGGACTCCGCCCAGGGCAAGGCCCTCGTGGGCTCGGGGCCCAAGGCGGACCCGGTGCGTCGGCGGCGTCGTACCCGCGTGGGCATGCGCACGGACGCCGAGGCGCCCCAGGGTCTGAGCGCCTCGACCTCCCGCGCCGACGACGCCGCGGGGCCGGCCGACGAGCGCAAGCACGGTTGGGCGGACCGGTTGTCCCGCACGGGACTGGGAAGTGCCGCCGTGGACCTCGCGGAGAAGGCCGGGAAGATCCGGGACCGCGGGGAGTCCTGGTTGAAGTCTCGGGACGAGGGTGCCGAACAGGGGCCCGCCTCTGCGTCGATCCCGCGCCGTCCGAACCTGGCCAAGCCTCCGGTGCGCAAGGCGGCCAAGGAGATGGGCATCGATCTCGCGGACGTGCAGGCCACCGGCGACGGCGGCCAGGTCACCAAACGCGACCTGCTCGCCTACGCGGCACACCTGCGCGAGGTGGAGGACGGCCCGGACACGTTCTGGACCCACACCGGCCAGCCGGCCACCGCGCGGGAGGAACGCATCCGCGTCAAGGGCGTGCGCAAGGCCACCGCCCAGAACATGGTCAAGTCCGCCTTCAGCGCGCCCCACGTGTCGATCTTCGTGGAGGTGGACGCCTCACGGACCATGGAGTTCGTCAAGCGGCTCAAGCAGTCCCCGCACTTCGAGGGTGTGAAGGTCACGCCACTGTTGATCCTGGCCAAGGCCGTGATCTGGGCGGCCGCCCGCAACCCGCAGGTCAACGCCACGTGGACCGACACCGAGATCATCATCAAGCGCTACATGAACCTGGGCATCGCCGCGGCCACGCCCCGGGGTCTGCTGGTTCCCAACATCAAGGACGCGCAGGACCTCAGCCTCCGGGAGCTGGCGATCGCGCTGCACGAGCTGACGCAGACCGCGCGCGCCGGGCGCACCCAGCCGGGGGACATGCAGGGTGGGACGCTGTCCATCACGAACATCGGTGCGCTAGGCATCGACACGGGAACCCCCATCATCAACCCCGGTGAAGCCGCCATCGTGGCCTTCGGGACCATCAAGCAGAAGCCGTGGGTCGTGGACGGGGACGTCATCCCGCGGTGGATCACGACCCTGGGGGGTTCCTTCGATCACCGCGTGGTGGACGGTGACCTCTCCGCGCGGTTCATGGCGGACGTGGCCCGCATCCTCGAGGAACCCGCTCTGCTGCTTGACTGATGCTCAGCCGCCGTCGCCCGGCTCCGTGCGGAAGCACCCGGCGAGGTGGCCCGGTGCCCGGCCGATGCGCTGCAACCACCGGTAGGCGGTGACCGGGCCCACCAGCACGATGCCGTGGGATCGCAGCACCTGGGACAGTCGGCGGGACTCCGTGGAACTGTCCGGGAGTTCCAGCGCGTTGTCCGGCGCCGCTTCCGGGGCGTCACCCGGGAAGGGCACCCCGGCCTCCTCGAGCAGCGCGAGCCACCGGTCCATGTCCCAGTCCCGGCACACCTCCGCGTTGTGGATCACGGCCTCGATCTTGGCGCGGTTGCGGATGAGTTCGGCGTTGACGAGGAGGTCGTCCACGTCGTCCTCGTCGAACAGGGACACGCGGGCGGGTTCGAGATCGGCCATGTGGAGGTACCACGAACCGTGGCGCGCGGACTGCGACCACCGGGCCAGCCCCGAGTCCACGAGTTCCAGGGTGAGCGTGGCGAAGTACTCGTCCGCGCTCGAGGGGGCCGTCCCCCAGTCGTGATCGTGATCCGCGAGCGCCCCGGGTGTGCTCACGGCCCACGGGCAGCGCCGCAACCCGTCCCCGCAGTGCACCACCCGGAAGGCGGTGTGGGGCGTGGAATGTGAGGTGTCCTGGGCATCTGCCGAGGTGGTCTCCGATGAAGTCGTCATGGCAGCACGCTAGGGCGGATGGTGTCCTGTGATCCGCGCTCGCGGGCCCCCGGGTATCACCGGCGTGTGAACCCGCCCGGCGGGCGCGCTGTGCAGGGCGATTGCCGCGGGGCGGGACCGTCGTGGATGAGGCGGGTACATGGTGGGCGGGGCCGGTCCATGGCGGGGTCCGGCCGGTGCGGGGGGGGGGTGCTACAACTACAGCTTTTCCCAATTCGCGGTGGGTACGGACGCGAACGGGCTGACGGGCACAGCCATCTCGCAGGTGAACGCGCCGTCCGCCACGGTCACCACGAGAGTTGTCCGTGGCGGCAAAGCTGGGGCGGTGAATCCGCGCAGTGTCGGCCCGTCAACCGGGATGTACAGTTCGAAGTTCAACGGCAAGATGGATTACCAAGGCGAGCAGAACGGCTACCCGACGAGCACAGCCCCTTATCCCATCTCGGGGCTCACCCAGGCATCTCCCGGGCTCGTGCTGAACATCGGGTACAACACGACCACCAGGGTGACGTTCGAATTCCCGGTCCCACTGACGTCGGCGAGCATCACCATCCTGGACATCACCCGGTTAAACAGCACCCTGTCGAGTGGCGCATACCAGTACACAGACACCGTGACGATCGATCAACCCTGGGTCATGACGGGGGACTTGACGTCCGCCAACGCGACGAGGGGTGCTGCGGGCGCCACCTTTTTTCGTTCGGCGGAGTACGTGAGTTCACAGACGAAAACGGTACGGAACGTCAGGAGCACGAATACGACATCGCGGTTCTCGTCCCTGACCTTCACCTATACGGCGCCGGTCGCGGGCGGGTGGGAATTCCTCGCCATTCCCAGCATCAGCTTCTGCGTGGCCTGACCGGGAGACGCAGCGCCGCGGCGTCGTCGTGCGGAATGCACGCTCGAGGCATCCGGGTTCAGAAAACGGAAACGGCCCCCGTGCCGTCTGCGATCTCCACGGCCACGGGATCGGCGTCCGGGTCCTGGGAGTCGTGGACGATGAACACCGCGGTGGGGTCACCCGGGGGCAGGGCCCGCACGGTCACGGCGCCGGAGCGGGCGTCCGCGAGGATCGCCGAGAGCTGCTGCATGGTGGCTTCCAGAACCTCGGGCGACGGAGCACTGCCGCGCTCGTCCAGGATGTCCACGGTGATCCCCCGGGCACGTGCCGCGCGGGTGAGCTCCAGGATGTAGGGCGTCGCGATGGAGCGACCGCGGATGCTGTCCCGCAGTTGGGCCTCGGTGAGGCGGAACTGCTGGACGTCGTAGTCGGTCACCTCGGAGGAATCCTTGGCGATCTGCTCCAGCAGCCCACCGGCCAACCGGCGGACCTCGTCCACCCGCCGGTTGGAGGCGTAGCGCATCCCCTTCTCGGCCTCGTCGCGGCTGCGCGCGGTGGCCAGTAGGCGCTGGGTGTCCTGTCTGCGCCGCATGAAAAAGTCGTACTGCCGCTCGACCATCCACGTCACGAGCACCACGGCGATGCCCACCACGTGATATGCCTCGATGGGCATGATCACCCCGTTGACCACGGGCCACCGGCTCACGGACAACACCGTGACACCGAGCCACACCGCGAAGGCCCAGCCGGGGCGGCGTCGCATCCCCAGGCCGAACAACAGGGCGATAAACCCGAGATGGAACCACGGGGTCTGTCCCGCCTGCAGCGTCACGGGGGTCGCGGCGTAGCCCTGCTGGGCGGCCGCCAGGAACAGGACGGACGTCAACGCGGTGGGGATCAGGGGGAACTGGGAACCGTCCCAGCGGGGTAGCGCGATGATGGACCCGGCCAGCGCGTAGTTCACCACGGACACGGCCAACTGCTCGGGTCGGATGGAATCCTGGAGGTAGCCCACGGTGGCCACGAAGGGTGCGCAGAATGCCGCCAGCAGGATGAAGCGCATGTAGCGGTGGGCGAAGACCGCGCGCGTGGACCCGCTCATGCCGTCACATCCTTGGGCCACACCAGCGTCACACGCGTCCCACGCCCCGGTGTGGTGTCCAGGGACACTCGTCCGCCGATGGACTCAAGGTTCTCCACGATGGACACGCGCACCCCGAGCCGCCGGTTGGGGACGTCGTGGTAGTTGAAGCCCCGGCCGTCGTCACTGATCGTGAACCGCAGGAAGAAGCCCTCGGGATTGGTCCCGCTGGCGGGGCACAGCTCACCCTCCATCGACACGGTCGTGTACTCACTGCCCGAGTGCCGGGCGCTGTTGGACACCGCTTCCGTCACGGCCTGGGTCAAACCGTGCGCCACGTCCGCGGGGACGAACACCCGCGGTTCGCCCACGGGCCGCATGGGTGCCCGCAAGTTGGTGAATCGCACACGTGCGCGCCACGGGGCGAGGGCCTCCATGAGCTCGTCCATGAGCACGTGGACCATCACGGTGTGGTTCGCGGAGGAGCGGTCGGACTCCTCGGCCAGGATGTCCAGGGCCCGTGCGGCGAGCTGGCGCGTGCGTTTGGGTAGGACACCCCGGGTGCGGGACGCGTCCAGCAGGGCGGCCATCACGTTGTCGTGGATCAACCGGTCGATCCGCTCCTGGTCGGCGGTCTCCGAACGGCTGCGCCGCAGCGCGAGCGTCTGCGACAAGGCCTCGGCGTAGGCGATGTCCATGCGCTCGACACCGTGCTTGCCGACGGTGAGGACCACCACGAGCATGAGGCTGAACACCATGCGGGAGAGTCCCGCCGTGAGCCATGACTCCGGGATGGGCTCCGCGGTGATGAGCAGGGCGGAGATCAGGGCGTACACGCCCTCGTTCATGATCATGTACAGGATGGCGGCTGTGGGGCTCCACAGCACCGCCGCCGCTCCCACCGCCAGGATGATGAACCCCGAGATCCAGGGGTTCTGGGGCATGGGCTCACCCGTCCACGCGAGCGGCAGGGCCAGGATGGCCGCGGAGACCACGGCCGTGTAGGCCAGGAACACCCAGGGGCGCACGGAATGGCGCAACCCGTAGAACAGGGTGAGGCCGGTGAGCACCGCGAGCGCCAACAGGAAGATCGTGTACCACCCGTGGAGGGAGTGCTGCTGTTGCGCGAAGATGGGCAGCGCCTCGATCAGATGGGTCACGGCGAACACGCCGAAGCCGATCATCGCGAACCAGTGGGCGCGGTAGGTGTTCAGCCCGAGCTCGTCCGGGGCGGTGGTCGCGAAGAAGCGCTTCCACCGCAACCGTGTGTTGACCGTCCGGTAGGAGCGGGCCCGGCCCTCCGGTGGCCTCCCCAGCAGGATCACGGGGTGTCCGGTGGGGGAATCACAGCTTCTTCTCGGCGCTTGTCACGTCGTCCTCGGGGTCCACGAGACCGTCCTCGATCGCGCGGATCCGCAGGTCGATCTTGGTGGGGGCCGGGCGCCCGATCCGCGCGTACTTCTCACGGATCCGGTCGATGTTGGTCTTCACCGCGGACTGCTTGATCCCCATGCGGCGGGCGACCTGCACCTGGGCGAACCCGGAGGCGTACAGGCGCAGGGTCTCGCGTTCGCGCGGGGACAGGGCGGCGCGGGAGAACTCGACGTCCCCGTCGATGGCCGCGGCCAGTTCTTTGGTGATCACGGGTTTGCCGTCCGCAATCGCCCGCGCCTCCTCGATGGCGTGCTCGAGCGGGTCCGATTTGCGCACCAACCCCAGGGCGCCGGCGCGCAGCGCCTCGCGGATCAACCCGGCGTTCTCGCCGATGCTGAAGATCAGCACCTTCATCCCGGCGCTGCGCAACCGTTCCACGTTGCCCGCCGGGCGTGACTTGTCCGCCAGGGACAGGTCCAGCAGGACGACGTCGCACTCGATGCGTTTCGAGCCCTGCGCGGTGAGGGCGGGATTCTCCGGGTCCCGGCCCAACTGGTCCAACAGGGTGGACACGGAATCCGATGATCCCACGAGCTTGACGTCCGCGAGCGATGTCATGGACACCAGGCGCACGCCTTCACGGACCACTTCATGATCGTCGACTACGGCGACGAGTGTTGAAGGCATAGAAAGTTCCTCCGTACTCCCCAGTGAGGACCCAGCCCAGACCCTCGACAGAACGGAAGTCTACTAGCTTATTGCATTCGAAACCGTCCAGGCGTCCACTTTACGGTGGTAGCGCATGCCCCACACCCCGCCCAGGATCGAGCCCGCGAGTCCCAGCAGCACGAGACCCGCGAGCGCGATGAGACCCATTCCCACATCGCTCCCGATCAGCTCCTGCGCGACCCAGCGGGGACCGGCCGCCGTGGCGGCGTCGGCCCACAGCAACACCACGACCGAGGCGACGGCGCGCGCCAGCAGGGACCACAGCCACACGCTCATGCCCTGGGCGACCCCTGAGAAGCGCGCCATGCGCCCGGCCACGTACCCTCCCGCGATCATCGAGAGCAGTTCCACGACGCCCAGGACGGCGACGGCGATCCACGACTGCGCCGCCCCCGGCGCCTGCCATGCCCGGGCCAAGGTGTCGCCCGCTCCCCGGGTCACGTCCAGGCCCAGCTGGGGTCCCAGCAGCCCGGCGAGCGTGAGCAACAGGCCACCCAGTGAGATGGCCGTGAGCAGTCCCAACACCCCGGGGATCAGTTGCATACCGCCGAAGTGCTGGCGCTGCCGCCGCCGCAGTTCCTCCACTGTGGGCCGGGCCGCGGTGGTGGAGCCCTCCGGGCGCACCGCGGGGCGCATGGAGTCCCACGCGGCCTCGGCCGAGATCCGCTCGTTCGGGGGTGTGAGGTGGTCGTCGCCCACGGGGTCCGTGTTGCCGGAGCGCTCGTCCCGCGGGTGCAGGCGTCCGGAGGCGACGCCGGTGCGTCCCGTGCGCGGTGCCGTGTCCCGGGCGGGGGAGCGGACGTCGTCGTACGGGGAGACCGACGGCAGGGCGGCGGTGTCGCCGGCCGCGGCGTCGTCGTGCCGGACCCCGGGACGGGGGAGGGGGCGCGTGGCCTGGGCATCGCCGGCGGGGCTCACCCGGGAGGTCGGCTCGGTCCAGGGTGCGTTGCCGTCATCGAGAGGATCGCGAGCGGTGGAGGGGGACATGGAGGGCCTCGATTCGGCGGGGATTCCGGTGGCGGGTCCCCAGAAGTCTATCGAGACCGGGTCCGTGGGACGGGTCCGGGGCGCCGGGTGCGACGTCGTCGTGGGACGCGGGCGAATGTCCCGCGGCGGGCCGGGCGGGACGGTAGCCTCGCTGACATGGCTGAGACGAATTCCCGAGACTTCCTGGCGACCCGCCCGTGGACGGCGAGCTACGACCCCGGCGTTCCCCGAGACCTGGAGCTGCCCGAGACCTCCCTGGTGCACATGCTCGAGAAATCGGTGGCCCGCCACGGCGCGAAGACGGCGGTCGAGTTCTTCGGCGCGGGAATGACGTACGCGCAGCTCGGTGACCAGGTGCGACGGGTCGCGGAAGGACTGCGGCTGCTGGGCGTGCAGGCCGGGGACCGCGTGGCCATCGTGCTGCCCAACTGCCCCCAGCACATCGTGGCCTTCTACGCCGCCCTGCGGCTCGGGGCCATCGTGGTGGAACACAACCCGCTGTACACGACCCCGGAACTGCGCCACCAGTTCGAGGACCACGGTGCGCGCGTGGTGATCGCGTGGGACAAGGTCGCCGCGAGGATCACCGGGATGCCCAAGGACCTGGCCGTCGAGCACGTCGTGGCCGTGGACATCACCGCGAGCATGCCCACGATGATGCGCGTGGGACTGCGCCTGCCCCTCAAGAAGCTCGCCGAGCAGCGCCGAGAGCTCACCCAGCCGGCCCCGGGGACCATCGCGTGGAAGTCCCTCGTGGACTCCGACCCGATCCGTGAGGACCACCCCCGGCCCGCGGCCACGGACATCGCCCTGCTGCAGTACACGTCCGGGACCACGGGCCTGCCCAAGGGCGCCATGCTGAGCCACCGCAACCTGGAGTCCAACGCCGTGATGGGCCAGCACTGGTTGGACAGCTCGTCCGACGAGGTCGTCTACGGCGTGCTGCCCCTGTTCCACGCCTTCGGGCTGACCCTGGGTGTCACGTTCGCGATGTCCCTGGGCGCTAAGCTCGTCCTGTTCCCCACCGTGCGCGCGGACCTCATCCTGCGGGCCATGAAGAAGAGCATGCCCACGGTGCTGCCGGCCGTCCCGCCCGTGTACCAGAAGGTGCTCGACGCCGCCGCTGAGCAGGGGAAGGATCTCACCGGCATCCGGGTGGCGGTGTCCGGAGCCATGACCTTGCCCGTGCCCCTGGTCGAGACGTGGGAGGACGCCACGGGCGGGGTGCTGATTGAAGGCTACGGCCTCACCGAGTGCTCCCCGTTGGTCGCGTGCAACCCCCTCAACGAGCACCGCCGTTCGGGTTCGATCGGCATCCCCTTCCCCAGCACGGACGTGCGCATGGTGGATCCGGAGACGGGTGAGGACGTTCCCGAGGACGCGGAGGGTGAGCTGCTGGTCAAAGGCCCCCAGGTCACGCAGGGCTACTGGAAGCGCCCCGAGGAGACCGCGAAACTGTTCACGGGGGACGGCTGGCTGCGCACCGGTGACATCGTGACGGTGGACCAGGACGGCTTCCTGCGCGTGGTGGACCGGATTAAGGAAGTGGTGATCACCGGCGGCTTCAACGTGGCCCCCTCCGAGGTGGAGACCGCCCTGAAACTGCACGACAGTGTCGCGGACGCGGCCGTGGTGGGCATCCCCAACGACGACGGCAACGAGACCGTGGTTGCGGCGGTCGTGCTGGAACCCGGGGTCACCCTAGATGAGGACGCCCTGCGCAAGCACTGCTACGACAAGGTCACCCGCTACAAGGTGCCGCGCCGGATCGTGGCCATGGACGACCTGCCCCGCACGATGCTCGGTAAGACCCTGCGGCGAGCGGTCAAGCAGGACATCATCAAGAACAACCTGTTGGACTCCTGACACCTCTTCGGCCGGGATCAGCTCGGTCGGAACAACTCCTGCCGAACGGGCGTGCGCCACGGGGGCCGGGTGGCCTACATGGGGTTCAACCACCCCGGCCTGCTGGAGACGTTCTTCGCCGCGGGATCGCTCGGGGCGGCCGTAGTCCTGGTGAACCCCCGGCTGCGGCAGGCGGAAGTGGAATACATTCTGGGCGACTGCGGTGCCACCACCGTGGTCTTCGGGCAAGACCAACGCGAGAATGCTGCGGGTCTGGAGGCCGAACTGACCGGCGTGCGCTCCTGGGTGAGTGTGGACGGCCGCGGACCCGGGGAGGAGTACGAGCGGTTCCTGGCCTCCGGTTCCGAGGAGCTCGTGGACGAACCGGTGGAGCAGGACGACCTGGCCCTGATCATGTACACGTCCGGGACCACGGGCCGGCCCGAGGGTGCCACGCTCACGCACCAGACAACCTCTTCTACCAGTACGTCAACACCCTGATCGGTCAGGACCCGCGCCAGGACGAGGACCACCTGGCCGTGGCGCCCCTGTTCCACATTGCCGGGCTGACCATGATGACGCTGCCCACATTCATGCTGGGCGGGACCATCATCATCCACCGTCAGTTCCGCACCCCGGACGTGGTGACTCCGGGGGCATCGCCGTGGAGGACGAGGACGGGTACCTCTACATCAAGGACCGCATGAAGGACGTGTACATCTCGGGCGGGGAGAACGTGTACCCCGCGGAGGTGGAGAACGCCCTGCCGGGTCTCGAGGAGATCCAGGAAGCGGCCGTGATCGGTGTGCCGGACGGGCGTTGGGGCGAGACCGGCCGCGCGTTCGTCGTGCTGTTCGAGAACGCCCCTGAGCTGAGCGGGAACGAGATCCTCACCCGGCTGCGCGAGGGGCTGGCCACCTACAAGCTTCCCGCTCGGGTGGAGGTCGTGGCCGAACTGCCGCGCACTACCACGGGCAAGATCCAGAAGAACGTCCTGCGCGAACGCGCCTGATCCCGAGGAACCACCATGTCATCAACCACCGCCCCGGGGACCGAGCTGCGGTCCATGGATCGCAGGTCGCAGGACAGGGAAGCGCGCCGCGTGATCCTCTCCAGCTACCTGGGCTCCACCACCGAATACTACGACTTCCTGCTCTCCGCCTCCGCGCTGGTGTTTCCGCACGTGTTCTTCCAGGACCTGGACCCGGTGGCCGGCGTGATCGCCTCCTACGGGACGTTCGCCGCGGGGTACCTCGCGCGGCCCCTGGGCGGTGCGATCTTCGGTCACTTCGGGGACAAACTGGGCCGGAAGAAGATGCTCATCCTGCCCATGTTCGTCATGGGTATCGGCTCCACGCTGATCGGGCTGATCCCGTCCTCCGCGAGCATCGGTTCGCGGGGTGCGATCCTGCTCATCCTGCTGCGCGTATTCCAGGGCATCCCGGCTTCCGCCGGTGTGCACTTCGGCGTCGTCGAATTCTGACAATATCTATTTCTAATCCCTGTGATTATGGCTAAACTCCATATCAAGGTGGCGGACGGGGACCGGGGAGAACCATGGAGCTTCGACAACTCAACTACTTCATCGCAGTGGCGGAGGAGCGGCACTTCGGCCGTGCCGCCAAACGCTTGCACATGGCGCAACCGCCGTTGTCGCAACAGATCCGTCAGCTCGAGGAACAGCTCGGCGTCAAACTGCTGGACCGCACGACCCGGCGCGTGGACCTGACCCCGGCCGGACAGGAGCTGCTGGACCGCGGACGCCAGATCATCAACGAGGTGGAGACGCTCAAGGCGGACGTCTACCAGGTGGGCAACGGCGCCACCGGGGTGCTGCGCGTGGGCTTCTCTGGCTCGGCCACCTACAGTGTCATGCCGCGGCTCGTGCGCCACGCCAAGGAGCAGCTGCCCGGAGTCTCCCTCACCCTGCAGGGCGAGATGTTGACGCCAGCCATGGAGGCAGGACTGCGGGACCACACGCTCGACGCCGCGATCCTGCGCCCTCCCGTGGCATCCCAGGACATCGAGTACCGGATCGTGGGCCGGGAGAAGCTCGTGGTGGCCATGCCCAGCGACAGCCCCCTGGCGTCCGGGCGGCCCGTGGCGGCGAACGAACTGCAGGAGCAGAACTTCGTGTCCTACCCGCCGGGATCGGCCGTGCACCGCACCGTGTCCGAGATGTGCCGCCGGGCGGGCTTCCAGCTGCGCATCGCGCAGGTCACCCACGAGACCTCCACCATGCTCTCGTTTGTCGCGGCCAGCAGCGGGATCGCTGTGGTCCCCGAGTCCGTACGGGCGCTGCAGCTCGAGGGCGTGCTCTACGCGGGCCTCGAGGATTCCCCCGTGACCGAGATGGCCGTGGCCTGGCGGCGGGACGACCGCTCGGCCCTGCTGGGCAATTTCCTGGACCTCGTCATGGACGTCACCGACCACGACTGACCCGAGCACCACCCGCTCAAGAAAGGCGACCATGAACATCACCCGCATCGAGGCGATCCCCTACTCGATCCCCTACGTGCACCCCCTGCACTTCGCCTCGGGTTCCGTGACGGAAGCGGACCACGTCCTCGTGCGGGTGCACACGGACGAGGGCATCGTGGGCACCGCGGACACCCCGCCCCGGCCGTACACCTACGGTGAGACCCAGAAGTCCATCGTGGCGGTGATCGAGGACATCTTCTCCCCGCAGCTCAGCGGTCTGGACGCCTTCGCCCGGGAGCGGATGCAGACCGTCATGGACCGCACCTTCCACAACCAGACCGCCAAGGGCGCGGTGGACATCGCCGTGTGGGACGCGATTGGCCAGCTGCTCGGACAACCCGTGTCCACGCTGCTGGGCGGGTACACCGACCACATGAGCGTCTCCCACATGCTGGGGTTCAAGCCCGCGGAACAGCTGCTCGAGATCGCCCTGGAGTTCCGGGAGACCTACGGGATCACCACCTTCAAGCTCAAGACGGGGCGCCACCCCGTCTCGCTCGACGTCGAGGCCGCCCGCGTGCTGCGCGAGGGCCTGGGTCCCGAGGCGCGGATCTACATGGACGCCAACCGCGGGTGGAGCGCCAACGAGGCCTCCGAGGTCCTGCGCCTCACCGCGGACCTCGGCATGGAGTTCCTTGAGGAGCCCGACGACGCTCGGGAAGTCATGGGCCGACGTCGCCTCGTGAGCACCTCGCCCATCCCGATTGCCGCGGACGAGTCCGCCCCGAACCTGGGCACGGCGGCCAAGGAGCTGCTGAGCGGGGGAGCGAACCTGCTCGCGATCAAGACCGCGCGCTCGGGCTTCACTGAGGCCATCAAGATAGTGGGTCTCGCGGAGGGCCTGGGCGTGGACGTCTACGTGGGCAACCAGATCGACACCCAGGTGGGGACCATCGCGTCCGTGACCTTCGGCGCGGCCTTCTCCCACACGTCCAAGCGCGCGGGGGAGCTGTCCAACTTCCTGGACATGGCGGACGACCTGTTGGCCGAGCCCCTGCGGATCGTGGACGGGAAGATCCACGTGCGGGACGTCCCCGGGGTCGGCACCGTGATCGACGAGGACAAGCTCGCCTACTACCGGGCCCGCTGAGGCGGCCCGCCCCCGTCCCTCGCGCGGGGCGGGGGCGGGCCGCATCCTGCGTGCGGTCGTGGGCGGGTGGCGACACCCGGGTCGTCCCGGCTCTCGACTCCCGGCCCAGCAGGGCCCGTCATTCCTGCTCCGGTACAGGGCCGCGAGCTCGCCGCGGGAATAGATGCCGAACTTGGCATAGATCCCGGCCGCGGCTTCCTCGGCGTCGAGTTCGCTCACGGCCTTGTCCATGACCTGCTTCCAGTAGCCGTGCTGGACGGGGTGCAGGCCCTCGTCCTCGGTGCGCACACCGGAGGCCAGGACGTTGGTCACGCCGAGCGCGGTGGCCTGCTCGTCCGGGCCCTTGATCTCGTGGGCCATGCCGCGGCTCATGTCGTTCCACGGCGCGGAGGTGGCCTGGTACGTCTTCTGGCAGGAGCGGAACTCCTCGAGATCGTCCGGGGTGGCCATACCGGTGGCGTTGAAGAAGTCCTCGTACTGGCGGATCCGGTGGGCGCGGGACTTATCCGACTCACCCTTGGGAGCGATGCAGTAGATGGTGACCTCGGTCTTGTCCACGGCGATGGGGCGCACGTGACGGATCTGGGGGGAGAACTGGTCCATGAGGTACACGTTCGGGTACAGGCACAGGTTGCGGGAGATGTTGATCATGAAGTTAGCCATCTCCTCGCCGTACTTCTCCACGAGCTCCTCGCGGCGGTCTCACAGGGGACGGTCCTGGGGGTTGCCCCATTCCTGCCACAGCAGCAGGTGGCCGTGCTCGAACGAGCAGAACCCGCCCTTGGCCTTGCCCCACTTGCCGGCGTCCATGGCCTTGGTGCTGTTGGTCGAGTCACCCGCGGCACGGCGGGAGGTGGTGGCGGCGTAGTTCCAGTGCGTGGCGGTCACGTGGTAACCGTCCGCGTCGTTCTCCATCTGCACCTTCCAGTTGCCGTCGTAGGTGTAGGTGGACGCGCCACGCAGCACCTCGAGGCCCTCCGGGGACTGCTCCACGATGAAGTCGATCATTTTGGTGGCGTCACCCAGGTGCTCCTCGAGGGGTAGGACATCCGGGTTCAGCGATCCGAACAGGAAGCCCTTGTAGTTCTCGAAACGGGCTACCGTGGTGAGGTCGTGGGAGCCGTCCTTGTTGCAGTTCTCCGGGTAGCCGGCGCCGCGGGAGTCCTTGACCTTGAGCAGCTCACCGGAGTTGCGGAACGTCCAGCCGTGCAACGGGCAGGTGAACGTGGTGCGGTTGTCGGTCTTGCGGCGGCACAGCATGGCACCGCGGTGGGCGCACGCGTTGATCAGGGCGTGCAGTTCACCGTTCATGTCCCGGAGATCACGATGGGCTGACGGCCGATGTACGTGGCGGAGTAGTCGCCCACGTTGGGGATCTGCGAGTCGTGGGCCAGGTACACCCAGTTGCCCTCGAAGATGTGCTTCATCTCGAGCTCGAAGATCTCGGCGTCGGTGAAGATCTCGCGCTTGGCGCGGATGATCCCCTCCGCGCGGTCGTCCTCGACGGCGCCGTCGAGGACTTCGTGCAAACGGCTCAGGGTCTCGGTCATGGCGTAACTCCTTGAACATTGGGCGCCGACGTCAGCCGACGAGGTGGTGCGGGTGCGGGACCGAGGGGCCTGAGGGGTGCGATCCCGCAGGTGAACCAGCAGGTGCGTATCCCTCATGCTGGTGGAGGGTGATCCCACTCACATCAGAGGGAACTTTAGGCTGAACCTGGGGTCATTTTTTCGCGTTATAGAATAAGTGACACTCGATTGAATATTTGTTGAATATAGATTCGCCGCACTAATCTGAGACGGACGTCACGGATTGCAGTTTCGTGCCTCACGTTCGCCATCCGGCCAGGGATCCGATCGACAGGTCCGGAGTGCGGAGCGAGGGGCAGCTGCTATCACCCCCGGGCGTCCCCATCTGCTATGAGAACCGTGGAGGTCACCATGACTGACAACCCTTTCGCCGCACACCTCAAGGAGAGCCAGGGCACCGCCGCCGAAGCCGGTACCAAGGCCACCGAGCGTTTCGCCGCTTCCGGCAAGAAGTCCAAGCTCGACGTCCCCAAGGAGCGCGTCTCGCTGCTCGCGGGTGCGCTCATCAAGGCTGCCAACGACATCGTGGAAGAGCACGAGGTCACCTATGAGGAGTACAACGCCCTGAAGGCCTGGCTCATCAAGGTGGGCATGGATGGTGAGTGGCCGCTGTTCCTGGACGTGTGGCTCGAGCACACCGTGGAGGACGTCAACTCCAAGGAGCGCCCGGGCACCGTGGGCACCATCGAGGGCCCCTACTACGTGTCGAACGCCCCCGAACTGCAGACCCCTGCCACGCTCGAGATGCGCGAGGATGAGGAGGGCACACCGCTACTGTTCCACGGTGACTTCACCGACACCGACGGCAACCCCATCAAGGACGCCCAGGTGGAGATCTGGCACGCCGACGCCGCCGGGTTCTACTCCCAGTACGCGCCGGACATGCCCGAGTGGCTCTTCCGCGGCACCGTCAAGGCGGACGAGAACGGGCACTTCGAGATCCACACCATGCAGCCCGCTCCGTACCAGATCCCCACGGACGGTGCGTGCGGTCAGCTGATCGCCGCCGCCGGTTGGCACGCGTGGCGCCCCGCGCACATCCACATCAAGGTCTCTGCTCCCGGCTACCAGCTGGTCACCCAGCAGCTCTACTTCCCGGGTGACCCGCACAACGAGGACGACATCGCCTCGGCTGTGAAGCCCGAGCTCATGCTGGACGTTCAGGAGCGCGCGGACGGCTCCGGCAACGAGGTTCAGTACGACTACGTGCTCGCCAAGGAAGGCGAGAGCCGCTGAGTCTTTCGCTCGGTCCCGTTACGACGGCGCACCCCGACCCCGTGTTCGCGCACGGCGGTGGGGTGCTTTCGTTGGCGTGCCCACCGGTGGCATCGGTCAGCGATGCCAGCTGGAGGTGGGTCACCGGCAGCGGCCAGTTGCACCGGTCAAGGGTGCCGAACCTCGGAGGGAAACAGGCGGGGATGATCACACCTGACCGGGGGACAATACAAAGCATATGAATATAACGAAATAAGTCTACTTGTGATGCAGAGGACCCCCGGATTTCCGGGGGTCCTCGTCGATTCCGGGGATCATCAGTAGCTTTACTTGCGTATCAATGTAGTTGCTGCATAAAATCGGGTTGTCGGCCGAAGTGGCCCGGGCGCATCCCCCCAAATACGCGCCCGGATGATCCCCCGGCTGGCCGGCGTCCCGATCTCCCCCAGATTCGGGATGTCCGACGGGTCCTGCCGATCCCCCAAGTGGCAGGACCCGTCCCCTGTTAACGGGTTTTTTCTGGAAACCCGCGGGGCCCGTCGGCTGCGGCAAGCCCCGGGGTCCACCGCGAGGACCACGGCTCGAAGGCCCGTCAGGCGAGATCCATGGACCGCAAGCGCGGCAACACCTTGTCCGCGATGCTCACCAGGGCCGTCTGTTCCTCCTCGCTGAGCCGGTCCATGAACGCGGCACGCACCATCTCCAGGTGGGCGGGGGCCGCGCGCGCGATGACCTCGCGCCCGTGCTCGGTGATCCCCACCACGAGCCCGCGGGCATCGGTGGGGCTGGGGGAGCGGCAGATCATGTCCCGCCGTTCCATACGGGAGAGCATGTGGGATAACCGCGAGCGTTCCCAGCCCAGTTCCCGGAGCAAATCACGCGAAGGCAGTTCCCCCGAGTCGCTCTCGGACAGCGGGACGAGGACCTCGTACTCGGATCCGGACAGTTTGCTGTCACGTTGCAGCTGCCGGTCCACCGCGCGCTCCATGCTGCGGGACAGGGTCAGGAAGCTGCGCCACACCCGGTCCTCGGTGTCGCTGAGCCACGGCGTGTGCCGGGTGCCGGTCGTGCTGTCCATGGGTGTTTCCTCGTGGTGCGCCGCGCGGGGCGGGGGCTGGCGGGTGGGCGGGGGTGTCAGTCCCGGGGGTCGTGTCTGATCCAGTCCGAATCGTAATAGTTGCCTTCGTCCCGCCGGTCCCGGTCACGCAGTCGCTCGGCGTAGTCCGTGGGACGAAGGGGCGAATCGTCGTCGTCGGGCCGGGTGAGCCGGGACGTGGCCACGAGGCCGAAACCGAGCCCGGCACCCACGATCATGGTCATCCCACCCACGATGAACGCCAGGATGTAGTCGTCCAGCAGGTCCGCGGGCACGGAGGACCCGAGCCACGAGGGGACTACGAAGGCCGTGGCGATGCAGCCGAGGCCCAGGAGCAGCAGGGCCGCAGGGATCAGCCACAGCTTGGACCACGCACGGCGCACGGGTTGCGTGGGATCCCGGAAGATCGGCAGCGCCCGGGTCTGCACGAGCGCGTACCCCGCGACCCCGGCCACCGTGAGGACCGCCCCGATGACCCAGCCGAGCCACGCGCCCTGCGCGATCAGACCGAGGCCGACGAGCAGCCCCAGCAGGACCACGGTGAAGGACAGCCCGCGGCCCATGCGCCGCGCCGCACGCGACGACGCCGCGCGGGCCTCCGCTGACGGGGACGCAGCCAGGCGCGGGGTCGCGGCGGACGGGGACCCAGTGGACGGCGCCGCGGTCGGGGAGCCGGGGGAGGCGGCCGAGCCGGGCGCCGTCGTTCCGCCCGAAGCAGACTGGGTGTCCCGGTCAGCGGAACCCTGCGGGCCCCCGGGACCCTGCGCATCCCCGGGACCCGTGGTGCGGATGCCGTAGGTCGGGCGTTCGCGGGGAGCGGGCACGGGTGACCGCGCGCCGCCGCGTGACGGTGCGTCCTGGGAGGGGGAATCGGACGGGTCGTGCTCGTCCCGTGGGTGTGGGGCAGAAGTCATGGGCAAGTTCTCGGGTGAGGGGACAACGGGCTCACGCGGGGTGTTTCGACAGGGCCACTGTAGCCCTCCGCGCGAGTCCTCCGCGCGGTCCAGGGCACCCCGGGGCTACCCCACTCGAGGATTGGTGACGTATCATCAAAATATATTCACGGAAGGTACAGCATGTTGGATTCCACGACCCAGAACATCGAACAGGCCGAGGACGGGCGCTACTCCACCGCCGGGGCCTACGTCCACAAGGGCGAGGAGTACAACCGCGACACCACCTACATCGAGGACCGCATCGTGGCGGACCCGGAGCACGCGGAACTGGCCGAAGGCGCCCGGGCGTGGCCCGTGGAGGCCGGTCGGTACCGGTTGGTGGCCGCGCGGGCGTGCCCGTGGGCCAACCGCACGCTGATCGTGCGCCGCCTGCTGGGCCTGGAGGACGCCATCTCGGTGGGCCTGCCCGGACCCACTCACGATTCCCGTTCGTGGCGTTTCGACCTGGACCCGGATGGGCGCGACCCCGTGCTGGGCACCGAGCGGCTGCAGGAGAACTACTTCAAGCGCTTCCCGGACTACCCCCGGGGGATTACGGTGCCGGCCATCGTGGACATCCCCACGGGCCAAGTGGTGACCAATAACTTCCCGCAGATCACCGAGGACTTCAGTACCGAGTGGAAGCAGTTCCACCGGGAGGGCGCCCCCGATCTGTGGCCCGAGGAGCTCGTGCCCGAGATGCGCGAGGTGATGCACCGCATCTACACCGAGATCAACAACGGTGTGTACCGCTGCGGTTTCGCGGGCTCGCAGGAGGCCTACGAGTCTGCGTACGAGCGGTTGTGGACGGCCATGGACTGGGTCGAGGAACGGCTCTCCGGCCAGCGCTACCTCATGGGCGATCACATCACCGAGGCGGACGTGCGCTTGTTCACCACCCTCGCACGTTTCGACCCGGTGTACGTGAGCCACTTCAAGGCGTCCCGGAACAAGCTCACGGAGATGCCCAACCTGTGGGGTTACGCGCGCGATCTGTTCCAGACCCCGGGCTTCGGTGACACCGTGGACTTCCAGCAGATCAAGGAGCACTACTTCGTCGTGCACCGGGACATCAACCCGTCCGGCATCGTGCCGCTCGGCCCGTCCCTGGAGAACTGGACGAGCCCCCACGGTCGCGAGTCGCTGGGCGGCTCGCCGTTCGCCCCCGGTGCCACGGCATCGGGTCCCGTGCGGGACGACGAGCGAGTGGACCCGGACCACACCCCGCTCGCCTCCTGATCACCTCACGCGGCCCCCGGACGATGCGCAGGACCCGTCCGGGGGCCGCGCGGTGCCGCGTGCGCCCGTGTGGTGTTGAGCGCCCTCACCGGGGGTACGCCATGCCGTACGGAGGTCGCTTCTCATCGCGCGACGCCGGGGTGGTTCACGCATCCTCGTGGGATCCCCACAAACCCCCGGCGGGGGCTTTTGTGCCCCGGCCCGACGGCGCTCGATGGCCCCTCGTACTAGGGTTGATGTCGCGTGTCGGGTGACTTCACCCGCGCGGCACCGCCGCCGTACCGCACCCGATGGGCGCTCGCCGCGGTCCCGGACGACACCCCGATCCCACGGTTACGAATCGCGCCCTGACGCCGTCGTCCCGCGGGGCGCGACGAGCCGCCCCGAACGCACCCAGACCGATCCCACCCACTTCCCCAGGAGACCCATGGCCCCGTACCGTAACCAACGCGCCGCTGCACTTCCCGCGCGACTCTCCCGCTCGTGGTTGCTGACGTCGGCGGCGGACACGTCGCTGTTCGCGCCCGCGCTGGCCTCGGAAGCGGACTCCGTGATCCTGGACATCGAGGACGCGGTGCCGGAGGAGGACAAGGATCGCGCCCGTGAGGACATGATGGAGGCCATGCACCAGGGCGTGAGCGCATGGGTGCGGATCAACGACATCACCACCCCGCACTGGGAGAAGGACCTGGCCGCGCTGAATGAGGTCGACAACCTGCGGGGCATCGTGCTCGCCAAGACCGAGCACCCGGACCACATCACCAAGACCGCCATGATGAGCCACGCGGGAATCCCTGTGGTCGCACTGATCGAGTCCGCCGTGGGCCTCATGAACGCGTACGACATTGCGCGCGCCCCGGGCGTGTTCCGGCTCGCGTTCGGTGTGGGCGACTTCCGCCGTGACACCGGTGCCTCGGGGGACCCCATGGCCCTGGCGTTCGCGCGCTCGACCCTGGTCACGGCGTCGCGCGTGGGTGAGCTGCCCGGTCCCATCGACGGCCCCACCAACGGGGTGTCCGGGGCGGAGCTCGAGGCCGCGTGCAAGGTCACGCAGTCCATGGGCATGACGGGCAAGCTGTGCCTGAACCCGGACCAGACGGACGGCATCAATCACGCGTTGGCCCCGAGCGATCAGGAGATCCGCTGGGCCCGTGAGATGATCGAGCAGGCCGAGTCCGGTCACGCCGGTGCGGACGGTTCCTACCTCCCGCGCCTCGCGCGCGCCAAGAAGGTCTCGGAACTCGCGGAGACCTACGGCCTCTGGAACAGCTGATCCGCCGCGGGGTCCGTCCAGCGGGCCCAGCTGCGGACTCCCCGCACCTACAGCGGCAGTCCCCACACCCGCAGCATGTCCCCGACCGCGGGGTCGGCCAACGACTCCGCCCGGAAGTGGGACGTGATGGGTTCGTCGTGGCCGTGGGGCACTCCCAGCACCCACAGTCCCGCGGCGACCGCGGCTGCGGTGCCCGCGGGGGAGTCCTCGACAGCAAGCGCGTCCGCGGGCTCCACTCCCAGGCGCCGCGCGGCCTCCTCGTAGATGTCCGGGGCGGGTTTGCCGCGGGGTACGTCCTGCGCGCTGACCCACGTCACGACGACGTCCGCGAGGCCGATCGCGTGCATCTTCCGATCCAGGATCCCGCGGGTGGAGTTGCTCGCCACGGCTACCGGGACCCGCTGGGCGCACGCCCGCACGGTCTCGATCGCGCCCGGTAACGGTTCCAGGACCTCACCGACCACGTCCTCCTCGGTGCGCACGAGCCGCTCGTACACGGCGTCGAACCCGGGAGCGGGCTCGTCCCGCTGCTCGGCCACGGCTGCCGCGCGCCGCGAGATGTCCCGGGCCACGTCCGCGGCGGACAGCCCCATGAGGGACGTGCCCGCGCGCTCGTCGAGCGTCACGCCGAACGATTCGGCGACCTGGGCCTGCACACGCGCCCACGCGCTCTCGGTGTCCATGAGCACGCCGTCGCAGTCGAAGACGACGGCGCGCGGGCGCCAGTGCGGGCCCGGGCCGGGCAGGGTGGTATCCATGCCCCCAGTCAACCACGTGCCCCCGACGTGTCCGGCGTGTCCGCGCGGCGCTCCGGGCGTGATCCCGGTGGGCAGCGGCGTCGTCGTCGACCGAGGGGACCCGTCCCCGGTGGCTAGAGTGGGGGCATGGCGGAGAACGCAGGAACTTCAGGGGAAACGACTGTGCAGCGCTTGGCCACTGAGTACGGGGTGGCCACCGAGTACCGGGGCTTCGACGGGGGAGTCGAGACCGTGCCGGAGCGGACGCTGCGCCGTGTCCTCACGGCGCTCGGCGCGGACGTCTCGGACGACGACGCCGCGCGGCGCAGTCTGCGCGACCGCGAGCTGGCGCCGTGGCGCGAGCTGCTGCCGCCCGTGGTGATCGCGGAGGAGCAGTGTGAGGCCATCGTGCCCGTGGCTACCGCGCAGGGGGACACCGTGCGGGTGCGGTTGTGGCCCGAGGACGATCCGGACGCGGTGCGCGAGTTGCACCCGGCGCCCGACGTGGCTCCCGAGACCCGCGAGGTCGATGACACGGTCCGCGAGCGCGTGCCCTACGAACTGCCCCGAGACCTCCCGCTGGGCTGGTACCGTCTCGAGGCCCGGACGGGCTCGGGGCAGCGCAATAGCATCGACGTGGCGGTGACCCCGCAGCGCCTCAGCACCACGGACCGGCTGCGCGGGCGCCGCCGGTGGGGCTACATGGCCCAGCTGTACTCGGTGATGTCCTCCCGCTCGTGGGGCGTGGGGGACCTCTCGGACCTCGCGTCCCTGGCCGCCATCAGCGGTGTGCAGGGCGCGGACTACGTGCTCATCAACCCCCTGCATGCCGCGGAACCCACGCCTCCCGTGGAGCCCTCCCCGTACCTGCCCTCGAGCCGACGCTTCTTCAACCCGCTGTACCTGCGGATCAGCGACATCGCGGAGTTCCCGTACCTGCGTCCGGGGGACCGTGAGGTCGTGGCCCAACTCGCCGCGGTGCAACGCAAGGCCGTGCTGGACCCCAGCACGATCGACCGCGATTCCGCCTACGCCGCGAAGCTGAAGAGTCTCGAACTGCTGTTCACCGTGCGCCGTTCGCCCTACCGCCAGCAACAGCTCGAGGCGTTCGTGGCGCATGCCGGGCAACCCCTGCAGGACTTCGCGCTGTGGTGCGCCCTGCGGGAGGAGCTCGGGGAGGACTCACCCCTGTGGCGGGACGAGGCGAGTTCCCCGGAGGCGCCGTACGCCCAGGAGGCGCGTACCCGGTTGCGCCACCGGATCAGTTTCCATGTGTGGTTGCAGTGGCTGCTCGACGAGCAGCTCGAGGCCGCGCAGCGTGCCGCGTACCGGGCCGGGATGGACATCGGTGTGGTGCACGATCTCGCGGTGGGGGTGCACAAGCAGGGCGCGGACGCGTGGGCGTTGCAGGACGTCCTGGCCCCCGGGGTGAGCGTGGGTGCCCCCGCGGACATGTACAACCAGCTGGGTCAGGACTGGAGTCAGCCGCCGTGGGATCCCCGCAAGCTCGCCGAGGCGGGGTACCGGCCGTGGCGGCAGATGCTCGGCAACATCTTCCGTCATGGCGGGGGTGTGCGGATCGACCACGTGGCGGGACTTTTCCGGTTGTGGTGGATCCCCGATGGCAACCAGGCCTCGGACGGGACCTACGTGTACTACGACCACGAGGCCATGGTGGGCGTCCTGGCCCTCGAGGCCGAGCTCGCCGGCGTGGTGGTCGTGGGTGAGGACCTCGGCACCGTGGAGGACAGTGTGCGCGAGTTCCTGGAGCGCAGGGGCGTGCTGGGAACCTCCATCATGTGGTTCGAGATGGACGGGGACGTCCCCCTGGACCCCTCCCGCTACCGCGAACTGTGCATGGCCTCCGTGAACACCCACGACCTCCCGCCCACGGCGGGCTACCTCGAGGGCGTGCAGCTGCAACTGCGCGAGGACCTGGGACTGCTCGCGCGCTCGCCGGAGGAGGAACGGGAGGAGGCACGCCGTCAGCTGGACACTTTCTTCACCGCGGTCGCGGATGCCGGCTATCTGCCCCGGGATGAAGACCCGGGGGAGCAGGCCAGGATCGAGGCGATCCACCGCTACCTGTGCGACGCGCCGTCCGTGTTGATCAACGTCTCCCTCGTGGACGCGGTCGGGGAGAAGCGGATCCAGAACCAGCCCGGCACGAGCGACGAGTACCCGAATTGGCGGATCCCGCTCGCGGACTCGGATGGCCGGCCCGTGATGCTCGAATCCCTCCCGGGGTCCGAGCGGGTCAACTCGCTCGTGGACGTGGTCAACGGCGCGCTGGGTACGCATCGCCGGGATCCCAAGGCCAAGGCGCCGGAACAGCCCGAACACCGGGACGTGGCGGACCCGTTCACGGGCAAGTTCTGAGCACTCACTCCGGCACGATCCTGTCAGGGGGTTGCCCCGCCCGGGGGATTAGGTAAGAATTGCCTTACCTAATCCCCTGGGTGAGGGGATGGGGCCGAAGAAAACGTGTCGGGGTGGCGGACCGGGTCATGGACGGACCGCCACCCTCGCGTGTTTCCCGTTGTGTTCTTCGACGGTTTTTCCGGGGGCTCTTCCCGGAGGGATTCTCCCCTGGGTGCGCCGTTCGTGGGGCCCGTCACGGCGGGGCGGACGAGTTGGTCCGTTGCGAGCCAGAGGCTAGGATCGAGGGGCGCGCAATCGCACCGTTTCCGCCTTCGGATTTGCGAGCGAGTCCGTAGAAGCCTAGAATCTAAGGCTGTCGTGTGGTGGAGTCCATCTACCGGCGCCTTGATCTTCACCGTCTTCGTCGTAGCGAGTGCCCTGACCGGTACTGCCGCGGGGTAAACCCATCACGCCCGGCGCGCGAACGGTGGCATTTTCTTGAGGTGGCGGACCACTCTTGGCTATGGCTGCCGGCGGGAAACCGCTCGGCGGCGACCATGCGTGCCGTCATTTCGTCGACATTGGACATTGGAGGAGAACACTATGGCAGCGCACTGCCAGGTGACCGGGGCCCAGCCGGGCTTTGGCCACAGCATCTCGCACTCGCACCGCCGCACCAAGCGTCGGTGGAACCCGAACATCCAGAAGAAGCGTTACTGGGTGCCCTCGTTGCGTCGCAACGTCACGCTCAACCTGAGCGCCAAGGGCATCAAGGTCATCGATGCGCGCGGCATCGACGCCGTGGTCAACGAACTCATCGCACGTGGGGAGAAGATCTGAGATGGCCAAGGACAAGGACGTACGTCCCATCATCAAGCTCAAGTCCACGGCCGGTACCGGGTTCACCTACGTCACCCGTAAGAACCGCCGCAACAACCCCGATCGCCTCGTCATGAAGAAGTACGACCCGGTGGTCCGCAAGCACGTCGATTTCCGCGAGGAGCGCTGAGACATGGCCAAGAAGTCAAAGATCGCCAAGAACGAGCAGCGCAAGGTCGTCGTCGAGCGTTATGCCGCCAAGCGCGCTGAACTGAAGAAGACCCTCGTGGACGAGAACGCGTCCCCCGAGGCTCGCGAGGAGGCCCGCCTGGGTCTGCAGAAGCTCCCCCGTGACGCTTCCCCCGTGCGCGTGCGCAACCGCGACCAGATCGACGGTCGCCCCCGCGGCACTTTCCAGCGCTTCGGGATCTCCCGCGTGCGCTTCCGCGACATGGCTCACCGCGGCGAATTGCCCGGTATCTACAAGTCCAGCTGGTAATTTCTGCACCGGAAGGACCCGACCCCCGGTCGCCCCTTCCCCAGCGAATGCCAACCCAGTCCAGGAGGACAAGCACATGGCTATGAACCGCAGCGAACTCGTTGCAGAGGTTGCCGAGAAGTCCGGTAGCACCCAGGCCGCCGTCAACGGCGTTCTCGACTCCCTGTTCCAGGTTTTCGAGAGCTCCGTTTCCAAGGGCGAGAAGATCACCATCCCCGGCTGGCTCTCCGTGGAGCGCACCGACCGCGCCGCGCGTCAGGGTCGCAACCCGCAGACCGGCGAGGCCATCCAGATCCCGGCTGGACACGGTGTCAAGCTCACTGCGGGCTCCAAGCTGAAGGCTGCTGTTTCCTCCAAGTGAGGTAAGCCCAGCGGGTCCCAGGACCCGGTGCTCGAAGGGACCGTTCACGCACTCCGTGAACGGTCCCTTCCGCATGCGCGCCACCCCACCCCTTCCGCGGGGCCGCCGGGTTCGTGGTTCCCCGCGCGGTGGCGCATAATGGAATCCCATCCTTTCCCCGTGAGTCCCGGAGGTGTTCGGTGTCCCCTCGCGCGCGCCGACTTGCCCGGGGCTGGGTGGCCGCCTTCGTGGCCACCACTCTTGCGGCCGGTTCGCACGCCGCGGTGGACGGGACCTGGCCCTCCCCGCTGATCATCGCGCTGTCCATGTGTCTGGCGGCCCCGCTGTGCATGCTGCTCGCGGGACGGGTGCTCTCACGCTGGAGCGTGGCCGGTAGCGTCCTGCTGAGTCAGGCGCTGCTGCACACCCTGTACGCCCAGTCCGGCGGGATGGCCCACGCGATCGACTACACCCACCACCACGCGGCCCCCACGGCGGACGGTCCCGCCGTGGTGATCTCGGTGTTGCCCGCGGCGCATCACGGGTGCGGCATGCTCGCCGCCCACGCCGTGGCGGCCGTGGCCACCTACGCTCTGCTGCGCCACGGCGAGACCGCGGCATTTCGCCTGCTGAACGCCGTGTCCCTGCGCGTGCTGCGCATCCTTGTCCTGGCCCTGCGCCCGGTCACCACGGCCGTGCCGCGGCGGACCTCCTGGACCTCGCCGCGCGCACTGGCCGATCAGCTCCTGCTCTCCTCCGTCTGCGGATACCGCGGACCGCCCGTCCTCGCCTAGGCATCGGCGGGGACACCCCTGGATCCGATGCCGCCCCGAGCATCCATCGCATCCATCGGCAGCCCACCTCGCGGCCCCCACGCCCCAGGGCGCAGGAGAGAACACCCATGAACCCTTCGTACTCAACACCACATCAGCCCCAGCCCACTCTGCGGACCCCGGCGCGGACGGGTGACACCGCGGCGTCGTCGGCCGCGCCGCACGCCCGCCTTTCGCAACGTTCGGCGACGTCGCTCGCGGCCCTGTTCGCCGCGCTGCTGGCCCTCGTGCTGGTCGTCACCACGGCGGGGCCCGCGAGCGCCCACGACGAACTCGTGCGGACCAACCCGCAGGCCGGCGCGAAGCTCGAGAAGGCCCCCACGGCGCTCGAACTGACGTTCTCCGGGAACATCCAAGACATCGGCAGCGAGGTCCGGGTCACCGACTCCCACGGCACGGACATGACGCGCGGCACGCTGGCCGCGCAGAACACCACGGTGTCCCAGCCGCTGCGCGAGGGCGGGGGCGAGGACGAGACCTACACGGTCACGTGGCGCGTGGTCTCCCAGGACGGGCACCCCATCGAGGGCACGTTCACGTACACCGTGGGCGACGGCGCCGCGACCGCTGCGTCCCCGGCCCCCGTGGCCTCTGCGGACGCCTCCCAGGGCGCGGCCCAGGACGCGAACGGAGCCCAGGAGGACGTGAGCGGCACGGGCATCCCGAGTTGGGTACTGCCCGTGGCCGGTGGCGCCATCGCGCTAGTCCTGCTGCTGGTGATCCTGGCCTTCGCCACCCGCCCCAAGCAGCGCTGATTCCCTGACCCGGGCGGCCCGCCCGGATCATCCTTTTCCCGTCAGGCTCCCGCCGCCGCGCTCACGCGTTCCGGCACGCCGCAGATGCGGCTCGACAAGCGCTCGGCGCGCCGCTGATGCGGCCCGTCACTGACTCGGCCCACCGCTGACTCGATACCGGCTCGATGTGATCGACGGACGTGACCGCGCCGCCGCTCGGACGAGCACCGTCCGTACGACACCGGCTGCTCTGGCACCCCCGGTACTCAGGGCGCGGCCCGCGGCCCCGGCATCGAGTGGGCACAGTCCGTCTGTCGAGCGGGCATGGTCCCGGTGTCGAGTAGGCACAGTGCCGCGTCACTCGACGCCGCGTCCGACGACACGCGCAGCGGACGGGCGAGCCGGAGCACGATTCACTCCTAAGGACTCACATATGAACTACAACCTGAACACCACGTCCGTTCCCGCCCCGCGCCGTGCGCTGGCCGCTGTGGCCGTCTTGGGCCTCGGCCTGGCTACGCTGAGCGGGTGCTCGGCGCAGGGTGGGGAGGCGGCGTCGTCGCCCGCGGGGACGGACTCCGCGACGCACAGCACCGCCGCTGCGCCCCTGGAACTGAGCGACGGCTGGGCCAAGGCGGCCGACTCCGGGATGACCGCCGTGTTCGGCAAGCTCACAAACACCTCCGGGCAGGAGGTCACGTTCACCGGGGCGGGCGCGGACGGCGTCGCGCGCTCGGTCGAGCTGCACGAGACCGTGGCGGACGGCGGCTCCGGCGCCACACAGATGCGGCAGAAGGAGGGTGGCTTCACCCTCGCACCGGGGGAGAGCCTGGACCTGAAGCCGGGCGGCAATCACATCATGCTCATGGGGCTCACGTGCTCGCTCAAGGCCGGTAGTGACCTCACGCTGCAGCTTCGCACCGACAGCGGGACCCGGGACGTCACCGTCCCGGTGCGCGACTTCACGGGCGCGAAGGAGCGGTACGCGCCCGGCGAGGACGAGCACGCGGGCCACGGAGGCGAGCACGGCTCGGGGGCCGGACACTCGTCGTCGTCGGATGCCGCCCACGACCACGGGTCGCACGAGGGCATGAGTACGAGCCCATCCTCGAGCGCACTGCCCACGTGTCATGACCACTGATCGGGGCCCTTCCGCCTCGGGGTGGAGCCGGCGATCGTTGCTCACGGGCGCGGTCGCCGGCGCCGGCGCCACGGGACTCGGGGCGGTTTCCGCTGCGGCCCTCGGCGCCGTGGACCCCCGGCTCGCGGCGGCGGGACAGGACAGCCAACGGCCCGGGCTGCGGACCGAAGCTTTCCACGGCCCACGACAGGCGGGCGTGGCCACGCTGCCGCAGGCGTTCTGCGTGTTCATCGCCCTGGACCTGCACCGGGACGTGGACCGGGACGCACTGCGGCGGTTGCTGCGCGTGCTCACGGACGACGCCGCGGCCCTCACGCAGGGCACCGCCCCCGTCAACGACCAGGAACCCTGGCTCGCCCAGAACCCCTCGCGGCTGACCGTCACGGTGGGTTTCGGACCGCGGGCCATAGCCGTGATCGACGCCGACCGGGCCCCGCAATGGCTCAAGCCCTTGCCCGCTTTCACGATCGACAAACTGCAGGACCGGTGGAATCAGGGGGACCTGTTGCTGCAGCTGTGCTGCGACGACAAGCTGACCATGGCCCACGCCCAGCGGGTGCTGCTCAAGGACGTCCGGTCCTTCGCGACCGTGCGCTGGGTGCAGGACGGGTTCCGCAACACCGTGGGCGTCACCCCGGACGGTCAGACCACGCGCAACCTTTTCGGTCAGGTGGACGGCACCGTGAACCCATACCCGGGGGAGGCTGATCACGAGAAGGTCGTCTACGGTCAGGGCGGGTTCACCCCGTGGATCGAGAACGGGACATCCGTGGTGATCCGGCGGATCCACATGAACCTGGACACGTGGGACGAGGCCGACACCCCTGCGCGCGAGGACTCGGTGGGGCGCCGGTTGTCGAACGGCGCACCGTTGACGGGCGCCGCCGAGCACGACGAACCGGACTTCGAGGCCAAGGGTCCCCTGGGATTCCCGGTCATCTCGTCCTACAGTCATATGCGGCGTTCGCGCAGCGACAACCCGGACGAGAGGATCTTCCGCAGGGTGTACAACTACGATCTGGCGGTGAGTGATGCGTCCGGGCACAGCCGCTCCGGGGACGTCCGGGGCGGGGTGTCCAACACGGGGCTGATCTTCGCGTCCTACCAGTCGGACCCCGTGAAACAGTTCGTGCCCATCCAGCGGCGGCTGGCGCAGTTGGACATGCTGAACACGTGGACCGTGCCCATCGGATCCGCCGTGTTCGCTATCCCGCCGGGCTGCGAAGTGGGTGGGTTCATCGGGGACACGTTGTTCACGTGACCCCCGTGCGCGGAGCAGCACAACGAGAGAATCAACGGGCCGGAGGAATGCCACGATGAGTACCAGCGCACGCACCAGGGACACCGGCCCGCGCCGGGACGGTTCGCGGGGCGACGTCGCTCCCGGCCGTGAGCGCGATAGCGCGCCGGATGCCGGGCGCCCGCTCGGCGCCGGCTCGTCGAAGGGCGCGAGCTCGTCGAACGGCGGGACCGCTCCCGCGGGAGCGGTGAGTGTGAGCCCGTGGACCATCACGGTCGTGCTCGTCGCGGCCATGATCGGGATGACCGCGGCCCTGGTCTACGGGGGAGCGGCCGCCCCCCGGCAGGTCGCGGACCCGGGAACGCTCGTGCGCTGGGGGCTGCCCGTGGTAGAGACCGTCCACAACATCGCGATAACGGTGG
Organism: Kocuria sp. CPCC 204721; assembly: GCF_040980945.1. Taxonomy (NCBI): domain Bacteria; kingdom Bacillati; phylum Actinomycetota; class Actinomycetes; order Micrococcales; family Micrococcaceae; genus Kocuria; species Kocuria sp. CPCC 204721. The sequence continues at coordinate 75,957 of NZ_JAVKPO010000001.1, forward strand.
TGATGGGCGGGTTGCTGCTGGCGATCGGCGTGGTGCCCCGTTTCGCGGACCGCTCCCGGAAACGGCCACCGCGCAACAGCAAGGACCAGGCGGGCGAACCGGAACACCCGGTCTTCCGCAGCGTCATGCAGCTCGTCGAGGCCGCGGCCGTGGTGTGGACCGTGGCGGCCGTGGCCGTGCTGATCTTCACGTACTCGGACGTCTCTGGATCCGGTATCGGCACGGGGGGCAACTACACCCAACAGTTGCTGCACTACATGACCGGGATCTCCACGGGCCAGTCCCAATCGGTGATCGTGATGGTGGCCGCCGTGGTCACGACCCTGGTTTTCGGCGTGCGGGCGCTGCTGGGACTGTTCTGCACCCTCGCGCTGTCCTTCGTGGCGATCGTGGCGCTGGCACTCAACGGTCACGCCGCGGGTGGTGCGGACCACATGGGTGCGGTGAACTCCCTGGGGCTGCACCTGCTGGGAGTGTGCCTGTGGGTCGGCGGGCTACTGGTGCTGATCTGGGTGGGGCCGTTGCTGTCCCGTGAGTTCACGGTCAGCGGCCGCGGGGGCTCCCGCCACACCGAACCCCTGCTCGCGGTCGTACTGCGGCGCTACTCCGTGGTGGCTCTGGGTTGCTACCTGCTGGTGTTGCTCTCCGGGATCATCAATGCCGCGGTGCGTATCGGAACGTGGGAGCAACTGACGTCCTCCTACGGGATCCTGGCGCTCACCAAACTCGTGCTGACCCTGTTGTTGGCGCTGGCGGGTTTCGCGCACCGGCAGTGGCTGATCCCCGGGGTCGCGGACGGCTCCCGGTCCCGCGCGGCCACCATGTGGCGCGTGCTCGTGGTAGAAGTGGTGCTCATGGGGCTACTCATGGGCATCGCCACGGCCCTGAGCCGCACCGCCCCGCCCGTCCCGGAGGAGCTTGCACCGGACGCCTCCCCGGCGCGAATCCTCACGTGGTACGAACTGCCCCCGGAGCCCACGTTCGCCCGCTGGTTCACCACGTGGCGCCTGGACTGGTTCTGGGTGGCCGTGGTCGTGTTCATGGCCGTGGTGTACCTGTGGGCCGCGATCAAGGTGTGGCGCCGCGGGGACTCGTGGTCCGTGCTGCGCACCGTGTCCTGGTTCAGCGGGCTGGCTGCACTGCTCTACGCGACGAGCGGCGGGGTGGCGGTCTACGCCCGCGTGCTGTTCTCCGCCCACATGGTCGAGCACATGAGCCTGACCATGATCGTGCCGCTGTTCTTGGTCTCGGGCGCACCCGTCACCGTGGTGCTCAAGGCCCTCGAACCACGAGGGGACGGTACCCGCGGTCCGCGTGAGTGGATCCTGCGTCTCGTGCACTCCACGTGGGGCAGGATCGTGACGCACCCGATCTTCGCGGCCGCGAACTTTGCGTTCTCGATCGTGCTGTTCTACTTCACGGACCTGTTCCGCTTCACGCTGCGCTACCACGTGGGCCACGAGTTCATGATGGTGCACTTCCTGTTCACGGGGTACATGTTCGCGCTCGTGCTGATCGGCATCGACCCCATCCCGCGCCGGCCCAGCTACCCCATGCGTCTCGTGCTGCTGCTCGCGACCATGGCCGCGCACGCGTTCATCGGCATCAGCATCATGAGCCTGACCACGGTGCTGCAGGCCTCGTGGTTCGGCAACATGGGCCGCCCGTGGGGTCCCAGCGCCCTGGACGACCAGCAGCTCGGCGGCATGCTCATGTGGGGGATCGGCGAGTTCCCCACATTCCTGCTCGCCGTCATCGTGGCCGTGTTGTGGGCCATGGAGGGCGCCAAGGAGAACCGCCGGGTGGACCGGCAGGCCGATCGCACGGACGACGCCGAACTGCGCGCCTACAACGAGATGATGGCCGAGCTCGCGGAGCGGGACGAGCGGCGTCGTTGACATCCGCCGGGACGGGCGCCGGCGAGGCCGGGCGGTTGGCGGACGGGTCCGCGGAGTGTGCGGGGGCGTCACGTAACGCACGGGAAGCTCTGCCCCGCGGATAACGTTGTCCCAGGAAGAAACCCTTGACCCCCGGTGGAAGGACCCAGACACCGTGACCTCCGCACGCATGAACACACCAGTCCGCGCCTCGGAACTTGAGGGCAGAGCCTGGCTGAACACCGGCGGTGAGCGACTGGACCTGCAGGCGTTACGGGGCAAGATCGTGATCCTGGACTTCTGGTCCTTCTGCTGCATCAACTGCCTGCACGTGCTGGACGAGCTGCGCCCCCTCGAGGAGAAGTACGCGGACGTGCTCGTGACCGTGGGCGTGCATTCCCCCAAGTTCGAGCACGAGGCGGACCCGGACGCACTGGCCGCGGCGGTGGACCGCTACGAGATCACCCACCCGGTGCTCGACGACCCCCGGTTGAGCACGTGGGACGCCTACACGGCGCGCGCGTGGCCCACCCTGGTGGTCGTGGACCCCGAGGGGTACATCGTGGCGCACCTCTCGGGTGAGGGCCACGTCCAGGGGCTGGAATCCCTCGTGTCCGAACTCGTGGCCGAGCACGACGCCAAGGGCACCCTGCACCGCGGAGACGGCCCCTACGTCCCGCGCCCGCAGCCCGAGGGGGACCTGCGCTTCCCCGGCAAGGTCGTGGCCCTTCCGGACGGTTCCTTCATGGTCAGCGACACCGGTCACCACCGCCTGGTCCATCTCGAGGAGGACCTCACCACGGTTCGTCGGGCCATCGGTTCCGGCACCAAGGGCTGGGCGGACGGCCCCCGGGACGCCGCGCGGTTCAACGAACCCCAGGGCATCGCGGTGCTCTCCGAACGCGTGCGTGCCGACGTCGGCTACGACCTCGTGGTCGCGGACACCGTCAACCACCGGCTGCGCGGCGTGGAACTGGGCACCGGCGCGGTGCGCACTTTGGCGGGCAACGGCGTCCAGCGCCTGCTCGACGACGCCCGCGCGCGCGGCGTGGACCCCAACGAGATCCCGCAGGACGCCTCGGCCACGTCCGTGGCGCTGTCCTCCCCGTGGGACGTGACGTGGTCCGACGCCGCGGACACCCTGGTGGTCGCGATGGCCGGGACGCATCAACTGTTCTCGTTCGACCCGCGCACCGGGGCGCTCGCCGTGCTGGCCGGGACCGGGGACGAGGGACTGCGCGACGGTTCCGCGCCCGAGAGCTGGTTCGCCCAGCCCTCCGGCCTGGCTCAGGACGCCCACGGGGCCGTGTGGGTCGCGGACTCCGAGTCCTCCGCGCTGCGCCGCGTGCGCTTCGGCGAGGACGGGTCCACATCGGTGGAATCCGCCGTGGGACTCGGACTGTTCGACTTCGGGTTCCGGGACGGGCCGGCCGATCAGGCACGGTTCCAGCACTGCCTGGGGGTGTGCGTGCTCCCGGACGGATCCGTGGCCGTGGCCGACACCTACAACGGTGCGGTGCGCCGGTTCGACCCCGCAACCGGTGAGGTCTCCACGCTGACCCGCGGACTCGCTGAGCCCTCCGACGTCCTGCTCGACACGAGCCACGACGAGCCCGTCCTGGTGGTCGTGGAGACTAATGCCCACCGCCTCGTGCGGGTGGCGGTGCCCAAGCAGGCCCAGACCGTGGACGAGGGTGCGGCCAGCATGCAGCGCAAGCGCACGCCGGTGGCCCCCGGGGAGCTCGAGCTCACGGTGCGGTTCTCGGCCCCCACGGGTCAGAAGCTCGACACCCGGTGGGGTGATCCCACGCAGCTGAAGGTGTCCTCGTCCCCGGAGGATGCACTCGTGCAGGGTGACGGGACGGCCCAGGGGCTGACCCGCGCCCTGCGGATCGCGGACGGTGTCACGGAGGGGGTCCTGCACATCACGGCCCGCGCGGCGGCGTGCGACGGCTCCCCGGACGGGGAGATCCCGGAGCACGCGGCGTGCCACCTGTACCAGCAGGACTGGGGGATCCCGTTCACGGTGGACCCGCAGGCCCCGGCAGAACTCACGCTGGACCTGCGCGGAACGGACTGAGCGGGGCCCACGGGCACCACGGCCCACCCTTCTCCCACGCCCCGCCCAATCCGTCGCCCACCACCCGCCCCGGGCGCACATGCACCCGGGGCGCACCCGTCAGCGCGGCGCCTGCCCGTCAGTGCGGTGTGAGGGTCACCTCGTCCCCGGTGACCCTCACGTCCGCGCTCAGCAGGAACGGGACCTCATCGGTGACCTGGGATGTGGTGCCGTCATAGAGGTCCACCGCGGTGAACTCGATGCGCGCGATCCCCCGGCTGTCGGACACGTGCCAGCGGCCCGCGGCAGCGTCGTCCAGGGAGACGTAGGGCGTGGGGTAATCCTTGATGCTCCAGGAGACGCGGCCCTGGATGCGCCCGTCGAACTGGTAGGAGAAGGGGCATCCCGCGGGGTAGAGGCTGTCCTGCGCGGCACACTCGTCCAGGTGCTCGTGGATCTGTTTGTCCACCTGGTGAGTGAGGCGTTCGGACGGCTCGGCCTCGAGCTTCATGGTGGTGTTCTCCCGGGCGTCGCTCACGGCCGCCTCCTGCGGCTCGGCGCGCACCATGGGGGAGGCGTAGGAGCCCGTGTAGATCCCGGGGTAGAAGACCGCGAACTCACGGGAGGACCCGGGGAGCGCCACGGACGCGCCGTTGATGTCCACCGCGGTGGAACCCGGCATGGCCACGTTCATGGTGGGCAGCGTGGAGGGATCGAAGTCCCACACCGTGAAGAACCCCCATTGCGTCTCCGCGGGGTGGAGCGTGAACTCGGAGGACGCCTCATGACCGTTCAGCGTGTAGCTTGCCCGCACCACCGCCCGGTCCCCGGACAACGCGACGGTGCGCACGGATACGTTCTCGAGTCCCTTGCTTGCCTCGGCCAGGGGTTCGCCGTCCAACAGGGCCGCGTTGGAGTCCGGGACCTGGGCGTTGAGCAACCCCAGGGCCTTGCCGCCGTCGCCGGTCTGGAGGGCCTGGAAGTAATCGCGCACGTCCGTCTCGGGCCCGTACGCGTACTTGTTCACGAGCGCAATGGTCACAGCCGCACCTGCGAGCGCCAGCAGAATCAGGACGAACCATGCCCCCACGGCCCTGACGATGCGTTCACTGCGTTCCATGAGTCCCCACGTTAGTGGACGTCCCGGGGAGCGGGCCCCGCGTGTCCCGGCGATGACCCGCCCGCTGCCGGGCCGCTAGGCTGAACCGGGCGGCCCGGGGGCACCGCCCCCGGACGGCGCGATCGCCCACTCCGGTGTGATCCCCGAGGACGGCAGGCACGAGGGCGGCTCATGGCGGAAACCATCCGACAGATCCCGGCGAAGTACGGGGCACCGGAACACGTGTTCCACCCCCGAATGGGGTCGTACGGCCGCCGGCTCGGCGCGGCACTTCCCCCGCTGTTGCTCGTGGTCGTCGCGGTGTTCGTGATCGGGTACCGCCGCCCGGCCGGCCCCGCGATGGGCGTGCTGCTCCTGCTCGCCCTCGTGGGCCTCGTGACGGCCTACGCTTACCTGCGCCCCGCGCTCGTGGTGCTCACCGCGCACCACGTCCTGCTCTCCCGCTGGGTCGGTTTCCGGGCCGTGCCCCGCGAGCGGATCGCCCAGGTGGTCACGGTCCGGACGCTGCTCGCGGCGCGCCCGCGCAGCGGCGGGTCCCGCGGTCGACCCTGCCTCTGGTTCGTCACCCCGGCCGGGCGCTCGGCACTCTTCCTGGACGGGACGGTCTGGGACGCGCGCACCCTGGACGAGCTGGCCCGGGCGAGCGGCGCCCAGCACGTCAACTTCCAGCGGGCCACGCCGGCGCAACTCACGGAGCACTGGCCCCGGCTCGTCGCATGGCGGGTGCGCTACCCGCGTGTGCGCTACGTCGCGGCGTCGTGCGCGTTGATCGCAGCGGTCGCCCTGTTCGCCTGGTGGGCTTTCACACGGGGCCCCGCCTAATGCACCCGCCCCAGTCGGCAGCAGAGCCGTCCGGGTACGACGGCGCTCGGTTCCCGTGCAGGGGCCAGGCGGCGGGGCCCTGACCCCCGGCTTCGGGTCCCGCCGCGGGCCGTGGTGCCTCCAGCGCTGCCCTGGACCACAACGACGCTCGGTTCCTTTCGGGGGTCGGGCGGAGACGTGCCCCGCACCCTCCGACTTCCGGCCCGGCCGCGGACCAAAGCGCCCGAGCGGGCCCGGGCGGTTCCGGGTGCGACGACGGCCGGTCCCCTTCTCGGGAACCGGCCGTCGTACGGTCGGCGGGCCGCGGTGTGCCACGGCCCGTGCCGGACGCTCAGCGAGCAGCGGTGCTGCCGTCCATGTGGTTGCCGGTGACCGCGCCGTCGGACCGTTCGGTGGAACCCGCCGAGCCCACGTGTCGACGCGAACGCTCGATCTCCGCCTTGCGCTCCTCGTTGGCCTCGCGGGTCAGCTCCGCACCGGCCTCCGCGTCACGCGTGAGGTTCTCGCCCGTCTCCGGGTTGAACACGTGCATCTTGCGGCTGTCCAGCCAGATCTTTGCCGTGGAGCCACCGCGGATGCGGGAGGACGCGTCCAGGGAGACGACCACCTGGGCGGGCATCTCGTCAGCGTCCAGCTCTTGGGCCAGCTCGTTGAGTTTGTGCTGCACGGCGGCATCCTGCTGGTAGTGGATGTAGCCGTACTGCTGGTTGCCCAGCCACTCGGTGTGCGTGAACTCGGAGTCGAAGACGGTCCCGTGGGGGATTTTCGTCTCGTCCACGAACTTCGCGTCCTCGAAGTGCTCCGGGCGCAGGCCCAGCAGCACGATCTCGGGGGCGTTCGTGAGCTTGCCCTGCACGCGCTCCGGAACCTCGATGTCCCCGATCGGGGTGTGGAACACCGAGCCGTTCACGCGCGCCGGGATGAAGTTCATGGACGGAGCGCCGATGAACCCCGCCACGAACAGGTTGACGGGCTGTTCGTAGAGCTCCCGCGGGGACGCGATCTGCTGGAGCTGACCACGCTTGAGCACGGCCACACGGTCACCGAGGGTCATGGCCTCGGTCTGGTCGTGGGTCACGTACAGCGACGTGATGCCCATGCGGCGCTGCAGCTGCGCGATCTCCGTGCGCATCTGGCCGCGCAGCTTGGCGTCCAGGTTGGACAGGGGTTCGTCGAAGAGGAAAGCGTCCGCGTCACGCACGATCGCGCGCCCCATGGCCACGCGCTGGCGCTGACCGCCGGAGAGGTTCGCCGGCTTGCGCTCGAGGTGCTCGTTGAGGTCCAGGGTGTCCGCCGCCTCGCGCACCTTGCGGTCGATCTCCTCCTCCCCGAACTGGCCCTTGGCCAGGCGCAGCGGGAACGCGATGTTCTCGTACACCGACAGGTGCGGGTACAGCGCGTAGTTCTGGAACACCATGGACAGGTTGCGATCACGGGGTTGCTTGTCGTTGACGCGCTCGCCGTCGATCAGCAGATCGCCGCTCGTGATGTCCTCGAGACCCACGACCATGCGCAGGAGCGTGGACTTACCGCAACCGGACGGGCCCACGAGAATCAGGAACTCGCCGTCCGCGATGTTGATGGAGATGTCGTTGACGGCCGGGAACCCGTCGTCGTACTTCTTGACGAGGTGTTCCATGGTTATTGCTGCCATGTCTACTCAGTCCTAACTGTGTCTAAGCGTGAAGGATGGGACGCGGGCTCAGCCCTTGACCGCGCCCTGGGTCAGACCCGAGACGATCTGTCGCTGGAAGGCCAGCACGAGCAGCACCACGGGGATCGTGACGATGATCGCCGCCGCGGAGATCGCACCGGCCGGCTCCTCGAACTGCGAGGCGCCCGTGAAGAACGCGAGCGCCGCGGGGACCGGGCGAGCGGCGGACGTGGACGTCAGACCGATGCCGTAGACGAAGTCGTTCCATGCGATGAAGAACGCGATGATCGCCGTCGTGAAGACCCCCGGGAGGGTCAGCGGGACGATCACCTTGCGGAACGCCTGCCACGTGGTGGCGCCGTCCACCTGGGCCGCGCGCTCCAGGTCCCACGGGATCTGCTGGAAGAACGCCGCGAGCGTCCAGATGGAGATCGGCAGGGTCAGCGACAGGTAGGGGATGATCAGACCGAGCCACGTGTCGTACAGACCCACTTGCCGCCACAGGTTGAACAGCGGCGTGACGATGGAGATGACGGGGAACATGGAGACCATCAACGCGGTGGTCAGGATGATCTTCTTGCCAGGGAAGTCCAGGCGTGCGATCGCGTAGGCGCACAGTGTCGCGAGCACGACGGCCACGAACGTGGAGATCAGTGAGATGCCGATCGAGTTCCACAGGGCCGGCAGGAACAGGTCCTTGGCCTCGCCCACGAAGATCTGCTCGTAGTTGCTCGTGACGAACTTCGTGGGGATGAACTTGCCGGAGTTCAGGTCCGAGGAGGACTTGAAGGACGTCATCAGGATGGACAGGACGGGGAAAAGCGCGTAGACCAGCACCGCGATGCTGATGACGGTCCAGCCGATTTTCTGCTTGGTGCTCAACATGGCGGTTACTTCCCCTTCCCAGAGCCACCGGTGAGGTCCACCTTGAAGACCTTGATGGCCACCAGCGCGATCAGCATCACGCAGATGAACAGGATCACCGAGATGGCCGAACCAAGGCCGATTTCCAGACGACCGATGGACGTGCGGTACGCGAGCAGCGAGAGCGTCTCGGTGCCGTACTGGCCCTTGGTCATGATGAAGACGTTGTCGAAGATGCGGAAGGCGTCCAGGGCGCGGAACACCACGGCCACCATGATGGCGGCCTTCATGTTCGGCAGGACCACCTTGCTCAGGCGTTGCCATGCCGAGGCGCCGTCCACACGGGCGGCCTCGGTGAGCTCACCGGGGACCTGTGCGAGCCCGGAGAGCAGCAGCAGCGAGATGAACGGGGTGGTCTTCCAGATCTCCGAGGCCATGATCACGAACAGGGATGGGCCCGCGGAGGCAAACCAGTTGAAGTCCGGGCCGATCATGGGCAGCCACGAGAGCCAGTTGTTCACGTAGCCGGTGGTGATGTCGAAGGCGTAGAACCACGCGAACGCGGAGACCACCGTGATGATGCCGTAGGGCACCAGGATGGCGGTGCGCAGCAGGCCGCGCGTGGCCTTGATCGCGCTGTGCATCACGAGCGCGAGGGCGAGGCCCAGGACGAGTTCCACGACCACCGTGACCACGGTGATCAGCAGGGTCACGCCCAGGTCCCGCCAGAACACGATATCCGACAGGGCCGTGGAGTAGTTGCCCAGGAACACGAACTCCTTGTCACCGGGTGCGGTGAGCCGGAAGGAGAACAGCGAGTCCCACAACGCCTGGACGATGGGGTACAGCGTGACCAGGAGCATGATCACGAACGCGGGGCCGGCGAGCAGCCACCCCAGTTTCCGCTCCGAACGGGCCCGGTCCGAGAGATGGCCTCTACGGCGGGACTCCTCCGGCGTGGACGCGCGAGCGCGCGAATCGACGGTGCTACTCACAACAGCGCATCTCCCTTCAGGACTTCCTGGATGAATTCGGTGGTCTCACGCGGAGTGTCCTCGGTGACTTCCGCCGGCGGGGTCCAGTTCTGCTGGATGGCCGTGGAGATCTCGTTGTAGTACGGGGTCTGCGCGCGGGGCTTCGCGGCGTCGAGGGACTTCCGGATGGTGTCGGCCATGGGGTACGCCTTCTTGACCTCGGGGTCGTCGAAGGCCTTCATGGAGGACGGCGGGTTGCCGTTGGTCGCGAAGTACTGGGCCTGGTGCTCGGGGGAGACGATGCACTGCACGGCCTCCCACGCGAGGTCCTGGTTCTCGGACTTGGCGCCCACGCCCAGGTTGATGCCGCCCAGCGGCGGGTGCGCCTCGGTGTCCGCGTCGACACGGGGCCACGTGGTCCACTTGATGTCGTCCAGCACCGACTTGTCGAGGGTGCCCTCGTCCACGGAGGCCTTCGTGGCCGAGTAGATGAACGGCCAGTTGACCATGAACGAGCCCTTGTCCCCCTGGAACTGGATCATGGAGGCGTTCTCGTCCTGGGTGGCCAGGCCGGGTCCGCCGAGGCCCTCCTTGCCGATGGTGCCGATGATCTCCGCGGCCTTCTTGCCGGCGTCGGAGTCTAGCGTGATCTTGGCGTCCTGACCGTCCTGGCCGTCCGAGACCACCTGGCCGCCAGCCGACTCCACGAGGCCGTTGACCCACACGGACATGGCCTCACCGCGCACGCCCTGCACGCCCAGGTACTTGTCCTGGGACTTGGCCGCCTTGATGAGCTGGTCCCACGTGACGGGCTCGGCCATGTCCAGACCCGCCGCCTTGGCCGCGGACTCGCGGTACCACAGCAGCTGCGTGTTGGCCCAGAACGGGATGGCCACGATCTCGCCGTTCCATTTGGCGCCCTCCAGCGGGCCCTCGAGGGTGTCCTTGGTGGTCGCCTCGACGACGTCGTGCGGGGGCTTGGCGAGGAAGCCGGGTTCCGCGAGCTCTGGGACGTAGGGCGGGTCTAGGCTCATGATGTCCATGGACGTGTCGCCCGCGGCGAGGCGGCGGGCCAGCTGTTCGCGCTGGGACGCCGCGTCACGCGGGAGCAGCGACGTCTGGATCTTGTACTTGCCGCCGGACGCGTCCGAGCACTGCTGGGCGAGGACGTCCTGGCCGCCGTCATCCGGGTTGATGTACCACGTGAGCGTGGGCGGGCCGGACTCCCCGCCGCTGCACCCCGTGAGCAGCATGGCGGACGCCGCCGCAGCGGCCGCTACGCTGCGGACCGTGCGAGGCTTGCCAGCCCTGCGAGAGTGGTGAGTGGACTTCACAATGGTTCCTCCCCTGATGAGCGCCTGTGCTGACGGAATGGGTCCGGCGCTCCCCGTAGGGATACCGGTCATTTCAGCATCTGCTCAGTGTAGGCGTGGCGTGGGTCACGGACCGTGTGTTACCCGCTTTCGGGGATGGTGGCGTGGCGGCCGGTGTGTCAGGAGAGGAAGACCGCGGCCACCGCCATCGTGGCCATGGACACGACCGTGGTGAGCAGGACGGTGTCCCGGCACACCGTGGTGGCCCGGTCGTAGCGCACGGCCGCTACGTAGAGGTTCTGCGCGGTGGGCAGCGCGGCCATGATCACGGCCGCGTACAGGGCGTGCCCGGTGAGCCCGAGCGCCCACGCGAGCAACAGCGCGAGCCCGGGGTGCACGACGACCTTGGCCCCGGTCGCGAGCAGCGTGTCCACCCGGGCGCCGGGGGAGGCCAGGGGGCGGGAGCCCACCAGCGAGAGACCGAAGGCGAGCAGCATCGCGGGAACGGCCGCACCCGCCACAATGCGCACGGGCTCCATCGCGAGGTCGGGCAGGCGGATCCCCGTGGCCGCGGACATGATGCCCAGGGCGGAGCCCATGATGAGCGGGTTCGTCACGATGTTCTTGAGCACCGAGCCGACCGTGGGGCGCCGCCCGCCAGTGAGGGTGTCCATGATCGTGAGGTACAGCGGCGTGTTGATCGCCAGCTGAAACAGCATCACCGGGGCCACCTGGGACGCGTCCCCCAGGACGAACAAGGCGATGGGGATCCCCAGGTTGGCGGCGTTGACCTGCCCGGCGGCCTGCGCGCCCATCACCACGGTGGCGGCGTCCCGGGAGAACACGAACCGGGAGAGCAGTGCGTACGCGATCATGGTGAGCCACGCGGACGCGGCCGCCACGAGCAGCGGCGCGGAGAAGATGTGGTGGATGTCCGCTTCGGAGATGGTGGTGAACAATAGCGGCGGGGACGCCACGTAGAACGCGAGTTTGGACAGCACCCGCTGGCCGTCCGGGCCGAGCACCCCTGCGCGCCCGATCACGTAACCCAGCCCGATCACGGCCCATACGATGAAGAACCCGGAGACGACTCCGCTCATGAGCTCATCTCCTCACGTCGGCGGGTCCGCGCGCCCGGGTGCACCGGGAGCGCGGCAGGGTCACAGGCCCGCGACGGCCGCGTCCTCCTGGGCCTGCAGGTGGGCGCGGGCGTGCGGCGGGCGGAGCATGTCCCCCACCACGGCGTCCGCGGGGTCCGAACCGAGCGCCACGATCCTGTTGTGCTCGTCCACGTGTACCACGTGGGGCTCGTAGTTCTGCGCCTCGGCGGTGTCCATGAGACCGTACGCGATCAGGATTACCAGGTCACCCGGGTGCACCAGGTGCGCCGCGGCGCCGTTGATGCCCACGACGCCGCTACCGCGCTCGCCCGCGATCGTGTACGTTTCGAGCCGCGCACCGTTGGTGACGTCTACGATCGCCACGAGCTCGCCGGGCAGGATGTTCGCGGCGTCCAGCAGGTCCTGGTCCACCGTCACGGACCCCACGTAATGCAGGTCCGCCTGGGTCACGGTGGCCCGGTGGATCTTCCCGGTGAACATGGTGCGCAGCATGATCGCTCCTGATGCGATGGGTGGTGTGGTTCGCGGTCCAGACCCGCCGGCCGCCCGCCGTGGGGGCCGAGGTGGTGTTCGGGGCGGGTCCTCGGCGCGAAACGCCCCGGAACCAGATGGGTCCCGGGGCGTTTCACGATTCGTGCGGAGCGGCTGACGGGAATCGAACCCGCGTATCAGGCTTGGGAAGCGTGCGCTCTACCATTGAGCTACAGCCGCATCGTTCGTGCGGGACCGTGTGGTCCACGTTTGAACGCCCACCACTCTACAACACCTTTCGGTGCGTGGTTGTTCCGAGGCGTCGTGACCGGGGAGCGGGCGGGGCCGTGGGCTACCGTGGACACGTGCTCATCTCAGATCGCGACATCCGCCGCCACCTGGATTCCGGGCGCGTGCACCTGGAACCGTACGATCCCGCGATGGTCCAACCCGCGAGCGTGGACGTGCGCCTGGACCGCTGGTTCCGGCTGTTCGACAACCACAAGTACGCGCACATCGACCCCTCCCAGGAGCAGCCCGATCTCACGCGGCTCGTGGAGGTGGCCCCGGACGAGCCGTTCGTGCTGCACCCGGGGGAGTTCGTGCTGGGGGCCACGTACGAGAAGGTCACCCTGCCGAACGACGTCGCGGCGCGCCTCGAGGGCAAGTCCTCCCTGGGGCGGCTGGGCCTGCTCACGCACTCGACCGCCGGGTTCATCGACCCGGGGTTCAGCGGGCACGTGACGCTCGAGCTGTCCAACATGGCCACGCTGCCCATCAAACTGTGGCCAGGTTCCAAGGTGGGGCAGTTGTGCTTCTTCCAGCTCTCCTCCGCGACCGAGCACCCGTACGGCAGCGGCGCCTACGGTAACCGCTATCAGGGCCAGCGGGGCCCCACCGCGTCGCGCAGCCACCTGAACTTCCACCGCACGATCATCGAGTGAGTTCGCGCATCGAGTAAGCCTGCGCGTGGGTGCGGCTCACACGCGGGCCGTGGTGAACCCCTCGGGAGGGCGGGGCGTGAGCAACAACAGCACGAGTCCCGCGGCCACGACCACCAGGATCCCCAGGATGCCCCAGATCTGGGCGCCCATCAGGGTCACGAACATCCCGAACAACCCGGGGGCCATGAAGCTCACCGCGCGGCCCGTGGTGGCGTACAGACCGTAGATCTCCCCGTCACGGCCCGGGGGGATGAGCCGCCCCAGGTACGTGCGCGACGCGGCCTGTGCGGGTCCCACGAACAGGCACAGTGCCAGCCCGCACACCCAGAACGCGATCTTGCCGTGCCAAAACAGCAGGGCCGTTCCCGCCACGAGCACACCCACGAGGGACGCGGTGATCACCGCGCGCGGGCCCACGGCGTCGTCGAGGGCGCCGCCCACGAACGCGCCCAGCGCCGCGATGAGATTGGCCGCGACCGCGAACATGACGACCTCGGTGAGCGAGAACCCGAAGCTACCCGCGGCCAGGACCCCGCCGAATGTGAAGACCCCGGCCAGTCCGTCCCGGTAGACCGCGGAACTGAGCAGGAAGACGACCGTGGCACGCGAGACCCGCCACAGGGCCGCAATGGTGCGGAAGAGCTCGGCGTAAGCGCCCAGGATGCCGCGGTGGCGGGGCTGTGCGGGGACCGCAGCGGCGTCGTTGATGGATGCTCGGAACGGCATACTTCGCGCCTTGAGCATGAGGGGTAGGCAGAACACGAGGATCCATGCCGCGCTGAACAGTGCCACGGCGCGGTAGTTGAGGGCGTCGTCGGTGGGGATGCCCAGGAACCCGGGTGTGACGAAACCGAACAGGACGAAAGCGAGGGCGAAGATCCCGCCCACGTACCCCGCGCCCCAGCCCCACCCGGAGACCTTACCCATGCGCTGGGGACCGGCCAGCGCGGGGAGCATGGCGTTGTAACTGACCGTGGCGAACTCCTGGGCCACGCTGCCCACGGCCACGAGCCCCACGCCCAGGAACAGGAAGGCGGGATCGGGTCGGGCGAGGAACGCGAGACCCGTGCACAGGACGAGCACCACGGTGTTGCCGGTGAGGAACGTGGCGCGGGACCGCGGGGAATCGCTGCGCTGGCCGATCAGCGGCGCCGTCAACGCGATCGCGAAACCCGCGACGGTCATGGCAACGCTCAGCACCGTGGACGTGTACTCGCTCGACCCGAACGCCGGGCTCGTGAGGTACACGGTGAACACGAACGTGAGCATCACGGCGTTGTACGCGGACGTGCCGGTGTCCCACAGGCACCACATGAGCACGCGGGCGCGCGAACTGCCCTCGCCGGGGCGTGGGGCGCGCGGGGGACGTCCAGGGGCCGCCGTGGACGGGTGCTGACCGGTCATGGGCTCACCCTACGGGCCCTGTGCCCTCCCGCCCAGGGTCCGGCGCCCCTGGGCAGTGGGGGCGCCGAGTGAGGGGCCCGTGACGTGCGGCGAAACGGACAGTCACCCTGCTTTGTTATGCTGGGGACCTCGAAACTGACACCCCATTTCCGCCCGGATCCCCGTGGGCCCATTTACAGGTACTCGTGGGTAATCCGTGGCTCGAGAGGTAAGGTCCTATGATCGCGGTGCTGCTTGTCCACGGGCTCGCGGCCCTGTGTGCACCCGCGATCCTCAAGCGCACCGGACGCTCCGGCTTCTATCTCGTGGCCCTCGTCCCACTCGCGAGTCTGATCTGGCTTTTCACCCAGACATCCCGCGCCCACGCGGACGTGGACGGGTGGACCACCACCGTGGAATGGATCCCCCAGCTGGGGATCTCGCTGTCCTTCCGGATGGATTCCCTCGCGTACATGATGTGCCTGCTGGTGCTGGGCGTGGGAGCGCTCGTCCTCGCGTACTGTGCGCGCTACTTCAAGTCGGACGCCCAGGGCATCGGCCCGTTCGCCGCCCAGCTCGTGGCCTTCGCGGGCGCCATGTTCGGTCTGGTCACCGCGGACGACCTCATGGTGCTGTTCGTGTTCTGGGAGATCACCTCGGTGCTCTCCTTCCTGTTGATCTCCTATTCGCGCACCAAGCTCGCGGCGCGTCGAGCGGCCCTGCAGGCGCTCATCATCACCACCGCGGGCGGTCTGGCGATGCTCGTGGGCCTGGTCATGCTCGGCAACGCCGCCGGGACCTTCCGGATCTCCGGGGTCCTGGAGGCGGCCCCCGAGCTCCTGGGCTCCACCATGGTGGACGTGGCGCTCGTGCTGATCCTGGCCGGCGCAGTCTCCAAGTCCGCGCTGTTCCCCACCCACTTCTGGCTGCCCGCCGCCATGGCGGCGCCCACCCCGGTCTCCGCCTACCTGCACGCCGCGGCCATGGTCAAGGCCGGGATCTACCTCGTGGCGCGGCTCGCTCCCGGGTTCGTGGACACCCAGTGGTGGCTGCCCGTCACCCTGACCCTGGGCCTGGGCACCATGATCTTCGGCGGCTGGGTCGCGCTGCGCCAGTTCGACCTCAAGCTGATCCTCGCGTACGGCACGGTGAGCCAGTTGGGTTTCATCACCGCGGTCGTGGCGTTCGGCACCGCGGACACCGCGATGGCCGGCATGGGCATGGTCATCGCGCATGGTCTGTTCAAGGCCACCCTGTTCCTGAGCGTGGGCATCATCGACCACCAGGCCGGGACCCGTGACATCCGCAGGCTCTCCGGTGTGGGTCGGACGGCGCCCATGCTGTTCGTGGTGGCCATGATCGGTGCGGCGTCCATGGCCGGGATCCCGCCGCTGCTCGGCTTCGTGACCAAGGAAGCCGTCCTCACTGCGTTCGTGGACCACGCCTCGGACCCGCTCGCCATGATCGCGCTCGTGTGCGTGGTGCTCGGCTCCATCCTCACCTTTGCGTACAGCGCGCGGTTCCTGTGGGGCGGCTTTGCGCGCAAGCCCGCGCAGTTCTCCGATCTCGACGCCGCCGAGGACGGTCAGTCGGTCATCGGTGAGTTCACTCCGGTGCCGTGGGCCTTCCTCGTGGCGCCCGCGGTGCTGGCCCTGCTCACGGTGGTGTTCGGCCTGTGGCCCGCTCCCGTGGAGGCCGGGATCGTGGGCTACCAGGAACAGTTCCCGGACGTCGCCGAATCCCATGTGCACCTGGTGCTGTGGCACGGGTTGACCCCGGCACTGGGACTCTCCGCGCTGATCATCGGTGTGGGCGCTCTGTTGTACGTCGCGCGCCGGCCCGTGGGCTCGTTTCAGGACCGGTTGCCGGAACTGCCCACCGGTGACTTCGTCTACCGCAAGATCATCAACGTGCTGGACATGGTCGCGGTGTGGCTCACCGGCCGGACCCAGCGTGGTTCGCTGATGTTCTACCTGTCCGTGATCCTCGTGACCGCGATCGTGGTGCCGCTCGTGGCCCTGTTCTGGAACGAGACCCCGCCGCTCGCCGGGTTCCGCTACGCGGATTCCCCGGCCCAGCTGGTCACCGGGATCGCCATGATCGTGGCGGCCCTGCTCGTGCTCACCGCGGGCAAGCGGTTCCTGGCCGTCCTGCTGGTCTCGGTCACGGGCTACGGCCTGGCCCTGACCTTCGCGCTCTACGGCGCGCCGGACCTCGCCCTGACCCAGACGCTCGTGGAGACGATCTCCCTCGTGGCGTTCGTCCTGGCCCTGCGTTCCCTGCCCGGCCCGCTGTGGAACCGCCGGCCCACCGGGCACCGCGTGTTCCGCGCGGTCTTCGCCGTGGTGTTCGGACTGTTCATGATGGCGCTCGCGGTGTTTTCCATGTCCTCGCGGTCGGCGGAACGGATCTCCCTGGAACTGCCGCGGATGGCCTACGAGATGGGCGACGGCGCCAACGTGGTCAACGTCCTGCTCGTGGACATCCGCGCGTGGGACACCATGGGTGAGATCACCGTGCTCGCGGTGGCCGCCACGGGCATCGCGTCCCTGATCTTCGTCAAGGGACGCGGGGACCGCTTGCGCAGCGACCGTCACGAGTTGGACACCCAGCAGCTGAAGATCGTGCGTGGCGCGGACTCCGCAGCCCACTTCCCGCACGCGAACACCCGCCAGCTCGAGGTCGCCCGCCGGTTCACCTCCCGCCCGGACGCGGACCCGTTCCTGCTCGCGGGGCGCACGCTCGCCCCGGAGCGGCGCTCGATCATCTTCGAGGTCGTGGCCCGGCTGCTGTTCCACACCTTCATGCTCGTGTCCTTCTACCTGCTCATCGCGGGGCACAACATCCCCGGTGGTGGCTTCGCCGGCGGCCTGATGGCCTCCCTCGCCCTGACCCTGCGCTACCTCGCGGGCGGACGCTACGAGCTCGAACGCGCGACCCCGGTCAACGCGGGCTGGATGCTCGGCGCGGGCCTGGCGATCGCCTCCCTGTACGCGATCGTCCCCGTGTTCTTCGGCGGGGCCGTGATGGAGAGCTACACGTTCGAGTGGGACATGCTCGTCTTCGGTCACGTCAAGTTCGTCACCGCCGTGATCTTCGACATCGGTGTCTACCTGATCGTGGTGGGCCTGGTGCTGGACATCCTGCGCTCCCTGGGCGGGCGGATCGATGAACGGATCGAGCGTTCCGCCGTGGAGTCCCGGAAGAAGCGCGCGGGCCGCGGCGCCCGGATCCGCCTGACCCGTAACGGCCCCGAGGTCACCGCGCACAGGGTGGACGACCCCGACGCTCCCGAGGGCTCCTTGGTCTCCGGGGACGAGCCTCAGGAGGCACAGCGATGACCGTGAATCTCACACTCCTGGTAATCATGGGTGTGCTGTTCTCCGTGGGGGTCTACCTCCTGCTGGAACGCTCGCTCACCCGCGTACTGCTGGGCATCATGCTGCTCACCAACGGGGCCAACCTGCTGATCCTGCACACGAGCGGCACGCCCGGCATCGCGCCGTTGTACGACGCCGCCCGCGACCCCTCGGAGTACTCGGACCCGCTGCCGCAGGCGCTCGTGCTCACCTCGATCGTGATCTCGCTCGCCACGACCGCCTTCATCCTCAGCATGATCTGGCGTTCGTGGATCCTGGCCCGCCGGGACGAGATCCAGGACGACCTCCAGGACCGCCGCGTGGCGCAGCAGTCCTCGTACGACGCTGAGGACGACGACGCCCTGCCGCAGGACACCTCCGAGTTCAACCACGCGGACGCCCGGTTCGCACCGTCGCGTCACAACGAGGAAGAGGCCGCCGAATCGCCTGGTCACTACAGGGCCGAGAAGTTCTCCGAGGCGCGAGGGAGGAGCCCGCATGACCACTGATCCGGCACAGTTCGCGCCGCTCGCGGTCCTGATCCCGTTCCTCGGCGCCGCCCTGAACTTCATCATCGTCCACCGCAACCGGCTGCAGCGCGGGGTGACCGTGGGCGCCATGGTGCTCACGCTGATCCTGAACGCGTTCATGCTCGCGAACGTATGGAACCAGGGTCCGCAGGTCGTGCACCTGGGGGACTGGGCCGCCCCGTACGGCATCGTGATGGTCGTGGACCAGTTGTCCGCGCTCATGCTCGTGGTCTCCGTGGTGGTGTCCCTCGCGGTGTTGATCTACGCGGTCAGTGAGGGTGTGGCCAGCGGGGACGACGAGGGCCCCATCTCCATCTTCTACCCCACGTTCCTGTTGCTGGTCGCGGGTGTGTCCCACGCGTTCCTCGCGGGTGACCTCTTCAACCTCTACGTGGGCTTCGAGATCCTGTTGACCGCCTCCTACGTCCTGCTCACCATGGGTGGCACGGCGCAGCGGATCCGCGCGGGCGTGACCTACGTGGTCGTCTCGGTGATCTCCTCGATCCTGTTCCTGATCTCCCTGGGGATGATCTACGGCGCCACCGCCACCGTGAACATGGCGGACCTGTCCGTGAAGCTCGCGGACCTGCCGCAGGGCACCCAGATGCAGTTGCACCTGATGCTGCTGATCGCGTTCGGTGTCAAGGCCGCGATCTTCCCGCTGTCCTTCTGGCTGCCCGACTCCTACCCGACCGCGTCCGCACCGGTGACCGCGGTGTTCGCGGGCCTGTTGACCAAGGTGGGCGTCTACTCGATCATCCGCACCGAGACCCTGTTGTTCCCCGGGACGCAGATCAAAGATCTGCTGATGTGGGTCGCGTTGCTGACCATGATCGTGGGCATCCTGGGCGCGCTCGCCCAGATCGACATCAAACGTATGCTCTCGTTCACGCTGATCAGTCACATCGGCTACATGATCTTCGGCATCGCACTGGGCACGCAGGCCGCCCTGGCCGCGGTGGTCTACTACATCGCGCACCACATCGTGATCCAGACCAGCTTGTTCCTGGTCGCCGGGCTGATCGAGCGCCGCGGTGGCTCCACCAACGTGGACCGCCTCGCCGGGATGCTCAAGATCTCCCCGCTGCTGGGGGTGCTGTACATGATCCCGGCCCTGAACCTGGGCGGCATCCCGCCGTTCTCGGGCTTCCTGGGCAAGGTGGCCCTCCTGGAGGCCGGTGTCGAGGCCGGGACGTGGCTGAGCTACCTACTCGTGGGCGTGTCCGTGTTCGTCTCGCTGCTCACGCTCATGGCCCTGATCCGCGTGTGGAACCGCGTGTTCCTGCGCAACGTGGACGACGCCGAGTACCCGGACCCCGTGCTGCGCGCCACCACCGCGGAGGGCCGCCGCCCCCGCACGTCCCGCGCGGTGGCGGGCAAGTCCGGCAGCCGCTTCTCCGGCCGGTCCCCCGTGGTGCTGCTGCCCGGGACCATGGTGGGCGCGACCACCGCGCTCGTGGCGGTGGGTGTGGCACTCACGGTCTTCGCCGGGCCGCTGTTCGATCTCGCGGACAACGCGTCCGAGAACCTGATCAATCCGGATCGATACGTCAATGCCGTGCTGGCCCCCGTGGGTCCCGGTGGCGTGAGCGAGGAGGGCCGATGAGTACGTCCCCGATGCAGCGACGCTCCCGGAACTCCTTGCGGGCCGAGCTGCCCCTGATCCTGTGGCTCGTGGTCGTGTGGGGTGCCCTGTGGGGTGACTGGAGCGTGGGCAACCTGGTCTTCGGGTTGATCCTCGCGGTGTTCGTGACCCGCACGCTCACGCTGCCCCCGGTGCGGTTGTCCGGGCGGTTCAACGTCTTGCATTTCGCGCTGTTCGTGGTCACATTCATCTGGCAGGTGGCCCGGGCCAGCATCCACGTGTTCGGTGTCGCGCTCATGCAGGGCCCCAAGGTGCACAACGCGGTGCTGCGAGTGAAGCTGCGGCAGAACAACGACCTGCTCATGACGGCCGTGGGTCACACCATGGCGCTGATCCCGGGCTCGCTCGTGGTGGAGGTGGATCGCGGCAACGGGATCCTGTACTTCCACGTGCTGGACGTCTCCACGCCGGAGGAAGCGGAGTCGTTCCGGGAGTCCGCGCTTAATATCGAGGCGGCGTGGATCAAGATCATGGGCTCCAAGGAGGACCTCGCGACACTGGAGGCCTCGGGTGGCGCGGACGCCTCCGGCGCCGTCGCGTCGCCGACCACCAAGATGAACAAGGCCCTGGACGGCCGTGGGGAGGAGCGGCCATGACCATGTTAGACGTCGCCGTGTGGGTGTGCGGTGCGATTCTCACCGTGGCGGCCGCGGGCACGATCTACCGGCTGGCCAAGGGCCCGTCCCTGTTGGACCGGGTGATCGCCACGGACGTGTTGCTCGCGATCGTGGGTGCGGGTCTCGCCATCGAGATGGTGTACAACCACCACTCCAGCAACATCATCCTGCTCGTGATCATCTCCCTGGTGGGCTTCCTGGGGTCTGTGACGGTCGCGCGCAATGTGGGGTTGGAGCGCTCATGAACTGGCACACCGTCCTGGACGTCATCGCGCTGCTGTGCCTCGTGGGGGGGTCCCTCATGTCCCTGGCCGCGGCGGTGGGTCTGGTGCGCTTCCCCGATCTGCTCTCGCGCATGCACGCCGGCACCAAGCCCCAGGTCCTGGGGTTGCTTTTGCTGCTTACGGCCGTGGCGATCGAGAGCGGCAATCCCGGCATGATCCCGCTGATGATCCTCGCGTGGCTGTTCCAGCTGCTCACGGTGCCCGTGTCCGCGCACATGGTGGGCCGCGCCGCCTACCGCTCCAAGCACCTGAACCAGAAGAACCTCGTGGAGGACGAGCTGCGCGAGGTCGTCGCTCGCGCCGGCGAGGAAGAATCTCGCTGAGGACGTAATTCTCGGTTGGACCGGGTTCCTTCCGCCCCGTCGCGCCCGGCGCTTCGTATGCTGGGCAACGAGCACGACGTCGTCGGCCGCCCGGTGCCGACGGCACCCACAAGACAAGGAGAACCTCATGAACAAGGTAATGGACATTTTCGGCACGGTGGCGTCCCTGGGTGGCGTGGCCCTGGCCAACAAGGGCCTGTCCGCGGTGTGGAAGCAGGTCACGGGCAACGAGCCCCCCGCCAAGAACCCGGACCCGGACGAGGCATGGACCGACATCATCATCTGGGCCGTGATCACCGGTGTGGTGGGCACCGTCATCAAGGTGGGGATCTCCCGCCAGGTGGCCAAGTTCGAGTCCAAGGACTCCGATCCCTCCCGTAGCTCCCAGAG
Organism: Kocuria sp. CPCC 204721; assembly: GCF_040980945.1. NCBI lineage: Bacteria > Bacillati > Actinomycetota > Actinomycetes > Micrococcales > Micrococcaceae > Kocuria > Kocuria sp. CPCC 204721. The sequence continues at coordinate 97,707 of NZ_JAVKPO010000001.1, forward strand.
CGAGATCTGAGCCGCGGGTACCGCGCCCCCCGTACGGGTGGGCCGGGGCCGCGTAGGACGCACGTACGACGGCGGGTGGCCGGGCACGCGAGATGCCCGGCCACCCGCCGTCGTGGTCTAGACTGGCGTCTCAACGACAGGGGAGCGCCACCGCGGCGCTGAGAGTGCGCGTGAGCGCAGACCCTCGAACCTGATCCGGCTCGTACCGGCGCTAGGGAGTCGAGTATCTCAAGGACCCGCTCGCAACGGCGGGTGGTGTTCTTCCCCTCCTGGGATCTTCAGGAGGATTCAGCATGACGCAGGTCGGTAACACCCCCACCCGTACACCGCGCGCAAGCGGCAACCGCAGCTCGTCGTGGCGGGTCGTGGACATCGTGGTCACCGCCGTATTGGCCGCGGTGTGCGCCGTGATCTTCTGGATGTGGTCCAACCTCCTGTACCCGGCGGTCTCGGCGGGCACGGTGGCCTACCCGCCGTCCGCGGGGCTCATCGCGGGGGGCTGGCTCGTGGCGGGTACCCTGGGCGCCCTGATCATCCGCAAACCGGGCGCGGCTCTGTTCTGCGAGTTGCTCGCGGCCGTGATCGAGGGCTTCCTGGGAACGCATTTCGGGTGGCTCGTGGTGCTCTCCGGTCTGGTACAGGGCCTCGGTGTGGAGGTCGTGTTCCTCCTGACCCGTTACCGCCGGTTCGGTCCCGTGACCGCGGCGATCGGTGGGGCGGTATCCGGGCTGTTCCTGGGCGTGAGCGAGAACATCATGTACAACTTCGAGTGGGCTCTGGATCAGCAGGTCGTCTATGCGGCGCTGACCACGCTCTCCGGGGCCGTGATCGCAGGGTTGCTCATGTGGGCCGTGATGAGGGCCCTGCAGGCCACGGGTGTCCTCGGAGCACTGGCCTCCGGCGCCGTGCGCCGATGACCGCGGAACCGACCGTGCAGCTCACGGGCGCGCGGGTGGTCCTGGAGGGGTTCGGATGGCATCACCCCGGCCGCGAGACGCCCAGTCTGGTGGACCTGGACCTGATCATCGAGCCCGGTGAACGTGTCCTGCTCCTGGGCCCGTCCGGGGCGGGCAAGTCCACGCTCCTGCAGGCGCTCGCCGGTGTGGACCAGGACCCTGACGGCCGCTCCGCATCGGGCGGGTTGACCGTCGGGGGTGTCGACCCGCGCGACGCCCGCGGCACGGTGGGCTTCATGCATCAGGACCCCGAGACGCAGGTGGTCCTCTCGCGCGTGGGGGACGACGTCGCGTTCGGCCTCGAGAACCTCGCCGTCCCCCGCGAGCGGATCTGGCCGCGCGTGCGGGAAGCGCTCGCGCGCACGGGTCTGGAGCTCCCGCTCGACCACCCCACCACGGCGCTGTCCGGGGGGCAGAAACAACGTCTCGCGCTCGCCGGGACCCTGGCCATGTGCCCGCGGCTGCTGTTGCTGGACGAACCCACGGCGAGCGTGGACCACGAGGGGGCGCAGCAGCTGTGCCGCGCCGTGGCCGATGCGGTGCGCGAGGACGGGGCCACCCTTGTGGTCGTGGAGCACAGGGTGGCCCTGTGGGAACCGGTCGTGGACCGTGTGATCGTGCTGGGCGACGACGGTCGGGTGGCCTTCGACGGCCCCGCGCAGCAGACCCTGCAGGACGCCCGGGACCTGCTGCAGCACCAGGGTACGTGGGTCCCCGGCTGGGTGCCGCGCACTCGCACTCCCGTGCATGCCTCGAATGGCATGAATCCCGCGGTACGGCAGACGGCTGCCTCCGCGGGGCCACACGGCATCACGCCGCCCGCTGTGCCTACGGAGAATGTGCCGGCCGCGTCGTTCGTGAGGGCTTCGGATGTCACGCAGTCTGCGCAGGATACGGGTGGTTTCACCACCGTGCCCGCCGCCGTCGCACCGGGCACCACCTTGTTGAGCGCACGCGATCTTGCCGTGTCCCGGAGCCAACCGGGACGGCGGGCGCTCGCGCGGCGGCGTCGTCGGGCGCTCGCCGCGTGGCGGCGCGGGGAAGCGTACCCGGAGCCGGACGTGCGCACGGGGGCGGCGCCGGCGGCCGAGAACATCACCGTGGACGTCCGCGCGGGGCACGCGCTGGCCGTCACAGGCGTCAACGGCGCGGGGAAGTCCACCCTCGCGCTGACCCTCGCCGGACTGCTGCTGCCCGTGCGCGGCACCGTGTGGGCCACGGACGCCCTCGCGACCGACGCGCCCGCTGATCCCTCCCTGTGGGACGGCGCGGAACTGGTCTCCCGCGTGGGCACCGTGTTCCAGCATCCCGAACACCAGTTCCTGCGCCCCACCGTGCGCGAGGAACTCGAGTTCGGTCCCCGGCAACGACGACGCCGCGTGGGCCGTCGCGATGCGCGCGTCACCGACGCGATGGCGGACGCGGACGACGCCCGGGTGGCCGAGCTGCTGCGACGGCTGCGCCTCGAGGAGCTCGCCGAGGCCAACCCGTTCACCCTGTCCGGCGGGCAGAAGCGGCGGCTGTCCGTGGGCACCGTCCTGGCGGCGTCCCCGCGCGTGCTGATCCTGGACGAACCCACATTCGGTCAGGACGCCCGGACCTGGAAGGAGCTCGTGGACCTGTTGGTCGAGGAGCTGGACGGGGGAACGGCCGTGGTGGTCGTGACCCACGACCGGGATCTGGTCGCGGCCCTGGGTGCGCACGAGCTGAGGCTCGGCTCATGAGCACGGTCGCGAGCGTGCTGCCCGCCGTGGCCCGCACGGGATTGCTCGCCCGGACGAATGCCGTGGTGAAACTGCTCGGGGCTCTCGTGATCACGGCGGTGCTCGTGGTCAGCGCGGACCCCGTGACGAGCGGCGTGGCGCTCGGGGGCCAACTGCTCCTGCTCGCTGCCGCCGGGATCGGTCCGTGGCGGCTGCTCACGACCCTATGGCCGATCGTGGTGGCCGCCCTGATCAGCGGGTGGGGGACCGCGGTGCTCTCCCCGGAGGGCGGTCTCGTCCTGCTACACCTGGGGTGGATCACGATCACCACGGGGTCGCTCGCGGCCGGTGGGGCGATCGCCCTGCGTGGTCTCGCGATTGCGCTGCCCGGGATCACCGTGTTGCTCACGACCGACCCCACGGACCTCGCGGACGGTCTCGCCCAAACCCTCAAGCTGCCGGCACGCTTCGTGCTCGCGGCGCTCGCAGCCCTGCGGCTCGTGGAGGTCATGGTCACCGAGTGGGGTGTGCTCGCGGCGGCCCGGCGCGCCCGCGGTGCGGGGGGAACGCGGGGCCCGTGGGCCGCTCTCACCGAGTTCGCCGGTCTCGCGTTCACGTTGCTCGTGCAGTCCTTGCGCCGGGCCACGCGCCTGGCCATGACCATGGAGGCGCGCGGTTTCGGGGCGGGTCCGCGCACATGGGCGCGCGTGCCCCGTTTCGGCCGCGTGGACGTGGTCGTGGGGTGTGCCATCGTGCTCATCGCGGTCGCCGCGGTGACGCTGTCCCTGCTCACGGGGGCGCACCGCTTCATCTGGCAGTGATGCGCCCAAGGTGACGGGGGAGCACTCGCGCCCGGGCATGTCGAGATGGGACGGGCGGTGCGGGCGCGACCACCCATGACGCGCTCAGCGACCCGGGCGGCCTAGCAGGAAATCCGTGAGGGTGCGGGTGAGTTGCGGGTCCGAGGCCACGGGCCGCCCGTCCACGCTCGTCACTGGGACCGCGAGCCGCACCGAGGACGTGAGCCACACGGCGCTCGCTGCGAAGAGGTCCTCGGGGTACAGCGGTCCGTAGTCCACGGCCCAGCCGCGCTCGCGGGCGGCGTCGAAGATCCTGGCTTGCGAGGTCCCCGGCAGGACCCCGCGGGACGGTTCGGGCGTGAGCAGGGTGGGCGCAGCGCCGTCGTCGTGCCGTGCACACACCACCGAGGACGTGGCGCCCTCCAGGATCCTGTGGTCCGTGGAGGTCATGAACACGGCGTCCTGCGCGCCGTGGGCGTGGGCGTAGCGCACCGCGGCCATGTTGACCGCGTAGGACAGGGTCTTGACCCCCGGGAGCAGCCACGGCAACCCGGTGTCCTCCGCGGGGTCGTGGCCGCGCTCGAGCAACACCACGGACACCCCCGTGCGCCGGGCGGCGAACGTCCGCTTGGGGACGGGCGCGACCGTGAGCCACGCCCACGGCTGGTCACCGGGGACACCGCGGCTGATGCTCAACTTGACCGTGTGCTCCGCCCCGAGATCGGCCAAGGGGTCGCGGGCGCCGGGACCGGCCGCCGCGAGCGCCGTCGTCAGGGCCTCACGCCACACATCCGCGGACGGTGCGGGCAATTGGGCGGTTCCCGCGGAATGCCCCAGCCTGACCAGGTGGGCGTCGAGCTTGTACGCGGTGCCGTCCAGGACGTGGAGGGTCTCGAAGACGCCGTCCCCGCGGGTGAGCCCCTGGTCCTCGAGGCTCACGTGGGCCTCATGCGGGTCCACGAGCCGCGGCGGGGCACCGATCGGGGAGATCAGCACGGCCGCGGCGGGTCCGGGTGCTGCGGGGGACGGAGCGGGTGTCCCGGCACCGGGCGACATCACGGGGTGTCCCGCTGTTCCGTGCCCGGTTCCTGGGGTGAGGGTCCGGGGTGGAGGATCTCGGCGGACTCCCACACGGGGTCCTCACCGAGGTACTGCTCCTCCTGCTCCGCCCACACGTCCCAGTACTTCTCGTACGTGGCGCCGTCCCGGTCCAGGGCGCGCTGTTTGCGCTGTGAGGCGGGAAGTTCGACCCACACCGAGACGTCCAGCAACGCCCGGGCCTCGCGGTGGCACGCCCCGACGCCCTCCACGAGCACGATCTGAGCGGTGCGTGTCAGACGCGGGGTGCCGGGCTCGTTGGTCAGCCAGTCCCACGCGGTCCAGTGGGCGTCCTCCTCGCGGCGCAGCGGTTCGAGGATCTCACCGCGGTACCGTTCCATGCCCTTGAGCAGTCCGTTCCACCCAGGGTAGATGTCCTCGAGGTGGAAGCTCACGACGTCGTGCGAGCGCTCCAGCACCCGCGAGAGTTGCTCGGTCAGCGTGGTCTTGCCCGCTCCGGAACGGCCGTCGATGCCCACGATGAACGGCTTGCGCGTGGGTGGGGGCAGCAACCGTGCGAGGTTGACGCCTTCCGGGTACTGGGCGATCTCGTCGTCCTCGAAACCCTCGTCCGGGGAGATCACCGCGCGTCGATCCGATCCTCGACCCACGAGACCACGCCCGGGGTGGCGGCCGTAATCTGTTCCCACGCGGTGTCGAAGTCGTCCGAACCGCCGTACCACGGGTCGGCGATGTCGAGGTCCGCCTGTGAGTCGGCCACGGCCGGGTCGAAGCTGCGCATGAGCCGGACCTTCCGGGCGTCGTCCGTGGGCAGTCGGCGCTGCAGCTGGTCCCTGTGGGACCGGGTCATGGCGAGGATCAGGTCCGCGTCCGCGAGCTCGGCGTCCGTGATCTTGTGTGCCTGATGCTCGGGCAGTTCCAGGTGGTTCCTGTTCAGGACGGTGCGGGCGCGGGGATCCACGGGGTTGCCGTGTTCCTCGTCACTCATGCCCGCCGAGCTGACGCGGACGCGCTGCGCGAGACCGGCGTCGGTGAGCTCGGATCGCAGCAGGGCCTCGGCCATGGGCGAGCGGCAGATGTTGCCCGTGCAAACCGTGACGATGGAGAACATGACCTCCACTGTACGAAAAATCCGTTCCCCGTGAGTGGCCTCAAGGTGTCGAGGAGCCACCCCACGTCTGACGTTCGATGCCCGCGAGCAGCAGTTCCAGGCCCGCGATGTATTCCGAGCGGTCGTCGTGGTCACCGAACGAGCCCAGCATGGCACGCACCACAGGGAGCATCCCCGGCCCCGAATGGCCCGCCCGTTCCAGCTTTTCGTGCACCTGCCGGGCGGATTCCTCCGCGGCGGGCCGGTTGTGACGGTGGGCGATTCCCGCGCCCGTTCCGAACGCGTAGTTGGCCACGGCGAGGGATGCGTAGAACCGCTGTTCGGCGTCGAGCTCCATGCGCTGCAGCAACTGTCCCGCGCACTCCCACGTGCGCAACGCGTTCTCCTCGCTGCGGGCGGTACTGAGCAGCTGCCCGGCGAGCCACGGGTGCTCGCGCATCTGGGAGAACAAGCACAGGCACAGGCACCGCAGTTCCTCGAGGGCCTGCGCCGTGGCCGCGCTCGTACGGGGATCCGCCCTGGGTGCCGGGAAGGCCTCGAACTCCTCCGGCCCCGGCTCGCCGTCCCCGCACAGCGCGTGGAACTGGCCCAGCGCGCGGCCCAGGACCTCGCTCGTGACCAGGGCCATGAGGTCGTCCTTGCCGGTGGTGTACCAGTAGAGACTCGCCACGCCGCTGTTGAGCTCGGTCGCGAGCCCGCGCAGGGTCAGGCGCCGCGACCCCTCGCGGTCCAGTACCGCGATCGAGGTGTCCACGATCGTCTCCAGGGACAGCGACGCACGACGCTGCTGGGTCCCCTTCCCGCTCGCCCCGCCCGTGCCGGGGGCGCCGGGCGCGTGCTCGCGCGCGGCGTCGTCGGGCCCGTCTCCCGATGGGCTCATGGGCCGGGGCCGGGAATCGGGATCCGGATCGGGGGATCGTGGTGGGCCGTCGTTCATGCGCACCAACGTACGCAGCGTGGCCGTGCGGGACCAAACGGTGTCCCGGTACGCGAACGCGGGGTGCGCGTCCCATGACGTGCACCCCGCGTTCGGGAGGGGGGCCCGGTTCAGCGGGCCATCGGTGTCACTGGTCGTTGCGGTGCTTCGGCGTGGTCTGTTCCCACGGGGCCTCGCCCTCGGGGGTGCCGTCCGCGATGTCGTCGGCGGCCGAGGAGACCCACGCCGACTTGTACGCGAAGTCGGTCTCATCCCCGTTCTCATCCGTCTGGCGATACCACTCGGTGATCGCCGGATCGTGGGAGTCGAATGTGTTGCCCGCGGCGCGGTGACCCTCGGCGTGCTCCACCTGCAGGGCGAAGTTGTCGCCGTGCTCGGCGAGACCCGCGGACACGGCCTTCTCCACGGCGGACACCGCGAAGCGGGTGCGCAGGGTGGCCGGGTCGTTGCGCAGGTCCCGGTAGAGGGCGACCATCATCACGGCCATGATGACCGCGAACGGCAGCGCGGAGACGATCACGAGGTTCTGCATGCCGGCCAGGGCGTCGTCGCCACCCACGAGGAGCATCACGATCGCGATGCCCGCGAGGCACGCACCCCAGAAGATCACGATCCACTTGCTGGGGCTGGGCCGCCCGCGCTGGGTCATGGTGCCCATGACCACGGACGCGGAGTCCGCGCTGGTCACGAAGAAGATGCCGATCACGATCATGCCTAGCACCGAGGTGACACCGGTCAGCGGAAGCTGGTCGAACAGTGCGAACAGCATGGACTCGGCGCCGTCCGCCACGGAGAGGTCCGCGCCGTTCTTGGAGAAGTACATTGCGGCGCCGCCGAAGACGATGAACCACAGGATGCACACGGAGGCCGGGACCACGAGGACCACGGTCACGAACTGGCGGATGGAACGCCCGCGCGAGATCTTGGCGATGAACATGCCCACGAACGGGGACCAGGAAAGCCACCACGCCCAGTAGTACACGGTCCAGGTGTTGGAGAACTCGGCGCTGTCAGGACCCCACGCGGCCGACTGTCCGGTCATGAAGAGGTACTCGGAGATGTAGGTGGAGAACGTGGAGGGGATCAGCGTGAGCAGGAAGACGGTGGGGCCCACGAAGAACACGAACAGCGCGAGCACGAAGGCCAGCGTCAGGTTGATGTTCGAGAGGTAACGGATACCCCGGGAGACCCCGGACACGGCCGATATGACAAAGCACACGGACAGCGCGGCGATGATCCCGATTAGGGCGTTGTTGCCCAGCGGGCCGACCCCGCCCAAGATCGTGATGCCCGAACCGATCTGCATGGCGCCCACGCCGAGCGAGGCGGCGGTGCCGAAGAGGGTTGCGAAGATCGCGAAGACGTCGATGAGCTTGCCCAGGGGCCCGTCCACGCGCTTGTGGCCGAGCAACGAGGTGAACACCCGCGAGATCAGGGGTGCGCGGCCGCGGCGGTAGGCGCCGTAGGCCACGGAGACACCGACGACGGCGTAGATCGCCCACGGGTTCAGGGCCCAGTGGAACGCGGACTGCGCCAGGGAGTAGACCACCATGGAGTCCTGGCCCGGCTCGGAGACGTGCGAGAAGCCGGGGATGCCGCCCTCGAAGTAGGACATGGGCTCGAACGCCCCGTAGAACATCAGGCCGATGCCCATGCCCGCGGCGAAGAGCATCGCGAGCCACGAGAAGAACGAGTACTCGGGTTCCTCGTCGTCACGGCCGAGCTTGATCCGCCCGGTGCGCGTGAAACCGATGAACAGCATGAACAGCACCGCCGCGGTGGACAACAGGATGAAGAACCACCCCGTGTTGGCTGTGACCCACGCGAGCGCGGTGCTCGACACGCTCGTGAGGCTGTCGGTGTCCAGGATGCCCCACAGGATGAAGCCCACGATCAGCAGGGCGGTGATGATGAAGACGGCCTTGTCGGTGCCGAAGCGCACCTTGCGGTCCTCCACGCCCACACCGGGGACGAGCGCGGGGTGGATGCCGTGCGGGTAGGTGAGCTCGTCAATGATCTGACGGGACCTGCTGCGCGCGGTCGACCCCTGGGTGGTGTGGTCTTCGGGCGGGGTGGACGATGGGTCTCGTTTCGTGGAATGCGGTGGCGTGCTCAAGACAGTTCTCCTGACTGCGGCGGTGGGTGATCGGTGAGCTCGTGTGGTGTGGTGGCGCTCCTGGAGGGGTCGGGGGCAGTGCGGGCCCGGCATGTTTCGCCCTGGGCGTACAAACCCCTCAGTGTAACGCGGCTAAGTGTCCACCCCCGAATTGCTGTGGAATTCCCGGCAGCTCGGGCGAGACGCGGTGTGCAGATACTTGAGCCGTTGCGACTCAACTTAGGTTGACAAGAGTAGCTCAAGGTGTAAACTTGAGTCTCGAAAGCTCAAGTCTTGAAGGTTCACGGACGGGCCGCATCGGTGCCCGTCCCGGACCGCATCGGAACAACGAAGGGATAGAACATGTCTCGTGCAGTAGGAATCGACCTCGGTACCACTAACTCCGTGGTATCCGTACTGGAAGGCGGCGAGCCCGTCGTCATTGCGAACGCCGAGGGCAATCGCACCACCCCGTCCGTTGTCGCCTTCTCCAAGGACGGCGAGACCCTCGTGGGCGACGTGGCCAAGCGCCAGGCCGTGACCAACGTGGACCGCACCGTGGCCTCCGTGAAGCGCCACATGGGCACGGACTGGACCACCGAGATCGATGGCAAGAAGTACACCCCGCAGGAGATCTCCGCCCGTACGCTCATGAAGCTCAAGGCGGACGCCGAGTCCTACCTGGGCGACACGGTCACGGATGCCGTGATCACTGTTCCCGCGTACTTCAACGACGCCGAGCGCCAGGCCACCAAGGAGGCCGGTGAGATCGCCGGCATGAACGTGCTGCGCATCGTCAACGAGCCCACCGCCGCGGCCCTGGCATACGGTCTGGAGAAGGGCAAGGAGGACGAGCTCATCCTGGTCTTCGACCTCGGTGGCGGCACGTTCGACGTCTCCCTGCTGGAGGTCGGCAAGGACGAGGACGACTTCTCCACCATCCAGGTCCGCGCCACCGCCGGTGACAACCGCCTCGGTGGCGACGACTGGGACCAGCGCATCGTGGACTGGCTGCTGGAGCAGGTGAAGTCCAAGACCGGTGCGGACCTGTCCAAGGACAAGATCGCCCTGCAGCGCTTGAAGGAGGCGGCCGAGCAGGCCAAGAAGGAACTGTCCTCCGCGTCCTCCACGACCATCTCCCTGCAGTATCTGTCCGTGACCCCCGAGGGCCCCGTGCACCTGGACGAGAAGCTCTCCCGTGCCAAGTTCGAGGACCTCACCAAGGACCTGCTGGCCCGCACCGAGAAGCCGTTCAAGGACGTCATCTCCGAGGCCGGGATCAACGTCTCCGACATCGATCACGTGGTGCTCGTGGGTGGTTCCACCCGTATGCCCGCCGTGGTCGAGAAGGTCACCGAGCTCGCGGGTAAGGCCCCCAACAAGGGCGTGAACCCGGACGAGGTCGTGGCCATCGGCGCCGCGATCCAGGCCGGTGTGCTCAAGGGCGACCGCAAGGACGTGCTGCTGATCGACGTGACCCCGCTGTCGCTGGGCATCGAGACCAAGGGCGGCGTGATGACCAAGCTCATCGAGCGCAACACGGCCATCCCCACCAAGCGGTCCGAGACCTTCACCACCGCGGAGGACAACCAGCCGTCCGTGTCCATCCAGGTCTTCCAGGGCGAGCGCGAGTTCACCCGGGACAACAAGAACCTGGGCACGTTCGAGCTCACGGGCATCGCCCCGGCCCCGCGCGGCATGCCGCAGATCGAGGTCACGTTCGACATCGACGCGAACGGCATCGTGCACGTGTCCGCCAAGGACAAGGGCACGGGCAAGGAACAGTCCATGACCATCACGGGCGGTACCTCGCTGTCCAAGGAGGACATCGACCGCATGGTCAAGGACGCCGAGGCGAACGCCGACGCGGACAAGCAGCGCCGTGAGGCCGCCGACCGTCGCAACAACGCGGAACAGCAGGCGTACTCCGTGGAGAAGCTGCTCAACGACGACGAGGGCAAGATCCCCGAGGACGTCAAGACCGAGGTCCAGGCCGACGTCGACGCCGTGAAGTCCGCCCTCGAGGGCGACGACGACGACGCCGTGAAGACCGCGTTCGAGAAGTTGCAGGCCTCCCAGACCAAGATCGGTGAGGCGCTGTACGCCCAGGCCCAGAGCGAGGGTGCCGCCGGTGCCCAGCCGGGCGCCGAGGGCGCTCAGGGTGCGCAGGCCAAGGACGACGACGACATCGTCGACGCCGAGGTCGTGGACGACGAAGACGGTAAGAACGGGAGGAAGTGAGCATGAGCGATTCCGAGAACACCAAGGGTCACGGCGAGTCCGTGCCGGAGGACCCGGATCATTCAGCTCAGGACTCCACCGGCACCGAGCGTTCCGAGGGCGGTGAGGGGCTGACCGTGGACGACATCCTGGACACCCCTCAGTCCCAGGACGCCCAGGCCGGGGACACGCAGGCCGCGGACGCGGCGTCGTCGCAGGACGACGCCGCCCCGGCGGGCGAGTCCGCCGCGCAGAAGCTCGCGGACGAGCGCCTCGAGGACCTGCGTCGGCTGCAGGCGGAGTTCGTGAACTTCAAGAACCGCACCGCGCGGGAGAAGGATCAGCTGCGGGACTTCGTCTCCGGCGAGATGATCACCGCGCTGCTGCCGGTCCTGGACGACGTCGACGCCGCCCGCAAGGCGGGGGACCTCGAGGAGGGCCCGTTCGCGGCGATCGCCGCGAAGCTTGAGGAGGCCCTCACCAAGAAGGGGCTCACGCGGATCGGCGAGGTGGGTGAGGTCTTCGACCCGAACATCCACGAGGCCGTTCTGCAGCAGCCCACGCAGGACGTGGCACCGGATCATGTGTCCATGGTGCTGCGCTCGGGCTTCAAAGTGGGCAACAAGGTCGTCCGAGCGGCCCAGGTGGCCGTGGCGACGCAGCCGTAGCGACACCATGAACTCGGGGCGGGTCCACATGACGGGACCCGCCCCGAGCCGTATCACAGCACATCGAAGAGAAAGGAGGCGTCATGGCCAGTCAGGACTGGATTGACAAGGACTTCTACAGCGTCCTGGGCGTCTCCAAGGACGCATCCCAAGCCGACGTCAAGAAGGCGTACCGCAAGCTGGCCCGCAAGTACCACCCGGACCAGAACCCCGGGGATGCGGCTGCGGAGAAACGGTTCAAGGACATCACCGAGGCGAACTCGGTGCTCTCGGACCCCGAGGAGCGTGAGCAGTACGACGCGATCCGGGCCATGGGCTCCGGCGCGCGCTTCACGGCTGGCGGTCCGGGGGGTGCCGGCGGCGCCGGCGGAGCGGGCTTCGAGGACATCTTCGGAGACATCTTCAACGGCGGTGGCGGCCGACGGCGCTACACCACCTCCAGCGGCGGTGGCCGCGGTTTCGAGGACATCTTCGCCCAGTTCGGCGGGGGCCAGGGCGGCGGCTTCGGCGGCCAGTCCGGGTTCGGCGCTCAGGGTGGCTTCAGCGGCTACCAGGCCCCGCCCGCCAAGGGCGAGGACATCCACACGACCACCACCATCCCGCTGCGCTCGGCGTACAACGGCACCACGGTGAAGCTGCGCCGAGGCAACGGTCAGACCACCACGGTGCGCGTGCCCAAGGGTGTCAAGGACGGTCAGCGGCTGAAGATCGCGGGCAAGGGCCACACCGGCCCGGGCGGCAACGGGGACCTCTTCGTGACCGTCAAGGTCAAGGAGCACCCGTTCTTCACCCGCGAGGGCCAGGACGTGCACGTGGACATCCCGGTGACCGCTGCGGAGGCCGGACTCGGGACCACCGTGCAGGTGCCCACGCTGGACGAGGGCCATGTGACCGTGCGGGTCCCCGCGGGGACGTCATCCGGGCACCGGATGCGTGTCAAGGGCAAGGGCTTCACGTCCGGGTCCACCACGGGCAACATGATCGTAACGGTGCAGATCCAGTTCCCGGCAGATCTGGACGATGCCGCACGGGAAGCACTGCAGGAGTTCGCGCGGGCCACCGAGGACTTCGACCCCCGGGCGAACCTGAGCGAGGAGGCGGCGCTCTGACATGGCCATCGACTTCACCCAGCCAGTGTTCGTGATCTCGGTGGCCGCGGAGCTCGCGGACATGCACCCCCAGACCCTGCGCCAGTACGACCGCATGGGTCTCGTGACCCCGTCCCGGGCCTCCGGGCGGGCCCGCCGGTACTCCCAGCTGGACGTGCAGAAACTGCGTCAGATCCAGGAGTTCTCCCAGGAGGGCGTGTCCCTCGAAGGGATCAAGCGCATCATCCAGCTCGAGAACCAGGTGCAGGCGCTGCAGACCCGGGTCACGGAACTGTCCGAGGAACTCGAACGGGAGCGCCGGGCGCGGCAGGAGCGGGACATGATCTTTACCGCCGGTTCCGCCGGGGATGTGGTGCGTATGGCCCGTGGCACCCGGCGCTCACCCCGCAAAGTGTCCCAGGCGCTCATGCTCTACCGCCCGGCCAAGCCCGAGGCTGCGGCCACCGGCCGGGACGCCATACTGGGCCGGGATACGGCCCCGGGCCGGGACGCGGCGTCCGCGCGGCGGGATGCGACGTCGTCGTCGACCACGAAGCGGCGCGGCTCGCAGAAGTAGACGACCCGCGAACGGCGAGATCCCCGCGGCTCCTCTCGGGAGGGGCCGCAGGGATCTCGTCACCCGGGGGTACCGCGAAGGACTACTCCTGGATCGTGTTGCCGTCGAAGAAGTCGTCCGTGGTGGCATTGGGGTGCTTGGCCAGCGGGGTCACCTTGACGTCCATGTACGCGAACATGGGGAACCCTGACAGGACGGTCTGCAGCTCGTCGTTGTCCTCGACGTCGTAGATCGAGTAGTTGGCGTACTCGCCCACCACGCGCCAGATGCCCTTCAAGACACCCGTGCGCTGGAGTTCACCGGAGTAGGCCTTCTCGCGGTGCTGGTAATCAGCCTTGGTCTCGTCGGTCATCGATTCCGGGAAGACCACGTCCATGCGGGCCAGGAACAACATGCGGGGCTACTTTCTCTCGGGGTCCGTGGAGGGTGCGTCGGGTTCCACCCTAGGCGCTGCCGCGCGCTCGCCGGGGTGTACGACGTCGTGCGAATCGGTGAACTCGCCCGTCTCGTAGTCGTAGGCCACGGGGTTGCCGTCCTCGTCCGTGCGCCGGTACCACTCGGTGACCTCCGGGGCGCTCGAGTCGAAGTCCGCGCCCGCCGCCCACTTGCTGTCCGGGGCGCGTTCCACCGAGAACGTGAAGTCGTCCCCGTACTCGTCGATGCCGTGGCGTACGGACTTGTCCACCGCCCAGCGCGAGTACTGCTCGCGGATGACCATGGGGTCCCGGCGCAGGTCCTTGTGGAAGGCCACGGCCATGGCGAACATGATCAGCGTGAACGGCAGGGCCGTGACGGTGATCAGGTTCTGCAGACCCGTGAGTGCGTTCTGTCCGCCGATCAACAACATCACCACGGCGATCCCGGCCATGCACAGTCCCCAGAACACGGTGATCCGCCGCTTGGGGTTCGGGTTGCCCCGCTGGGACATCTGGGACGTCACCACGGAGGCGGAGTCCGCGGTGGTGATGAAGAAGATGGCCAGCATGAGCACCACGATTCCCGCCATGATGCCGGCCGCGGGCATGCCGTCCAGGACGGTGAAGAAGATCTCTTCCGGGGCCGGCAGGGTCTGCGCGGTGCCGTCCGGGGCGACCGCGTGGTCCTGCATCTGCTGGTGGATGGCGGTCCCGCCAAGCACCGTGAAGGCCATCACCACGATGGACGAGGGGATGAACAGCACCCCCAGGATGAACTGGCGGATGGTGCGGCCCCGGGAGATCTTGGCCACGAAGACCCCCACGAAGGGTGCCCAGGAGACCCACCAGGCCCAGTAGAACGTGGTCCACGAGGACAGGAACGCCTGCATCTCGGGGCCGTCCGACATGGACGCGGACAGCATGGTGGGCAGCTCGGCGAAGTACGTGACGATCACGGAGGGCACGAAGTTGAGCAGGAACGTGGTGGGTCCCAGGACGAAGAAGAACAGTGCCAGACCCACGGCGAGGACCATGTTGATGTTGGACAACCATCGGATCCCGCGGGCCACGCCCGAGACCGCCGAGGCGATGAACCCCGCGGTGAGCACCGCGATGATGACGACCGCCGCGGCGTTGCCCGAGGGGCCCAGACCCGTGAAGATCTCCACACCGCGCCCGATCTGCAGGGCACCGATGCCCAGGGACGCCGCGGTGCCGAACAGGGTGGCCAGGATCGCCAGGATGTCGATGATCCGGCCGGCCAGGTTGTCGGTGTTGCCGTTGTGGAAGAACGGTGCGAACACGGAACTCATGAGTGGAACGCGTCCGCGCCGGTAGGACGTGTAGGCCACCGCCACGCCCACGAGACCGTAGATGGCCCACGCGTTGAGCCCCCAGTGCAGCGCGGCCTGCGCGGAGGCCTTCTTCATGGCGTCCACCGTGCCGGGGTCCGCGGAACCCGGGCGCGGGGACAGGAAGTAGGTCATGGGCTCGAAAGGGCCGAAGAAGATGATCCCGATCCCGATCCCCGCCGCGAACAGCATGGCCGCCCACGACGCCGTGGAGTACTCGGGCCGGTCCCCGTCCAGGCCCAGCGGGATCCGCCCGTAGCGGGACACCGCGATGTACAGCAGGTAGAGCAACAGCCCGATCGCCAGGACGTTGAACGCCCACCCCATGTTGAGCATCGTCCAGTTCAGCGCCGCACCGGACACGGCCGTGAGTGACGCGGTGTCCACGACACCCCACCCGATGAACGCGACGATCAACCCGCCGGCCACGCCCACCACGATCTTGTCGATTCCGTAGCGCACCTTCTGGTCCTCCACGGACACGCCCGGCACCACGGCCGGGTGGATGTTGTGGGGGTAGTTGATCTCGTCGAGGAACGAGCGCGTGGCGTCCTTGCGGTTCGCCGGTTTGCGGGCGCCCCCGCGTGGCGAGGGCTCGGGCTCCGCGTCCGACGGGTGGGACGGTCGTGTACTAGAGGACACCGGGACTCCTGCGGGTCGGTCGGTCAGGGACCTTCCCACAGTAGGCCCCCGGACCGGTTCGCCCCGGGTCTGGCTAACGACGGCGGTAGGTCAGGTCCCGCGGGATCCGCCCGGCTTCCGTGGCTTTGCGTTCGAAACTCGTGAGGATCCGGCCCTCCCAGCGCGGGGCCCACCCGGCGTCCGGGTGCTCGTCGTCCGCGAGCGGACCCGGATGCACGTTCTCGAAGTCCGCGTCCGCGCCGTCCAGGACCTCGCGCATCACCACCGCGTACTCCTGCCAGTCCGTGGCCAACCGCCACAGTCCACCCGGTTCCAGGACGCGGGCGGCCAGTTCGGCGAAACCGGGGGAGACCAGGCGCCGCTTGTGGTGGCGGGTCTTGTGCCACGGGTCCGGGAAGAAGACCCACAGTTCGTGCACGGAACCGGGTTCCAGCATGTGCTCGAGCACCTCGGGGGCGTTGGCCTGCGCCACGCGCACATTGGTCACGCCGGCCTGGGCGGCCTTCATGAGTAGATCCGCCACACCGGGCTTGTAGACCTCCACGGCCAGGTGGTCCAGCTCTGGGTGGGCCGCCGCATGGGCCACGATGGCCTCGCCCAGGCCCGAGCCCACCTCCACGACGACCGGTGCCACACGGCCGAACACGGCCTCCCTGTCCAGTCGGTAGGCCGGATCCACGGAGGTGTCGGTCATGACGCGGGGGATGTCCAGGACCCACTCGTCCGCATGCTCGCCCCACGCCTTCTGGCGCTTGGGGGACAACCGGTCACCGCGGCGCACAAACGAGTACGGCTGCCGCGGGAACGCCACGCCCGCGGGGGCACCGCCGGTCGCCGCGGCGGGACCCGTCGGAGCGCCGGCGTTAGTCGGTGCGCCGTCGTTCGTCGGGGTGGCATCGGCATCGGTGTGCTCGGATGACGACGGCGCGGCACCGGCCGCACGGGCCTCGGCGGGCTGTTCGGTGCGGTGTTCGGGGGCCGGGGACGCCTCCGGGGCGCTGCCCGGGGAGTCCGGGAGGGCCGCGTCGTGCGCGGACGTGTCAGGGGTGCGATCGCTGGATTCCATCGTGGATCATCCTAGGCGCGGGGGGCGTTACAGGAGGGGATCGGGTGACCCGCGGCACCTACTATTTGAACAACCCGCCCACCCCTCAGCGCCCAGGCGCGTGCCAGGAGAGCCCGCATGACCCAGAACCCCGCGTTCCCCGAGCCCGGTCGCAGCAGACTGGGATTGAGCCCGCGCCTGGACTGGATCGTGCTCGTGGGCGCCCTGGGCATCCTCTCCGCCGTGAGCCCGCTGGCCACGGACATGTACCTCGCGTCCATGCCGGAGATGGGCGAGTGGTTCGGCTCCCCGGCCAGCATGATCCAGCTGACCCTCACCGCGTACATGGTGGGCATGGCGCTGGGGCAATTCCTGCTGGGCCCGCTCTCGGACGTGCTGGGGCGGCACAGACTCATGGTCACGGGGAACCTGATCTTCCTGCTCGCGTCCGTGGGGATCATCGTGGCCCCGGACATCCACTGGGTGCTCGCCCTGCGGTTCGTGCAGGGTCTCGCCGGGGCGGCGGGCGTGGTGATCGCCCGGGCCGTGGTCTCGGACATCGCCCACGGCCACCGCGCGGCCCAGCTGTACTCGGTGCTCGCACTCATCACGTCCCTGGCACCCGTGGTCGCACCGCTCGCGGGCGGTGTGATCGCGACCGTGGCCGACTGGCGCGTGGTGTTCTGGGTGCTCGCGATCTTCGGGGCCGTGATGCTCGCGTGCTCCGTGTTCATCGTGCCGGAGACCCTCCCGCCGGGGCAACGCTCGCGGGGCGGGCTGGGGCGCATCCTGCGCAACGCCCGGCAGATGATCAGTGATCGGCACTTCACGCTCTACGCCCTGAGCTTCGCCTTCGCGTTCGGTGCGCTGTTCTCCTACATCTCCGCGTCCTCGTTCGTGATCCAGAACGTGCTGGGCTTCAGCGCCCTGGTCTACTCCGTGATCTTCGCGATCAACGCGTGCGGTTCGATCACCATGGGAGTGGTCAACACCAAGCTCGTGGGCAGTCGGGACCCCTCCTTCCTGTTGCTCGTGGGGGTCACGGGACTCGCAACCTTCTCCGTGCTCAACATGGTCCTGGTGGTGCTGGGCGTGATCGGAACGATCACCCTGGTGCTGTTGTTCCTGGCCCAGTCCTGCATGGGACTCGTCCTGGGCAACGCCGTGGCCATGGCCCAGCGCCAGGCCCAACGGCTGCACCTCTCCGGCACAGGTTCTGCCGTGGTGGGCATGGCCCAGTTCATCCTGGCCGGGCTCGTCACGCCCCTCACGGGCCTCGGCGGGGAGTACACCGCGGTGCCCATGGTGCTGAGCATGGCGGCGTGCGCCATGATCTCCGTGGGGCTGGTCCTCACGGCGCGCCGGCAGGGGACGCCCGTCGGGTGAATCACCCGGCGCTGCAACGTCGTTCGTCGGGCGGACGTCCCGGCCGCGTCGTCCGGAGGGCGAATGTCCCGACCCGGCGGTGTCGCCCGTCGGGTGAATGCCCGGACCCGGCGGCGTCGTCCCGCGAGCCGTGCGACATGGCCCCCGCTCCGCGCGCCGACGGGCCCGGAACCGCGCGGGATGTGGTTCACTGTCCGGGACAGTGACATTGTTCACACACCGTCCGTGGCATCCTGCCCCAGTTGAACGAGAGACACCTTCATGCTCGATTCGCTCCAATCCATTCTCGACACGATCGGCGGGTTCGTGTGGGGGCCGTTCCTCCTGATCCCGCTGCTGCTCGGAACGGGCATCTACCTGACCATCCGGCTGTCCGGACTGCAGATCACCAAGTTGATCCCCGCACTGCGCCTCGCGTTGTTCGAACGCAAGGACAAGGACGCCCCCGGCGGTGACGTCTCCCAGTTCCAGGCATTGACCACGGCGCTCGCCGCGACCGTGGGTACCGGCAACATCGTGGGCGTGGCCACGGCCATCTCGATCGGCGGCCCCGGCGCCCTGTTCTGGATGTGGGTCACGGGCGTGCTGGGCATGGCGTCCAAGTACTCGGAGGCCTTCCTGGGCGTGCGGTTCCGCACCCGAGACGCCAAGGGCGAGATCTCCGGCGGTCCGCAGTACTACCTGTTCCGCGGGATCCCCAACGGTTTCGGCAAGTTCCTCTCCCTGTTCTTCGCGATCGCCGCGGTGCTCGCGTCCTTCGGGATCGGCAACATGACCCAGGGCAACTCCATCTCCGCGAACGTGGAGTCCTCCTTCGGTGTGCCCGTGTGGGTCACGGGCCTCGTGCTCGCGGCGCTGACGCTGCTCGTGCTCGTGGGCGGGATCAAGTCCATCGGCAAGGTCACCGCCGCGCTCGTGCCTATCATGATTGTCTTCTACGTCCTGGGCGCGCTCTACATCCTGGCGGTCAACATCGAGTCCGTTCCCGCGGCGTTCGGGAGCATCTTCAGCACGGCCTTCACGGGGCACTCCGCGGTGGGCGGCTTCGCCGGATCCGCGATCATCCTGGTGGTGCAGATGGGTGTGGCCCGCGGCATCTTCTCCAACGAGTCCGGCATGGGGTCCGCGGCCATCGCCGCAGCGGCCGCGCAGACCACTCACCCCGTCCGTCAGGGTCTGGTGTCCATGACCCAGACGTTCATCGACACCATCATCGTGGTGACCTGCACGGGCCTCGTGATCGTGACCACCGGCGTGTGGGACCAGGGCAAGGACTTCGCGGCCACCATGACCGGGGACGCCTTCAGCCATGGGCTGCCCGGCGGGTGGGGCCACCTGATCGTGACCCTGGGCCTGATCCTCTTCGCGTACTCCACGATCCTGGGCTGGGCCTACTACGGCGAGCGCTGCATGGAGCGCCTGTTCGGCCGCAGGTCCGTGATGCCGTACCGCGTGTTCTTCTCGCTGATCGTGTTCGTGGGCTGCAGCGTGCCGTTGGCCATCGTGTGGTCCTTCGCGGACCTCATGAACGGGCTCATGGCGCTGCCCAACCTGCTGGGTCTGCTCATCCTCTCCGGGCTGATCGCCCGCGAGACCAAGCACTACCTGCGCAACGACCCGCAGTTGCGCGCGGACAAGCTGCAGATCGACGGGTTCATGGAGGGCCGCCCCGGGGCCATCGACAGCTACGTCTCCACCGACTCCGGACGCCCGGACCGGGCGCAGCGCGTGCGTTGACCGCCGCTCCGCCCGCTCGCCGAGCTTGTCGGGGCCCTCGGTCCCGACGGCGCTGAACAGCCAGGGCCCGAAACGGCATGTGATCCGCGGATCACCTGCCGTTTCGGGCCTCAGCTGTTCCCGACACCCGGGCGCAGGCCCCGCTACGGTTGGGCGCCCGCCCGGGAGTACCCTCTGACTCCATGACGAACAGCTCCACCGCGGTGTCGCCGCCGCACACGCACTCCGAGCCCAGCAGGGGCCTGAGCAATCGACACATCCAACTGATCGCGATCGGCGGTGCGATCGGCACCGGGTTGTTCATGGGATCGGGGCGCACCATCTCCCTGGCGGGCCCGGCCGTGGTGTTCATCTACGTGGTGATCGGTTTCTTCCTCTTCTTCATGATGCGCGCCATGGGCGAGCTGCTGCTGTCCAATCTGCGCTACAAGACCTTCGCGGACTTCGCCGCCGATCTGATCGGCCCGTGGGCGGGGTTCTTCGTGGGTTGGTCCTACTGGTTCTGCTGGATCGTCACGGCGGTCGCCGAGCTCGTGGCCATCACGGGCTACGTCCAGTTCTGGTGGGCGGCCGTCCCGCTGTGGCTGCCCACCGTCCTCGTGGTCCTCATCGTGTTCCTGCTCAACGCCGTGAGCGTGAAGAACTTCGGGGAGATGGAGTTCTGGTTCGCGCTCATCAAGATCGTGGCCATCCTGGCCCTGATCGTGGTGGGCGCGATCATGGCGCTGACCCACTTCGCATCCCCGGACGGGCACACCGCCCAGCTCGCGAACCTGTGGAACGACGGCGGGTGGTTCCCGAACGGCGCCATGGGCGTGGTCGCGGGGTTCCAGATCGCGGTCTTCGCGTTCGTGGGCATCGAGCTCGTGGGCACCACCGCGGCCGAGGCCCGTGATCCCCGCACGACCCTTCCCCGGGCGATCAACTCCGTCCCGGTGCGCATCCTCATCTTCTACGTGGGATCCCTCCTGGCCATCCTGGTGGTCACCCCGTGGCGCTCGATCAACCCCGAGCAGTCCCCGTTCGTGGCCATGTTCGCGCTGGCCGGGCTCGCGGGCGCCGCGTCCGTGGTGAACTTCGTGGTGCTGACCTCCGCGATGTCCTCGTCCAACTCCGGGGTGTTCTCCACGTCCCGGATGATGTTCGGTCTCTCCGCGGAGGGCAGCGCACCCGGGATCTTCAAGGGGCTCAACCGCGTGGGCGTACCCGTGCGGGCCCTGTACCTCACGGCGGGCATCCTGCTGCTGACCATCCCCGTGCTCTACGCGGGGGACTCGATCATCGAGGCGTTCACGCTGATCACGTCCGTGGCGTCCCTCTTGTTCGTGTTCGTGTGGTCCATGATCCTGACCTCCTACATCCGCTACCGCACGAAGTTCCCCGAGCGCCACGCCACCTCCGAGTACAAGATGCCCGGCGGCGTGGTGATGTGCGCTGTGGTGCTCGCGTTCTTCGTGTTCGTGGCGTGGGCGCTGAGCACGGATCCCCAGACCGCCACGGGGCTGGTCGCGGTGGCCGCGTGGCTCGTGGTGCTGGGAATCTCGTGGGCCTTCGTACGCCGCACGGAGTCCCACCGGCAGACCTTCGAGTGGTTCAAGCAGGAGATGGCCCGCCCCGTGGAGCATGAACACCCGTCCCGATAGAACACACCTGGCCCCCTGTTCAGCACGCACCCCATGCTTAAGCTGGGGACATGACTCGACTGCCGGAACCCCTGTCCCTGTCCTGCGCCGACGGCTCGGGATCCGTCCTGAGCTACGGCGCGCACGTGGTGTCGTGGGCACCGGAGGATCACGAGCCCGTGCTGTGGGTCTCTTCCCGTTCCTACAACGAGACGGGCAGAGCGGTCCGCGGCGGTGTCCCCATCTGCTTCCCGTGGTTCGGCCCCGGGCGCACGGGGGACATGGACCCCGCACACGGGTTCGCGCGGATCACCGAGTGGCAGCTCGCCGAGCAGGGGGAGGACACCGAGGGTCACGCCTACGCCGAGTTCACCCTCACGCCCGCGGACGTGGCCGAACACCTGCGCGAGACGTTCCCCCACGAGTTCGAGGCCCGGTTCCGGGTCACCGTGGGCGCCCGCTTGCGTATGGCGCTCACCGTGACGAATACCGGCACCGGGATCTTCGACTTCGAGGAGGCGTTGCACAGCTACCTCCACGTGGGCGATTCCCGGCGCGTGAGCGTGACCGGCCTCGACGGTGTCTCCTACTACCACAAGGTGGCCAAGGAGCAGCGGCGCCAGAGCGGGGAACTCACGATCACGGGCGAGACCGACGCCGTGTTCGCCCATCGCGGCGAGGTGCGGGTTTCCGACCCCGAGCTCGGTCGCACCCTCGTGATCACCAAGGAGGGCTCGGACAGCACCGTGGTGTGGAACCCCTGGGCGGACAAGTCCGTGGCCATGGCGGACTTCGCGGACGACGAGTGGCAGCAGATGCTGTGCGTGGAAGCGGGCAACGTGATGGGCTCCCCGGTCCGGCTCGCCGCCGGCGAGTCACACACCCTCGTGCAGAGCATCGAGGTGCAGGAGCTCACGGCGCAGGATCCCCTCGCCCACGACGCCTGAGCGGGCACCCGTCGCCCACGGCACCTGAGCGCGCTCTCGCCACGCGACGTCGCTGGCGCCCGCCGAGAGCGCCGCTCGGCCCGGCCCGCACCCCGCGGGGAACGCCCCGGTGTGGGAATGCCCCGGGGCGAAAGCCCCGGGGTGCGGGACCGTCAGTCGCGCTCGGCGGACGACGCCGCGGCGTCGCCCCCCGGTGCCGCACAGGTAGCGGCCCCGGCGCGCGGGGACTCGGCGGGCGGGACCACGGGCAGCGTACCCGTCTCCGACAGCGCCGGGTTGGCCGAGGAGAGGTCCACCGTGTGGTGGATCTGGGCGTCCAGGGCACCGGGGTGGGTGCCCATGAACGCGTCGATCTGATCGGTCGTGGCGTTGAACTTGGGATCGTTCTTCAGATACAGGTTGGTCTCCCGGACCACCAGGCCGGAGAGGATGATCAGCCCGATCAGGTTGGGGATGGCCATGAGCCCGTTCATGATGTCCGAGAAGGACCACACGAGCGTGAGCGGGGCGAGGGCGCCCAGACCGGCCGCGAGGGAGAAGATCACGCGGTACACGATGGCCGCTCGGGCCCCCGCGAGGCGTTCCACGTTGCGCTCGCCGTAGTACGCCCACCCCAGGACGGTGGAGTAACCCAGCAGCACCAGGCAGATGGTGACCACGATCCCGCCCCACGAACCGGGCAGGCCCGTGGAGAACGCCACGGAGGTCATGGTCGCGGTGTCCGCGCCGTTCCACACCCCGGTCGTGAGGATCACGAAACCGGTGATGGAGATGACCACCAGGGTGTCCACGAAGGTCTGGGTCATGGACACGAGACCCTGACGCACGGGGTGGCTCGTCTGCGCCACGGACGCGGCGATCGAGGCGGTGCCCATGCCGGACTCGTTGGAGAACAGGGAGCGGGCGGCACCCATCTGGATGGCCATGAGCACCGTGGAGCCCACGAAACCGCCGGCGGCACCCATGGGGGTGAACGCGCCGGTGAAGATGAGGCGCAGCGCCTCGGGGATTCCCTGGTAGTTCACGCCGATGATGTACAGCCCCGAACCGATGTAGAGCACGATCATGAGCGGGACCATGTATGTGGTGACCTTGGCGATCGACTGGATCCCGCCCAGCAGGGCGAGCCCGGTGCCCACGGCCAGGACCACGGCGGTGATCACGGGGGAGACGTTGAAGGTGTGTTCCAGGTTGGACGCGATCGCGTTGCCCTGGGTCATGTTGCCGATCCCGAACGTGGCTACCACGCAGCACACAGCGAACATCACGGACAGGAAGCGGCCGAACTTATTGGGGATGCCGCGGGCCAGGTATACCTGCGGTCCGCCGGTGAGCTGACCGGCGGTGTCCCGGGTGCGGAAGCGCACGCCCAGGAAGCACTCTGCGTACTTGGACGCCATGCCGAACAGCGCGGTGATCCACATCCAGAACAGGGCGCCGGGGCCGCCGATGGACATGGCCGCTGCCACACCCACGATGTTGCCCGTCCCCACCGTGGCGGCCAGCGCCGTGGACATCGCTGCGAAGGAGGAGATGTCGCCCTTCTCCCCGGTGGCCCGGGAACGGCGCCCGAATCCCAGGCTCATGGCCTTGGTGAAGAGTCGGAACTGGATGCCGCGCAAGCGGAACGTCAGGAATATCCCCGTTCCCAGCAGCAGGGGGATCAGGAGCCACGGCCCCCAGATCAGGTCACGAACGAAGTCCAGATTGTGTTGGAGGGTTTCCATGGGGGTACGGAGCTTTCCGTGAGCAACGGTGCGAATTGCTGACTAACGTAGCAGCTCGGCGCGCGTCCCGGGGGCGCGGTCCCGGCAGGGAAGACGACGACGCCGCAGTGGCGGACCACTGCGGCGTCGTCGGGAAAGCGTGGTGCTTGCGTTACTTCTGCAGCACGAGGGCCGCGCCGATGGCTGCCAGGAACGCGTCCTTGGACAGCGTCAGGCCCTGCTCGGACGGGCGGATGCCATCCTCCTGGGTCATGTCCGAGTTGCGGAAGTACATGCTCAGCAGCCCGGCGCTGAAGGCGAGCAGGCCCGCGCCGGCCAGGCGCTTGGACACGAACGGGGTCAGCAGGGCGGTGCCCAGGGCCAGTTCGGTGCCGGCGATGAACTTGGTGAAGGTCTGGGAGTCCCAGTCCGCGAACTGGGGGACACCGGTGGAGGCGAACTGCTTGAGGCCCTCGGCGGACTCGGCGTCCATGCCGAGCTTGCCGTAGCCGGACTGGAGCAGGAACGCGCCGGGGACACCGCGCAGAATGGCGTTGGAAATGCGCATGACTGAGCCTTTCGTCGGGAAGTGCGGTGGGGGCGGAGCAGGGCCCTGGGTACCCACCGGGGATCGCTGTTCATCCTAACAGCGGGCCTTTTCACGGCGGCGGGGTGGGTGCAACATGCCGACAGTGAACGCACGGACGCCGCCCACGGTGCGATGTCTACTGTGGTGCCACATCGCGCGCCCTCGGAAAGGAGAACCATGGACATCGAGACCATGAAGAAGATCCTCCTGGTGCTGACCAGCCAGGACACCCTGGGAGACACGGGGGAGGCCACCGGTTACAACGTGGCCGAGGCGTCCCACCCGTGGAAGGTCTTCCGGGACGCCGGCTATTTCGTGGACTTCGCCTCGATTGCCGGGGGTCAGCCCCCGCGTGACGAGGTCCAGGAGGACGACCCCGTCCAGGTGGAGTTCACGCAGGATGAGACCGTCAAGGCGTCCCTCTACAACACGCCGCGGGTCTCCGTGGTGGACCCCTCCCAGTATGACGCCGTCTACCTCGTGGGCGGGCACGGCACCATGTGGGACTTCACCGGGGACGCGGACCTGCAGAAGCTCATCGCGTCCGTCTACGACTCCGGTGGCGTGGTGGGCGCGGTGTGCCACGGCCCCTCCGGCCTCGTGGACGTGGAGCTCGGCACGGGCGTGGCGTTGCTGTCCGGGCGCAAGGTGGCCGCGTTCACCAATGCGGAGGAGAAAGCCGTGGGCAAGCAGGACGTGGTGCCGTACCTGCTCCAGGACAAGCTCGAGGAACAGGGTGCCACGGTCAAGCTCGCCGACAACTGGGAGGAGAACGTCCAGGTGGACGAGCGCCTCGTCACGGGGCAGAACCCCCAGTCCGCCGCGGGTGTGGCCAAGGAGATGACCAAGCTGCTCACCGAGGTCGTGCGCGAACAGAAGGCGGAGGAGGAAGAGGCCGCCCAGAAGCTGCGTGCGGAGCGGGACGCGGAGAAGGCCGCGGAGGACGACGAGTGACGGCGTCCTGACTCATTGCCGCACGCCCTGGTGGTCGGCGGCGACACGGGTGAGACTGGAAGCGGTCCCCATGGATTCGACGCCAGGAGTTGTCATGCCAGAGTTCACGTCCCGTGTCGCGCTGGTCACCGGCGCCGCCTCCGGTATCGGTGAGGCCATTGCCAAACACCTGGCCCGGCAGGGCGCCAAGGTGGTGGTCACGGACATCGATGCCACCGGGATCGACGACGTGGTCCAGGCCATCATGGCGGACGGCGGGGACGCCGCCGGGATCCGTCAGGACGTCTCCAAGCGCGAGGACGCCGTGGCCGCCGTCGACTTCGCGGTGCAGACCTACGGCGGACTGCACTACGCCGTCAACAATGCTGGCGTGGGCGGGCAGATGGAGGCCCTCGGGGAGACCGATATCGAGGCGTGGGAGCGCACGCTCGCGATCGATCTCACCGGCGTGGCCTACGGGATGCACGCCCAGCTGCCCGTGATCGAACAGCACGGGGGAGGGGCCATCGTGAACATCGGCTCCATCCATTCCACCGTGGCCACTGCCGTGGGCAACAGCGCGTACACCGCGGCCAAGCACGGTCTGGTGGGTCTCACCAAGCAGACGGGCGTGGACTACGCCCGACGCGGCGTACGCGTGAACGCGGTGGGTCCCGCCTACATCGACACCCCGCTGCTCAAGAACCTGCCCCCGCAGATGCTGTCGGAACTGATCGACAAGCACCCCATGGGGCGGCTGGGCACCTCGCAGGAAGTGGCTCAGCTGACCACGTTCCTGCTCTCGGACGGCGCGTCCTTCATCACCGGGGGCTACTTCCTGGTGGATGGCGGGTACACGGCGGTCTGAGTAGCGGCGACACCCGCGGGTCACGGGTGTTCCGGCACGCGTGTAGAATGGTCAGGTTCCCCCGTACACATTGCGGGGTAGAGGCGCGCCGGTCCGAGGCGCGCAGTTCGCGCCCCAACATGGCGCGTGCGCGCGGAATCGTTTCGCGCGGACCAACCTGAAAGACGTTCTTTGTCTCATTCCTTTGAAGACCTCGGTGTATCCGAGGCGCTTTCCGCTGACCTCGCCCGCGTGGGCATCACGGAAGCTTTCCCCATCCAAGAGAAAACTCTCCCCGATTCACTGTCCGGGCGTGACGTGCTCGGCCGCGGCCGCACCGGCTCGGGCAAGACGGTCGCGTTCGCGCTGCCGCTCGTGTCCCGGCTCGCGGGACTCGCCCCCGGTTCGTCCCGCGTGGCCCGCCGGGCGAACCGCCCCACCGGCCTGGTGCTGGCTCCCACGCGTGAGCTCGCGACCCAGATCGATCGCACCGTGGCCCCCCTGGCCAAGGCCGCGGGGCTGAACACCACCGTGATCTTCGGCGGTGTCTCCCAGAAGCACCAGGAGAAGGCGCTCGCGGGCGGTGTGGACATCGTCGTGGCCTGCCCGGGCCGGCTCGAGGACCTCATCAAGCAAGGTCTGCTCACGCTCGACGACGTCCGCGTGACCGTCCTGGACGAGGCCGACCACATGGCCGACATGGGCTTCCTGCCCGTGGTCACCCGGATCCTGTCCCGCACCCCCAAGGGCTCCCAGCGGTTGCTGTTCTCCGCGACGCTGGACAACGGCGTGGACATCCTGGTCAAGAAGTTCCTGAAGGACCCGGTGCTGCACTCGGCGGACAACGCCCAGGCCGCGGTGACCACCATGGACCACCACGTCCTGGTCACCGACAGCGATCACAAGCAAGCGCTGATCGAGACCCTCGCGTCGGGCACCGGTCGGCGGATGATGTTCACCCGCACCAAGTACCGCGCCAAGAAGATGGCCAAGAAGCTCAGTCAGGCCGGGATCCCCGCGGTGGACCTGCAGGGTAACCTGTCCCAGGGCGCGCGGGACCGCAATCTCGCCGCGTTCTCCGCGGGTGACGTGCGGGTCCTCGTGGCCACGGACGTGGCCGCGCGCGGTGTCCACGTGGACGACGTCGAACTCGTCGTGCACATCGACCCGCCCGCCGAGCACAAGTCCTACCTGCACCGTTCCGGCCGCACGGCGCGGGCCGGCGCCTCCGGGTCCGTGATCACGATCGCGACCACCGAGGAGCGCTCGGACGTCAACAAGCTCATGAAAAAGGCCGGTGTCACGCCCCGCGTGGACCAGGTCGCACCCGGTTCCGAGGTCGTGAAGGACCTCGTGGGCGAGCGCGCCGAGCGCGTTGCGCCGGGTGCCACCCCGACCGGCGCGACCGGTGGCTCGCCTTCCGCTTCCCGTTCCGGCGGGGGTGCCTCCGGGTCCCGCCGCGGTGGCCGTGGCGGTTCGGGCCGGGGCCGCGGTCGCGGTTCCGCTCAGGCCGCCGGACGCGGCAACGGTGCTCGTTCCGGCGACGCCGGTGCCGGGCGCGGTCCCTCGAACGGGCGTTCGCAGGCTCGCTCCAGTGAACGACGCCGCGGTGGCAGCGTCGATGGCGCGGCCTCCGGTAGCGCACGCCCCGGCGCGTCCCGCTCCGCCCGCGGTGGTTCCGCCCAGCGCGGCCACGGGGCGGACCGGGTTCCGGACCGCGCCACGGCGGCGGCGCAGCGGCGTCGTGAGAACAACCGGGCGGGTCAGCCCACTCGCTGATCGCTCGGCGAGGGTCGCCGCGAGCGCTGTCCCACCTCGACCCCGGGGTGGAACGGTGCTCGCGGAACTGCGCTTCCCAGTGGAGAACTCCCGGTCTGATGAGTCATCGGACCGGGAGTTCTCTATTGCTGGTTCGGGTCGGGGCGGTTCCGGCATCATGCCCGCGGGCCTACTCCGGAGGAGTGAGCGAGCGCAGGAAGTCCAGGGTGACGTCCTCGTGCGCGTTGACGAACACCCGGTGCGGGCCGTCGGGGACGGGCTTGTCACCCGGGACGACCACCACGGTCATGCCCGCGGCAACCGCACTGCGCACCCCCGGTTCCGAGTCCTCGATGGCCACGCAATTCCGCGGGGCGACCCCGAGCAGTTCGGCACCCGTGAGGTACGGTTCGGGATCCGGCTTGGGACGGGTCACGTCGTCCTGGGAGACGATCCGGGTGAGCACGTCCGGGGCACCAGCGGCGGTGGTCCCCGCGACCGAGCTCAGCGCGTTCGTGACGATCGCCGCCGGGATACCGGCCTCGCTCAGTTCGCTCAACAGCGAGCGCATGCCGGGCAGGAAGGGTACACGGTCGTCCATGCTGTCGATCACGTGCTCGGCGAGTTGCTGCGTGATGTCCTCGACGGAATCGGTGGCCCCGCGTTCCACGAATTTGCGGGCCGCATCCGGCACGGTCCCCCCGAGGGTCGCGTGATCGTCCTCCACGGTCCAGCTCTGGTCGTACCGCTGCGCGACCTTGCGCTTGGCGGCCGCCCATTGGGGCTCCGTGTCCACGAGGGTGCCGTCGTGATCGAAGAGCACAGCCAGGGGGTAGGTCATGGCCACCTTTCGGAAGCATCGGGGGTGGGATATGGGACCCCAGTTTACCGGCGAACCCCGGGGCCGGAGGCGGCGTCGTCGGGATGCCGCCGCGCTATGCAGGGGCCAGACCGCGCAGGAAGTCCAGGGTGAGCGCCGCGTGATCGGCCACGTGCACGATGCCGGGTCCGGGCAGGACCTGCTGCACCCCCGGGACCACGACCGTGGTGATCCCCGCGGCCACGCCGGACGCCGCGCCGGAGGGCGAATCCTCCACGACCACGCACGCCCCGGGCGCCACGCCCAGACGCCTGGCGGCCTCGAGGTACGCGTCCGGATCCGGTTTGGGCCTGACACCCTGGGCCACCTCCTGGTCCCCGATGATCACCCGGAACAGGTTGTCCGGGGCCAGGGACGCGGTGTAGCGGGCCACCTCGGAGGTCGCGTTCGTGACGATCGCCGCGGGGATCCCGGCACGGTCCAGGTCCTCCAGGAGAGGTACGACCCCGGGAATGAACGTGGGCGGGTTCTCCTCCAACACCGCCTGCAGCACCCC
The DNA here is from genome assembly GCF_040980945.1 of Kocuria sp. CPCC 204721. Classification (NCBI taxonomy): domain Bacteria; kingdom Bacillati; phylum Actinomycetota; class Actinomycetes; order Micrococcales; family Micrococcaceae; genus Kocuria; species Kocuria sp. CPCC 204721. The sequence continues at coordinate 127,277 of NZ_JAVKPO010000001.1, forward strand.
GTAGAACTCGCGGTAGACCTCGTCCAGCGACCCCGGTACGCCCAGCGCGCTCAACCGCTCCACGGTGGTCGCGAGCGGCCTGCCCAGGGTGTCCTGGGTGTCCCGCTCGGTCCATTCACCCCCGTGCGCGGCCACGATCCGCTGCTTGCCCAGTTCCCACAGCGGTTCGGTGTCCACCAGGGTGCCGTCATGGTCGAAGAGGACGGCCTGCGGGAAGTCGTGGGTGCTCATGACCCCACGGTACGTGCCCGCCCCGACACGGACCGCGCCCTACGATGGACGTATGAGTGCTTCCGATCCCGCGTCCGCCCATCACAGACCGGGATCCGCGCTGTCCGGCGCCTTCCCGGTAATCATGATCGCGGTGGCCGCGGCGTTGGCCCTGTGGGTCGGCTTCGGCCGGGGCGTCGCGGGTCTGCTCGGCTCCCTCACCCCGGTCTACGCGGCGGCGATCGGGCTGCCCATCCTGCTGTTACACGTCATCGCGGCGGCGCTGTTCCGTCGGGACGCACTCAGCTACCCGTCCCACGCCATGAGCCGGCGGGGCATGCTCACTGCGGTGGCCTCATGGGCGATCACGCTGTGCTTCGGGTTCTTCCTCCCGGATTCCACCGCCCACGGTATGCAGTCCCTGTTCACCCATGCGGTCGGGGCCGAGTACGTGGAGTTGAGTTACGGGTTTGTCAACATTTTCGGCGTGCTGTCCGTGGCGCTCGCGGTCGCCCTGGTGTTGCTCGCGCTCACGGATCTGCGCGTCACGGCGCGCCGGCTGCGCGGTGAGCCCCTCACGGAGGACGAGCGCCTGGACCGCCTTGAGGCGCACCCCCGCGGTCTCGACGCTGCCTCCGACGCCGACGCCGACGCCGACGCCGACGCCGACGCCGCCGGTGCCGGGCCCGCGCCGGCGAGCGCGACGTCGTCGTCCCGGGAACGACCGTGACGGTGCCGCTGCGCACGCCGCGACTCATGCTGCGTGCCTACCGCGCGGACGACGCCGCGTTCGTGCGTGACCTGTATGCACGCGCCGAGGTGCAGCGCTACATCGGGGACGGCACGCAGCGCGTGGGCTCGGACGGGCAGGCCCGGGAGAAGATCCGGGGCTGGGACCAGGGCTATGCGCACGAGCCGGTGCTCGGTGTGTGGGCTATCGTCGACCCGGTCGGCGCCCTCGCGGGGACCCTGCTGCTCAAGCCCATCCCCGATTCCGGCACGAACACCGCGACCGACGTGGAGGTCGGGTGGCATCTGCACCCGCGCGCGTGGGGACGCGGATACGCCACGGAGGCGGCCCGTGCCGTGCTGGCCCACGCCTTCGAGCACGGTCAGGACCGGGTGGTCGCCGTGACGCACCCAGCCAACCGGGCGTCGCAGGCCGTGTGTCGTCGCCTGGGCATGACCCACCGCGGTCTCAGCCGAGCGTACTACGACGCCGAGTGCGCACTCTTCGAGCTCCGGGCACCCACCGCGCACGAAGGGGAGGCAGCATGAGTGATCCCGATCTCGTGATCGGTGCGGACGGTCTCGCCCGGCCCAGATGGGCGGCCTCGGACCCACTGCTCAGGGAGTACTACGACCACGAGTGGGGCGTGCCGGTGCGGGACGAGACCAGGCTGTTCGAGCGCGTGACGCTCGAGGCGTTCCAATCCGGGCTGTCATGGCGCACGGTGCTCGCGAAACGGCCGGCGTTCCGGGAGGTCTTTCACGGCTTCGACCCGGAGGCCGTGGCGGCCATGGACGAACGGGACGTCGAGCGGCTCCTGGGGGATGCGCGGATCATCCGCAACCGGCGCAAGATCGAGGCGACCGTGACGAACGCGCGAGCCACCGTGGCTCTGCGCGAAGACGGCGGTCTGGCGGACCTCGTGTGGTCCTTCATGCCGAGCAGTACCCCGCATCCCGATCGCTTCGCGGACGTCCCGACCACCTCGGATGAGAGCAGGGCCCTGTCCCGCGAACTGAAGCGGCGCGGGTTCGTGTTCGTGGGCCCCACGACCATGTACGCGCTCATGGAAGCGATCGGGATGGTGGACACCCACTTGGTGGGCAGCCACCGCCGCAGGACCTCTGGGGTCTGGACGTGAGACCGGGTGCCGCGGGCGCTATCGATCACGACGGCGCAGATAGCTGCGGCCGTCGGAATCCCTGACCATCTCGTAGTCGTCCTGGAGGTTGCGGTACCAGTCCTGGGCCTCGGGGGTCATCTCGGTGTTGCCCCGCAGGTTCATGGAGCTGCGGTTGGCCGGTCCCACGAAGCGCATCACCACCTTGTTGAAACGCTGCAGCCGACTCGGCTTGCGCGGGGTGGTCTCATCGGACGGTGAATCGGTGTCCACGGCGGGTTCCTTTGGAGACTGCGGGTGGGGAGAGAACTCTGGGGAGCGCACGCGCGTCCCACCTCCATTATGCCCGACGCAGGGGTGAGAAAGGCCCGAGGGCCCCTGACCGTTCCCGGTCAGGGGCCCTAGGGTGCGATTACGAGCGGATCAGGCCCGCTGCGTGTCGTCCTTGACGTTTTTGGCGTGCTCCTGCGCGGAGCCCTTGAGCTGGCCGGCTTCCTGCTGACCCTGCTCCTTGACCTCCTGGGCGCCGGACTGCGCGGTCTGCTTGACCGACTCCGCAGCCTCCTTGGCCGGTTTTTTCAGGTCGTCCGCGATCTCCTGCGCGGCTTCCTTGGTGGAATCCATGGCGCTCTGCAGGTGCGGCTGGGCGCGGTCGGCGGCCTCGGCCACGAGCTCCTGCTCCTTCTGGCTCGAGGGCAGCAGGGAACCGATCAACCAACCGGCACCGAGGGCGATCAGGCCCGCGGCCATGGGGTTGCCACGGGTCTTGGCCCGGGCGGCCGCCGGGGCGTTGCTGATGGCCTCGCCGGCCTGGTCCATGCGGTGGGAGGCCTCGTCACGAAGGTCGCGGCCTGTGTCCCGGGCGTCCTCTGCGGAGCCCATGATGGACTCACGGACGTCCTGGATCTTGTGGCGGGCCTTGCTCTTCTGACGGTCGACCACCTTTTCCGGGGTCACCTTCTCCGCCACGGCGTCCACGTCCGCATTCAGGCGTGCACGGGTGGCTTCGATATCGGCGCGGATCTGATCAGGGTTCTGCTGGCTCATCGGGTCTCCTTGGAAGGCTTCACGGTATCCGGAATTTCGCTGACGGTTTCGCGGGTTCGGGGCAGCGGGTCCTTGGTGGCCTGGGCCATCTTGCGCTTGCCGCGGTCCAGGTTCTTCTTGCCCACCGCGGCGAGGATCGCGGCGATGATCGCCCAGATGACCGCCACGATCACGGCCGACCAGCCAAGACCCACCAGGTTGCCCAGGGCCCACATGAGGGCCAGGGATAGGAACAGGAGCACGAAGTGGCCGGCCACACCGGCGCCTCCCAACAGTCCCGCGCCCTTACCTGTGACCTTTACGGAGTCCGTGGCCTTCTGGATCGCCATGTTCGCCTCGGCCTTGGCCAGCGCGATCTCCTGCTGGATCAGGGTGGTCAGGTTGGTGCTCAGAGACTTGAACATCTCACCGAGCGACTCGTGCTCCGCCCGCTCTTCGGGTTCCGACGGGGGAATGGGGTGACTCATCGACGCTCACTGCCTTGTCCGGGGTAGGTGGTGCCGGGGACCTGGGTGTCGCCCTGACCGGGGTACGTGGTGCCGGGAACCTGCGCGTCGCGCTGATCCGGGTAGACCGTGCCGGGAACCCGGTCGGTGTAGGTGCGGGTGCCCTCGCCACGGGTGTCGTTGCGGTACGCGTACGTGTCACCCGTGCTGGGGGTGCCGTACGCGGGTGCCTGGGTGCGGGCGACGGTGTCGTGGTGGTCGTTGCCGATCTCGTCGCTGTCCTTGGCGCTGCGCGTGGCGCGCCCGGCGAGCAGACCGATGCCGGCCGCGATGGCCAGGAAGGTCCCGGGACGGCGGGCGGCGAAACGGCGTACGTCACCGAGCAGCTGCTGCGGGTCCTTGTTCTCCAGCGAGGACGCGAGGGAGTTCACGGTGCCCGAGGCGTTGCCGAGCAGGCCACTGACGTACTCGGTCTCCGGCTTCTTGCCCTGGGAGATGGCGTCCACCTCGTCGCTCACGGAGCGGACGGTCGATGCGAGGCGCTCCTGCTGCGGGCCCACGTAGCCCTGTAGGTCCTCCTTGAGGCGGCCCCACAGGTCGTGCGCCTGGCCCATGGCCTCGTCCTTGGCGGCGACGGCCTGCTCCTTGGCGGTCTCTTTCACGCGGCGGCCGGATCCAGCCGCCTCGTTCTTGAGCTGTTGCGCCTCGACCTTGCCGGATTCCGCGGCGACGTCCTTCTTGGACGGGACCTCGGTGGAACCCTGGGAGTGGGTCTGTTGACCAGCTCGACGCTGATCGTTGTTGTTGCTCATAGTGGCACCTTTCCTGCAGTATGTGGTCGATTTAATAAGGTTACATATTATCGAGGGCTCAGTATAGAGCATTCGATAATCCACTTCCACCCGAAGGGGCCGAAAATGCGGAATAAAAAATGAATTAACAAATCATTTCGCACTGAGCAGAATGTCGGGCTTCCCGTACCAAGTTGAGCGTGGTAGACTCAAGTTAACTGAAGTCAACGTCATCACTACTGTCGGAAGGAGCCGCCGTGGACACCAAGTTCACGACCAAGTCCCAAGAAGCCCTGAGCGCTGCAGCGTCGAACGCCGCGACCGCGGGCAACCCCAACATCGAGCCCGCCCACGTCCTCAAGGCGCTCATGGACCAGCGCGACGGCGTGGCCGTCGCCGTCCTACAGGCCACCGGTGCCAACGCGGACGCCGTGTCCATCAAGGCGAGCAACATCATCCACGAGATGCCCAGCGCATCCGGGACCTCCACGGCCCAGCCCCAGCTGAGCCGCACCGCGCTGCAGGCACTGCAGGCTGCGGAGAACTACGCGCGTGAACTCAAGGACGAGTACGTCTCCACCGAGCACCTGCTCTACGGTCTGGCCGCGGGACGCGACAAGACCGCCGAGGCGCTGCAGGCTGCGGGCGTGACCACGGAGGCGCTCGCACAGGCCATCCCGCAGGTGCGCGGTGACCGACGGGTCACCAGCCCGGACCCGGAGGGGACCTTCCAATCCCTCGAGAAGTTCGGCACGGACCTCACGGCGATCGCCCGCGAGGGGAAGCTCGATCCCGTGATCGGGCGTGACTCGGAGATCCGCCGCGTGGTCCAGGTGCTCTCGCGCCGAACCAAGAACAACCCCGTGCTGATCGGTGAGCCCGGTGTGGGTAAGACCGCCGTGGTCGAGGGTCTCGCCCAGCGCATGGTCGCAGGGGACGTACCCGAGTCGCTGCGCGGCAAGACGCTGATCTCCCTGGACCTGGGGTCCATGGTGGCCGGCGCCAAGTACCGCGGGGAGTTCGAGGAACGCCTCAAGGCCGTCCTGGACGAGATCAAGAAGTCCGAGGGTCAGATCGTCACCTTCATCGACGAGATCCACACGGTCGTGGGTGCGGGTGCGTCCGAGGGGTCCATGGACGCGGGCAACATGCTCAAGCCCATGCTGGCCCGCGGTGAGCTGCGCCTGATCGGTGCCACCACGCTGGACGAGTACCGCGAGAACATCGAGAAGGACGCCGCCCTGGAGCGTCGGTTCCAGCAGGTCTACGTAGGGGAACCCTCGGTCGAGGACACCGTGGCGATCCTGCGCGGGTTGAAGGAGCGTTACGAGGCGCACCACAAGGTGCAGATCGCGGATTCGGCCCTCGTTGCCGCCGCCCAACTGTCCCAGCGTTACATCCCCAGCCGTCAGCTCCCGGACAAGGCCATCGACCTGATTGACGAGGCCGCGTCCCGGTTGCGCATGGAGATCGATTCCGCCCCGGAGGAGATCGACGAGCTGCGCCGCTCCGTGGACCGCTTGACCATGGAGGAACTGGCCCTGGACGGGGAGACAGACCCCGCGTCCGTCGAACGTCTGGCCGCTCTGCGCCAGGACAAGGCGGACAAGGAGGCCGAGCTGGATGCCCTCAACGCGCGGTGGGAGGCCGAGAAGGCCGGACTCAACCGCGTGGGTGACCTCAAGGCGCAGATCGACGACCTGCGCTCGCAGGCCGAACGCGCCCAGCGCAACGGTGACCTGGGGGAGGCCTCCCGCTTGCTGTACGGCGAGATCCCGGCTCTGCAGAAGGACCTGGACGCCGCACAGGCGCAGGAGGAGGCCGGGGCCCGGCATGACACCATGGTCTCGGAGGAGGTTACCGCGGACGACATCGCCGAGGTGATCTCCGCGTGGACCGGTATCCCCGCGGGCAAGATGCTGCAGGGCGAGTCCGACAAGCTGCTGCACATGGAGCAGCTGCTGGGCAAGCGCCTGATCGGGCAGAAGCCGGCCGTGAGTGCGGTCGCGGACGCCGTACGGCGTTCCCGCGCGGGGATCTCGGACCCGGACCGCCCCATCGGCTCGTTCCTGTTCCTGGGTCCCACGGGCGTGGGCAAGACCGAGCTGGCCAAGTCCCTCGCGGACTTCCAGTTCGACGACGAGCGCGCCCTGATCCGCATCGACATGTCCGAGTACTCGGAGAAGCACTCTGTCTCACGCCTGGTCGGTGCCCCTCCGGGGTACGTGGGCTACGACGAGGGCGGGCAGCTGACCGAGGCCGTGCGGCGTCGTCCGTACTCGGTGGTGCTGCTCGACGAGGTCGAAAAGGCCCATCCCGAGGTCTTCGACATCCTGCTGCAGGTCCTGGACGACGGTCGCCTGACCGACGGGCAGGGCCGCACGGTGGACTTCCGCAACGTGATCCTGATCCTGACCTCGAACATGGGCAGCCAGTTCCTGGTGGATCCCACCATGGACGAGGAGGCCAAGAAGAACGCCGTGATGGGCGTGGTCAACGCCTCGTTCAAGCCGGAGTTCCTCAACCGGTTGGACGACATCATCATGTTCGACCCGCTGAGCACCGAGGACCTGGCCAAGATCGTGGACATCCAGGTGGCCCAGCTCGCGCACCGTCTCGAGCAGCGGCGCCTGTCCTTGGAGGTCACGCCCGGGGCTAGCGAGTGGCTGGGTATCACGGGCTACGACCCCGCCTACGGTGCCCGCCCGCTGCGTCGGCTCGTGCAGCGCGAGATCGGTGACCGCTTGGCGCGCGGGCTGCTCTCCGGCGCCATCACGGACGGGGACACCGTGCTCGTGGACGTCAACCCGGACGTCGCCCAGGACGGCCTGACTGTCACCGCTTCGCACGGCGACGACCCGCAGGACGACGACGCCGCGCACGCCCACGACGCCGCGGCGCGGGACAGCGGCGACGACGTCGTCGACGCGGAGATCATCGACGAGTGACACCCCGGTCACCGCGGATGCGTCCGCGGTGACCGCGACCGCCCGAGGAGCCTAGTGCTGCTCGGGCGGTCGTCCGTTCCGGGGCGACCGCTCATCCACGGTGGGCCTCTCGCCCGCGGCCGGCCGCTCGTCCACGTAGGTGTCCTGACGGTAGTCGTACTCCACGGGCTGACCGTTCTCGTCGGTGCGCTGGTACCACGAACTCATGCGCTCCCCCGTGGAGTCCACGTCGTGACCGGCCGCGGCGGGGCCCTCCTGGTGGCGGACCTCCAGGGCGAAATCGTCCCCGTGCTCGTCCATGCCCTGGCGTACCGCGTTGTCGAGCGCCGTGCGCGCGTAGTGGTGGCGCAGACTCATGGGATCGGTGGAGAGGTCCCGCAGGAACGCCGGGATCAGGGCCAGCAGGATCACCGCGAACGGCAGCGCCGCCACGGTCACGAGGTCCTGCAGACCCTGCAGGGCGTTCGCCCCGCCCACCGCGAGCATCACGGAGGACACCCCGGCCAGGGCCACACCCCAGAAGATGATGATCTTCCGGTCCGGTTCGGGCTTGCCCTGCTGGGACATGGACGCCATCACGAGCGTCGCGGAGTCCGCGGACGTAATGAAGAAGACGGCCAGCAGCACGATGATCGCAATGGGCGTGATCTGCGCGAACGGCAGGGCGTCCAGGACGCGGAAGAGCATGTCCTCGGGGGACGCGGCACCCGCGATGTCCACGCCGTCGCGCTGCAACCAGATGGCGGTGCCGCCGAAGACCGAGAACGCGAGCACACAGATCACGGTGGGTGCCAGCAGTACCACGCTCACATACTGGCGCAGGGTGCGCCCGCGGGAGATGCGGGCCACGAACACGCCCACGAACGGCGCCCACGAGACCCACCATGCCCAGTAGAACAGGGTCCACGAGCGCATGAATTCCTCGGCCTCCGTGCCCCAGGACGCGGAGAGGGACAGCATCTGGAACATCTCACCGAAGTACGTGCCCACGACCGAGGGGATGAAGTTCAGCAGGAACACGGTCGGGCCCGCCACGAACAGGAAGAACGCGACCACGGCCGCGAGCACCATGTTGAAGTTCGAGAGCCTGCGGATCCCCTTGGCCACGCCGGAGACCGCGGAGATCAGGAACACGCACGTGAGCACCGCGATGATCGCGATCAGCACCGCGTTGCCCACCTCACCGAGACCGGTGATGATCTGCAGACCGCGGCCGATCTGCAGCGTGCCCAATCCCAGGGAGGCGGAGGTCGCGAAGAGGATGCCCACGATCGCGAACATGTCGATGAGCCGCCCGCCCACGCTCAGGTGCGCGCCCTGGCCGAAGATCGCGGACATCAGCAGGGGCCGCCCACGGCGATAGCCCGCGTAGCCCACGGCCGCCCCCACGAGCGCGTAGATGGCCCACGCCTGCAGTCCCCAGTGGAAGATGGTCTGTGCGAGTGCGGAATGCATCGCGTGGTAGCTCTCCGCCGCGGCGCGTCCCGGGGGAGGGGTCATGTAGTACGTGACGGGTTCGTAGATACCGAAGAAGATGAGCCCCACGCCCATCCCCGCCGCGAAGAGCATGGCGATCCACGACCCCATGGAGTAGGCCGGTTCCTCGCCGTCCTTGCCCAGGGGGATCCGGCCGTAGCGTGAGAACCCCACGAAGAGCAGGAACAACAGCATCACGGCGGCCAACAGGGTGAAGACCCATCCGCCGTAGGTCACCACCGCGTTCAGTGCACCCTTGGACACCGTGGTGAGCGATTCGGTGGAGACCGCACCCCACACCACGAACCCCACGATCAGTGCTCCGGCGACCCCGAACGTGATCTTGTCCGTGCGGTAGCGCACCCGCTGCTCCTCCACCGAGACCCCGGGGACCAGGCCCGGGTGGGTATCATGGGGATACGGACTCTCGGAGGGCGGGACCCTCCGCGGGGATGAACTCATGGCGAACCTGCTCTGGTGCGGGGAATGTGCGGACTGCGCCGCCGGGGCCGTTTCACTGTACCGGCCGGATTCGCCCCGCGAGTTTCCTCGAACGACGCCGTGAGGGCCCGGGATTCGCCCGGGGTGGACGCACGGGGTGCGGGTGCGCGAGAAGCGTACAAAACATGTACCCTGGACACACGAAAAACTGACAAGACACTCCGGGGCCGTACTGTGTGCTCAACACGGTACCGCCGATCGGACACGAGACGCAGAGGGGGTCACGCCATGGGGCGCGGCCGTCAAAAGGCGAAGGCGACACGACAGGCGCGGGAGATGAAGTACTTCAGCCCGCAGACCGACTATTCGGCGTTGCAGCGGGAGTTGCGCAGCAGCAAACCGTCCTCCCGAGCCATGGATCACGAGGAACGTCCCGAGGATGAGGACGACTACTCGACCTACGCGGAGAAGTACTCGGACTACGACTGATCCGCTCGCCGCGCCACCGCGGCGGCGTCGTCATCGTGACCAGCAGAGCAAGGAACCGCCCACACGAGCGTGTGGGCGGTTCCTTGCGTGCCCGTCGCGTCGCGGGCGCTCGGTGCGCGTTCAGAGGGCGTAGTCACCTGTCATGAGCACGCCGCCGCCGGCCACGCCCTTGGCGCCTTGCACCCAGTCACTGCCGTGGCGGGAGGCATCCGGGTCCACGGGACCCACGCGGCCCATGATCCAGGACGGCAGCCCGCGTTCGGTGAGGTGGGCCACGGCGGCGTCGGCCACGGCGGGGTCCACGATCGCGACCATGCCCACGCCCAGGTTGAGCGTGCGCTCGAGGTCCGCCAGGGGCACCTGACCGAGCTGCGCCACGAGCTGGAACACGGGCGGCAGGGACCACGTGGAGCGCTCCACCGTGGCCTGCAGGTCCGCGGGCAGAACACGCGCCAGGTTGGCCGCGAGACCACCGCCGGTCACGTGGGAGAAGCCGCGCACGCCGTGGCCCGTGGTGCCGTCCGGACCGTTCACGGGGAACGCCCGCGCGAGGTCCAGGACGTCCGCGGCGTAGACGCGCGTGGGTTCGAGCAATTCCTCGCCCAGGGTCCGGCCCAGTTCGCTGACCTGGCGGTCCAGCTGCCAACCGGCCACGTTGATGACCCGGCGCACCAGGGAGTACCCGTTGGAGTGCAGCCCGGAGGACGCCATGCCGATCACGACGTCCCCGTCACGCACGCGCTGCGGGCCGAGCAGTTCGTCCGCCTCGATCACGCCGGTGGCCGCACCGGCGACGTCGTACTCGTCCACGCCCAGCAGCCCGGGGTGCTCGGCGGTCTCTCCGCCCACGAGGGCGGTGCCCGCGGCCTCGCACGCCGCGGCGATGCCCCGCACGATGTCCGCAATGCGTTCCGGGACCACCTTGCCGGTCGCGATGTAGTCGGTCATGAACAGCGGCTTGGCGCCCACGACCACGATGTCGTCCACGACCATGCCCACGAGGTCCCACCCGATGGTGTCGTGGACGTCCAGGGACTGGGCGATCGCGACCTTGGTGCCCACGCCGTCCGTGGACGTGGCCAGGTAGGGCTTGCGGTAGCCGGTGAGCTCGGAGACGTCGAAGAGCCCGGCGAAGCCGCCCACGCCGCCCACCACGCCGGACGTGTGGGTCGCCTTCACGGCGGACTTCATGAGTTCGACGGCGCGGTCCCCGGCCTCGACGTCCACCCCCGCGCTCGCGTAGGTGACGGCTTCCGTGCCGTGGGCTCGGGACTGGCTCATGCGGTGGTCTCCTCGTGGGCGGTGTCGGTGCGCGGTGCTGGGTCCACGAGGTCCTCAGAGGGTTCCGCGTGAGCCCCGGGGGATTCCAGCACGGACTTGCCGAGCCGGTCCGCCTTGGGCAGGGCCGTGGGGTAATCACCCGAGAAGCACGCGGTGCACAGGGTGGAACGGGGGCGGGCGGTGGCCTCGATCATCCCCTCCTCGGAGATGTACCCCAGGGAATCGGCGCCCAGGGAGGCGCGGACGTCCTCCACGGCGAGCCCGTTGGCGATCAGCTCCGCGGGGGACGCGAAGTCGATGCCGTAGAAGCACGGCCACTTGATGGGCGGGGAGGAGATCCGCACGTGGATCTCCGCCGCCCCCGCTTCACGCAGCATGCGCACGAGGGCCCGCTGGGTGTTGCCGCGCACGATCGAGTCGTCCACGACCACCAGGCGCTTGCCCGCCACGATCGAACGCAGGGGGTTGAGCTTGAGCCGGATCCCGAGCTGACGGATGGTGTCCGAGGGCTCGATGAACGTGCGGCCCACGTAGGAGTTCTTCACGAGTCCGTGTCCGAACGGGATGCCCGAGGCCTCCGCGTATCCGATCGCGGCGGGGGTCCCGGACTCGGGGGTGGGCATCACGAGGTCCGCGTTCACGGCGTGCTCGCGCGCGAGTTGTCGGCCCATCTCCACGCGGGACTCGTACACGGAGCGCCCGGCGATCGTGGTGTCGGGGCGGGCCAGGTACACGTACTCGAACACGCACCCCGCGGGCTTCGCCTCCGCGAAACGGCGCGAACGCAGGCCGTTCTCGTCGATTGCGATGAACTCACCGGGTTCCACCTCGCGCACGAGGGAGGCGCCCACGATGTCCAGCGCAGCGGTCTCGGAGGCCACGACCCAGCCGCGTTCCAGTCGGCCCAGCACGAGGGGACGCACGCCCAGGGGATCGCGCGCGGCGTAGAGTGTGGCCTCGTCCATGAACGTGAGACAGAAGGACCCCACGAGCCGGGGCAGCAGCATCATGGCCGCCTCTTCGAGCGAGTTCAGGGGGTGCTCCGCGAGCAGCGCGGTGATCAACGCGGTGTCCGTGGTGTTGCCCCGGGCGATCTCACCGCGGGACGGGAACCCGGACTTGTCGAGCAGCAGGTCGTAGAGCTCGGCGGAGTTGGTCAGGTTGCCGTTGTGCGCGAGCGCGAGCGTGCCGTGCGGGGTGGCACCCAGGGTGGGCTGGGCATTGGCCCAGTGGGACGCACCCGTGGTGGAGTAGCGCGCATGTCCCACGGCCAGGTACCCCTTGAGGGTGTTGAGCGTGGTCTCGTCGAAGACCTGGGACACGAGCCCCATGTCCTTGTAGACCGAGATCCGTTCCCCGTCGGACGTCGCGATGCCCGCGGACTCCTGCCCGCGGTGCTGCAGCGCGTACAGGCCGTAGTACGTCAGTTTGGCGACGTCCTCGCCCGGGGCCCACACGCCGAACACGCCGCACGCGTCCTGGGGGCCTTTTTCTCCGGGCAAGAGGTCGTGAGAGAGTTTTCCGTCAGCTCGAACCACGCAGACAGTGTCTCATGTGCCGGGGCGCTCGTCCGCCCCGTGAAGATCCTGGACCTCCGCGCTCACGTGCCGGGAGCGTTTGAGGGAGATCCGGTCCAGGACGAGTGCCACCACGGCGCCCACGGTCGCACCCACGATCAGGAACGTCATGAGGAAGAACCCGATGATGGCCCCGCGGGTGTAGGCGAGCGATCCGGGGCCCAGCGCCCCCACGAGCAGTCCCGCGATGGCCCCGACGGCCGCGCCCGTGATGAGGAACGCGACCATGTTGGGGGCGCGGCGCACCGTCATCCGTTCGGTGGCGGAACCGGGCTGCGGGGCGGGCGCGGGCGTCTCGGGATCGGCGGCACTCATGGTTTCCAGGTTATCGCGCATCCGGGCGTGCGCGGGCCACGCGATGTCGTCGGTGGGGCGTGGGTGCTGCCTCAGCTGAACAGCGGGAGCCACGCGCTGAGGTCGGTGCGCGTCCCGGACGCCGCGACGCTGCCCTCGCGGACGCTGTCGGTCCACCGTGCGCGTCCGGTCGCGAGCGCGAGCCACGTGGTGGCGTCGGTCTCCACCACGTTGGGTGGGGTGCCGCGCGTGTGGCGCGGACCGGGGACGCACTGGGTCACGCCGAAGGGCGGCACGCGCACCTCCACGGAATTGCCCTCCGCGCGACTCGCGAGTTCCTCGAGGCAGTAGCGCACCGCGGTGGCCGTGGTGCGGCGGTCGGCCTCGTCAGGGGATTGGCGCCAGCGCGCGAGCGCGAGGCTGCCGTCCGCCGGATCGACCTTGCGTCGGATCGTCATGGCCCACCTCTGGGATCGTGGATCTCGGATTGAGGATCGGGGGGGCCGGTCAGCCCAGGAGTTCCCGCAGCGGCTCGGCGAGCTCGATGGCACCCACGGGCCGCCCGGCCCCGGTGATCGGGTGCGTGACGCGTTCGAGGACGCGATCGGCGTCGGCCCGGGAAATGGCACCCGCGTGCGCGAGCAGCGTGAGGCCCACGAGTGAGTTGGCGCGCGAGGAACCGTCCAGCATCTTGATGGCCACGGACCACCCGGAACGGGTGCCCAGCCCCAGCACGCCCTCCGCGCCGAGCTTGGTGATCACGTCCAGCTCCTCCATGATCACGGTGTTCGAACGCCCCGGGCCCTGGACGTACTCGGGGTAGTCGAGCATGGACGTGGCCACGGTCGCGGCGCGGGCGTCAGCCTGGACGTTGCGTGCGGCGCGCCCCAGCGTGGAGTACATGCGGGCTAGGCCGGTGAGGGTGATCGCCGTGAGCGGTGCACCGCAGCCGTCCACGCCCACGTGCTGGGCGCGCTCGCCGGAGAACTCCTCGATGGTCTCGATCACGAGCTGCTGCAGCGGGTGCTCGGGATTCAGGTAGGAGTCGATGGGCCACCCGTTGGTCACGCACGCGAGCAGGAACGCCGCGTGCTTGCCCGAACAGTTCATGCACATGCGGTTGCGGCCGCGTTCGGTGCGGATCAACCACGCGCGCGTGTCCTCGTCCTGGGGCCAGTCCGGCGGGCACTGCAGCGCCTCGGGGCCCAGCTCGGCCGCCTTGAGGATCGAGTTGACCGCGTCCAGGTGGTCGAACGTGGCGGTGTGCGACGCCGCCGCGATCGCCACCTGCTCGCCGCGCAGCGGGGCCCCGGCCTTCATCGCGGCGATCGCCTGGAACGGCTTGAGGGTCGAGCGCGGGAAGATCGCCTCGTCCGGAGCGCCCACGGAGAACGCCACGGATCCGTCAGGTGCCAGCACCACGGCGGATCCGCTGTGCCGGGACTCCACGAAGCCGCTGCGTTGCACCACGGCGAGTTCCACGGCCTGGTCCGAGCTGAAGGTCTGCATACCTTCCAGTATGGCAGCGTGGCCCGCGCAATCGTTGCCCGGGCGGGGGCTGTGGCCGATACGCTGAGCGCGTGAAGGTTTTGGTGGTGGGCCCAGGGGGCCGCGAACACGCGATGATCACGTCCCTGTTACGGGACCCGCACGTCAGCGAGGTGCACAGCGCACCCGGTAACCAGGGGATCGCCCAGGACGTCCCGGTACATCCCCTCAACGCGCAGGACCCGGAGGCCGTGGTCGCGCTGGCTCGGGAGTTGGACGCGGATCTCGTGGTCGTGGGACCGGAGGCACCGCTCGTCGCCGGTGTCGCAGACGCCCTCACTCGTGCGGGCATCCCCGTGTTCGGTCCGTCCGCACAGGCCGCGCGGATCGAGGGCTCCAAGGCGTTCGCCAAGGAGATCATGGCGGCGGCGGGTGTCCCCACCGCGCGATCGGTGGCCACGACGGATCTCGCGGACGTGCGGGCGGCCTTCGAGCGTTTCGGTGCGCCCTACGTGGTTAAGGACGACGGGTTGGCTGCGGGCAAGGGCGTGGTGGTCACGCCGGACCGGGACCGTGCCGAGGCCCACGCGCGCGAATGCCTGGACGCGGGCGGTGCCGTGGTCGTCGAGGAGTTCCTGGACGGCCCGGAAGTGTCCCTGTTCGTGCTCAGCGACGGCGAGAACGTGGTCCCACTGCAACCGGCCCAGGACTTCAAGCGCGTCCGCGACGGTGACCAGGGCCCCAACACGGGTGGCATGGGTGCCTACACGCCACTCGAGTGGCTGCCCGAGGGGTTCACGGACGAGGTCGTGCGCCGCGTGGCCCGCCCCGTGATCGACGAACTACGACGCCGCGGCACCCCCTTCGTGGGGGTGCTCTACTGCGGTCTCGCCGTGACCGAGCGCGGCATCCAGGTCATCGAGTTCAACGCGCGCTTCGGCGATCCCGAGACCCAGTCCGTCCTGGCGGTGCTCGAAACCCCGCTGGGCGAACTGCTGCTCGACGCCGCGCAGGGCCGGTTGTCCGAGCGCGAGGAGCTTCAGTGGGCCTCCGGCGCGTCCGTGACCATCGTGCTCGCGGCCCACAACTACCCGGGCGCCCCGCGCAAGGGAGACGTGATCACGGGGCTGGCCGAGGCTGCCCAGGACCCGGACACATGGGTCATCCACGCCGGCACAGACCGCAACGCCGCCGGGGAGATCGTCTCGGCGGGCGGGCGCGTGCTCGCCGTCGTCTCCCGCGGGGCGGACCTGCGGGAAGCGCGCGAGCGTGGCTATCGTGGGATGGAGCGCATCACCCTTCCCGGATCGCACTACCGCACCGACATCGCACTGGCCGCGTCCGAGGGACGGATCACGGCCCCCGGGGGCCAACCGGGTCCCGGCACCACGGACGCCCCGGGCGGGACGCCGGGTCGCACCGGGGCGCCCACCGCGACCACAGCAGAGGAGCAGGCATGAGCGAGCACGGCACACCCCTCGAGATCCCGGGCTGGAAGCACGTCTACTCCGGCAAGGTCCGGGAACTCTACGTCCCGGACGAGTCCCGCCTCAGTGCCACGGGTGTGGCGATCCACGACGACGCCGAGTACCGGGCCGGTGCCGTGCTCGTGGTCGCGAGCGACCGGATCTCCGCGTTCGACCAGGTGCTGCCCACCACCATCCCGGACAAGGGCGTCATCCTCACCCAGTTGTCCCTGTGGTGGTTCCAGCAGTTGGACGGGATCGCGAACCACATCCTGACCACGGACGTTCACGAGTCCGTGCGCGGTCGCGCGGTCGTGTGCAAGAACCTGTCCATGTTTCCCGTGGAGAACATCGTGCGCGGGTATCTCACCGGCTCCGGGCTCAAGGACTACCGCGCCACCGGGTCGGTGTGCGGGATCGAGCTGCCGGAGGGCCTCGAGGACGGCGACCGGCTGGAGCAGCCCATCTTCACCCCCACGGGCAAGGCCGAACTGGGGGAGCACGACGAGCCCATCACATATCAGGAAATGGCGAACGTGGTGGGCAATTCCGTGGCGGACCGGTTGCGGGAGCTGTCCCTGAAGATCTACTCGAGCGCCGAGCGGATCGCCCGGGAGCGGGGGATCATCGTGGCGGACACCAAGGTGGAGTTCGGCCTGGACTCCTACCGCGGGGCCATCACCCTGGGGGACGAGGTGCTCACCCCGGACTCCTCACGGTTCTGGGACCTGGAGACCTACAAGCCGGGCCGCCCGCAACCGTCCTTCGACAAACAGTACGTGCGGGACTGGTTGCGCTCGGACGCCTCCGGATGGGACGGCCAGGGCCCCGTGCCCGAGCTGCCCGAGGAGGTCGTGGCCAAGACACGCGAGCGCTACGTGGAAGCGTACGAGCGGCTCACCGGTCGGGTGTTTGACGCCCGCGGCCCGTTCTTCGAGGTCGCCGGCCCGCCCGAGTACTGATCCGGCCGAGTACGGATCCTGCCCGGCGCTAGGTCGGCGGCAGCGCGGGTCCTACTTCGTCGAGACTGATGCCTCGGCGCGCTCACGCGCCGGTGCTCACCGGCCGTCCCAGCGTCCGGTGCGCATATCCACGCGGACCCAATGGGCGTCGGTCTCGCGCAGGGGCGTGCCCTCGCGTTCGTAGTGTTCCCGCGCAGTGATCTGCAGGTGGTCGGGCAGCGTGCCGTCCGCGCGCACCACACGCCACCACGGGACGTCCGTCCCGGCCAGGCCCATGGCCATGATCCGCGCCGCGAGCCGCGGGGTGCTCAACCATGCGAGTTCCGCCACGTCCCCGTAGCTGAGCACCGCGCCCGGTGGGATCGTGACGACGACGCCGCGCACGGCCTCGACCGCGTCCGTCCCGGTCCTCGGGGCGTCCGGGGTGTCACTCACGCGACCGGGATCCGCACGTCCAGGTGCCACACGGCATTGCGCGGACCGTACTCCACCTGACCGTTGAGCAGGGCGACCCGTTCCTGGATGCCGCGCAGCCCGAACGCGGAGGTCAGTTCCCTGCGCCCGGAGTCGGTGCCGGCACCCCGGCGGATCTGGTTCTCGGCGTGGACGTGCACGGCGCCGTCCCGGACGAACACCCGCAGGGCGCACCGGGAACCCGTGGGCGCGTACTTGATCATGTTGGTCGAGGCCTCCTGCAGCACCCGGGCCGCGGTGCCGCGGATGGACGTGGGGATCTCGTCCAGGCCGTCACCCAGTTCGAGCTCCGGCACGAGTGCGGCGCGTTCGAGGCTCGCCGCGAGTGCCCGGGCCACGCCGTACAGGGACCCCGTGGTGAGCCCGGAACTGCTGTCCCGCTCGTCCGGGGCGCCGGGGGAGTCCCGCAGGATGTGCAGCAGCGTGCGCAGCTCATGCAGCCCGGAGCGGGCGGCGGAGTCCATCATGTCGATCGTGCGGTGCAGTTCCCCGGGGTCCTGCTGCCGGTGGGACCCCGCAGCCTGCATGGTCACGAGGGTCAGTTCGTGCGCGACCACGTCGTGCAGGTCCCGGGCCAGGGCGAGCCGTTCCTGCTCCCGCAGCCGCTGGTGGGTGACCTCCAGAACCGCGAGGCGGCGGGTGTTGAGCCGGTACTGGGTCACGAAGAACCGCACGGCCGCACCGATCAGCGCGGACACACCCAGGGGGATGCCCACGGTCCACACGAAATCGGAATTGCGCAGCACCCCCGCAGACACGACTATCCACGTGGCGGTGACCGCGAGGTGGGCCAGCGCGGTCCCGCGGGAGAGCATCGCGAGCACCGCGACCATCACGACGCACCCGCACAACAGGGCCAGGGCGTAGTCGTGCAAGACCGTGGCCAACACGTACGACAGCGTGATGGCCACGGCGCTCGCGAGGGGCGACCATGCGAGCAGCGCCACGGCCCCGTAGCTCAGGACCAGGAAACTGCTCGAGAGCACGGCGGGTGCCGGGGGCATGAACGACCACGGCATGGACCGCAGGTCGTCGAGCAGTGCCACCGCGGCGAAGAGCACCACGACGACACGCAGCCAGCTCGGCATACCGCCGGATCGAGGGGCGGGGTCCACCCCGATAGCAGTACCCCCCGGGATCACCGGTTGGGGCAGAGAACGGGCCAGTAGTGGCAGATCACGTTCGTGGGGCCGCGCGGGACCGTGGGGGACGCGGCGTGCGCCGGCGCCGCGCTGAGGATGAGGGCTCCGCTCAGCAGGGCCGCGGTGGCGGTGCGCACCCAGCGTGTGCGGGTGGAAGTGGTGGTGGTCACGGGGGACGAGTGCTCAGTCATGCGCTCAGTTTATGATCAGGCCATGGATTTGTGCAGGCTTCTCTTGGTGGACGATCATCCGCTCATGCGTGACGCCCTCGCGAACCTGTTCCGCGCGGAGCCGGGTTTCGAGGTCGCGGGGGAGGCCTCGGACGGCGCGGAGGCCGTGGCCACGTGCCTGGAACTGCGCCCTGACGTGGTGCTCATGGACATCCGTATGCCGGGGATGGACGGGATCGAGGCCACCGGGGAGATCGTGCAGCGCTGCCCGGAGACCAAGGTGCTCGCGCTGACCACGTTCTCGACCCTCGAGTACGTGGTCCCCGCTCTGCGCGCGGGGGCCTCCGGGTACCTCGTCAAGGACGCCCGGCACGACGAGATCGTCTCCGCCGTGAGCCTGATCCGCGAGGACGAACTCGCGCTGTCCCCGTCCGTGGCCAGCTCGCTGGCCAACAACGTGTTGGGGGACGTCCCGGTGCCCTCCGTGCGCCGCGGTCACCTGCGCGCGGCGGCGGCCGGCGCCGTCGAACCCGCATCCCGGGGACCCCACCCGGACGCGCCCAAGCTCTCGCCGCGCGAACTCGAAACGCTCGAGTGGATCGCCAAGGGGCTCAACAACAATGAGATCGCCGAGCGCATGTCCGTCTCGCACGGCAGTGTGAAGGCCTACGTGTCCCATCTGTGCGAGAAACTCGCGGTGCGGGATCGGGTCCAGGTGCTCATCTCGGGCATCCAGTGGGGCCTTGTGCATCCCGAGCTGGACGACGAGCGGTACCCCGCCTGACCTGATTCCCAGGTTACCTTCAGGTTCACGCTCGAAGACTGGCCGAATGGCCATGGTGGCGCGGGTCCCCGGTACGGCACAGTTAGTGGTGGACATCGGAAGAGATGTCCACCGCTCCACGGGGGTCGAGCGAGTGTACGGCGTGCGGCCCCGAGTAGGAGCGGACCGCTGAACTCGCGGCGGGGGTCCTCGTACCCCCTTGTGACAGAGCTCCGCGAGGCCTGGATCACCTCGCGTGCAGTTCCGAGGTCCTCCGTCGCGTCAGCGGGCCAGGGCGGATGCAAGCCTGACCCCGGCGCCTCCCGGCCAGGAGGCGCCGGGGGTTTTTCCTTTGTCAGGGGAGTGCCGGGGAGTTTTCGACGTGCGGGTCAACGGCGCCCCTTCATCGATCCGACGCTGACGCCCGGGTCGGTCGTAGCCGGTCCCGGGACCGTTCGCTGCCGGGTCGTTCAGTCCCGTTCGGCTCGGTTTCTACCCGGCTCAGTCCCGTCCAGCTCAGTCCTGCCGGGCCCGGTCCTGTTCGGCGCGGTCGTGGTTGGCTCGGTGCTAGTCGGCCGTGCCGGTCGCACCCGGCACGAAGCCGTAGAACCACATGATGTGCTCGCGCAGCAGGCGCGCGGTCAGGGCGCCGTCGCGTTCGGTGGTCGCGCGCAGGATTGCGCGGTGCTGTTGCTGCAGGTGCGCGCGGATCTCCGGCCAGCCCGTGACCTTCGCGACCGTCTCCTGGACGTACCCGATCGTGGCCTCGCGCAGGGACGCCATGATCGTCTCGAGCACCACATTCCCGCTCAGGGATGCGAGGCGCACGTGGAACTGCGCGTCCAGCGCGTGGAACTCGGCGTCGCTCACCTCGGGGTCGTCCATGCGGTCGAGCAGTTCGCCGGCCTGCGCAAGGATCTCGTCCCGGTGCGGATCGGTCGACGACGCCGCCTCAAGACTCGCATGGCTCTCCAGCAGCACCCGTGTGCCCACCACGTCCGCGACCGGCAAGGAACGGGTGGCAATGTGCATCCGCAGGGCCCAGCCGAGCGCCGCGGAAGGGTCCGAGATCACGGAGGCCCCGGACTGCGGGCCCGAGCCCGTGGCCGTCCGTACGAGCCCCATGGCCGCGAGGATCCGCACGGCCTCCCGTACCGACGCCCGGGAGATGCCGAAGTCCTCGGCGAGCGCGCGTTCGGCGGGGAGCTTGTCGCCCACGTGCAGCCCGCCCGTGCGCAACTGGTGTTCGAGCCAGTCCAGCACGAGGGTGTAGGCGGGGGTGGTGCTCATTGATTCCTCTCGGGGCGGGTCCGTGGTCCGTTGCGGCGAGGTGCCGCCGGACCGGTCTCCTCACGGTGCCCACAGGGTTGCGGGTGCCATGGCGTGCTGAGCCCCATGGCGCTCGGCGTCCCCGGGGTGCCCGCAGCTCCGCGGCGCCCGGACGGTCTGGTATCTCAGGAGTGCTCAGGCGGCGGGCAGCATCCATGCGAGCACGTTGGACTGCAGGAACACCAGGCAGCACAGCACCAGCAGCATGCCCAGGGACCACGGGACCACGGAGCGGAAGATCTGAGACTCCTTGCCCTGCATGCCCACCGCTGAGGACGCAATGGCCAGTGACTGCGGCGAGATCATCTTGCCCACCACACCGCCGGACGTGTTCGCGGCGGTCATCAGGTACGGATCCAGCCCAGACCCCAGGGCCGCGGTCTTCTGCAGGTTGGCGAACAGTGCGTTGGCGGACGTGTCCGAACCGGTGACCGCGGTGCCCACCCAGCCCAGCACGGGGGAGAAGAACGCGAACGCCGCGCCAAGACCGGCCACGAACGTGCCGATCGCCAGGGTCTGGCCGGAGAAGTTCATCACGTAGGCCAGTGCCAGCACGGACATGATGGTCAGGGCGGAGAAACGCATCTTCCAGAAGCTGCGTCCGATTTCGGCAAGGGCATCCGCGATCGAGAGTCGGAACATCCCGTGGTGGTTGAACAGGGCGTAGATCACGGCCACCAGCAGGCCGGTGATGAGCAGCAGCGTGCCGGGGCTGGAGAGCCACTGGAAAGAGTAGACCGTGCCCGAAATGGCTTCGCCCTTGGCATTGAGCAGGTGCCCGTTCAGGCCGGGCCACGGGATCTTGACGTCCGTGGACGCCAGCGCCTTGGGCACATTGACCCCGGCGGTCCAGAGCTTGGCGACGCCGAAGACGGCCACCACCAGCAGGTAGGGCAGCACTGCCATCCACACGCGCCCGGCCGTGAGCACCGCAGCATCCTCCGGGCGGGAGACGCCCAGGTCCGCGCGCACGGCCTCGGCGCCCTTGGGACGCCAGAAGCGCATGAGGATCACCACACCGGCGAGCCCGGCGAGGGACGCCACCACGTCGGTGAGCTCGTACGAGAAGTGCGTGGCGCACCACCACTGGGCGATCGCGAAGCTGCCGCCCACCACGAGGGCGGCGGGCCAGGCCTGCTTGAGACCGCGGGCGCCGTCGACGATCAGCAGCAGGAAGAAGGGGACCACGAACGCGAAGAACGGGGCCTGGTGACCCACCACGGCACCGATGTGGGCCGGGTCGAGGTCCGTGAGCGTGCCCGCGGTGGTGATGGGGATCGCGATCGCGCCGAAGGCCACGGGGGCGGTGTTGGCGATCAGCACCAGCGTGGCCGTCTTGAGAGGCTTGAGCCCAAGGGCCAGGATCATCGTGGCGGTGATCGCCACGGGTGCGCCGAAGCCTGCGAGAGCCTCGAGCAGACCGCCGAAGCAGAACGCGATGAGCATGGCCTGGATGCGCAGGTCACCGCCCCCGATGGTGTCGAAGATGGTGCGCAGGTCCTCGAAACGCCCGGAGAGCACGGTCACCTGGTAGAACCACAGGGCCATGACCACGATCCACACGATCGGGAACAGTCCGTAGACGGCGCCCTGGGTGGCGGTCAGTGCGGCGAGGTGCGCTGGCATGCCGAAGCCCAGGGTGGCCACCAGCAGGGCCACGGCGAGGGACGTGAGACCCGCCACGTAGGCGCTGGCCTTGAAGGCCAGCAGCATCACGAAGAAGGTCAGCAGGGGCAGGCAGCCGACTAGGGCGGACAGCCCGACGCTGCCTCCCACGGCGTCGGTCGCGGCGGTAAAGGTATTCACGCGTTCTCCAAGGGGTGGGGCCGGATCGGGACCGTGGTTCCCGGATCGAGAGTGTGGTCTCGGCGGGGCGGTGTGCGCCACGTCCGGGCAAGTCGTACGATGAGTGGTCAGACCACATTGGTCCTACCGCACAGCGTACATGATGCAGGTCACATGGTGAACACCTCGCTCCCCGCCGCGGGGAGCCCGCGCGGCCTTTCATGCCTGTCCCATGCCACGCCGTACGTTGTTGTGACCGGGCTCACGGGCGTAGCCTGGTATGGCCACAGAGTATGGACCGGGGCAGACGGTTAGGAGACCACACACATGAAAATCGCGCTCTTCGCCACATGCATTGTGGATGCCATGTATCCCAAGGTGGCGCTGGCCACCGTGCGGATCCTCGAGCGGCTGGGACACGAGGTCGTGTTTCCCCAGGGGCAGGGCTGCTGTTCCCAGATGCACGTCAACAGCGGGTACTTCCAGGACGCTGTGCCGGTGATCCGCAACCACGTGCGCGCGTTCACGAGTGTGGACTACGACGTCGCCGTGGCCCCCTCCGGCTCCTGTGTGGCCTCCCTGGGGCATCAGCAGCCGATGGTTGCGCGCCAGTGCGGCGAGGACGCCCTGGCCGAGGATGCCGCCATGGTGGCCAAGAACACCTACGAGCTCTCCGAGCTGCTCGTGGACGTGCTGGGCGTGACGGACGCCGCCGAGCAGCTCGGCTCCTGGTTCCCGCACCCGGTGACCTACCACCCCTCGTGCCACGGCATGCGTCTGCTGGGACTCGGGGATCGCCAGAAGGACCTCGTGCGCTCCGTGGCGGACATCGAGTTCCATGAGCTACCCGACGCCGAGGAGTGCTGCGGCTTCGGCGGCACGTTCTCCTTCAAGAATCCGGACGTCTCCGGTGCCATGGCGGACGCCAAGCTCAACAACATCCGCAGCTCGGGCGCCTCGCTGTGCACCGGCGGGGATGCCTCGTGCCTGCTGCACCTGGGCGGAGCCGCATCCAAGCGGAACGTGGACGTCCAGACCGTCCACTTCGCGGAAATCCTCGCCTCCACCCGGGCCAACCCGCTGCAGGTAGAGGGCCCCGTTGAACTGTCCATCCCCCAACCCGGCCGTCGCGCGGCGAGCCCGGCCACCACTGCAGGAGCAACTCGATGAGCGTCACGTCCCTCGGCATGCCCGCCGTGCGTCCCGTGCACGGGCAGGGCAACCTGCACGCGCAGGTCGCCTTCCCCAAGGCCGCCAAGAAAGAGCTGCAGAACAAGCAGATGCGCGCCAACATCCGGCACGCCACCCACACCATCCGCGCCAAGCGCGCCGGCGTGGTGGGGGAAGTCCCGGACTGGAGCGAGCTGCGCGACGCCGGCTCCGCCATCAAGGAGACCGTGATGGCGGAGCTGCCCGAGCTGCTCGAGCTGTTCGAGGCGAACGTGACGGCGCGCGGCGGCGTCGTCCACTGGGCCCGGGACGCGGACGAGGCGAACGCCATCGTGACCCGCCTGGTCCAGGAGCAGGACACCACGGACGTGATCAAGGTGAAGTCCATGGCCACCCAGGAGATCGGGCTGGACGAGCACCTCTCCGAGCACGGGATCACCGCCACGGAGACGGACCTCGCCGAGCTCATCGTGCAGCTGGGGCGGGACAAGCCCTCCCACATCCTGGTGCCCGCGATCCACAAGAACCGCGAGGAGATCCGCGAGATCTTCAGCCGCGAGATGCCCGGCGTCACCGAGGAGCTCACGAGCGAGCCCCGAGTGCTCGCGGAGGCAGCGCGGCAGCACCTGCGGGAGAAGTTCCTCACCTCCAAGGTGGCCATCAGCGGCGCGAACTTCGGCATCGCGGACACTGGCACCCTGTCCGTGGTGGAGTCCGAGGGCAACGGGCGCATGTGCCTGACCCTGCCCGAGACCCTGATCACCGTGATGGGCATCGAGAAACTATTGCCCACCTACCAGGACCTCGAGGTGTTCTTCCAGCTCTTGCCGCGCTCCTCCACTGGCGAACGCATGAACCCGTACACCTCCCTGTGGACCGGCGTGACGCCCGGGGACGGCCCCAAGAACTTCCACGTGGTGCTCCTGGACAACGGGCGCTCCGCGGTGCTCGCGGACCCGCAGGGTCGCTCCGCACTGCACTGCATCCGGTGTTCCGCGTGCCTGAACGTGTGCCCCGTGTACGAGCACGCGGGCGGGCACTCCTACGGCTCCACCTACCCCGGTCCCATCGGGGCGATCCTCTCGCCGCAGCTCACGGGCATCACGTCCGAGAAGAATGCCTCCCTGCCGTACGCGTCCTCCCTGTGCGGGGCGTGCTACCAGGTGTGTCCCGTGAAGATCAACATCCCCGAGATCCTCGTGCATCTGCGGGACGAGGACATCCGCACCCAGCACGGGCAACGCGCGGACCACGCCCACCCTGCACCGGTCTCCAAGGACCCGGCGGTGGGCGGGGACGACAACTGGCGCGAGGAGAAGTCCCTGACCGCGGACGAGGGCCGGGGTGGGCAGGACACTGCCCCCCAGAAGGGCACCCTCCAGGAGCTCGGTTCTCGGGCGCGTCGCGCAGGACGCCGCATCCGAGGAGCCGTGCCTTCCCGCGGTGTGCCCACGCAGATGGACGCCATGATGAAGGGCGCTTCCTTCGTGATGTCCTCTGGTCAGCGGATGTCCTTGGCGGAGCGCGGGCTACCCATGGGCCGTGTCATCGCCGGCCGCGACCGCGCCATCGGTTGGCTGCCCGGCATGGTGGGCGGCTGGACCGCCGAGCGCGACATCCCCGAGCCCCCCAAGGAGTCCTTCCGCAACTGGTGGAAGAAGCACGAGGGGGAGACCGGGGAACGACTCGAGCGCGACGGCGTCACTGCGGCGTCGGGAACCGCGCGCACCGGTGCGGGGCCCGCGGAGGACCACCCGGCGTCGTCCGTCGAGGTGGCACCCACCCAGGGCCCGCACGGCGAGTCCAAGGCAGCCCGGACCGAGGAGACCGCGGCCGGCACCGGCCAGGACGCCGCCACCCCGGGTGCCGGCGCGGATGCCGTGGCCGGGGCGTACAGTGCTGCCACGGGCGACCCCCACGAGGACAACATCGCACCCCGCAACGGCCACGCAGGCCGCGGGAACCAGGACGGAGAGCCGGCATGAGCGCCGACGCCAAGACCGAAATCCTCGAGCGGCTCAACGGTGCGATCGCGGACCACCCGCGGGCACCCCACGTGCCCCGCGACTACCGGCACACCTCGGACCTCGGGCGGGACGAGATCATCGACATGCTCGAGGACCGGTTGCTGGATTACAAGGCCAACGTCTACAGGGAGACCGCGCAGACCGTGGCGCAGCGCGTCGCCACCCAGCTTGGGACCTCCGCGCGCTACGTGATCCCCGAGGGCCTCGACACCGCGTGGTTGCCCGAGGAGACTGCCGCCCGCCGGGCCATCGTGGACCCCAATGACGGTCGCAAGGCCTCCGCGCTGACCGTGCGGGACCTCAACCAGGTGGATGCCGTGGTGACCTCCTCCACGGTCTCGTGCGCGCAGACGGGCACCATCTTCCTGTCCGGGCGCCCGGACGAGGGTCGGCGCGCCATCACCCTGGTGCCGGACCACCACATCTGCATCGTGCCGCTGGAGTCCGTGGTGGAGCTCATCCCGGAGGCCATGGCCCGTGTGGAGCCCACTGCGCCCACCACCATGATCTCGGGGCCCTCGGCCACCTCGGACATCGAGCTCGAACGCGTGGAGGGTGTCCACGGTCCGCGCACGCTGGACGTGATCCTGCTGGGTTGAGGCCGCGCGGTCCTGTCCCGCATACTTGCGAGAAAGGTCCCCGTCGCCCGCGTTACCGCGGTGACGGGGACCTTCGCGTTCACACGTTGCTCACCAGCAGTGATCGCTCACGAGGAGCTGCTGCGCGCTACAAGCGATCAGTCAGTCCGACGGCTATTCACCACGAACCGCTGGACCTCATGGTGACACACACGCGGAAACCGCTCCTTGAGGAGGAGCTGTGATCGAACGGGTCAGTAGCGCGGCAGCGCCGGGTCCACCCGGTCGATCCACGCGAGCACCCCGCCGTCCAGGTGCTTCACGGTGTCCTCCCGCAGGGCGTAGTCCCTGCGCAGTGCCGCGAGGGCCTGGGCGGAACGGGCACCGGCCTTGCAGTGCAGGATCACGGTGCCCTCCGCCTCATCCGGAAGAGCCGTGACACCCCGGTCCAGGACGTCCTGCAGCGGCACGTGCACGGATCCGGGGATGGCCACGAGTTTGCGCTCCCAGTCCTCGCGCACGTCCACGAGCGTGAAGGACGTCTCCCCGAGGGACCGGGCGGTCAGTAGCTCGGCCAGCTCCGGGGCGGTGACGGTCTCGTGGGGGGCGGGAGCGGCGTCGTCGTCGGAGGGCAGACCGCACGCGAGCGCCACCCGTGAGAGATCCGTGACGGGCGGGCGGTGCGGGTCCGGCAGGACCGTGAGCTCGCGCCACGTCTGGGCCAGGGCGTCGTGGATGAGGACCCTGCCGAGCAGGGGACGGCCGATGCCCGTGATGAGTTTGAGCGCCTCGGTGACCATGACCGAGCCGATCGTGGCCGGGAGCATGCCCAGCACACCGCCCTCGGCGCACGAGGGGACCTGGCCCGGCGCGGGCGCTTCCGGGAACAGGTCGCGGTACACGGGGCCGTGACCGGACCAGAACACGGAGACCTGGCCGTCGAAACGCAGGATGGAGCCCCACACCACGGGGATGCCGGTGAGTTCGGCGGCGTCCGAGACCAGGAAGCGTGTGCCGAAGTTGTCTGTGCCGTCCATGATCAGGTCGTAGCCGGAGAAGATCTCCAGGGCGTTGTCGGTGCTCAGCCGCTCGGGATGGCGGTGCACGGTGACCAGGGGGTTGAGCCGGGCCACGGCATCCGCGGCGGAATCGACCTTGGGCCGGCCGATGTCGGCCATCCCATGGACCACCTGGCGTTGCAGGTTGGACACGGATACGACGTCGTCGTCGACCACGCCGATGGTCCCCACCCCGGCGGCCGCGAGGTACTGCAGCGCGGGAGCGCCGAGCCCGCCCGCGCCGATCACCAGGACGCGTGCGTTCTTGAGCCGACGCTGCCCCTCCTCGCCCAGTTGCGGCAACGTGAGGTGGCGTGAATAGCGTTCGAGTTCCTCGCGACTCAGATCGGAGGCGGGGGCCACGAGAGGTGGTAGTGGGGTGCTCATGAAACCTGCGATTCCAGCTGTGGGGTGGTGGATGAAGGCGCGGGCCAGTCCCCGCGGGGCGCGTCGGCGGTGTCGATGCGCCCGGCCATGGGCGAGGACGCCACGGCGTGCGTGCGCCGCGCGATCCGCCCCGCGCCGCGGGCCAGGTGCCCCGCGAGCACGGCGTGCTTCATGGCGCTGGCCATGGCCACGGGATCCTGCGCGCGGGTCACGGCGGACGCGAGCAGGACGGCGTCGCACCCGAGTTCCATGGCCAGGGCCGCCTCGGACGCCGTGCCGATCCCGGCATCCAGCACCACGGGCACGGACGCGCGGGACGCGATGAGTTCGATGTTGTGCGGGTTGAGGATCCCCAGACCCGTGCCGATGGGAGCACCGAGGGGCATCACGGCCACGGCCCCGGCGTCCTCGAGCCGCAGCGCGAGCACGGGGTCGTCGGACGTGTACGCGAAGACCTTGAAACCGCGCCGAGCGAGTTTCTCGGTCGCGTCCAGCAGCTCCACACCGTCCGGGAGCAGGGTGTCCTCGTCCGCGATGATTTCGAGCTTGACCCAGTCCGTCTCCAGCGCCTCGCGCCCCAGTTCAGCGGTCAGCAGGGCGTCCCGCGCGGTGTAGCACCCCGCGGTGTTGGGCAGCACCCGGATGTCGTTGCGGCGCAGCAGCCCGTACAAGCTGTCCTGCGGTGTCCCGGTCGACGACGCCGCTGCGCCACCTCCCGCGCGACCGCTCGCCCGGTTCGCCGTGCCGGATGCTTGCGCGCCCGCTGGCGAGGCGGGGCCGGGCGCGAAGCGGCGCAGGGCCACCGTGGTCAGTTCCGTCCCGGAGGCCAGCAGGGCCCGTTCGAGCATCGCGAAATCGGTGAGGCCCCCGGTGCCCATGATCAGCCGGGACGAGAGCTCCACCCCGGCCACGGTCAGGGGGGTTCCGTGCGTGGTCATGTTCAGCCTCCCTGCACCGCGGTGACGATCTCCACGGATTGACCCGCTTCCACGGGGGTCGTGGCCCACAGGGAGCGGGGGATTACGGCGTCGTCCACCGCCACGGCGATCCCCAGGGGATGGCCGTCCGCGGCGGCGCCCTCGGGTGTGATCTCGCGGCCTGTGAGGTCGACGACGGCGCTCGCGACCGTCAACCCCGGGGTCACCGCCACGGGGGAGCCGTTCACGACGGCCGTGGAGGAATTGTCTGTAGTCTCGGGCGCGATCATTCGAGTCCTCCATGCATCTGGGGATAGCTCTCGGGTGTGGTGAACGGGGCCTCGGGGGCGGGGTTCGAGTGCCGGGCCGGGTCGGTGTCGGCGAGGAACGCGGCGTCGGACCCGTGGTCCGCGAGCGGGTCCAGGACGCCGGTCACGAGCTCCGCCGCGAGCCGGGACGCCACGGGGGTCAGCAGGATGCCGTGACGGAAGTGACCCGTGCTGATCACGAGCCCGGCCACCGAGGTCTTCCCCACGTACGGCAGGTCGTCGGAGGTTCCCGGGCGGGCGCGGGCCATCATCTCCAGGACGTCGCAGTCGTCGATCGCGGGGACCACGGTGCGCGCGTCCCGCAGCAGTTGGTGCACGCCACCGGCCAGCACGGATTCGCGCCCGTCCTCGCGGCTCGTGGCGCCCAGCACCAGGGTCCGGTCCTCGCGGGGGACCATGTACACGGGCCGACCCAGGACCTGGGCGCGCACCGTGCGCGTGAGCAAATGCGATTCCCCGGGGGCCAGGGCGGTCTCGGGGACCCGCAACCGCAGGATGTCCCCGAACACCGGGCGCAATCGGAGGTCGAGTCCCTCGGGCAGCCCGCCCATGGTGTTGGCGGTCAGCCCGGTGGCCACGACCACGGCGTCCGCGGGGATCACCTCACCGGAGTCCACCTGCACGCCCGTGGCCTGCCGGGGTTCCCTGCGGGACGTCAGCACGGTGTCCACGCGGGAGGTCAGCCACTGCGCCGGTCCGGCGTCGGGGACGTCCCCGATGGTGGTCAGGTGCGGGCAGTTCAGGGTCTCCACCAGGGCGGCCGCGAGCATCCGGGGGTCCACCTGGCGGTCGGAGACGATCCGTACCGCACCGCTCAACCGCGGCGCAAGAGCCGGTTCCAGGTGCCGAGCCTCCCGCGTGGAGATCTCCTGCACGTCCATCCCGGAGGCGATCTGGTGTGAGGCGAGGTCGGAGAGGGATTGGGCGTCCGCGGCATCGGCGGCCACCACGAGCGTCTCCTCGGTGCGGTAGCCCGTGGGCAGGCCCGTGGCCGCGGTGACGCGCTCCACGAAGTCCGGGTACTCCGCGGCGGAGGCCCGCATGAGGGGGTAGAGGCGTTCCTGGCCGTACTGGGTCTCGGCGATCGGTGCGAGCATGCCCGCGGCCGCGCGGGTGGCGCCCCACGCCGGGCGGGGATCGACGACGGTCACGGCGGCCCCGCGGCGTCGTAGTTCGAAGGCCGTGGCCAGGCCCACGAGACCAGCTCCGGCCACGACCACGTGGTCACCGAGGTGCTCGGGCATTGTTCCTCCCTCCGGCGGCATGATCCGCATCAGGTGATCCGGTCGGCGGCTCACGCCCTCTCAGCCCGCTGCGGTGGTTGTTGCCAACGTGTGCGGACTCCCGTGGAGTTCGTCGAACGGCGACGAACGGCCCTGCCAGTCTAATCACCCCTAGCTGTGGAACGCAGGGGGACTTCGCGGCGGGCTGATCGGGCGAGGTGTCCGCGGGCGCGCGGTTCGTGCCACGATGGCCGCATGGGACACACGAGCCAGACGGGTACCGGGCGCCGCGCCGCCCTCGAGAACGCGCGACTGTACGTGTGCGTCACGGCGCGCCGCGAGCGCGGTGACCTGCGCGAATTTCTGCACGCCGCGTACGAGGGCGGGGTGGACATCATCCAGTTGCGGGACAAATCCCTCGAGGCTGCCGCGGAGATCGAGGCCATCGAGGTGCTCGCCGACGTCGCCCGTGAGCACGGCGCACTCTTCGCCGTCAACGACCGCGCGGACGTCGCGCTGCTCACCGGCGCGGACGTGTTCCACGTGGGCCAGGGCGATCTCACCACCGCGCAGGCTCGGCGGGTCCTGGGGGACGACGCGGTGATCGGGCGGTCCTGTCACTCCCCGGCCCAGGTGGACGCCGCCGTGGCCGACGCCGGGCTCGACTACTTCTGCACCGGGCCCGTGTGGGAGACCCCCACGAAGCCGGGTCGCGCGGCCGTGGGGCTCGAGCTGCCGCGCTACGCCGCTCAGCACGCGGGGGACAAGCCCTTCTTCGCGATCGGCGGGGTCGACACCGCGCGGTTGCCGTCCGTGCTCGACACGGGTGCCTCGCGCATCGTGGTCGTGCGGGCCGTGACCGATGCGCAGGACGTCACCGCGGCGGCGCGGGCGCTGCGGGACACGCTGCCCGGGTGAGACCCGATCTTTGAACGCGGTGTAGCGGCGGCGCCGCGGTGGGATGGCACCGCTCGGGTGGCGACGTGTTCGGTGGGGTGGTGCGCGTCGGGGCGGAGTCATGGAGTCATGGCGCCGCAGTGTCTTGGCGTCGCGCGGGTGGCACGGCTCGCTCGGTACGCGGAGCGGAACCGTTACGGGGTCCCGCACCGCCCGGGGTGCTGCTGGCACCACGGGGTGACACCGGGGAACTTTCCCCGGTGATCGGCCACCCACCGGTACACGCGGTCCTGGACCCACCGCACGGGCGGTAACCGGTAGAACGGCTCGAACACCCGGATGCCCAGGGCGGTGTCCAGGGTCACGGCCACCGCGTGCGCCCCCGAGGATCGCTCACCGGAACGGGATAGGACGGCCCACACCGACGCGCTGCCCTCCGCATTCGTCAGTCCGAACCGCTCCAGTACGCCGGGGATCTGGTAGGCGTGCAGGGCGATCCGGTCATGGCGGTCCAGTGTCCGGGCCCATCCCACGCAGCGCGTGCAGAACCCGCAGTTGCCGTCGAAGACCAGGTGCAGGGACGCGCCCTGCTCGGTGCCCGGGGGGTTCACAGCAGCACCGTCCCGTCGATGCACGCGGTGCAGTGTCCGCCCACGAACACGTGGTCCCCGTCCGACGTCACGGTCACGAGGCCGCTGCGTCCCATGAGGGTGCCCTGTCGGGCGATGTAGTTCGCGGGCGCCCGGTCCGTACGGATGAGCCACTGGGCCAGGCTCGCGTTGAGGCTTCCCGTGACGGGGTCCTCGTACCCGCCGGTCCCACCCACGAAGGCGCGGACCTCGAACTGGTGCGGGCTGCTCTGCGGGTGGGGACCCACCACGCCGATCTTGGCGCCGTGGAGAGCGGGAAGGTCGGGCTCGATCGCCAGGACGTCCTCGGCGCCAGCCAGAAGCAGCGCGGCCCAGCCGGGGCCGTTGTCGACCCACTGATGGGCAACGACCTGCTCGTCCCGCAGGCCCAGGGCCGCGGTTACGCCCCCGAGCAATTCCGGGCCCAGGTCTCCCGTGCGGTCGGTGGGTGGGGCCTCGAAGGTCAGTGCGCCGTCGTCGGACGGGCGGATCCGCACGAGGCCCGCGGCGCATTCCTGGACGATGACGTCCTTGGCACGCGCGGTGTTGCCCGCGGTGAGCCATGCGTGGGCCGAGCCCAGGGTGGGGTGACCGGCGAACGGCAGCTCACGGTCCGGGGTCCAGATGCGCAGCCGGTAGTCGGCGTCCGGGTCCGTGGGTGGGAGCACGAACGTGGTCTCGGACAGGTTGGTCCAGCGCGCGAAGCGGGCCATGGCGTCGTCGGTGAGATCGGTGCCATCCAGGATGACCGCCACCGGGTTGCCCAGATAGGGCTCCCGGGAGAAGACGTCGACCTGGGTGAACGGGCGCGGACGAGGTATTGGGCTCATGGGGTGATTCCATCACGATGCGCCGACGGGGTGTCATCTCGCGCCCGGGTCTCACACGGCGCGGCCAGAGACAACATGTCCGGCGCACACGCGTGCCGGACGGGCGTCCGGCACGCGATGCCCCGCACCCCCGGTGGGCTCACCCCCGCCGCAGCACCACCCCGCGGCGGGGCTGCAGCACCAGGTGGGACCCCGCCGCCCGACCCCGGACGTCGACCATGCCGCGCGGCACCCGGACGCGGCGGCGTCGTCGGCGGTCGGCGTTGAAGTTCACCGCGGCCCAGCCGTGCGTGAACTCGCGCCACCACGTGTGACCGCGGCGCACGGGGTCCTGCACCGGCGCGCCGAGATCCCAATCGAGCTGCGCGGTGTGCTGGGTGCGGCTGTAGTCGTCGTGCGCCGTGGCCGCGTACGCGCCGCGGCCCGCCCCGAAGATCCAGAACGCGGCCAGACCGTACTCGACATTGGGGTGGTCGTCGTCGCCGTCCGTGGGCACCCGCAGGATGCTGAGGCCCGGCCCGTCCGCCTGGGGCAGCTGCGCCTCGGTGGTCTGCGGGTCGAACAGGTCCACCGGGCTGAAACCCAGCCATACCTCCTCGAATCCGCCGCCGTAGGCCGCGTGGCTCGCCCAGCGGCCGGGCTCGCGCCGCGATTCCGCGATGTTCGGGACCAGGATCTTACCGACCTTGTTCAGGGCCGTGCCCGCGGCATGCACCAATTCGCCCGCACCGTCGCGGAAATCCGCCATCGTCCGGGCATGACGGATGGGCAGGTCCAGGCCGTAGTAGTCGTCGAACACGTCGTTGTCCGCCATCACGCCGTCGAACGGCGAATCCCGCAGCTCGGCGACGACGTTGCGCACCCAGCGCTCGCGGTACTCGGGCGACCACACGGTCATCTGCCAGTGTCCGCCGTAGCGGGCCCACTCGATGCGTTCACCGTCCAGGCGCCGCGCGAACCACCGGTCCGGGGCCTCGGCGTACGAGACCCCGGAACTGTGGATCGGGCCCGGTTCGTAACTGCGGGTCGAGGACAGGCACTTGTAGCACAGCACCGTCATGTCCGGGCGGCGCCGCTTGAGGTCCGCGGCCGCCGCCGTCTCCCACGGCTGCAGGATCGCCGCCCGGTAGTGCTGCGCGGCGAAGTCGAGCTGCTCGGGGCTGATCGGGCCCCCGTACCGGATCCAGGCGCCGACGCCGCTCACTCGCCCGCGCCCGCCAACGGCGCCTCGAGCGCCGGTTGACGCTGGTCCGAGTACTCGAAGTTGCGCTTCTCACCCATGTTGCCGAGCATCCGGTAGATCTTGTTGTAGGAGGACATGACCTCGTGGAGTTGGAAGAAGTCCTCCACGCGGCCGCGGGCGTTGGTGCTGTAGGAGCGGTAACGATCCACGTTCCCGATCACGGCCTGGACCTTGTCCGCCATGGCCACGATGTCACCGGGTGCGAGCAGTTCACCGCACGGTCCCCACGTGCGGCCGTCGGGGGTCACCAGGTCGTCGCCCACGAGCTGGCTCATGCCACCCACGTCCGAACCCACTGTGGGGATGCCCGCGGCCATGGCCTCGAGCACCACGATCGGCTGGCCCTCGTTGTAGCTCGGGAGCACCAGCAGGTCGAACTGGTCGAGCATGTCCCGCACGTTCACGGTCCCGTGGATGGTCACGAGGTCGTGGAGGCCCAGGGCCTCGATCTTCTCGAGGCACGCCTCGTAGTACTCGGGCACATGCTCGGTGGGGCCCAGGACGTCCAGGTGGATGTTGGGGTACCCGCGATCCCGCAGGATGTCCATGCTGGAGAGCAGATCCATGAGTCCCTTGATGGGCACCACGCGGGCGATGTACACGAGTCGCCAGGTGTGCTCCTCCGGGGACTGCGCAATGCGCTCCACCGCGGCTTGGCGGGCGTGGTACTTCTCCTCGAACTCCTCGATGATCATGCCGTTGGGCAGCACCACGGACTTGTCCACGTCCGCGCCCAGGCTCGCGGCCTCCGTGATGGCCGTGGGGTAGAGGTAGGTCACGAGCTCGGCGCTCGGGTAGCAGAAGTGCCCGATCTCGATCCACCACGCCATCCACGCCCGGTCCTCGGCACTGACGTCAAACGTGCGGTAGTCCTCGGACGTGATCGACAGCGCCATGTTGCGGTCGAGCAGGGTGTTCACGGTGTCGCGCACGTACAGGTTGTGCTCGGTGAGCAGGAACGACGTGCCGTGATCGCGCGCGGCCGCGGCAC
The DNA here is from genome assembly GCF_040980945.1 of Kocuria sp. CPCC 204721. Lineage (NCBI taxonomy): Bacteria > Bacillati > Actinomycetota > Actinomycetes > Micrococcales > Micrococcaceae > Kocuria > Kocuria sp. CPCC 204721. The sequence goes on from NZ_JAVKPO010000001.1 coordinate 161,985, forward strand.
CCAGCAGGGACGCGTAGCCGGTCGTGTGCGCGTGGTACACCCGGGCCCGGGGCATGGTCTCGCCCAGGATCGCGTGGGCCAGGGAGAAGAATCCGCGCAGCAACCAGAACGATTCGGACAGGGAGAGCCCGAGCTGCGGCATCCGCTCCGTCAGCGCATGCAGGAACTCGCGAGAGCCCAGGACGGCCCACAGCGGGTACTGCCGGGTGCGTTCATTGAGCCCCTCGTCGATGAGCTCCCACAGTGGCTCGGTGTCCCGGGCACCGGCCAGGGCGTAGATCGCGTCGAAGATCCGGTGGGACAGCACCGTGCGCTGCTCAGCGGTCATGCCCAGATCCTTGGGGCGCACGGACATGAAGTCGTCCCGGTGCTCCTGCATGCTCAGGTAGACCACGCGGACCCATTTCACGTTCTCGGGCATGGAGTAGAGGTCCTCCTGGGGTGCCTCGGAGTCCCAGGAGATGTGGATGATCCCATAGCTCAGGTCGGGGTTACCCGTGACGATGTCGTGGACGACCGCCGAGACCCCGCCCTTGAGGAAGGGGTAGGTGGATTCCACGACGATGGCGACGTCCACGTCCTCGTACTGCTTCTGGCGCTGTTGCGCGGCGGGGGACAGACGGGTGGGTTCCGCGACGGCCACGGACTTGGTGGCGCGGTGCTTGGCGTGTGAGCGCGTGAAAGGGTACATGTCAACTATTCCTCACGGGATGAAAGGGTCCGGGGTCGCAATGTGGCGACCAGCAGGGACGTGCAGTGGGGGCCGGGACCGGGCAGGACTGCGCCCGGGCGCGGCGGATGCGCTTGATAGGAAGCGCTTACGTGGACTGCGTTACCAGGACGTGGCGTGGCGCCAGAAGAGGGTGTACTCGGGCTGGGCCCAGTGACGCTTGTACAGTGCCCAGGCACCGGCGACCAGCACCAGGTCCGCGAGCAACAGGAGGGCGTACGCCCCGTTGGTGGAGAACACCGCGAACGCGAGGACGCTCACGACCAGGTGCACCGCACCCAGGGCCTGGGCCGTGACCTTCTCCCCGATGTAGTCCAGTTCGTAGCTCAACAGCGTGAGCATCATGAACGTCCAGGACGCCACGGCCACGGTCACCGCGAGGAGGACATGGTTGGGCTGCAGTCCGCCCAGCAGCAGCGCGGCCGCCAGCGTCAGCACCATGCCCACCGCGCCGGTGCGCAGGACGGAGCGGTCCACCACGTAGCTGAGCAGCGTGGAGCGGGAGGCCAGCACGGGCAATGTTTCCTTCTCGATGGCCCGGTGCAGTCCGCTGACGGCGCGGTCCACGTGCGGGGCCATGTTGACGAAGTAGAAGTTGTAGGCGAGCACCGCGGGGAGCATGGCCATGAACACCACGATCACCTGGAAGGTCCCGTTCGTGGCCAGGGACAGCACGAACTTGTCCGCCCACAACACCGATCCGAGCAGCAGTCCGCGCAGGGCGTCCGCGGCGAAGTTGCGGTGGTCCAGGCGTTCGAAGACCCGCACGTGGGACAGCTGACGGCCCATTGCCGCGATCTGGGTGGCCGCGGCGACCAGGGGCGGAAGGATCCATACGGTGGGAACCACGGCCAGGGCCAGGGCGTAGGCGCCCCATGCCACGGCCCACAGGCCGCGGCGTTCTCCCACGTTGGCGAGGACCAGGGACTGTACGAACAGCACGTGCGCGCCCAGCAACAGCAGGTAGGCACCCATGGCCTGCCAGGACCAGCCGGTGGCCAGCCACAGCGGCAGTGCGAACAGCCCGGCGAGCGGGAGGGTCTGCAGAAACATGGCCGGCCACACCTCGCAGAAGCACCGGGTGATCTTCTGCATGTCCCGCTCGGCCATGAGTTCACCGATCGCGCGGTACGCGGGCATGCACGCGGCCTGCGCCAGCCAGGGCACGGTGATGGAAGAGGCCAGGACCACGTGGGTCAGCTGGACGCCGCCCACGGTCGCCTCCGCCATGCGCGGGCTCACGAGCGGGAAGACGATGTTCAGGAAGATCACCGGCGAGAGGTAGAGCAACAGCTCCACCCCGCCGCGGGAGCTCACGGCGGTTTCCGATGCGTGCTCGGTGTCCGCCGGACGGGAGCCACGCAGCACTAGGAACGCGGTGAGCAACACCAGCAGTCCGCCAGCGATGACCAGGACCTCGGCGTGTGAGCCCAGGAGTTCGAGCACCACGGGGACCAGCCCCGTGAGCAATAGGGCCACGACGATCGTGGCGGTACGAGTGCGACTGAAAGAATCGTGCACCAAAGTTCTCAGAGCTGTCACAGCTGTCCCCCGGGGATCCTGGCGCTTCCCGTCAGCCCCCGCTGACGAGAATTCCCCCATGCAAATGATGTGAAGGCGATGAGGCCAGTTCCGCTGTCGCCGCAGCGAATATATACAGTTTATGTGTGCACTAGCAAACACGGAGATGAATTGTGTCTGAACGGGACGCACTGGCTGTCAGTGCTTGTCAGCTTGCAATTCATCGGTATGCACGGGAATCCGTGCCGAAACGCCGGCCGACCCCGTCAGCGTGAGCCGAATGCATATCGGTTCAGACAATGAATGATTATGCATAGGCTTCTCTGTGCCGCTGCCGAGTATCGCCGGGCCGGAACATGTCCCGGGAAGAGGCTCGGAATGGATTTCCGGGATCCGGGTCCATGGGGAAATGCAGAACACCCGGACCCACGAATCGTGGGTCCGGGTGTTCATGTGGTCGAGATCCTGCCGGAGTACTCAAGGGTCGCCCGCCACTATTTGCCGATGGTCGATGCACTGCGGAGAGCTCAAGCATCCACTACTCATCGCCCCGAGTTTGACTCCTCCGGTACCCCTGTGAAGGCCTCTCGTAGGGCATTGGATCTACGCCTCGACCCCGACCAACTGGACGCCATCGTGGCCAGATACGAGGCAGGGGAGACCACCACGGCGCTTGCTCGCGAGTACGCCATCTCGCACTCCTCAATCCTGCGACTGTTCAGTCAGCGGGGCGTTCGGACACGTACTCGTGGCCTCACGCCAGAAAAGGAGCGTGCAGTGCTGCGGTTGCGTGCCCAGGGGCTCAATATCCGAGACGTAGCTAAGCGGGTTGGATGCAGTTATGATACTACGAGAAAATTTATACTTGCGAGCCGTTCTGAGTGATTCCTTCCCATATTCGGGAAAAGACTATTGTTCTCCCGGTGCCGCACCATTTGTGGATGTAGCGTCATCCGCTAGCTGATCAGTTCTGGAAGTTGCTTGCCGTGCCGTCCATAGGTCAAAGTCAAAATCGTCTCGACCCAGTGCGAGAGCTGTATCGACAACGAAGCGGAAGCAACGAGAGAACACCTCCTCGTCAATTTGAATCGCTTCTCTGTGATTCGTGAAGTGATTACCTCCAAGCGCATAGCTAATTGAGGGAGTGTGAGCATCAAAATAAGCGAAGCGTCGCATGTCTACGCCTAGCGCTGTATGGCGAACCCACTTGTCTATATTGTCGAGCCATTCATCTATTTTTTCGAGCCCCGCATATTTGATGTCGCGTCGAGATGGATAGAACGAAGGCTTTGTAGTAAACAAGCTCTTACCTGGATGCCAGACTTTACGATTTGTATAATCCTTTATAAGGGTATCAAATGCTAAGCGGAGAGCCTCCGTGGAAGCGTCTTGCTTACCTGCGCCCCAAGCTTCTTGAGCATCTCTAAGGTGTGATCGCACGTATTCATTTTTGATAAACACCAACAAGCTTACTTCATTGAGTTCTATGTCTAGTACTTGCTTAAACAGTTCGCGTACGAAGTCATTGGTGCGTTCCCAGTGGCGACGTATAGTACCCTCAGCAGGACTGTTTCCGTGATGCTTGAAGCTAACCCGTGCATTATTCATAGCTTGAATAGCTGGACGGAAAGCCCTTAGTCCTGATTCATCTACCCCGTGAGTGATAGCTGCATCAAAAAGCTGCATGAAATCAGGACGAGCCTTCATATCACCCCCTTTTTCTTGCACGACCAGACTAAGCGCGGACTCAGTAGCATCTTGCATGGTATTAATAGCTAATACGCTGAGTGGTGCGGGCTGTGTAGATTGTTCCTGAGCTACAAGCAGTTGATATCTGATTAAGCTGGCCCATTCAATAGTCGACTCAGAGTGTACATCATATTCTTTCATATCCTTCATTGTCTCATGGAGGTAAAAAACTAGCCAGTAAGCAGGGACTGCTGCACGGTTAGGTGACAGGTAAAGTCACGCCGCCAGTGCGACGGTCGTGTTCATGGTGGTCTCGAACTCGATGGGCGTCAAACGCCCGAGTCGGACCTGTCGGCGCCGGCGGTGGTAGGTGCGCTCGATCCAGGTCAGGATCGCGATACGCAGCTGGTCCCGTGTCCTCCAGGAACGGCGGTCGAGGACGTTCTTCTGCAGGAGTGCGAAGAAAGATTCCATGGCCGCGTTGTCGCCGCTCGAGCCGACTCTGCCCATGGATCCGACCATGCGGTGACGGGTCAGTGCGCGCAGGAACTTCCGGCTTCGAAATTGAGATCCTCGGTCCGAATGGACCACGCAACCGGCGACGTCGCCGCGCATCTGCACGGCGTTCTCGAGGGCCTGGACAGCCAGACGAGATTTCATCCGGGAGTCGATCGAGTACCCGACGATCCGGCCACTGAATACGTCCTTGATCGCGCAGCAGTACAGCTTGCCTTCCGCGGTCTTGTGCTCCGTGATGTCCACGAGCCAGAGCTCGTTCGGAGCATCGGCCACGAACACGTGCCGCGTCCTGCCGTGCTCGTCGACCACGGCGCAGAGGTCGTCGTGCACAGGCGGACCGGGCTTGCGGCCGTTGCGGCCCCGCTTCTTCCCCAACGCGCTCCACCAGCCGTTGCTCGCGGCGATCCGCCACGCGGTCCGGTCCGACATCGCCTCGCCGGCGTCGCGGGCTTCGTCGGGGAGGAGCCGGTGTCCGAACTCGGGATCGTCACGGTGGGCGTCGAACAATGCGTTCGCGCGATACGCCTCCACCACCTCACTCGGCGTGATGGGGGGTCGCCAGCCACCGGTAGTAGGGCTGGCGGGAGAGCTTGAGCACCCGACACGTCACCGTCACAGGGATCCCTGCGGCGGCGAGCTCCGTTACGAGCGGGTAGAACCTTTTCCCGGCAGGTTCGCCTGCGACAGATACGCCGCCGCGCGGCGGAGCACCTCGTTCTCCTGCTCCAGCAGCCGGTTGCGCTTCTTCAGCTCCCGGATCTCGGCAGCCTCGGTCCGAGACTGGCCGGGCTTGGCGCCTTCGTCGATGTCGGCACGGCGCGGCCACTTCCGGAGTGTCATCGGGTGGACACCGAAGTCTTTCGCGATCTGCTCGATGGTCACGCCGGCCTCGCGGCCTCGGGCGACGCGCACGACGTCGTCACGGAACTCGGACGGGTAGGGCTTGGGCACAGCAACATCCTTCCAGGCCCACCCCCTCAGGCAAGCCAGATCAGATGTCACCTATTCGTGCAGCAGTCCCGATCCTGCCGATCGACAAGGTGCGCCAGCTCTCGAACGAGTACCGGGTGCAGAGGGCGCGGATCGAGGAGCAGCTTGCAACGACCAATGACCGGCTGGAGCTGGGGACGAAGGTGATTACTCAGGCGCTGGTGCAGCTGGAAAGCCCTCGCCAAAGCTACGAGCGCACCACGGACCGCGTTCGCCGGCTGATGAACGAAGCCTTCTTCCGTCGCTTCCACGTGGACGAACATGGTCCGGCTCAGGGTGTCCTCAATGATCCGTACGCGGACATCATGGCCGCCCAAATGGCCTTCCGGTCGTCCGTTGTGAATGAGGCGGCGTCACGGCCCACGTCGACGCCATCGTCCCGCCAGACGCCGATTTCGGACGTCCTGACGCGTCCTGGCCGGGGTGAGGCGGACATGAGAAATGCCCCTGATTTCTCAGGGGCACCTCTGTCACTGTCATTTGGGTCGATCTACTTGGACCATGGTTCAAGTAAAGCGACCTTGGTCGGGATGACAGGATTTGAACCTGCGACCTCGTCGTCCCGAACGACGCGCGCTACCAAGCTGCGCCACATCCCGATGTCACACGGCAGAGCCGCGAACAACTGCTCCAGCATAGCGGCAGCACGGGAGGAATGTGAAATCCCCGAGTCACCAAAAACGTCCGAGCGCGGTGTCAGCGGCTGACCCGCTCCAGCACCTGCAGGACGTGTTCGTAGGGTTTGCCCGTGGCCTCGGTCATGCCTTGCTCACACGTCCGATTCAAAGATGCATATGCATCAAAGTCTCCGGCCTGTACTTCCGCCGCCTCGGGAGCCGTGGCGGCCGCCGTGAGCTCGGGATGCAGCATGCCGCGGTCGCCCGCGTACCCGCAGCACCCCCACGCGAAAGGAACGGTGGCGTGCTCGGCGCATGCGCCAGCCACGCGCAGGAGGTGATCGTTGATCCCCAGTTGCACGGACGAGCACGTGGGGTGCACCGCGAGCGCGCCCACGGGCGAGGACACGGTCAGCCGGTCCAGCACGTTCTCGGCCACGAACTGCACCGCGTCCACGAACCGCAGTCCGGCGTACCGGGGCGAGTTCGCCGCCAGTTCTCGCATGGTGACGAGTCCCTCGGTGCACGAGGAGGCATCACACACCACCGGGAGTGTGCCGTGCTCGGAGGCCTCCCACAGGGTCTCGAGGGTCCGCCGGGACATGGTCTCGTATCCGGAGGGTAGGCCCTTGGACTTCCACGGTGTGCCACAGCACGTGGAGGTGATGCCCTCGGGAACATGTACGTCCACTCCGGCGCGCTCGCACAACATCAGGAACGCCTCGGACACCGACGGTCCCTCCCCGTGCACCGTGCCGAACATGGCCCCGATGCACGCGGGGAAGAACACGGCCCGGGCGCGGTCGGCAGGGACGTTCGCGGGCGCCGTCGTCAATCCGGCACGGGAGCGACCGCCCGCGGGCAGACGAGGGGAATAGCCGGGAACGGTGTCCGTCCCGAGCGCGGCGCGGGCCACCGACGTCGCACTGACCGGGAGTGCGGCGGGCATCCGCCGGGCCAGGGACAGCGCGAAGGCCGCACCAGGAACGGTCACGGGCCACGCCCGGGCGAGCCCCGCCCACACGAGGTCCGCCACGGCGGAACGGTTCTCCGCCCGCAGCCGACGCACCAGGTCACCCGTGTTGATGTCCACGGGGCACGCGGTCACGCACATGCCGTCCACCGCGCACGTCTGCAGCCCGTCGTAATCGAACTCGCGCCGCATCCGACCGGCCAGTTCGTGCTCACCGCGCGCTTCGGCGTCCGCGATCTCGCGGCGCCCCACGATGCGCTGGCGCGGCGTGAGCGTGAGATCCCGGGATGGGCACACCGGCTCGCAGTATCCGCATTCCACGCACCGGTCCACCTCCTCCTCCACGGCCGGCGCGGTCTTGAGATCGCGCAGGTACGCGCGCGGGTCCTCGGTGAGGATCACCCCGGGGTTGAAGCGGTTGCCGGGATCGATCAGGGCCTTCAGCTCCACCATCACCGAGTACAGCTCGTCCCCGTACTGCCGCCGCACGAACGGGGCCATGATCCGCCCGGTCCCGTGCTCGGCCTTGAGCGAGCCCCCGCGGCCCAGGATGAGCTCCACCATCTCCTCGGTGAACTGCTCGTAACGGCGTAGCGAAGCGGGATCATCGAACTGCTCGTTGAGCATGAAGTGGACGTTGCCGTCCTTGGCGTGGCCGAAGATCACCGAGTCCCGGTAGCCGTGGGCGTCGAAGAGTCCGGTGAGCTCCTCGCACGTGCCGCCCAGCTGGTCCACCGGCACCACCACGTCTTCGAGCAGCGCGTTGGTGCCCTGCGGTCGGTTGCCCGCCACGGTGGTGTAGAGCCCCTTGCGCACGGTCCACAGGCTCGCGCGCTCGCGGGGGTTGGTGGTCAGGGCCACCGGCCCGGCCAGCTCGAGCGCATCGAAGGTGGACGCCGCCGCCTCCGCCAGTTCCCGCACACCTGCCGCGGTGTCGTGCTGGTACTCCACGAGCAGTGCGGCCTGCTGGCCCACCGGGATGTCCATGATCGTGGGCGGCGCGAGTCCGGTGCGCTGCGAGACCGCCAGGGACGTGGCGTCCATCAGCTCCAGGGTGGCGCACTGCGAGCCCACCAGGTCCGGAACGGCACTCGTGGCGGCCACCACGGTGGGGAACACCAGCAGGCCGGTGGCCACGTGCGGGTGCACGGGCACGGTGCGCAGGGTCGCGCTCGCCACGAACCCCAGGGTGCCCTCCGAGCCGATCATGAGGTGCTCCAGGATGGCCACGGGGTCCTCGTGGTCCAGGAACGAGTTCAGCCCGTAGCCCATGGTGTTCTTCATGGCGAACAGTCGCTGGATGGTCCGCACGGACTCCGGATTGCCCCGCACGCGGTCCCGCAGCCGGAGCAGGCCCTCGAACAGGTCGGGCTCTCGGGCCCGCAGCTGCTCACCAGCATCCGGGGCGGCGGTGTCCAGTACCGTGCCGGAAGGCAACACGAGCACCATGGACTCCAGGGTGCGGTACGTGTTGAACTCGGTGCCGCACGCCATCCCGGAGGAGTTGTCGGCCACCACTCCGCCCAGCGTGCACGCGGACTCGCTGGCCGGATCCGGGCCCAGCGCCCGCCCGTGCGGAGCCAGCCGCGCATTGACCTGGCGCACGGTGACCCCCGGTTGCACGCGCACGCGGGCACCCCGATCCAGGACCTCCACGCTCTTGAAGTGGCGGCGGACGTCCACGAGGATCTGGTCCGTGACGGACTGCCCCGACAGGGACGTGCCGCCCGAGCGCAGGGTCAGGCCAGCGTCCGTGTCCGCGGCCGCGGCGAAGATCCGCCCCACCTCGTGCGTGTCCCGCGGGCGCAGCACCGCGCGGGGCTGCATCAGGTAGTGGGAGGCGTCGTGGGCCACCGCGCGCCGCTCCAGCTCCCCGGTGACGACGACGCCGCTGCCGCACTCCCGTTCGATCCTCGCCACCGCGCGGTCCAGCGGAGAGTCGCTGGGAGCCGGGGCGGCGTCGTCGGGTCGGCGCGTGGGGAGGGGGAGTCGAATCGGTGCCATGGGAAGAACCTTAGTCCGTGAGCGTAACCAGAACGGCCTGTGGTGGGCAGAAAAGCCGCACCGGGGCGAAGCGGGACTCGCCCAGGCCCTGGGAGATGTTCACCGGGACGCCCCTGTGGGAGATCAATCCCTTGCACATCGCGGGATCCAGGTCGCAATTGCTCACCAGCGCGCGGCCCCCGGGGAGGCAGACCTGACCGCCGTGGGTGTGACCCGCGAAGACGATGTCCGCACCGTGGGCGGCGAAACGGTCCAGCGTGCGCACGTACGGCGCATGCGCCACGCCGATGCGCACGTGGGCCGGCCCGTCCTGCTCACGCGGGAAGCCCGGGTGCCGGTCGAGGCGCAGGTGGGGGTCGTCCACGCCGGAGAAGTCGATGACAGTGTCGGCAATGTTGAGCCGCTCGGCGCGGTTGATGAGCCCGGTCCAGCCGCGTTCGTCGAACGCGCGGTGCATGTCCTCGGTGGGCAACCGCGGGGCCTCGTCCGATTTCTCGCCGCTCGTGGTGCGCCACAGGTAGCGCGCGGGATTCTTGGGCTGCGGCGCGAAGTAGCAGTTGGACCCCGGGACGTACACACCGGGGAACGCGAACAGCGGCTCCAGGATCTCGAGCAGATACGGCAGGGCGCGCAGGTGCGAGAGGTTGTCACCCGTGTCGATCACGAGGTCCGGGCGCAGTGCGGCGAGCGAGTGCACGAAACGCTTCTTGGCCTCCTGCCCGGGCACGGTGTGCAGGTCGGAGATGTGCAGGATCCGCACGGGCCGGGAGCCCTCCGGGAGCACACGCACCGTCTCCTGGCGCAGTTGGAATCGACGCCGCTCCCCGAGTGAGGCCCACGCGAGCGTCCCGGCGCCAGCGGCGAACAAGCCCGCTCCGGCCGCGGCGAGGGAGCGGGCGACCGGGGCGGATGCGGTGGAGTCCGCCACTACTTGCGCGCCGACATCACGCTGGGCGTCGGCGAGGAGAACCGGGAGGTGTCGTAGTCGGGGGCCACGGTGCGCATGTAGTTCTGCCACTGGCCACCCGCGTACGTGGCACCGTCCACCCACTCGGTACCCGAACCGCCGGTCCGCCCGCCGATGCTCAGGCCGTTGAGGGAGCGGGAACCGAACTCGTAGTTACCCACCCACGAGGCGGTCGCGAGGCCCTTGGTGTAGCCGAGCATCCAGGTCTGGGTCGAGTTGTCGGTGGTGCCGGTCTTGGCGGCGGAGGCATCCGGCAGCCCGATCGAGCGCTGGTACCCGGAACCGCGCACGAGCACCTGCTTGAGCACCTCGTTCACGCCCTGGGCCACCTCCTTCTTGATCACCTGCTGGCAGCTGTCACCGGGGACGTCGTAGTTCTTCCCGGTGTAGTCCACGACCTTGGTGACAGCGCGGGGCTCGCACATCACGCCGTCGTTCGCAAAGCCGGAGAAGGCACGCGCCATTGTCATGGGGGAGATGTCCACCGAACCACCCAACAGGGAGGACAGGACGGTGGTGTCCACGGGATCACCGGTCTTACCGTCGTGGATGCCCATGGCCTTGGTTAACTCACCGATCTCGCACAGGTCCAGGTCCGCGGCCATGGCGTACAGCGCCGAGTTGATGGAGTTGTAGATGCCGTAGTCCACGTCCATGACCCGGGCGTATCCCTCGGTCGCGTTCTGGAAGCTGAACCCGTTGCCGTCATCACCCGGTTCGATCTTGTACCCGTTGGGCAGGCACGAGGCCTTCCAGCGGAAGTCCGCGGGGTAGTGCAGACGACGCGCGTCCACGCTCGCCTTGATGCCCTTGCCCGCGTTGATCCACTGGGCCAGGGTGAACGGCTTGAACGTGGAGCCCACCTGGAACCCACCGGCACCGCCCATGGAGCTGTCCACGTTGAAGTTGTACGTGGTGTTGGAGGTGCCCTCCGCGGCGGAGTAGTTGGTGTTCTGCGCCATGGACACGATGTGACCGTTGCGGGGCTCCAGGGAGACCAACGCCGTGGAGACGTTGTCCGGGTTGTCGTCCTTGGGCTGGGTCGCGTTCACCTGGGTGTCCGCGGCCCGCTGGGCCTTGGGGTCCAGGGTGGTGGTGATCGTCAGACCACCGCGCTGCAGCGTGGCCAGGCGCTCCTCCGGCGTGGCACCGAACGAGTTGGACTGCATGACCTGGTTCTCCACGTAGTCACAGAAGTAGGGAGCGGTCCGCGCGGCCGAGCACCCGGAACTCGTGGGGTGGATGTCCAGGTTCAGGGGCTCGCGGGCCGCCTGGTCCGCTTGCTGCTGCGTGATCGCGCCGGTCTGCACCATGGTGTCCAGCACCACGTTGCGCCGCTGCACCGAGGCCTCCGGGTTGACCTGCGGATCGTAGTAGTTGGGGGACTGCACCATGCCCGCGAGCGTGGCGGCCTGCGCGATGCTCAGCTGGGAGGCCGGGATGCCCCAGTAGTACTCGGAGGCCGCCTGCACACCGTAGTTCTGCCCGCCGAAGAGCACGATGTTGAGGTAGCCCTCCAGGATCTCGTCCTTGGACTTCTCCTGCTCCATGGACAGCGCGAGCTTGATTTCCTTGATCTTATCCACGATGCCCTTGTCCGCGCCGATGGTGCTGGCCTGCTCGCCGGCCCGGACCTGCTGATCGATGATCAGGTTGTTCACGTACTGCTGCGTGACGGTGGAGGCACCCTGGCGGTTGCTGGGGCGCAACACGTTATTGCCCATGGCGCGCACGATGCCCCAGGGGTCCACACCGCCGTGGTCGTAGAAGTCGCGGTCCTCGATGGACAGCAGCGCCTTCTTCATGTTGGGGGAGATCTGGTTCAGGGAGACCGGTTCCCGGTTCTGCGCGAAGAACGTGGCGATCTCGGAACCGTCCTTGGCCACCACGGTGGAGGAACGGGAGAGGGGGCCCATTTCCATGTCCGCGGGAAGGGACTTGAACCAGCCGATGGACGCGTTGGCGGCCAGTCCGGCGGCCGCGGCGGGGGGAACGAGGAGTCCGGCTGCCACCACCCCGGCAACCACCGACACGGCGATGAACGCCACGATGTTGCCCAGTACCGAGGTGGGCTCGGAGCCCGAGTTGTTGCGTGATGCCATTGGGCCAGTCTATAGGCCGGGTCCTGTGCGAATCGTGTACCGGAGAGGGGGGGGCACACGGCCCGCGAACCTCGTGCGGGAGCGCTCCCGGCGCGCTGCGGGGGCGGGACCAGTAGGGTGGTGGCCATGACCACATGGGAATACGCCACCGTTCCGTTGATGATCCACGCCACCAAGCAGATCTTGGACAACTGGGGTGAGGACGGCTGGGAGCTCGTGACCGTCCTGCCCGGCACGCAGGCCGCGGACACCCCCGCGGGCAACGTGAACGCCCCCGTCCAGACCAACCCGATCGCCTACTTCAAGCGGCCCAAGAACTGACCCGCGGGGAAGAGGACATCATGGACAAGAGCTACGAAGACCGGCTCGCGCAGCTGGGTCTGGAACTGCCGGGCGTGGCCCGGCCGCTCGCGGCCTACGCCCCGGCCGTGGTGAGCGGGAAGCACGTCTACACCGCAGGCCAGCTGCCGCTGGTGTCCGGGTCACTACTCGAGACCGGCGTGGTGAGCGAATCCGGCGCCGAGGGGACCGTGTCCCCGGAACGGGCCGCCGAGCTCGCCGAACGCTGCGCGCTCAACGCCCTGGCCGCGGTGAAGTCCCAGATCGAGGACCTGGACCGGATCCAACGCATCGTCAAGGTCACGGGTTTCGTGGCCTCCGCGACCGACTTCTACGGTCAGCCCGCCGTGGTGGACGGCGCGTCCACCCTGCTGGGCCGGGTGTTCGGGGACGCCGGCGTGCATGCCCGCTCCGCCGTGGGTGTCAGCGTGTTGCCGCTGAACTCCCCGGTGGAGGTCGAACTGGTCGTCGAGTTCCACTGACGATGAGCGGGGGCCGCGGGAACGAACGCATCTTCGCGGTGCCCCGCGCCTATTCCACAGCCGCCCGGGCCTGGATGGAACGGGGGTTGGGGTTGCACGGTTCCGCCCCCCGCCACGGCGCCGCCACAGTGTTCGTGCGGGACGGCGAGCACGGCGTGGAGACTCTCATGCTCCACCGCCCGGGCCGCCAGTCCATGGGCACGCTCTCGTTCCCCGGCGGGGTGTGCGAGACCAGCGACGACGAACCCCTGGACTGGCACGGCCCCACCCCCGCGCAGTGGGCCGACAAGGTGCTCTCGGAGGACATCGGCCGCACGCGCCGCAGCGTGGTGGCCGCCGCGCGCAAGGTGTTCGTGGAGACCGGGATCCTGCTCGCGGGAACCCCGGGTCACGGTGTCGCCGAGAGCGTGGACGGCGCGGACTGGATGACCTCGCGGGAACGGTTGGCTGCAGAGGAGTTCTCCTTCGCGGACCTGCTGGCCAAGCGCAGTCTCACGTTCCACAGCGAATGCCTCCGGCCGCTGTCCCACTGGATCACCTCGGACTTCATCCACCAGCGCGTGGACCTGCAGTTTTATTCGGCGGCCGTTCCCGTGGGCCAGCGCCCCGTGCCGCTGGCCACGCAGCGCGGTGTGGCGTGGCTCGATTGGGTGGACGCGCGCGCCCTGTTCGAGGACCCGTGGTCCACACCGGTGCCGGAGCTGTTCCGGCGCCAGTCGGAGGAAGCCAGCCTCACCGACGACCCCTGGCACTTCGACCTCAACGAGCTCACGACCCCCGGGGTGCAGTGCGCCCTCGAGGCGGTTGCGCACGCCAGCTCGGCGGTGGCGTTCCTCGCGGCCCGGCGGGACCTGCGGGTGAAGAGTCCCCGACTGGATCTGCGCGACGGCGAACCTGTCCTCGTCCTGGACGAGTGACCTCCCGGGTGGGTCGCATCCCGCGCGCCCTCACGCACCCCGTACGCATCCCGTGTGAAAGGCGACGGCGCCCGTGGCGGGTGCCACGAGCGCCGTCGGCGGAAGAACCGGCGTCAGCGGGAGCGCTGCTTGAGGCGCTGCAGGTCCAGGATGACCACGGCGCGCGCCTCGAGGCGGATCCAACCGCGCTGGACGAACTCGGCCAGGGCCTTGTTCACGGTCTCGCGGGAGGCACCCACGAGCTGGGCGAGTTCCTCCTGGGTGAGCTCGTGCGCCACCAGGATGCCGTCCGTGGCGGGGCGGCCGAACCGGTCCGCGAGGTCCAGCAGGGCCTTGGCCACGCGGCCGGGGACGTCCGAGAACACGAGGTCCGCGAGGTTCTCGTTGGTGCGGCGCAGGCGCCGGGCGAGCGCCTGCAGCAGCTGCGCGGAGACCTCGGGGGAGCGCTGGATGACCTTGCGCAGGTTCTCGTGCTTGAGCCCGTCCAGGCGGGTCTCGGACACGGCGGTCGCGGAGGTCGAGCGGGGGCTGGGGTCGAACAGGGCCATCTCGCCGAAGATCTCACCGGGACCCATGACGGCCACGAGGTTCTCGCGACCGTCGCTCGCAGTGCGCCCAAGCTTCATCTTGCCGGAGACGATGAAGTAGAGCTGGTCCCCCGGATCACCCTCGTAGAACAGGGTGGCACCGCGGGAGAGGTTCACCTCGGTGATCTCCTCGGTCAGAGCGGCGAACGCCTCATCGTCCAAGGAAGCGAACAGCGGAGCGCGGCGTAGGACGTCTGTATCCAAGGTAAAACTCCTCACGGATTGCGGATGAGCCCGGACAGGGGCACATGATCTGAGTACGTTCCATCGTAACGAATTTCACACCGCCCGGGTCCACCCCGGTGGTTATGCCCGGTGTGAACGCGCCGCGAATTCCGGGTGTTCCCGCTCGTGTTCATCCATTGTTCACGATCCACGATTTACCCAGCCCCCCACCGTATGCTCGGCTGAGCACGCACCCGATCCCCGCGTGTTCCCCCTCCGTGAGGACTTCGATGACCCTGTCCCTGAACATCCTGGACGTGCTGCTGATCGTGGCGCTGGTGGCGTATCTCGTCGCAGGGCTGAGCCGAGGGTTCTTCCGCTCGTTCGCGTCCCTCGTGGGGCTAGTGCTCGGCGCCGTGGTGGCGTTCTGGGCCGGCCCCGTGGTGTCCGCGTACGTCTCGGACGAATGGCGGATCCCGGCCGTGCTGCTCACCGTCCTCGTGGCCCTGGCCCTGGGTCAGTGGCTGGGGTCGATCGCGGGTAACGCCCTCGCGCGGATCACCGAGAGGACGGGACTGGGGATCCTGGACCGCGTGGGCGGCGGGGTGCTCAACGTGGTCGTGGCCGCCCTGGTCATGGGGCTCGTGGGTTCGCTCGTGGGTCAGCTGGGCCTTCCCGCGCTGTCCCAACAGGTCGCGTCCTCGCAGGTGTTGCGCGGTATCGAGCGGGTCACCCCGGAGCCCGTGCGCCAGGCCATGACACAGACCCGCAACGCGATCAGCGGCGCCCAGGGCATCCGGCAGCTGGACGAACTACTCTTCCCGTCCCAGGCCGCCCCGGACCCCACGGACACCCCGGACACCCAGAGCGTCGCGGACGCGGGCCAGTCCGTGGTCCAGGTCTACGGTACGGCGGCCCAGTGCGCCCAGAACCAGACGGGTTCGGGATTCGTGGCGCAGCCCGGCACGGTGGTGACCAACGCCCACGTGGTCGCGGGCGTGGACCAGCCCGTGGTCCAGACGCGCGACGGTCGCGTCTACCGTGCGCAGGCCGTGCAGTACGACGCCGCGTCCGACCTCGCGGTGCTGCGCGTCCCCGATCTGCCCGAGGCACCCCTGGCCCTGCAGAGTTCGGTGACGAGCGGACAGACCGTGTCCTTCGCGGGCTACCCGCTGGGCGGTCCCTATACGCTGCGCCCGGCCACGATCCAGGGTCAGGCGGTGGCCCCCGTGCAGAACGTGACCACGGGGCAGACCCAGACCCGCAGCATTATCCAGATCGCGGGCAACGTGGAGCAGGGCAACTCGGGCGGTCCGCTGCTCAACGCGGACGGTGAGGTCGTGGGCGTGGTCTTCGCCAAGGCCGTCACGGACCAGGTGGGGTATGCGATCCCCGTGGCTCGTGTCACCGAGATCCTCGCCGCGGCGGGGGACTCCACGGAGTCCGTCCCCACGGGTCAGTGCGTGGTGTCCTGAGCGGACATCCTGTCGGTAGCAGCTGAACACCGACAAGCAGCGGCTGAGCACCGATGACCGGCGGTCGAGCACGGACGAGCGGTGGCCGGGTGCCGAGTGCGCCAGCAGGGAGGCGCGGTCCGGGGCCAAGGACGCATTCAGGGGATCACGCAGCGGGCGCAGGTCGTACACGTCGTTGAGGTACTGCGGTTGCCACAGGGCAGTGACGAACCAGTCCTCGTCCGCCATGCGCCGGTCGACCGTGCCGATGATGGCCCGCGGGTCACCGATCTCCTGGCGCCACCTCAGTACACCTCATGGCCGCCGGGCAACCACGCATCGGCGAACAGCTCCACGTCCTCGGCGGCGGCCACCTGGTGGAAGGACTCGTCGATGTGCCTGTACACCAGGGGCACACCGGACCGTGGATCTGCTGCGGTCAGGGTGCGTCCTAACTCTCGATGTTCTTACCCAGTTCGTTGGCGATCACCTGCACGCCCAGTTCGTACCCCAGGACACCGGCACCGGCGATCACGGCCGTGGCCTGCGGTGACACGAAGGACGTGTGCCGGAAGGCCTCCCGGCGGTGCACGTTGGAGATGTGCACCTCCACGATCGGCATCTCGCACATCTCCAGGGCGTCGTGCAGGGCCACGGAGTAGTGGGTCAGCGCCGCGGGATTGATCACGATCCCGCACGCCT
Organism: Kocuria sp. CPCC 204721; assembly: GCF_040980945.1. Taxonomy (NCBI): domain Bacteria; kingdom Bacillati; phylum Actinomycetota; class Actinomycetes; order Micrococcales; family Micrococcaceae; genus Kocuria; species Kocuria sp. CPCC 204721. The sequence goes on from NZ_JAVKPO010000001.1 coordinate 178,743, forward strand.
CGGTGCGCGCCCGCTGGATCCAGTCCACGAGCTGCCCCTCATAGTTGGACTGCTCGAACACCACGTCCAGCCCGTACGACTGCGCGCGGACGCGCACATTGCGTTCGACGTCCGCAAGGGTCGTGTGCCCGTAGATCTCGGGCTTGCGGGTGCCCAGGGTGTTGAGATTGGGCCCATTCAGGACGTGGATCGGCAGCTCAATCATGGCTCCATTCAACAACACGGTCACGTGGAGCGACACGGCACCTCCGAACAAGGCGGCGCCGACCAACAGTGCGGCACCGACGAACAGTGCGGCGTCGTCGAACACCCTGACAACACCGGACGACGCCGCCACGATGACCTCTTCACGCGAGGCACCGCAGCGGCGTCGTGCGCCGGGGCCGGGGTTACTTTTGGCCGAGCGAGTCCACGATCTGCTGCATGACCGTCTGGTCCGCGAGCGTGGAGACGTCACCCACGGGGCGGTCCTCGGCGACGTCCTTGAGCAGACGGCGCATGATCTTGCCCGAGCGGGTCTTGGGCAGCTCGGGGACGATCAAGACCTTCTTGGGCTTGGCGATCGGGGAGATCTCCCGGCCCACGTGCGCGCGGATCTCCTCGGCGAGCTCGGCGGCGTCCCGGTTCTCGGCGGTGGCCTGGTCCGAGAGGATCACGAAGGCGAAAACCGCCTGGCCCGTGGTCTCGTCCTGGGCGCCCACCACGGCGGCCTCGGCCACGGACGGGTGGGAGACCAGCGCGGACTCGATCTCGGGGGTGGACAGGCGGTGGCCGGAGACGTTCATGACGTCGTCCACGCGACCCAGGATCCAGACGTCCGCGTCCGCGTCCCGCTTGGCACCGTCGCCGGCGAAGTACTTGTCACCGAACTGGCCCCAGTAGGTGTTGACGAAACGGTCGTCGTCCCCCCAGATGGTGCGCAGCATGGACGGCCACGGCTTGCGGACCACCAGGAAACCGTCGGTCTCGTTGGGCAGGGAGTTGCCGGCGTCGTCCACGACGTCCACCGCGATCCCCGGCAGCGGGACCTGCGCGGAACCGGGCTTGGCGTGGGTGACCCCGGGCAGCGGGGAGATCATGATCGCGCCGGTCTCGGTCTGCCACCACGTGTCCACGATGGGGCAACGCTCGCCGCCGATCACACGGTGGAACCAGGTCCAGGCCTCGGGATTGATGGCCTCGCCCACGGTGCCCAGCAAGCGCAGCGAGCTGAGGTCCCACTCGCCGGGGATCTCCTCGCCCCACTTCATCATGGTGCGGATGGCGGTGGGGGACGTGTAGAGGATGCTCACGCCGTACTTCTGCACGATCTCCCAGAACCGGCCGCGGTGCGGGGAGTCCGGGGTGCCCTCGTAGATCACCTGGGTGGCGCCGTTCACGAGCGGCCCGTAAGTGATGTAGGTGTGGCCCGTGACCCACCCGACGTCCGCGGTGCACCAGTAGACGTCCGTCTCCGGCTTGAGGTCGAACACGTTCTTGTGGGTGAACGCCGCCTGGGTGAGGTAGCCGCCGGTGGTGTGCAGGATGCCCTTGGGCTTGCCGGTGGTGCCGGAGGTGTAGAGGATGAACAGCGGATCCTCGGCGTTCTGCTCCGAGGGCGTGTGCTCGGTGGAGGCGTTCTCGGTGACCTCGTGCCACCACACGTCACGGCCGTCCTGGAACGCGACGTCCTCGCCGTTGCGCTTGACCACCACCACGTGTTGGACGGAGCTCCCGCCCTTCTCCAGGGCGGCGTCCACGGCGGGCTTGAGCGTCGTGGGCTTGCCGCGGCGGTAGGAGCCGTCCGCGGTGACCACGAGCTTGGCCTCGCCGTCCTCGATGCGCGAGCGCAGGGCGTCCGCGGAGAAGCCGCCGAAGACCACCGAGTGGATCGCTCCGATGCGCGCGCACGCGAGCATGGTGACCACGGCCTCCGCGATCATGGGCAGGTACACGGCCACGCGGTCGCCCTTGCCCACGCCGAGCGCCTCGAACGCGTTCGCGGCCTTGGAGACCTCGTCCTTGAGCTGCGCGTACGTGTAGGACGCACTGTCCCCGGGCTCGCCCTCGAAGTACAGGGCCACGCGGTCCCCGTTGCCGGCCTCCACGTGGCGGTCCACGGCGTTGTACGCGGCGTTCAGGGTGCCGTCCTGGAACCACTTGGCGAACGGCGGGTTGGACCAGTCCAATACCTCGGTGAACGGGGTGGACCACGTCAGCAGCTCGCGGGCCTGGTCCGCCCAGAACTCCTCACCCTGCTCCTCGGCCCGCGTGTACAGCTCCGCGGTGGCGTTGGCCTGGGCGGTGAACTCCTCGCTGGGTGCGTAGGTCTTCGACTGGGATGCTGCGGATTCCGGGGACATGGTGCTCCTTACTTGGGCCGTGTCGTGCCGCTCGCGGGCACGTGGTGCAGTTCACATTCTTGTTCTCCAGCCTAGTCGAGGTTCCCGCCCGTGCTCGATCCATGGCGGCCGGTGTCGCGCGCACCGTCACGGCGGCCGCGCGGTTTGACCCCCGCCACGGCGGCCACCATGATCGAGGACATGGACTCCCCGGCCGCCGCTGCCCACGTGCGCTTCGTGCCCCCGCGCCAGGCCGAGCAGGCGGCCGCGCGGCGTCGTCGTACCGGGGGCGAAACGCGGTTGGCGACGACGCGGCGCGCGCGGCGGATCCAGCGCGAGCTCGCGCGCAGCTATCCGTACGCCGTGGCGGAATTGGATTTCGACGACGCGTGGCAGCTGCTCGTGGCCACGGTGCTCTCCGCACAGACCACCGACGTGCGCGTCAACTCGGTAACGCCGGGGCTGTTCGCCGCATATCCCGGGCCTTGGGAGCTGGCCGAGGCGCCGGCCGAGGACGTCGAGGAACGGGTGCGCTCGCTCGGGTTCTACCGGTCCAAGGCGCGTTCCATCCAGGGGCTGGCCACGCGGATCGTGGACGAGTACGACGGCCGTGTCCCGGGTACGCTCGCCGAGCTCGTGACCCTGCCCGGCGTGGGGCGCAAGACCGCGAACGTGGTGCTCGGCAATGCGTTCGGGGTCCCCGGGATCACGGTGGACACGCATTTCGGCAGGCTCGCGCGCCGCTTCGGCTGGACCGACCAGGAGGACCCCGTCAAGGTCGAGACGGACGTGGCCGCCCTGTTCCCGCCCGCGGTGTGGACCGAGCTGTCCCACGAACTGATCTACCACGGGCGGCGGATGTGCCACGCGCGCAAACCGGCGTGTGGAGTGTGTCCGGTCGCGGATCTGTGCCCCTCCTACGGCACGGGCCCCACCGATCCACTGGCCGCCCGGAAACTGTTGGCCTACGAACTCGCCCCGGGCCGCGAGGAGCTGCTCGCGGGCTTCCTGGCCGGGCGCACGCGCCGCGAACTGCGCGCCGACGGACACACCCTCGGCGCGTGAAAGGACTTCGCATGACCCCCTCCGACCCTCACGGTGCCGACCCCCGTGATCAGCTCGTGGAGCTCGCCCGGCACGGTGATTCCGTGATCATGCACGACCGCGAACCGTGGCGGATCGGCGAGCTGGACGAGAACCACCGGCACTCCGCGGTGCTCATCCTCTTCGGCGCGCTGGACGCCGTGCCCTCGCACTACGCCGAGCACACGGACGGGCCGGGACGTGACCTGGACGTGCTGCTCGTCCAGCGCGCCGCGACCCTGCGTGCCCACCCCGGCCAGGTCGCCTTCCCGGGCGGGCGCCTCGATCCGCCCGACGGCGAACCCGGCACCTTCCTGGACGTGCCCGGCGGGCGCGTGAGCGCACCCCATATCCGGGCGGCACTGCGGGAGGCCCACGAGGAGACCGGGGTGGACCCGGACGGCGTGGAGGTCCTCGGTGCACTGCACCCCGTGCCGCTGCCCGTGAGCAACCACCTGGTTACGCCCGTGATCGGCTGGTGGCGCAGCCCGTCCCCCGTGGACGTGGTGGACCACGCCGAGTCCTCCCTGGTGTTCCGGGTGCCGGTGCTGGACCTGATCAACCCCGCCCACCGGTACTACGCGACCGTGACCCGCGGGCAGCACACCTACGAGTCCCCGGCGTTCGACGTGCGCGTGGCGGGCGTGGCCGAGCCCATCACCGTGTGGGGGTTCACCGGCGTCATCATCGACCGCGTGCTCGACTGGCTCGGCTGGTCCGTGGAGTGGGACCGCTCGATCAAGCGCCCCGCGCCGAGGTTCGGGCCGAAGGCGTAACCCTTTCAGCGCCGTTCACCCTCGGTCCCCGTCGAGGCGCATGGTGCGGACGGTCCGCGAGGTCACCAGCAGGACGCTATTCAGGAGCGGGACGTCTCAGCGTAATGCCGGTGCGCGCAGCCGCGGTCACTTCGCATCCGCGTACGACGTCACTACCGTCGTGGCCACCGGGACCGCCACGGGTACCCTGCCGAACACCGTGATCACCGCTTGTTCGGCCGCCTGCGTCACGAGGTCCCGCACCCGGGGCGCATGCTGCTCGGCACAGTGGACCATGACCTCGTCGTGCAGAAAGAACACGAGCTGTGCGTCCAGGCCGGCGTCGTGCAGACCCTGTCGGATGTGTCCCAACCACGCGAGCGCCCACTCGGCGGCCGAGCCCTGGACCACGAAGTTCCGGGAGAACCGGCCGTGACCGCGCGCAGCCTGGGTGGCCCGGCGCTCGCCGGCCTGGGTGGCCGTGGCGCGCTGCACCTCAAACCATTCCGCCCCGGGAACGGGTGACCAGCGGCCCAGGTAGGTGCAGACCTGGTGCCCCAGCTCGCCCACGCGCGCGGCGTGTTCCACGTAACCCACGGCGCGCGGGAACATCCGGGCCAGGTGAGGCATGAACCGCCCGCCGGCCCCGGACGTCGCACCGTACATCGCGCCCAGCAGCGCGAGCTTCGCGTGCGCCCGCTCCTTTAGTTCCGAACCGCGTGCCTCGCCCTGCAGTGCGATGGACTCGTAGAGGTCACGGTCGCGGGACGCCTCGGCCAGAGCGTCGTCGCGCGCGAGGATGGCCAGCACGCGCGGCTCGAGCTGGGCGGCGTCGGCCACGACGAGCGCGCGGCCGGGATCCGCGCGCACGGCGCCGCGGATGTACTTGGGGATCTGCAGCGCACCGCCGCCGCGCGCGGCCCATCGTCCGGTCACGACGCCGCCCACGACGTACTCGGGGTGGAAGCGCTCCTCCCGCACCCATGTGTCCAACCAGTGCCACCCGGTCGCGGAGAAGATCCGGGAGAGTTTCTTGTACTCGAGCACCGGTTCCACGATGGCCACGCGCTGCTCCTGCGGCCGGCCGTTGACGAGGGCCCAGTCCTGCAGTCTCCACGCGCGCGTGGTGTCCACGTCCACCCCGGCGTTGCGCAGGGCCTTGAGCAGCTCCACGGGGGAGTCCGGGTTGAGGGTGGGGGCGTCGAGCACGTCACGTACCCGCCGGGCGAGTTCTTGCATGCGCGCGGGCCGCTCCTCACCGACCGGACGGGGGCCGAGCAGCTCCTCGAGGATCTCCTCGTGGGCCCGGGGGCTCCAGGGGACGCCGTGGTGGCGCATGTCCGCGGCCACCAACGCGCCCTGGGACTCGAGGGCCAGCAGGCGTTCGATCCGCCGGGGATAGCGCGCGGTCTCGCACGCCCGGTTCTGCGCGGCAAGCTCCGCGATCAACTCGTCCGTTCCGGGCCCGCGCTGCTCGACGACGGCGAACAGCGACCCCTGGCTGCTCGGTTCGGCCGGGGCGCGCGGACCGGGCACGCGGCGCGGGTCCGCGGGTTCGATCACGGGACGGTAGTCGAGTGGGCGGGGTTCGTCCGAGGTCGGATCGGGCGCGCCGGATCCGGGGGCGGTCGCAGCCGTGGCAAGGATCGTGGCGCACAGTCCCAGGTCCCGGCAGCGGGTCACCCACACGCCCGCGGCGAGCAGCAGTGCGGCGGGGACGGAGGTCTCGAGCCACGTCCACACGGGAGGCACCACGCCCGCGGCACGTGCCGCGTTCTCGCGCCGGGCGACCTCGAAGGCGAGGCCCTCGTCCGTGACGGTGTGCGGCTCCCCGGCGGGCTTGCCGTTCGCGGAGACCAGCCGCAACACCCAGGACCCGGGCTCTGCGGCGGCCACCACGATGTGCATGCTCCCAGTATGGGGCGTGGATCGGGTACGCACGGGCCCCCCTGGCGGAGCCGCGCGGGATAGGCGTAGCGACCTGCGTCACAGAGACCTAGTGACAATTGAATACGCGTTACTTCGAAGAGCGACATGAACGTTCACAACGAGGTGATGGATCCGGAACGTACGGGACTGGGTGAACCTCATCCCGTGCAGATGATCAGTCCCAGCGGCGAGCGTCTGTCCCCGAACGGATACGAGCTCGATACCCTCGAGATGACCGAGCTGATGACCATGTACCGATCCATGGTCCTGTTACGCAGATCCGACCAGGAGGCCACGGCTCTCCAGCGCCAGGGCGAGCTGGGACCGCGGCCCAGGCGCCCGGGGTCGAGAACACCACCATGACCCTGGCCGCTGCCATCAACCGGGGACTGCACAAGGCCCTCGAGGACGATCCCAGGGTCGTGCTGTTCGGGGAGGACATCGGCGCGCTGGGCGGGGTCTTCCGCATCACGGACGGGCTGCAGAAGGACTTCGGTGACCAGCGGGTCATCGATGCTCCCCTCGTGGAAGCGGGCATCGTGGTGACCTCCGTGCGCAAGACGGGTCGTCTCGTGATCGTCCATGAAGCGCCCACGAGTTTCGGTGAGGGCGCTGAGATCGCCGCGCGGGTCGGGGAGAAATGCTTCTACGACCTCGAGGCACCCGTGATCCGCGTGGGCGGGTTCCACACCCCGTACCCGGCGTCGCGTTCCGAGCACCACGACTTGCCCGACGTGGACAGAATCCTCGACGGGATCGACCGGGCTCTCGAGTATGGAGGAGGAGATCATGAATACAGCCCAGTTCAAGCTCCCGGACGTCGGCGAGGGCCTCACGGAAGCGGACATCCTGACCTGGAAAGTCGCTGCCGATGACGCCGTGAAGGTTAACCAGGTGATCGTGGAGATCGAGACCGCCAAGTCGGTCGTGGAACTGCCGTGTCCCACCGCGGGATCGGTGGCGACGATGCTCGCCCCCGAGGGAGCCACGGTGGAGGTGGGGACGCCCATCATCGACATCGTGGCCGAGGACGCCGGAGTGGATCTCGCCGCGCTGACCGGAACGGGTCCGGCCGGCGAGGTCACCCGCAGGGACCTCGCGCAGCACCTGGTAGGCACCGGTGGTCTCCCGGAGGTCGCGCCGACGACGTCGCCCGGCGCCCCGGAGGGCGACGAGACGTGGACCATCCCGTTGAAGGGCGTCCGCAAGGCCACGGCGCAGGCGATGTGGCTTCTGCGTTCACCGCGCCGCACGTCACCGAGTTCCTGGACGTGGACGTCACGCGCACCATGGAGCTCGTGGCGCGCAGCCGCGGTGCGCCCGGGTCACCCCCCCCTGGCCGTGCTCTCGCGCGCTACGTGCTGGGCCCTGCACCGGACTCCGGAGCTCAACGCCTCGCTGCAGGGTGAGCAGATCACGGTCTGCCGCCGCGTGCACCTGGGGATCGCCACGGCCACGGACCGCGGTCTCATGGTCCCCGTGGTCCCGGACACGCACGCGCTGTCCGTGGGCGAGCTCGCGCTGCGGATCCGCGTGGGAGACTCGGGGCCATGAGTGCTGAGCCGACTGAGACCCACGACGTCCCCTGGGCCATGCAACTGGTGGTGTACCGGGATCGTGGGCGCCCCGCACGGGAGGTGGACGTCGCGGAAGCGGCGGCGCGCGCCGTCGTGATGCTGCTGGGCGACGAACGCAGCGCCCCGGGTAGGCCATGGCACGAGGCCGTGCGGACGTGGCGGGACGTGCAGATCCGCAAACTTGTGCGGCGCGCGGACGGCAAGCGCTGGGAGGACGCGCAGGCGTTACCCGGGGTCACGGTGGCGCAGAAGGCGCCGACTACGGCAGCGGACGAGCACGGCACCGCGGCCGTGAGGGCGTTCGTGCCCGCACCCGTGCAGCCCCTGCCCAAGCAACTGCACAAGCTGCAGGTGTCCGGCACGCAATTCCCCGCCGTCGGGGCCTCCGCCACGCAGAATGCCGTGGTCACCGTGGAGGTGGCCCCGGGACTCGGGATCTCGAGCGGCAAGCTCGCGGCGCAGTGTGGGCACGCCGCGCAGCTCGCGTGGGAGGCCATGCCCGAAACAGTGCGGGAACGCTGGCGCGTGGACGACTACCGGGTGCGCGTGGAGTTCCCCTCGCGGGAGGAGTGGGGCGGGGTCCAGAGGCCGGTCACGGTCACGGACGCGGGGTTGACCGAGCTGGACGGCCCCACCGACACCACCCGGGCGTGGTGGGTGGAACCCGCCTGAGCGGCGACTCAGCTGAGAGCCGGGCCTCATGGGGCATGCACCGCGCCCGGTCGGGCGGTGCTCAGGTCACGCTCGTGTGCGTGCGCTCGGCCTCCCGTGCCACGCCGCGGAACAGCAGGGACAGGTTTGCCTCGCTCCCGGCCAGGCCCCACAGTTCCAGTGGCATCCGAGGACGCGAGGTCGCCACGATCTGCGACGCGGTCTCCGAGACGGGTCGCAAGACGAATCGGACGCGCGCGCCCCACGACGAGAACGTGATTCCCACCGAGATCCGCCCGCCCTGCGCATCGAGTTCTCGCAAGCCCAGTTTCGCGTGCTGGGCGCAGGCACGCTCGACCAGTCTCCGAAGTTCGGAGACGGGCACCGGTACCGTGAGTTGCCCTTGGCTGCGGGCACCGCATGAGGTGATGATGTAGTCCTCGCCCCGCTCGGTCTGCGGGCGCAGAGCGAAGAACCCGGGGATGATGATGACGGCCAGGAGAAGCAGAGCCACCACCATGATGCTGACCCGGCCCCAGTGGAATACCCAGAGCAGCAGGGCGAGCACCAGCAGGCAATAGAGCACATTCAGGATCACCGCCTCGACGGCCGATGTTCGTGTCACAGGGTTGAGGTCCATCAGCTCATGGTGGTGCTTCCCCGGACAACTGTGCACCACCGGTGACCGTTCCGTAATACTCGGCGAGCGCGCACGACGGGAGGGAACCCTCCGTCCCCGCGGCGGGCGATCTGCACAGCACCCGGCACGCCGCGGCGGGTGCCCGCAACGCTGCACAGTGCGGGCCAGCGGGCGCGGAACGTGGGTGTCACCGGCCAGGTTGGTGCCATGAACACCGCATCCATCACGGCTCCCGTCGACCCTCCGGGCGCCTCGCGTCGAGCCCGCCGCGCGGCCAGTCGGTCTTACGCAGCCTTTGACAGTGGCCATGGCGATCAGGGGTGTGGTCCGCTCCCTGCCGGGCCGGTCCCTGCGGATCGCGAGTCCCCGATCGCGGCGCGCTCGCGGGTCAGCGCAGCGGGGGGACGTGCACCGATGGGAAGCACGGCGACGGGCAGCGTGCAGTTGCTCAGCACCACCCCTGACCTCGTGGAGGCCGTTGAGGCCGTGTGTATCGGCGCCGGGGTTGCGCTCAGGGTGACGGACGACGGTGCGGGGGCGCGAGCGGCGCCGTCAGACGTCGTGCTTGTGGATGCCGCCTGGGCCGGGGACGTCGTACCCCGCGGGGCGGTGGTCGTGGCGCTCACCGAACACGCCGACGCGTGGGACACCGCGGTGAGGTTCGGGGCGTCCGCCGTGGTGGTGTTACCGCACGCGGCCGCGTGGCTCGCGGACATGATCTCCCGCTCGTCCGATTCCGAACTGCCACGCACGACCGGGCGGGTGTACGGCGTCGTCGGCGCTACCGGGGGAGTGGGCGCGTCCACGGTGGCGTGCTGGCTCGCGGGGCACTTCGCGGCCCGGGGGGTGGACACCGCGCTCGTGGACGGTGACCCCCTGGGCGCGGGCCTCGATCTCGCGCTGGGGGAGGAAACCACCGACGGGCTGCGGTGGCCCGAGCTCAATCAGTTCTCGGGCACCGTGGCGGCCGATCAACTGTGGGCGGCCATGCCGCGCCTGGATGCCCTGCGGTACCTCTCATGGGATCGCCACGCGAGCCTAGCGCACACCGTTCCGATGGCCACAGTGATCGCCGCGCTGCGTGGCGCCGCTGCGGTCCAGGTGGTGGATCTGTGCCGCTCGGACCTCGAACGGCAAGCGCGCTGGTGCGATGCCGTGCTGGTCCTGGCTTCCCGCACCGTGCGCGGGATCCTGGCCGCGGAACACACGGTGCGGCGTTGCGCACCTGTTCCCGTGGTGAGTGCGGTGTGCGGGGTCAACGTCGCGGACGTGGATCCCCCGGTCGTGGCCGAGGCCACCGGCGTGCCGTGCGTCGCGGCCGTTGCGTTCGACGCTCGCGTGCCCCAGCACCTCGACGATGGCACCGTCCTACGTCGCGGCCGGCACACCCGCCACGCGAAGACCGTGGCGCAGATCGTCCGGGCATTGGAGGAGCTGTCATGACGGTCTCATGCACGGTGTCCCACGATCACGACGCCGCCCGGCCCGGTCCGCGCGATGCGTCGGGGCCGGAAGTAGTCGACCACACCGCAACCCGGTCCGGCCCGTGCGTCACGCCAGGGCCGGAAGCTGCCGCGCACGACGCCGCGTTCGTGGACCAGGTGCGCGAACGCCTCCTGGCCGAGGGCGGTCCGGTCACCGACACCAGGATCGCCAAGGCCGTGCGGGAGACGGGCCGGGTGCTCGGGGCCGTCGGCTCCGTCCGAGCAGCGCAGCACGTCAAGGCGCAATTGACCGGGCTCGGGCCGTTGGAGCCACTACTGCCGGCGACCGGACTGAGCGACGTCTACGTCAACGGCCACGAGAACGTCTTCGTGGAGACCCACGACGGGATCCAGCGTGTCACGAGCCCGTTCACGTCCGAGGCGCACGTGCGCGCGCTCGCGGTGCGGCTCGTGACCGCGGCCGGGCGAAGGCTGGACGACGGCCACCCGTGCGTGGACGTGCAGACCGCCACCGGGCTACGGGTGCATGCCGTGATCCCGCCGGTGTCCACGTCGGGGACACTGCTGTCCATCCGTTTCCGGGCTCCGCAGCGGCTGTCGCTCGCGGATCTGGTGCACTCCGGGACCGTGCACCCGTTCCTCGCGGACGTCCTCACGGATGCCGTGGCCGCACGGGCGAATCTCATGATCAGCGGCGCCACCGGTTCCGGAAAGACCACCGTGCTGTCCGCGCTACTGTCCCAGTGCGCGCCGGGACAGCGCCTCGTGCTCGTGGAGGACGCCGCGGAGCTGAACCCCGATCATCCCCACGTGGTCGGCATGCAGTCCCGGCAGGAGAACGTGGAGGGGGCCGGTTCCGTGGACCTCACGGACCTGGTCCGGCAAGCGTTGCGGATGCGCCCGGATTGGCTCGTGGTGGGGGAATGCCGTGGCGCGGAGGTCCGCGAGTTGCTGACCGCCCTGAACACGGGGCACTCCGGTGCGGGAACCGTGCACGCGAACTCCGCGCGGGCGGTTCCGGCCCGGCTCGCCGCCCTGGGGTCCCTCGCGGGACTCAGCCGTAGCGCCGTGGATCTGCAGGCTGCCAACGCGCTGGACCTCGTGGCCCATGTGAGCCGCACCCCCGCCGGACGCAGGCTGGATTCCCTGTGCACTCTCCACCTCGAGGACGGTGTGCTGAGCACCCGGCCCGCTCTGACCGTGGAGTCCGGGCATCCGGTCGAGGGGCCCGGGTGGCCACAGCTGGCACGGCTGCTGGCCCGAGGGCGTGACGCATCATGATGCTCGCGTTTCTCCTCTTCGTCCTCACCGCGGCCGCGTTGCTCGTCTGGAGCAGTGGCGGCGCGCGCGGGGGCAGCCTCGCAGTACCCGCACACCGCTCGGGTGATGACGACGCCGACGGCGGTGCCGAGCGTTCGGTGGGCCCGGGCGTGTTCGCACGGTGGCGTCGTCGTGATCGTGCCGCGGAAGCGATGCAATGGGTGACCGTGGTGCGCCGACTGGCCGCGCTGCTGCAAGCGGGGCGGGCACCCGCCCGGGTGTTCGGCGAACTGCCCGCGGTCTCCACGGGCTCGGGACCCACGGGGCGGTGGATCGCCCGGATGTGCGGGGACGTCCACGCCGCCGCCCAGGTCGGGATCCCGGTGTCCGCCAGTCTGACGCGCTTCGCGAGTGCTCCCGTGCCCGTGGGTGATCGCGCCCTCGCGGCCACCGCGCGGTCCGTGTGCGCCCAGCTCGCCGCGTGCTGGGAGATCTCGGAGCGTTCCGGGGCGCCCCTGGGGCGCACGCTCTCGGGCGTGGCGGAGTCCCTAGAATCGCAGCTGGACGCGCAGGCCGCCCGGGACAGTGCCCTGGCAGGACCGCGGGTCACGGTGCGGACGCTGTCGTGGCTGCCCGTGCTCGCGCTGGGGCTCGGTGTGCTCATGGGCACGGATCCGATCACCACGCTGCTGACCACGTGGTGGGGTCGGCTCGCGCTCGCGGCGGGTGCCGCCCTCAGCATCGCCGGGCGATTGTGGACCCGGGCCCTGATGCATCGCGCCGAAGTGGAGAGCGCGTCATGATCGGGGCGCTGATGGCGGGTGTTCTCGCGGGATGCGGTGTGCTTGTGTGGCTTTCTCCCGGCTCGCGGCTGCGGATCCCCCGCGGACGACGACGTTCCCCGCGTGAGCTCGGGTCGTCCCGTTCGGGGTTGAATGGTGGGTTTCTTCGTCCTGGCTCAAGGGCCACGTCGACCGTTCACGGCGGATTGGCCCGGGGCAGGGACATCGGATCGACCGGGGTGAACGGGTGGTCGTCTGGGTCATCCACGACCCCGGGAACGACCGGGGATGCTCTGAGTGTGGCGACCTGGGCAATGTCGACGGACGCATCGCTGGGTCCCTCGGCCCGTGCAGCAACTGCGACGGCGGCGTCGATCCCCCCTCTACCCGCCGCGGCACTCGTGGAACTCACGGCATGCCAGCTTGAGACCGGACTGCCCCTCGCGGAGGCCGTGTCCGTCCTCGCGAACAGCTGCGCTGGAGCTGTCCACCAGCAGCTGGGCCGGGTTGCGGCCGCCCTGCGACTCGGGCTCCCGTGGGACGCGGCGTGGCCCGCGGATCAAGAACTGTCCCGGGACATGCGCGACTTCCGCGACGCTCTCGAGTTCACGGCCACCTCCGCCACGGCCTCGGCGTCCGTCCTGCGGGGTCAGGCGGACCTCGTGCGGCGAGCGCAGTACCGTCGCGCCGAACGGGCGGCCGAGGCGCTCGCCGTGAAGCTCGTGCTGCCGCTCGGCCTGTGCTTCCTGCCCGCGTTCATGTGCTGGGGTGTGGTCCCCGTGCTCATGAGTTTGCTGCCCAGGGTCTTCGGATCATGACCGGCCACGCGCGCCTGCACGGCGCTCACGCTGCGGGGAGGGGGAGGGGGCCGCCCGCAGGATGCTGCGCCCCGATCTAGACACGTATTTGCAACCTTCCACTTGTCACGAAGGCGGGTGCGCGACACCGCTGCCATCTCACCCCTCAACACATCACGAACACCCAACGAACAGGAATACCACCATGTCCACGATCACGCTTCCCGCCTGCACCACCGCGTTCGACGATCCCACGGAGATCCCCGTGGAGGATGCGACCCAGTCGATGCCGACCGCCGAGGTGCGGCCCCGCACCGCCGTCGATCCGGACGACCCGGACCTCGGGGCGTCCACGGCGGAGTACGCGGTCATCGTGCTCGCGGCCGCCTCACGGGGTACTAACTGGGTCGGTTCGGTGCCCGGGGACAACACCCCGCGTATCTCCACACGCTGGGCGAACCCCCGGTGTGACTGCACCACCTGCACGTCCAATTGGTAGGCATCCGCCAATGTAGCCATGTCCCGCGGGGTCGAGTTCTCGTCCGGTGGGCCGACCTGCCGCAGCTTCGCGGCCCAGTCCAGCTGTTGGGCGTCGATCTCGGCCTGTTCAGTCTGGGCGGTCTCGATCAGCTCCGCCAGCTCGTCTAACCGGTCCTCCAACTCAACGATCTTGCGGCGCACCGTGGCCGAGTCGGTGTCCATAGCGACCTCCACCAGCCGGTCCAACCGCTGGGTGACCTTCTCGCGCTGGGCGGTAAGCTCCCGCAACCGCTCGGGCTCGGCCTGTTGCCGCAGCGTGTCGAACCACGCGGTGACCGTCGCGGCCATCGCCTGCGGGTCCCAGATCAACGACAACAACCGTCCAAACACGTACTCCTCTAGCGGACCGGCCTGTAACTGGCTGCACGAACACGGATCAGGCGAACGTTTGCCCGAGCAGCGGTAAGCCCGTGCCCCGGTGGTTTTCAGGCTCTTACTCAGGTCTACCCCGTAGGCGTGGCGGCCACACGGCATCGTCAAATGACCACTCAGGGGATGCACGGTGGTGGTGCGGCTGGTCTGGTTCGAGCGGTCGCGACGACGCCGCACGGCTTGCCCGATCGCCTCGAACTCCGCCCGGGTCCAGGGTGGGGAGGGCAGTTGCAGTGTTAGTGGCTCGCCCGCCAGCGGCTCCCCATCCCGGTTGGTCTTGGTCGAGCGGTACCGGTTCTGGCGGGTCTGATCCCGCGGGTGGCCGTACACCAGCTGACCGGACCACATCACCGGGTTTTCCGCCACACGCCGCACGGTCGAGGACTGCCAGGTGGTGCCACCGTGAGGGGCGATACCCGCCGCGTCCAGCCGTTTGGCGATCTCATAGGAGGACACGTCATCCACTAGGTAACCGTGTTTGATGATCTCCAGGGCGCGGCGTTGGTCCGGGTCGGGTTCCAGCTTCCCGTCCCCCACACACCGCCAACCGGTCGGGGGGCGCCCACCGGGCCAGGTGTTGCGGGTCCGGATCGCCTCGCGTTTACCGTCGATAGTGCGTTCACGGGTCTGCTCCACCTCAAGTTCCGCCACCGCCGCCAGCATGGTGCGGATCATCCGACCCATCGGCGTGGATAGGTCGATGCTTTCCTTCAAGGACACGAACGTCACGCCGTGGTCAGTCAGCCGGTCGGTAAGTTCCAAGATCTGGTTCGCGGACCGGGCGCAGCGGCTGAGGCTGGGCACGACCAACACGTCCGCCTCGCCAGCCTCACAGCGTCGGATCACCTCACGCCAACCCGGGCGGTCCCTGCGCCTGCCACTGAGCCCGGCGTCCTGGATGATCTCCAGCTCCAGTCCATGCTGAGTGGCGTAGGCGGTGATCTGCTGGCGCTGCACGTCCAGGGACAGCCCGTCGTTGACCTGACCGGCCGTGCTCACTCGGATATAGCCGATAGCTCGCATAGTGACTCCTAGGTGTTCGGTTACGGGGGTCGGTGCCCGCGGTTAGGGTGATGTTGTGCCGCCGCGGGATGGGCTCGCGGGCAGGCGTAGGGAGGACCCCCAATGAGTGACATGACGATCCGTGATGATCGACCGGCCGTTCTGCGATATGGCGACTACCAATTTGTTATGACCGCCGAGGCCGCACAGGATATTGTCGACCGCCTGCGCTTCTACCTCGAGCGCCCCTCGGACCGGCTCATGCCGGATATCGAGTTTGAGGACCACCAGGGTAACTACCACCGGATCGTCCCGCAGTCGGGCCTGCTGGTAGCTGTGTCAGTTAAGAAGGGTCACTGACGTTAGTGCGGTGTCGTGCGGCTTCGATCCGCTGGCCACGCTCGATCATCCGCTTGGCCTTGGCCTGCAACGCCGGTGACAGTTGCTTGGTGATCGTACGTCGGACCGTCGCACGCTGCTTCGGGTCCTGCGCGGCCAACACAGCGCGAGCCAACTGACCCGCGTGCCGTGCGTCATGACCGGGCAGGTAACGGGCCTTGGTGGTCTTGGTCTGGTCACCGCATCCACAACGGCACAGGTTCGGGGTGGTCACGGCGGCGGTGTCGGTGGTGTTCATCGGTCCGTCCTGTCAGCTTGGCGGTGCATCGGGTTTGTTGTTCTGTACTAGCCATTGTACTATATAGCCTTGCCATGAGACAAGATGTCGATTATAATGAGCGGCTCTTCCTGGCCCTCCGTGACCCTCACGCCACCGTCGGTACCTAAGCGCCCGGGACGGTCTCCGACATCACGTCAGATACCGTCCCGGGGCTGGGTGACCCGTACCCGGGGGGAGTTAGAAGATTGAAAATCAATTGCTTCGGCCCTTCCCCGGGGAGGCTCCGGGCCTCCATCCACTGAATTTAACCCCCTACCCCTGGGGTCAGCTGGCCGTCTTCAAACCTCGGAGTTGGGCCTTCAACGCGGCCGAACCCGTCAGCGGGGTGTCCGACTTGGCCTGGTCGGCCTTCGAGCGGGTGGCCTCGACCCTCGCACGGATCAGGTTGATCTCTTCGCGGCCCGCTTCGTTCAACCCAAGGGTTTTCAGGGCGGCCACGAGGTGGGGTGCCAGGTGCAGGGCTTTGACCTTCTCCCCGTCGGATTGGTCCGGGTCGCTGATGACCGCGTCGATCTGGCGGGCGTAGGCGCGGGCCACCTCGATGGTGGCTTGGTCCTGGCCGCCCAGCCGGTCACCGGCTGCCTTCACGCTCTTGTTGACTGCTGCGAGCAGGACGCCGCGTCGTTGGGTGGTTGCCATGGGGTTCTCCTTAGGGTCAGGCCGCGACTGGTTCGCGGGTCTGGTGTTTGGTTTGGTAACGCTGTTTCATGTATTCACGGTGGCAGGCCAGGCACCGGCCGCGTGATCCGGTGTTGGCCGGGGTCTTGAGGTGTTTACCCTTGCGGCATTTCGGGACGGGCTTAGGTTTGGGTCGCTCGCAATGCCTGCAGTGGAAGGTCCCGGCATCCAGATCCAACCGCACGTTGGTGGGGTCCTCCCGCATCGGGTGGCCCGCCTTACACCGGGCGGGCAACCTAAGTAACCTTTGCTCATCGGCCGACAGCCCTAACGCCGCCTCCATGACTAACAGCGCGCTGTCTTGCCTGCTGTGGCGTTGGCGGTCGGCAAGACTGGCGGGGTGGTCACGGTCCGGCAGTGGGCGGCCGCGCCAGGCCGTGTAGTAGGTGGTCATGCCTGCTCCTCCCTGGTATTTTCCCAGGGAACCACTTCGGGGCGCTGGGCGGAAGATCGCCGGCGAGCGCGCCAAGCCGCCTGGTTTGCCCGACGGCACCGCCTGCACTCACGCCGACCATCGGGGCGTACGTACCGGGTCGCCCCGCCCTGCAGGTGGCCACGGCGGCAGCGGTCGCGCCCGTGGTGGTAGGCGCGCTGGGCGGCTAAGCGGCGCTCGCGGTGTTCCCCCGGTTGGTTCCGGCGCTCGCGCACTGTGGTGTTATACCGGTCGCGGTTCTTCTCGCGCCACCGGCGCTGGGCCTGCACGTAGCACGGCTTGCACTGCCGGGCCAGCCCCCCGCCCGGGGTGGTCTTGTGTCGGACGTTGTCCGGGTCGCTCAGGTCGTGCAGGCCACGACGACACAGGTCTGGCAGCCGGGTGGGGTCTTCGTGATGCTGGTCCGCCTCGGTGTGCCGCTGGTAGGGGGTGAGGTTCTTCGCGTTCACGGCTGGCGCTCCTGGTCCGGCTCGGTCATGCTGGCAATAAGGTCCGCCAACCATCCGGGGTGAACGGTGGCCTCAAACACGATCAACGAGCACGGCCAGTCCTGCTCCCAGGCGACCCGCCCAGACCGGGACGGCGGGCGGGACGGACCGAAGTAACCGCGGGCGGCTTGGGCCACCGTCTCACGGGCTCGGGTCATCCGGTGCCCGGGCTCGCACCACAGCACCCCGATGTGTCCTTCCCCGGGGCTGGGGTACTCCACGAACACTGACAGCGGCAGACCACCCGGGGCGTTTGCCCACAACTCCAGGTCATCCACCCGGCACAGGGTCCAGCCCCAGCCCGCCAGCTCCTGGGCGATGTGGGTGGTCAGTGTGACGGGCAGGCCAGCGCGATGCGAGACCAGGTGGTCTTGGGGGTTGTTGGTCTTAGTCATCTGGGGTGCCTCCTCGGGGCTGGTGTTGCTGGGTGATTGATTGTTTTTTTGCTTAGATAGGGGGCGGCAGAAGTCCACGTCCACCCCCTTTCAGGGGGGGGTGGACGCGTGGACTCTTCGGTGGGGTGCCCCGCGTGGACCCGCCGTGGACCTGCGCGTGGACCGTTCCCCCGCGTCACGACGGGGCGAAGCGGTAGTGGCGTGGACTTGCGTGGATTTCTGCGTGGACCTAGGGTCCGGGAATACCGCGTGGACCTGTGCGTGGACTTCTGCGTGGACTTCGTGGACCCGTTGTGAATAGTTCACAGGACCATCCCCGCGTTCTTCGTGGCAACCATCCGGCCGTGGTCCGTGACCCGGTAGACCGTGGTGCTCTGGTTGGCCCGCGTCTCCTTCTTAGAATCCGCTAGACCCTGTTGGACCAACCGCGACAGGTCCCGCCGCGAGCGCTCGATTTCGGCCTTGTCCGTCCCGCGGCCCATCGCCTCAGCCAGCTCACGGGGTGACATCCCCCGCCCATCCGAGGCCGCGAGGATGGCCAGCGGGTCGGAGTCGTGCACCACGTAAGAGTGACCGTTGGCGTGGTCGTGATGCACCCGCAGCGGGCCTACCAACGCGATCGGCTGCTTTAGGTGCACCAACTCCACCTCGATGTCACCTGCCTCGCCCCACAGCAGCAGCACCGATCCAGCACCGGAGGTCAACCAGGTCGAACCGTAGACAGCTCCCAGGTCGTTGGGCTTCGAGCCCTCGCCGTTGCCGCTCTTCTTCTGGTGGTGCAGCTCCACGACCTCGATACCGTTGGCGATCAGCAGTTGGCGGGCTCGGTTATAGGCCGCGCCAACCTCGTCTTTGGATAGCCCCACCGCCGCATCCTTCAAGCTGTCCACGATGACCGTGTCCGCGCCGTGCTCCTGAGCCATCCACAGCAGGGTCTCCGGCTTCAGGGCGAGGTCAGCGGGTGGCGGGCCTTGGTGGATGGCCAACCGCTGGGTGACGGTCTCGCGCTCGCTGGGGGTGAAGTGGCGGGCCAGTGACCGGGCGATCTGCCTCGGACGGTCCATCGCCAGATACAGGACCTTCGAGCCAGTGGGTTTCACGGGGTAGCCCAACACCTGCCCGTCGCCTAGGCCGATCCGTGCCCGGACCAGCTGGCCGGTCAGGGTGGTTTTGCCGACGCCGGGCGGCCCGACGATCATCAACGCTTCACCCTCGGCCCACAGCACGTGATCACCGGTGCCCCACACCCCACCCGTGGTGTCAGGCAGTTCGAACAGGAACGACCCCGCGTCCACAGCTTGACCGGTCTCGGTCTGGCCTTCCTGGTCGAGGACCCGCTGAGCTTCCCGGGACAGGCGCAGCTGACGGACCCGCTCCTGAAGCTCCCGTTCGTATGCCAGGCGGGTGGCCTCCTCCACCGTCCCGAGTTCGCGGGGTTGACCTGAGCCCGCGGACCAGGCCGAGGCGTAGGTGGCGTTGAAGCCCTCCCACCCGTCATCCGGGATCAACCCGTTAGCGTGACAGGCACGTTCGGCCATGGTGCGCACGTCATCCTGGGTGATTGCCGCGTCCTGTGCACTGGCGATCTGCGCCAGGGACATCACGGACTTGTTGAGCTGGTCGTTACGTCCGCCGCTGGTGGTGTTGGCAAGCCGGTCGTACTCCAGCCACAGCGCGTGCCGCTGGCCCTCGGGGTACAGAGGCAGACTCGAGGGGGTGGTGTCGTGACGCTCGGAACCCTCATTGGTCTTGCTGGGCCGGGTGGCCGCGATCAACTCACGGGAGGCCACGTGCAGGCGGCCCACGGACGGCAGGTCGGTCACCATGTCCGGGTCTGAGTCGCTGGTGTCCAGGTAGTAGAACCCCTCGCCGGTGTGTGACCCGGGGGCGACGACGTAACCGCCGTCCCCGCGTACGTCGATCCCGCTATCACCGTCGGCGCTGTTGCTGACCGGGGCGGCGTCAGGGTCGACCTGGTAGTACAGATGTACGCCGCCGGAGGGGGTGTGGACCACTGCCGGTTCGGGCAGGTCGAGTCTGGCCGTGCGGTGATGCCACGAGCGGAGACCATCGGCCTCGTGCTTGATGTCGAGGTCAACCACCATCAGGCCGGATGTCCCGGTCGCGATCCCGATGTTGGCGTCCGGATGGCTGGCCCACCACCGTTTGATCTGGTCTTGGTCGCGTGTGGCGTCCTTGAACCCGTGGCTACCCGACATCGGGTCTTTACGTCCGGGCTGCAATGGGAACACCGCATAGCCCTTGGTCGCGTAGTCCAGTGCGATTTCGACCAGCGGCACCGGGCCTTGGTCCTTGACCCGCTGGGCCTGTTCTGGTGTCAGCTTCGGCATCACCGATCACCACCGTTCAGGCGGGTGATGGCCTCGCGCAATGCAGCGTTCTCGGCCCGCAGGCGGATCAGCTCTTCACGTTCGGCGCGGCGCTTTGCGGCCGCCTCGCGGCTACGTTGGCCTATCTCAGCGCGGCGCTGCGGGTCCGCGTACTTGGTTTTGATGGCCGCGCTGATTCGCGCTTTGTGTTCTGGGGTGAGTGCCATGTCATTCACCCCCACCCGTGGTCTGGTCGGTGGTGACGGGCTGGCCGCCGAAGATGATAGCCAGCAGCCGCTGGTAGCGGTCCTGCTGATTCGCGCTGGGTGCCATCGGGCTCTCCTCTTGGGGGTGCATAGGTTGACCCCCCGTCTTTCGTGGCCATAGCCACTGAAACGAGGGTCCCCCGCACTCCCTGAGGGGCGGCTCTCCCGGCGTCTTACCGTTCGAAGGATCGCGGCGCGTCTCGCGCTGACAGGACAGAGGACCCAGATAACCAGCCTGTCGGGCGGTCCGTGGTGGCCCCGCCTGCTAATTACAACGAAATCACTTCTGTAAGACTCGTGTCAATACTCCTATTCTTGCCACTTGTCAACCCGACTTCGGATATGACAAGACCCCCTGGCGGGCTCTACGCCAGGGGGTCTTGTCCCCGATGACACCGCACGCGAGAGCGGATACAACCAGGAAAACACGGCCCTAACCGTGGGCACAATATGGGCTCAGCCCTTGATCGTGACCTCCGTGGCAAAGATGTCCACCAGCCCCGCAGGGGCGAACAACGGCGGGGACTTCACGGGCGGAAGCTTTGCCACCGAGTAAGCCCGGGTCTCGGCGGTCACCCCGTCAGTGTTCGTGAACCCCGTCGGGACGATGAACACGTCCCTCTGGTGTACCGCCGTGCCCGGGGGCAGGTAGATGATCCCAACCGACAGGTTGGTGGCCAGCGACTGGGCTGAGCTGAACTCACTGTTAGTGATGTCGTCGATCCCAGCCTCGATCTCGTACTCGGTGTAGGTGTAGATCACCTGGTTCTGACTGTTCTTGTACGACCCGGTGACCTTCTTGTACACGATCCGGGTTTTGTTCATCGCTTCCCAGAGCACCTCACACCCCCCAGCTCAGTTGGTACGGCTGCAGGGTGCGGCGCTCGTCCGCGAACAATGGCACCGAACCTGCGCGCATGTTCTGACCCTGGGTGCCCGCCTGGTAGGAGGTCACGTTGCCGCCTGGGTTCATCCGGATCCGCGCCTCGACCGCCTTCGCAACCGCCAGCATATCACCGACCTCCTCCGGTTCGTATCCGTGGCGCAGGTGTAATGTCACCCCGCGCAGTGAGGGTGCCCAGGGTTGCCCGGACTCCTTGCGGAGGATACCCGACGCGGACCAGTGCACCTGCACGGGGGTACCGTTCTCGGTCACCCCCGAGACATCCAACACGTGCTTGGACGGCAACAACAGCGACAAGGACCCGGACCCGTCCAAGATCAGGTCTTGTTCTATGACCGGTGCGACGTGCCAACCACAGAAACTACGGACGGTGGCCATCGCGGCCTCTAGCGGATCAACCGCCGTTTGACCGGTGGGAAACATTGAAGGGTAAACCATGGTATGTCCTTAGTGTTTGGACCCGGTAAGCCAGTGGGCACCGGCTGGCGAACCAACCGATGCCCACTGATCAGACCCGGATCAGGCGGAAGCCAAAGCGATCTTGACCACACCCATCGGGCGGGTCACGGCCGGGGCCAGACGCCACTCGACGCGGGTGCGCAACTGGTTGCGGGCGAAGTCGTCCGCGTGGGTAGTCGAGGCCTCGACCCGCATACCCTCCTTGTAGACCAGGTGAACCGAGCCATCCGCCAGCGCGATGCCCTGACCGGCCGGGATCTCGGTGGAGACCACCACCGGCACACCCCAGACCCGACGCTGGGCGCGGTTCACGGGGTTGTCCTGCAACTCCAGGTCACCGGCCGAAGTGCGGGCCAGCTCGATCCGCTCCCAGTCCAGCGGGTTCAGCGCGAACACCGAAGCCGGGAGACGCAGGGTCTCCAGCGCGGTGATGGCCTTGCGCAACGTGGTGATCTCGTCACCCGCGTAGCTCACGACCTGCACCCCGGAGGTGTTCAGGACACCGGTCTGGTTGGTCGAACCTGCACCCGTGTCTCCGTGCAGGATCAGGTCTTCGATGGCGGGCTGCAGACCCTCCACCAGCTCCTGATGCACCGCGTTCATCACCTCGGGGTGGTCTTCCCCGTCGAACGTGCCGTAGGGCTGGCTCAGGTGCGCGATCGTCACCAGCTGCCCCTCCACCTTCGTGAACGCGTAGCTCGACTCGGGCTTGACCGCACCGGGGCGGACGATCGCGGCGTTGTGGTTGCGCGTGGTCTGGCGCGCGTACTCGAACACCGGGCTGGTGACCGGCTTGGTCGGGATGACCTGCGACAGCCCGACCACGTCACCCTGATCCAGGCGGACCGGGGCTCCGTTGAACAGGTCCACCGGCTGGGCCTCGATCCCGAATGCCTTGGCCCGGACGACCTCGGTGAGCTTGTCCGCGGTGGGTGCGATCCCCTTGGTGTTCAGGTAGCCCACCGTCTCACCCCGAGCGTTGGTGCCCTTCGCACCGGGTCCGGCATGCAGGGTGGCTACCAGCTGGTCGCCCTGCTGCGCGCGCTCGATGCGCTCGTTCAGGGACTTGATCTCGGCGTCCTTCGCCTCGATCTGGTCGACCTCCTGCGGGGTGAACTCCCGGTTCTGGTCCTGGGCGGCCTTGGCCAGCGCGCGGACCTCGGAGATCAGGGCGTCTCGTTGCTGCTTGAGATTCATCAGTGTTACCTCGTTCGGTATTGCGACCGTGGTGGTCGCTGCCAGAACGAGTGCTTGAGTGGCTTGGGCCTTGCCGGTCCCTGCGGCCTCGCGTCCCCGGTTCGGGTGGTCCGTCCGACGCTTACCGTGTGGTCCCGGTCCTCGGTGTTGGCCGAGCACTCGACGGCCGTTGGCCGCAACACCATGAAACTACAACTTATGCCGCGTCAACAATGCCCCCGATAGCGAATGGCACCCAAGTACCTCGTGATGCAGTCGTGCTCGCGGCCGCCGCGTTCGGCGGCGTCATGGCCGCGGTGCTGTCCTCGGACTCCGTGTCGGGCATGTTGCTCGGCATCATCCAGAAGGCCCTGGCCGTCTGAACCGCGCACCCACCGGGCCCGGGCCGTGGGAGGGCCGCGTAGGACCGGCCACCCTGCGGCCCGGGCCCGGTGCCAGAACCGCATACACCCGAACCACTCCGAGCCCCCGGGCCTGCCGCGCTTCTGTTCCGGCGGACCCGTTCGTCGGAGTGGGGCCACCACCACGCCGCCCGGAACTGCCACGGTCCCCAGTTACACCGTGGTTCGAACACCGTGGAGTGCCGGTGAGCGAGCGCGTGGCCGTCGGTAGAAGGAGGACTCCCATGAGAAGGTCAAGAACCGTGCCGGCGCACGATCGCGCCGAAGCCTCACCGGGACAGCCGGAGCACCCACCACGACATCCGGATGCCGGAGCGGTCACGGTGGAAACGGCCGTGATTATGCCCGGTCTCGTCCTGCTCCTGGCCGTTCTGCTCGCGGCCGCAGCTGCCGGGATGACGACCGTGCGCTACGAGGAAGCCGCCCGGGCCTCCGCGCGCGCCGCCGCCCGGGGAGAAACCGGCGAGGTCGTGGAACGCACGGCGCGTGAGATCGCCGGGGACACCGCCGTCGTCCGGGTGAGCGTCGCGGACGACCGGGTCACGGTCGCGGTGAACGGCCCCGCCCCGGGGATCCTGGGGACGTGGAGTGATTGGCGCTTGCAGGCCACGGGCAGCGCGGCCGTGGACACCGCTCTCGGAACCACCGGGGGTCCGAGCGCCGGGCCGGGGACGCTTGATCATGCGAGGCCGTGACATGACGTCGGACGAGGTGCACGAGCGTCGCCGGACTCGAGCAGTGGGCGCGGGAGATCATCGCGACGAGGGGTCCGGCACGGTGCACGGTCTGACACTGGCCGTGATGCTCTGCTTTGTCCTCGTGGTGGTCCTGCTCGTCGGGCAGGCCGCGATCCTCACGCACCGTGCGGCCAAGGCGGCGGATTTGGCAGCACTCGCCGCGGCCGACGTCGCTCGCGGCCTGAGCCCCGGCGTCCCGTGCGATGTGGCTGCGCGGGTGGCCGCCGACAACGGGGCGCAGTTGTCCGAGTGCGCGGTGGTGGCCCCTGAGAACACGATCGTGGACGTCACCGCGGTGATCGAGTTGCCGCAACCCCTCGCGTCACTGGGCCCGGCCACCGGGGTGTCCCGGGCCGGACCGCCGCCGGGGGAGCCGTGAGCTCCGGGAACTTCACCCCCGGAGCAGCCATCAGCCCCGCAGCAGGCGCCCGCCCCGGAGTGGTCCCCCACCTCGGAGTAGTCAGCCATTGCGGGACGGCCACCCGCCGCGTGGCAGCCGCGAGCGCATCACGGCGCGAAGGACAGTACCCCGTTGAGCACTTTGAGCGCCCCCGCCTTGTCGAGTGGATTGTTGCGGTTGCCGCACTTGGGGGACTGCACGCACGAGGGGCAACCGGACTCGCATTCGCACTGCGCGATCGCGTCCCGGGTGGCGGTGATCCAGTGCCGGAACATGTCGTACCCGCGCTCAGAGAAGCCCGCACCGCCGGGGTGGCCGTCGTGCACGAAGATCGTGGGCAGTTCGGTGTCCACGTGCAGGGCGGTCGAGAGCCCGCCCACGTCCCACCGGTCACAGGAGGCCAACAGTGGCAGGAGCCCGATCATCGCGTGTTCCGCGGCGTGCAGGGAGCCGGGGATGTCCGGTTCCTCGATCCCCATCGCGGCCAGCTGACCCCCGGAGACCGTGAACCATGTGGCCGTGGTGGACAACTGGCGGGGCGGCAGATCCAGGGGTTCCTCACCCGCCACCTCGTTGGACGCCACCAGTTTGCGTTGATAGCTGACCACCTGGGTGGTCACGTCCACGGCCCCGCGGTGAATGCTCACGGGACCCCACTGCATCGAATCGCGCACGTCCCGCACGCGGACCTCGGTGATGTCCCGCGCGACCGTGTAGAAGTCCGGGAACGCGCGGCGCACCGCCGCCACGTGCAGTTCCTCGTCCAGTTCCTCCACCAGATAGGTTCGGCCCTGATGCACGTAGACCGCGCCCGGGTGGGCTTGGTAATGCGATTGCGGAGCGCCCATGGTGCCGAGCACCGAGCCGGTCTCCGAGTCGATGATCTGCACGGGACCGCCGTCCCCGGAACGGATCGACACCATGGTGGCGGGCTGTTCGGACCGGGTCCAGAACCACCCGCTCGGGCGTCGGCGCAGGTGCCCCGCGTCCGTGAGGGAGTCGACGACGTCGCGCGCGGTGGGCCCGAACAGCTCGAGTTCGTCGGGGCGCAGGGGCAGTTCTGCGGCGGCCGCGCACAGGTGCGGTGCGAGCACGTAGGGGTTGGAGGCCTCGAACACCGTGGCCTCCACGGGGACGTCGAAGATTGCCTCGGGGTGGTTGACCAAGTAGCCGTCCAGGGGATCGTCACCGGCGATCAGCGCCGCCAAGGCGTGCTGGCCCGCCCGCCCGGCGCGGCCGATCTGTTGCAGGAAGGACGCGCGGGTGCCGGGCCACCCGGCGACCAGGACGGCGTCGAGCCCCGCGATGTCGATCCCGAGCTCGAGTGCGGACGTGCTCGCGACCCCCAGCAACCGCCCGTCCCGCAACTGCTGTTCCAGCTCGCGGCGTTCCTCCGGCAGGAATCCGGAACGGTAGGCGGCCACGCGATGACCGAGCGAGGGGTCCACCTCCTCGAGCTGCCGGTGGGCCGCCTGTGCGATGGTCTCCGCGCCGCGGCGGGAACGGATGAACGCGATCGTGCGGATCTGACGCAGCACCAGGTCGGTGAGCATGTCGGAGGCCTCGGCTGTGACCGTGCGGCGACGGGGCGCGCCGTTGTCCGAACCGCCGGGCGACTGTTCCGGCTCCCACAGCACCACGGTGCGCGAACCGTGGGGCGAGGTGTCACGGGTCACCGCCGTCACGTCCTGTTCGGACGCGCCGATGAGTTTGGCGAATGACTGCTGCGGGGACGCACTCGTGGCGGACGCCCCCACGAACACGGGGGAGGCCCCATAATGCGCCGCGACCCGGACAAGTCGGCGCAACAGGACGGCCACGTGCGAACCGAACACCCCCCGATAGGAATGTGCCTCGTCCACGATCACGAACCGCAGCCGCCGGAAGAACCGAGACCAGCCGATGTGATGCGGCAGGATCCCGTGGTGGAGCATGTCCGGGTTGCACAGGATCACGTCCGCGTGCTCCCGGATCCAACGGCGCTCGCCGGGATCGGTGTCCCCGTCGTAGGTCGCCGCGCGCACGTCCGCGAAACCGAGTGCACGCAGGGACGTGAGCTGGTCCGCGGCCAGGGCCTTGGTGGGCGAGATGTAGAGGGCCGTGGCCTCGTCCGGATGGTGCAGCAGGCCGGGGCGTTCGGCCACCGCGAGTTTGCCCCGGTGCACGGCGTCGAGCACGAGGGACTGGTAGACCAGGGACTTCCCCGAAGCGGTGCCCGTGGCCACGATCGCGTGTCGCGGAGCGGTCAGCGCAGCGATCTGGTGCGCGTACGGTTCATGGATACCCAGCCGTTCATATGCGCTGACCACGTCCGGGTGCAGCCATTCGGGCCAGGGCGCGTGGGTGGGTTCGCGTTCCGGGATCTCGCGCACATGACGTACCTGCTCGGGGCGGGGTCCGCGTCCGAGCAGGTCCACCATCTCCTGCGAAGTCGTCACCGTGACATTGTGGCCCACACCGGGCGGGGACGACGCCGCCCGGCCACCAATGCGCGGGGCCCGCCACGCGTCGTCGGCTCCCTGCCTGTGCGGGGACCCGGTGCCGGAATCCGATGCGGGGACGACACCGCCACCTGGCCCACGTCCCGCACCCGCATGGAATCATGGGGGTATGAGCAACGCTGAGCACCCGCACCCCATGAACATCGCCCACGAGCACGATGACGCGTCCCAGGTCCCGCCCATCACCGAGCTGAGCGAACAGGAGAGCTGGGAGCTGCTGAAGCAGGCACGCTTCGCGCGGCTGGCGACTCGCGACGGCGACGAGATCGACATCACCCCGCTGAACATCGTGACCGACGGCGAGAAGATCTTCTTCCGCTCCGCCAAGGGCACCAAGGTCCTGCACCTGCAACTGAACCCGAACGTGACGGTCGAGATCGACCGCGCCGCCGGTTCACAAGCGCACTCCGTGGTGGTGCGCGGCACGGCCGAGATGATCACGGACACGGACCGGATCGCGTACGTGGAAGAGCTTGGTCTGCGACCGTGGTTGGAGACGGAGAAGATCGAGTTCGTGGAGATCACGCCCACGCGCATCACGGGTCGCGCCTTCCGGTTGGGTCACTGACGGGTGGTCTCTTCCTGTCCCAACGACGCCGCTCCCGGGCCCGCGTTCAGCGTGGTCCCGGATGCCCCGCGCTCCGATGACCCGGCGCTGATCGCCCGCCTCCACGACGACCTCGTGGCCGCGGGGTTCACGGTGGACGGGGTCACGGACCTCGTGGGCGAGCAGGCCATGTCCGCGTGGTCGCGGGACCAGGCGGTCCCTGCCCGTCGCGCCCTGCAACGGCGCTCGCAGGACCTCCGTTCGGTGCCGGGCGGTGCGGAAGATACTCACTCCTCACCGCGCGGCGTCGGCAACGCTGCGGATTCCGCGGGCCATGACGTCGCCGCGTTGATCACCCTCGCCGCGTTCTTCCTGCTCGGGGACCCCGTAACGGCCACATCGCTCGACGCCGCGCTGCCCTCCGTGGGCGCTTCCGGCCTACAACGGTTGGGTCTGGTCGAGGCCGGCGTTGAGCCGGCCGATGGTGCCGCCGATGCCGCCACCGAGTCGGCCGAAGGCGCCGTCGACGCCGCTGCGCGCGGGCTCGGTGAGAACTGCCCGTCCCACGCGAACCCGGACGAGAGCGCAGCGGCGGATACCCCCGCGCCCTCCGTCACAGTGCGTTCCGCGGTGGATCTGCGGCCCTACGCCACGGATTCCTCGGCCGAGCTGTACGTCGCGAGCGACCTGGGTGCGTTCCAGCGACCGGGCGTGCTGCGCCATGACCACGTGCTGGGCATCGGGGGTGCATCGCTGACCCTTGTGCAGTCCACACCGCGCCGGCCCGTGGACACCGCCCTGGATCTGGGGACCGGATGCGGGACCCAGACCTTTCACCTCTTGGCCCACGCGCGCCACGTCACGGCCACGGACATCTCCGAGCGCGCCCTGGCCACCGCGCGGTTCAACCTGATCCTCAACGCCGAGGCACTGGACGTGGACCCGTGGGACTTGCCCGCCCGGGTGAGCCTGGAACGGGGGAACCTGGTGGAGCCCGTGGCGGATCGCCGGTTCGACATGGTCGTGTCCAACCCGCCCTTCGTGATCACGCCGCGCAGCCCGGACGAACACGCCGGGGACCGCTTCACCTACCGGGACGGCGGTCTGCCGGGGGACCGGCTCGTGCGGGAATTATTGGGCGCGCTGCCCACCGTGTTGAACCCGGGGGCCACCGCGCACCTGCTCGCGAACTGGGAGATCCCGCGTGATCCGCACGAGGAGCCCTCGACCACGTGGTCCCGCGGGCCGGCGTCGTGGGTGCCGCCGGGAACCGGCGCGTGGCTCGTCCAACGTGAAGTGCAGGACCCGTGCGAGTACGCCGAGACCTGGTTGCGGGACGCGTCCCAGCAGCGTGACGTCGCCGACTACGAACGTGCCTACGCGGCCTACCTGGACGACTTCGACTCCCGGGATGTGGCCGCGGTGGGCTTCGGCATGGTGTGGTTGTACCGCCCGGGTGAGGAAACACCGGATATCGCACCGCGGATCTTCGAGACCGTCCCGCACCCGATCCAGCAACCCATCGCCCCGGCGCTCGCCGCGGAGTGGGAGCGCATGCTGCGCATGGCGCGCGACGAGGCGGACCACGGCGCTCGCGGCCCGGCAGCGGCGTCGGGCACCGATCCCGCATGGCTCGCGCGGCACTACACCGTGGCGCAGGACGTGACCGAGGAACGCCACGGCACACCCGGGGCCCCGGACCCGGCCCTGATCCTGTTGCGGCAGGGGGCGGGACTGCGTCGGAGCGTAATCCTCTCGAGCGAGGCGGCGGGCTTCGCGGGCGTATGCGACGGCGAGCTCAGCGCGGGGCAGATCCTCACGGCCCTCGGATCGCTGCTGGGGTGGCAGGACGGCCCGGCACCCCAGCTGCTGCGTGAAATCAAAGGCCTGATCACACATGGCTTCCTGACGGAGGTGTAAGACTAAACCCATGAGCGAGAACCTGAATCCCTTCCGGGTCATGGATTCCCAGCGGGTCTGGGAGTTGTTGGGCGACATGCCGTACGGCCGCCTTGCCGTCCAGGGCGCGGGCCTCGTGGACATCTTCCCGGTCAATCACGTGGTCAATCAGCGCAAGATCTATTTCCGCACGTCACAGGGCACCAAGCTGGCCAGCCTGGTGGTGAACAACCACGTGGCGTTCGAGGTGGACAAGGTCGAGGGCACCCACGTTGAATCTGCGGTGGTCCACGGCCGGGCGCGCCGGTTGGAGACCCGGGCGGAGGTGGAGGCGGCAGAACAATTGCCGCTGACCTCGTGGGCACCGAACTACAAGTTCCACTACGTGGTCCTGGAGCCGGACGACGCCACCGGACGCGAATTCACCATGGGTGAGGAACCGGATCACGACCTGTGGTGATCCAGCGTGTCGTACGCTGACGTCCCGGGCACGGAGTGAACGCGGCGCGCGGAGGAATCGAGCGCCGTCGCCCACGCCCACCGGCCGATCAGCATGAACGGCCAGCATTGAACACAGACCCGCCCCGCAACCACGGGTCATGACGAGGAGCACCTTTGGCATCCAAGGCCACCAAGAACGCCGGTACGGGCAAGAGCCTGCTGATCGTGGAGTCACCGTCCAAGGTGAAGACGATCGCGGGGTACCTGGGGGACGCCTATGAAGTGGAGTCCTCCATGGGCCACATCCGTGACCTGCCGCAGCCCTCCGAGCTGCCGACGGACATGAAGAAGGGCCCGTACGGCAAGTTCGCGGTGGACGTGGAGCACGAGTTCGACCCGTACTACGTGGTCAACCCGGACAAGAAGAAGAAGGTCACGGAGCTCAAGCGCAAGCTCAAGGACGCGGACGCCCTGTACCTGGCCACGGATGGTGATCGCGAGGGTGAGGCGATCGCGTGGCACCTGTTGCAGGTGCTCAAGCCCAAGGTCCCCGTGTACCGCTTGACGTTCCCGGAGATCACCCGGGAGGCCATCGAGCGCGGGTTCGCGCAGTTGCGGGAGATCGACCAGGACCTCGTGGACGCCCAGGAGACCCGCCGCATCCTGGACCGGCTCTACGGCTACGAGATCTCCCCTGTGCTGTGGCGCAAGGTCTCCTCGGGGCTCTCCGCCGGGCGCGTGCAGTCCGTGGCCACCCGCCTGGTGGTCCAGCGCGAACGGGAGCGGATCGCGTTCGTGCCCGCCGACTACTGGGACCTCACCGGCACCTTCTCCCGGCCCGAGGGGCAGGACACCGGGCGGGCCTTCACCGCGCGGTTGAGCTCCCTGAACGGCCGCCGCGTGGCCACCGGCAAGGACTTCACGGACCGCGGCGAGCTCAAGGCCTCCGGGCAGAACGCCCCCGCCGCGCTGGACGAGACCGTGGCCACGGCGCTCGCGGCCGGATTGCAGGACGCCGAGTTCTCGGTCCGTTCGCTCGAGACCAAGCCCTACACGCGCCGTCCCGCCGCACCGTTCACCACCTCCACGTTGCAGCAGGAGGCCGCTCGCAAGCTGCGTTTCACCTCGCGCACCACCATGCGGGTCGCGCAGCGGTTGTACGAGAACGGCTACATCACGTACATGCGTACCGACTCGGTCGCGCTGTCCGATCAGGCGGTCAACGCCGCGCGCTCGCAGGCCAAGGAGCTCTACGGCGCGGAGTTCGTCCCCGCCTCCAAGCGCGTGTACGCGTCCAAGTCCAAGAACGCGCAGGAGGCCCACGAGGCCGTGCGTCCCGCGGGGGACACCTTCCGCACCCCGTCGCAGGTGCGCTCGCAGCTGTCCGTGGACGAATTCAAGCTCTACGAGCTGATTTGGAAGCGCACCGTGGCCTCCCAGATGGAGGACGCCAAGGGCAGCACCGCGACCGTCCGCCTGGGCGCCACGGCCACCTCCGCCGCCGGTGAGCATTCCGGGGCCGACGCCGAGTTCTCGGCTTCCGGGACCGTCATCACCTTCCGGGGGTTCCTGGCCGCGTACGAGGAAGGCCGGGACGTGAACCCGGATCTCGCCCATGAGAACTCGAAGCAGTCCGAGAAGTCCGAGGACAAGCGGCTGCCCGTGATGGCCGAGGGTGACGCCCTGGACGCCTCCGAGGTCACCGCGGACGGGCACACCACCACGCCCCCCGCCCGCTACACCGAGGCCTCCCTCGTGAAGACCCTGGATGAACTGGGGATCGGGCGGCCCTCCACGTACGCCGCGACCATCTCCACGATCATGGACCGCGGTTACGTGCAGGTGCGCGGCTCGGCGTTGATCCCGTCCTGGCTCGCGTTCTCCGTGGTGCGGTTGTTGGAGGAGCATTTCTCCGACTACGTGGACTACGACTTCACGGCGGAGCTCGAGGAGGACCTGGACCGGATCGCCCGTGGCGAGGCCGAGCGGGTCAAGTGGCTCGAGGGGTTCTACTTCGGTGACACCGCCTCCGAACCAGGACTCAAGCCGCTCGTGGACGACCTCGGGGAGATCGACGCCCGCGCCGTGAACTCGATCCCCGTCACGGACGAGATCACGTTGCGCGTGGGCAAGTTCGGTCCGTACCTCGAGACCGGTGGCACGGTGGATCCGGAGACGGGGGAACTGACCGACCCGGTGCGCGCGAACGTCCCGCTGGACCTCGCCCCGGATGAGCTCACGCCCGAGAAGGCGCGGGAACTCATGGAGATCGGCAAGGCGGACGGCCGTGAGCTGGGCGTGAACCCGGACACCGGTCGGATGATTGTGGCCAAGGACGGCCGTTACGGTCCCTACGTCACGGAGGTGATCCCGGAGCCCACGCAGGAGGAACTGGACGCGATCCCCACCGAGTACTACAAGAACGGCAAGCCCAAGCCCAAGAAGGTCGAGCGGCCCAAGCCCAACACGGCATCCCTGTTCTCGTCCATGAACCTGCAGGACATCACCCTGGACGACGCCCTCAAGCTGCTGTCTCTTCCCCGGGTGCTGGGTGAGGACACCGACGGTGAGACCATCACGGTGCAGAACGGGCGTTACGGCCCGTACCTGAAGAAGGGCTCCGACTCCCGGTCGATCGGTTCCGAGGACCAGATCTTCACGATCACCCTGGACGAGGCCAAGACCATTTACGCGCAGCCCAAGCAGCGCGGTCGCCAGGCCGCCAAGCCCCCACTCGCGGATCTGGGTGCGGATCCCCTGACCGAGAAGCGCATGGTCATTAAGGAAGGCCGCTTCGGCGCGTACATCACGGACGGGGAGACCAACGTGACGGTCCCGCGTGCCGAGGCGATCGAGCAGATCACCGCGGCCCGCGCGTCCCAGTTGCTCGCCGAGAAGCGGGCGAAGGGCCCGGCGCCCGCCAAGACGACGTCGCGCTCTCGCAGCTCGGCCAAGAGCGGCACGGCCAAAAGCGGGACGGCGAAACGTTCCACGGCCAAGGGTGCGACTACCAAGAGTGGCGCGGCCAGGAAGAGCACGCGCAAGACCGCCGGCGCGGGGCGTTCCGCGAGCAAGTAGGACCGGTTCGTGCGGCGGCGTCCCGGCGGCGTCGTCCCCGCGGTCGTCCCGAAGCCCCGCGATCCGGTCCGGCCCAACGGCCCCCACCCAACGCCTCCACCCAGCGAGCGAAGGAACTCACATGCGGCTCTCCGTCCTGGACGTCGGCTCCAACACGGTGCACCTGCTCCTGCTGGACGTCTACCCGGGGTCGCGGCCGGAACCGTACGCGTCCCACAAGATGGCGCTACGGCTCGTGGACTACCAGGACGACGACGGTCGGATCACGGACGAGGGCCGGGACCTGCTCACCGGGTTTGTGGTGGAGGCGCGTGACTTTGCCGTGGAGCACCGCGCGGAGGACCTGCTCGCGTTCGCGACCTCCGCGATCCGGGAGGCCACCAACGGCAACGCCGTGCTGGACCACGTCCAGTCCACGTCCGGGGTCACGCTCACGGAACTGTCCGGGGACCAGGAGGCGGCCGTGACGTTCTCCGCGGTGCGCCGCTGGTTCGGCTGGGGCGCCGGGCGCGTCCTGGATTTCGACATCGGCGGAGGGTCCTTCGAGATGGCGATCGGCACCAACGCGTTGCCCACGGTCGCCACGTCCGTCCCGCTCGGTGCGGGTCGGCTGTACCGGGCTTATCTCGCGGGGTACGACGTCGCACCCCCGGCCCGCTTCAAGGCCTTGCGCAAGCACGTGCGCACCACGCTGCGTCCCGCCGTGGACCGGATCGCCGCCGGGGGACAACCGAATCTGGTCGCGGGCACGTCCAAGACGTTCCGCTCGCTCGCGCGGATCTGCGGGGCGGCGCCGTCGGGCCAGGGACCGTACGTGCAACGCGTCATGCACCTGGAGGACCTACGCTTGTGGACGCGGCGCATGGAGGCCATGACCGTGGCCGAACGCGCGGACCTGCCCGGTGTCTCCGAACACCGTGCCGCGCAGGTGGTGGCCGGGGCGATCGTCGCGGAGACCGCCATGGACCTGCTCAAGGTTGAGTCGCTGCGGATCTCCCCGTGGGCCCTGCGGGAAGGACTCATCCTGCGACGCATGGACCGGCTGCTGCGGGACTCCACGAGCTCGACCGTCGATCCCAAGGACCTGGTGACCAGCTCATGACCGACACACCCGTCTACCGCCCGCACGTGGCCCTGTCCACGAGTTCGCTGTACCCGCAGGGTGTCCCCGAGACGTTCGACGCCGCCCAGCGCCTGGGCTACGACAGCGTGGAAGTGCTCGTGACTCACGAGCGCATGAGTCAGCTGACCCACCAACTGCTGGACAACATCCAGAAGTACCAGCTGCCCATCTCCACGATCCACGCGCCCACGCTGCTGTTCACGCAACAGGTGTGGGGCAAGGCGTGGACCAAGATCCAGATGGCCGCCAAGCTCACGCACCAGGTGGGCGCGGAAGTCGTGGTGGCCCACCCGCCGTTCCGGTGGCAGCGCAAGTACGCGCGCAACTTCGTGGCCGGTGTGCGTGAGGTCTCCCGGATGACCGACACCAAGATCTCCGTGGAGAACATGTACCCGTGGCGCGTGGGCGGGCGTGAGGCCGTCGTCTACTCGCCGCATTACAGCCCCCTGGGTCAGGACTACGACTGGGTCACGTGGGACTTCTCCCACGCGGCCACCGCCAAGATGGATTCGCTCGCGGCCGTCAAGGAACTCGGTTCCCGGTTGGGCCACGTGCACCTCACGGACGGTTCGGGTCAGACCATGGCGGACGAGCACCTCCTGCCGGGGCGGGGCGTACAACCGGTCGCCGAGACCCTCGAGTACCTGCGTGAACAGCGCTGGCAGGGTGTGGTGGGGGTCGAAGTTTCTACACGCAAGACCAAGGACGCGGACGAGCGGGACGAGTGGCTCGCCGAAGCCCTGTCTTTCGCGCGCCGCCACATGACGGTGGAGGGCTAGCCCGTCGGACCCCGGACCCGGCGCACCGCGGCGGGCCGTTGCCGCCACCCCTTCCGCCTCACACCGCCTTGCACCGCCACCCCTTTCCTCCACCACCCGTCCATGGTGGCGCGCACATCTGCGCTGCGATACGCACGGTTTCGGCCCCGAATCCGCGCATTCTGCAGCGAGGATGTCCCGGGCCGCACCGGCGTGGGAGCGGGCTGAGGTTGCCGCTTCCGCCCGGTCACCAGGGGCGGATACACACAAGTCCCGGAACAGCCGTCTGGACACGGGATCCGTGTCTTTTCGGGCCATGAATGTTCGCAGCCGCGGGGCGCGGTGCTTCCCCGGCCCCGTATGGAGTGCTCCCCGCCGACCCCCACGGCACGGAGTCCCATCCGGCGCGCTCGCGGGGACCGTCCGCCGCGCGATACCGTTCAAGGAGAGTTCCGTGACCGCAACAACACCCCGTGAGCCCTACTGCGCGGCAACAGCACGAGAAGGCCCCCGGGCGGGTGTGAAAGGACTGATGGCATGAGCGAGCTGACCCTGGCGTTCCTGGGAACCGGTTCCATGAACGGTGCGATCCTGCGAGGGGTCCTGGCGGGCGGCACCGAGAAGGGGGCGGTGCGCGCGACGACCCGATCGGCGTCGTCGGGGGAGGAGCTGCGTGACGAGACCGGCGTGACCGTGTTCGCGGGCGAGGAGGACGCGGAGGCGAACCGCACTGCTGTGAAGGGCGCGGACGTCGTGCTGCTGGGGGTCAAGCCGTACGCGATCCTGGACCTGGCGCGCGAGATCGCACCCGCTCTGGACCCCGGGACCGTGGTGGTGTCCGTGGCCGCCGGTGTCACGCTGGACGCCCTGCAGAAGGCCCTGCCGCAGGGGCAGCCGGTAGTGCGCTCGATGCCCAATACGCCGTCGAGCGTGGGCCGTGGCGTGCTGTCCGTGACCCCGGGTGAGCACGTGTCCCGCGAGCAGCTGGACGCGGTGAAGGACGTGCTGGCCGCCGTGGGCACGGTCGTGGAGGTGCCCGAGAACCTGATCCGCGCGGTCACGGGTGTGTCCGGCTCGGGCCCCGCGTACGTGTTCTACCTGGCCGAGGCCATGCAGCACGCGGGGGAGCAGCTGGGCCTGGACCCGGAGACGGCGCGCGTGCTCGCGAAGGAGACGGTCTCCGGCGCGGGCGTCCTGCTCGCTCCCGACGACGCTGATCCCGCCGCCCTGCGCAAGGCCGTCACCAGCCCGGGCGGCACCACGGAGCAGGCGATCACCACGTTCGACGAGAAGGGCCTGCGCGAGATCATCGCGGCCGGCGCGGAGGCGTCCGCGACGAAGGGTGACCACATGGAGAAGGAATACGGCGGCGAATGACGTGAACCGCCCGGCCCACCACACGAGACCACGCAAGGCGGTAGCACCATGAGCACGTTCGGCATCGAGGAAGAGTTCCTGCTGGTGGACCGCGGGGACAACCTCCCCGCACGGCCCACGCCGGAACAGTCGGCGCAACTGACGTCGCTGACCGCTGGCGGCGGTGCGGCCACCCCGGAATGGCTCTCGTGTCAGGTCGAGGAGACCTCCCCGGTGTTCCGCGACGCCGCCACGGCAGTGGACTCGCTCGTGGAGTTCCGCACGGCGCTGCGCGAGGCCACGAACGCCATGGGCATGGACGTGGTGGGCGTCGCCGCAGCCCCGGACGTGCGGCCCGAACCCGCGCAGATCACCCACGACGCCCGCTACCAGCGACTTGCCGGCCAGACCCCGGCCATCGCGGCGGACCAGTACATCAGCGGGATGCACGTGCACCTGGGGTTCCCGGACCTGGAGGTCGCGGTGCGCGCCCTGAACGGGCTGCGGGGCTGGTTGCCCGTGCTCGTGGCCATCGGTGCGAACTCGCCCGTGTGGCGGGGCGTGGAATCCGGGTTCGAGAGCTGGCGTTCCATCCACTATCGCCGCTGGATGACCAACGGCGTGCCGCCCCACTTCCAGGACCTGCACGACTACGACTCACGCGTGGCCATGCTCACCGCGTTCGACGCCGTGGAGAGCCCCGCGAGTCTCAGCTGGCTCGCCCGGTTGTCCCACCGCCACGACACCCTGGAGATCCGCGCGTGCGACGTCCAGTTGGAGGCCCAGGACTCGGTGGCCATCGCGGTGCTCACGCGCGCCCTCGCGAACTACGCGCTCGAGACACCGCCCGCGGTCGCGTTCACCCAGGAGTACCTGGACATCGCACTGTGGCAGTCCGCCCGGTGGGGGCTGAGCGGCCGGCTCCTGGATCCCGTCACGGCCACCCTGGTCCCAGCCGAGGAACTCGTGAGCACCCTGCTGGAACGGGTGAGCGGGCACTACACCTCGCAGGAGGACCGCCGCTTCGCCGAGGCGGGGGTGCACCATATCCTCGAGCGCGGTAATGGGGCGAGCCGTCAGCGCCGGGCGTTCGGCCGCGCCGGCGTCCCCGGGATCATGGCGCTCGCCACGCGGGCCATGACGGCCGCGCCGTCGGATGCTGAGTAACGCGGGGTAGCGTCACGCGCGTGCGCCGTAGCGGGGGACGACGTCGCTCGCGGGCGTCGGTCACGCCGGTCACCGAGGAGCGCGTGCCGGTCGACGCTGACCGACGCTGACCGGCGCCGACCGGCGTCGGGCCGTGATGCCGGACCACAACGGCCCGCCGAGACGCAACCGGGTCAGGGGCGTGCGGCGAACCGTTCGATCAGGTCAACGTGCCCGGACACGATGAGCAGGTCCCGCGAGCTGACCGTGGTGTCCGGGCGGGCGTAGGTGAAGTCCTCGCCCGGGGACTTCACACCCACCACGGTCACGCCGTACTTGGAGCGGATGTCGGACTCGCCCAGCGTGAACCCCTGCGTCTCCCGGGGCGGGTACATCTTGACGATCGCGAAGTCGTCGTCGAACTCGATGTAGTCCAGGAGCCGCCCGGAGACCAGGTGGGCGGTGCGGCGCCCGGCGTCGGCCTCGGGGAAGATCACGTGGTGGGCGCCGATGCGCGCGAGGATCTTGCCGTGGGCGGGGGAGATGGCCTTGGCCCAGATCCGGTCGATCCCCAGGTCCACGAGGTTCGCGGTGGTCAGCACCGAGGACTCGATAGACGTGCCCACACCCACCACGGCGGAGGAGAACTCGGCCGCGCCGAGCTGGCGCAGGGCGTCGATGTCCGTGGCATCGGCCTCGACTACGTGGGTGAGCTGGCCGGACATCTTCTGCACGAGGGCGGCGTCGCGTTCCACGCCGAGGACCTCGCGCCCCTGCTGGATCAGCTGCAGGGCCGTGGCAGAGCCGAAGCGCCCGAGGCCCACCACCAGGACGGGGACGGAGTGGGAGGAGTTCTTAGCCAATGATGGGCCTCTCTTCCGGGTACGTGTAGAGCCGGCGCCGCGAGCGCAGGGCCAGGGCCGTGGCCACGGTGTTGGTACCGATGCGGCCGATGAGCATGATGACGGACAGCACGTACTTCCCGGCGTCCGGGGCGCCCGCGGACACACCGGTGCTGAGACCGCACGTGGCGTACGCGGAGATGACCTCGAACAGTACGTGGTCCAGGGGCATGTGGGTCAGGGCGACCATGATGCTTGAACCCAGCAGCACCACGGAGGCGCCCATCATGATCACGGAGATCGCGATGCGCAGCACGGAGTCAGGGATGGTGCGGAAGAACGCGATCACGGACTGGTCGCCGCGGGCCTCCGCGAGGATGGCCAGGAAGACGACGGCGAGTGTGGTCACCTTGATCCCACCGGCCGTGGACGCGGAACCGCCGCCGGCGAACATCATGGCGTCCGTGAGTAACAGCGTGACCTGGGACGTGTCGGTCATGTCCACCAGGTTGAAACCGCCCGAGCGCATCATCACGGACGCGAAGAACCCCTGGAAGATCCGTTCGGGGACGGACTGTCCGCCCAGGGTGTCCGGGTTGGCCCACTCGATGGCCGTGAACAGCACCCACGCCAGCAGCAACAGTGCGGCGGTGGTGACCACGGTGAGTTTGGCGTTGAGGTTCCACCGGGTGAACCGGAACCCCACCTGACGCAGCACCAAGATCACGGGGAAGCCCAGGGACCCCACGATCACCCCGATGCACACGGGCAGCAGGATGAGCCACGCGGTGGGCCCGGCGTGGTCGTAGGGCACGAGCCCGTCCGTGTGGGGCGTGAACCCGGCGTTGTTGAAGCTCGAGATCGCGTAGAACACCCCGTGCCACAGGGCCGTTCCCAGGGGTTCTCCTTCGGCGAGGAACCCCACGGAGAGCACGAGCGCCAGGGCGGCCTCGATGCTCACGGAGGTGATCACAATGATCTGCAGCAGCGAGCCGACCTCACCCAAGCGCCCGATGTTGAGGGCCTCCTGAGTGATGAGCTTGGACTTGAGCCCGAGCTTGCGCCCGATGGCCAGCGCCAGGATGGACGTGAGCGTCAGGGTGCCCAGACCGCCCACTTGAATGGCGATCAGGATGACTACCTGGCCGAACACGGACCACTGCGCGGCCGTGGACACCGTGGTCAGTCCGGTCACGGTCACGGCGGAGGTCGCGGTGAACACGGCGTCCACGAACCGGGTCTCCTGACCGGGATTGGCGGACAAGGGCAGCCACAACAGGGCCGCGAAGCCCAGGTCCACGATCACGAACACGATCACCGCGAGCCGCGCGGGCGAGGAACTCGCGATCTGGTCCACGAAGTCCCGGATGCCTCGCGCCGTGCGTGTGGTCAGCGGTTCATCGGAGGGCGCGGGGGATGCAGGCTCCTCGACGGCGTTGGGTTGTTCGAGCTCGCTCACGGCACCTCCTCGCGGGATCCGATGGACGGTCGGGTCACGCGGAATCCTACGGTCCCGCGGGGGTGGATCGGCGCAACGACCCCTAGTATCCCCCGTCACAGTGCGCTGCAGCGACTGCCGTACGCGCGTGAGTGTTCTAATGGAGGTGTGAGCTCCGCGACAACGGGCAAGGATGCCGTCTACCCCACCAGTGTCTACTGGGATCCCCGGTTGCTCCAGTACAACTTCGGGGACTACCACCCCATGAGCCCCACCCGCCTGGACGCGACCATGCGGTTGGTGCAGAACCTGGGCCTGGACACCGCGCCCAACGTGCGGGTCACCGTCCCCGAGGTCCCGGACGACTCCGTCCTGGAACTCGTGCACACCAAGACCTACGTGCAGTCCGTGCGCGCCGTCTCGGAGGACCCCACGCGGCAGATCCCCGAATGCGGTTTGGGCACCGAGGACACTCCCGGCTACGAGGGCATCCACGAATCGAGTGCGCGCCTGGTGGGCGGCAGCTACCAGGGTGCCGTGGACCTGATGAGCGGTTCCGTGGTCCACGCCGTGAACTTCGGCGGTGGCATGCACCATGCCGCGGCGGACAAGGCCTCAGGTTTTTGCGTGTACAACGACTGCGCCGTGGCCATCCAGCATCTCTTGAACAACGGAGTGCAGCGCGTGCTCTACGTGGACGTGGACGGCCACCACGGGGACGGCACCCAGTCGATTTTCTACGACGAGCCCCGCGTGATGACCGTGTCCCTGCACGAGACGGGCCTGTCCCTGTTCCCGGGCACGGGCTTCGCCAACGAGATCGGCTCCGGGGCGGCGGCCGGCACCGCGGTCAACGTGGCCATGCCCACGCGCGCGGACGACTCCCAGTGGCTTCGAGCGTACGACGCCGTGGTCCCCCCGATCGCGCGCGAGTTCCGTCCCGAGGTGATCGTCTCCCAGCACGGCTGTGACTCCCACTTCCAGGACGAATTGACCCATTTACGCATGAGCGTGGACGGGCAGCGTCAGATCGCGTTGGCGGTGTCCGAGCTCGCGGCGGAATTATGTGAGGGCCGGTGGATCGCCACGGGTGGCGGCGGGTACGACTGCCACGACGCCGTTCCCCGCTCGTGGGCGCACCTCGTGGGGGTCGCCTCGGGATACCCCGTGGACGTGAACACGCCGGTCCCGCAGGCGTGGCGCAGCTACATGGCCGAAAAGTACGGCGGGCGCCCGCCCGAGCGCATGGGCGACGACGTCGACATCTGGTGGCGCTCGTGGGAGATCGGCTACGACCCCAGTGACGAGACCGACCGCAGCATCATGGCCACGCGCAAGGAGGTCTTTCCCCAGTGGGGACTGGACCCCTGGTACGACTGACCCTGGCAGGGCTGACGCTGGTGGGACCGACCCGTGACGGGAAGGTCTGATTGGGTCGGGGTGGGCAGCCCGTCTAAGGTGAATCCCATGTCCCACGACGCATATTCCGCCTTGTCCGACCCCACCCGACGCCGCATCCTCACGGCCCTGTGCGGCGGGCCCCGGCCGGTGGGCGAACTGGTCACCGCGCTCGAGGTCTCCCAGCCCACGGTGTCCAAGCACCTCAAGGTCCTGCGCGACGCCGGGATGGTCACCACGCGCGCCCAGGGACAGAAGCGCTTCTACAACCTCACCGCCGAGCCCTTCGTGGCCGTGCTCGACTGGGTGAACGAGCTGGTCGCCGCCGCGAACGAGGCGGACACTCCCGTGACGGATACGCGCGAGTCCGCCCCGGCCGAGGGCGATGAGCCCGCCATGGCGAACGACGTCGCTGCGCAGCTGGCCGTCGACGACGCTGCGCAGCTGACCACGGACGCCTCCGCCGAGTCGACCGACCATGACGCCGCACCGTCGCCCGAGGACGCCCCGCGCCCGGAGCCCGTACGTGTCGAGGCCGCTGACCTCGACGCCGCCCAGGAACCTGTGCGCGAACCCGAGCGGTCCCTGCCGTGGTTCACGGCGGAGGTCACCGACGTCACGACGGAGGCCGCGGAGGCCACCAACACCTCGGACGATCCCGAGGTCCTGGACATCCCCGCTCCCACGGTCACCCCCGGATCCCCGGTCGATGATCCCCGTCCGGAAGAAAATTCAGGCGAAACAGAGACGCCCGCAGAAGCCGAGTTTTTCGACGAATCATCCCAGGAGTCCGAGAAAGTCGTGCAGTTCAGCTCGGGAGTCACCGGAGAAGCTATCAATTCCGCTGATCCGGAGGGCCTGGCCAGCGAACGGGAGGCCCAGGTCACAGGGGATAGTCTGGACGACGGTGCCCACACCGAGCCCGTTGCGCAGCCCCGTGCCGCGCATGATGCCGAGCCCCACGATGCAGAGCCCCGCGCTGTCTCCCCGGAGACGAACTCGCCCGAGATCGCGGAGCTCATCCGACCTCGCGGGGCCGCGCATCGCCGTCAGAGTGGTCTGCTGTCCACTCTGACGGGTTTCCGGCGCCGCAACCGCGGTTCACGCCGCGGTTGAGTGGGAGCCGCAGACCTTTCAAGAGGGCAGGAGAGACATGCACGAGAAACTGATCCCCATCCGACAGATCGTCACGGCGCGCAACCCGGGTGAGTCCGAGTTCCACCAGGCCGTGGACGAGGTCTTCGAGTCGTTGGGTCCCGTGGTGGCTCGCCATCCGGATCTGTTGGACTCCGCGATCGTGGAGCGTATCTGCGAACCCGAACGTCAGATCATTTTCCGTGTGCCGTGGATGGACGACCAGGGCCAGGTGCACATCAACCGCGGGTTCCGGGTGGAGTTCAACTCCGCGCTGGGTCCTTACAAGGGTGGCTTGCGGTTCCACCCGTCGGTGTACCTGGGCATCGTGAAGTTCCTGGGTTTCGAGCAGATCTTCAAGAATGCGCTGACCGGCATGCCCATCGGCGGCGGCAAGGGTGGATCGGACTTTGACCCGTCCGGGCGCAGTGACGCGGAGATCATGCGGTTCTGCCAGTCCTTCATGACCGAGCTGTACCGCCACATCGGTGAGTACACGGACGTCCCCGCCGGTGACATCGGCGTGGGCGGGCGTGAGATCGGGTACCTCTTCGGTCAGTACAAGCGCATCACCAACCGCTACGAGTCCGGTGTGCTCACGGGCAAGGGCCTGTCCTGGGGCGGTTCGCTCGTGCGCACCGAGGCCACGGGCTACGGTGCGGTGATGTTCGCGGAGGAGATGCTCAAGACCCGCAGGTTGGACCTCGAGGGCCGGGACGTGATCGTCTCCGGTTCGGGCAACGTGGCGATCTACGCGATCGAGCGGGCCCAGTCGCTCGGCGCCAAGGCGCTCACGGCGTCGGACTCGAGCGGTTACGTGGTGGACAGCAATGGCATCGACCTCGAGCTGCTCAAGCAGGTCAAGGAGGTTGAGCGGGCCCGGATCAGCGAGTACGCCGAACGGCGCGGCTCGAGCGCCCGATTCGTCTCCGACGGTTCGGTGTGGGACGTCCCCGGCACGGTCGCGCTGCCGTGTGCCACGCAGAACGAGCTCAACGGCCGTCAGGCCAAGACCCTGCTCGAGAACGGGATCTTGGCCGTCGCCGAGGGTGCCAACATGCCGTGCACCACCGAGGCCGTGCGTCGGTTCCAGGAATCGGACGTGCTGTTCGCGCCGGGTAAGGCCGCCAACGCCGGCGGTGTGGCCACGTCCGCGCTCGAGATGCAGCAGAACGCGTCCCGCGACTCGTGGAGCTTCGACTACACGCAGCAACGCCTGCGGGAGATCATGCGCGGGATCCACGATCGCTGCGCGGAGACCGCCGAGGAGTTCGGGATGCCGGGCAACTACGTGGCCGGTGCGAACATCGCGGGGTTCCTCAAGGTCGCCCGGGCCATGGTGGCCCAGGGCATCATCTGAGCACGGCCGCGTCCGGAGAGCGGCGCGCCGGGCGCCCGACCGTGCCATACGGCGGTCGGGCGCCGTACGACGTTTAGGGTGGGATATATGGCAACGCATCGAGAGGTTCTGCAATGGCTCGAGAACGAGCTGTTCGACGCAAACCTGGTGCTGGGTCAACGACTGCCCACCGACAAGGACCTGGCCGCGATCTTCCGGGTGTCCCGCAACTCCATGCGTGAGACCCTCAAGATCCTGGAGGCCCAGGGCATCGTCAAACTCTTCGAGGGCCCGCACCGCAGCATTCTCCCCATCCTGGTGCGCGAACCGGCCGCGTCCGCGGGTCCCGCACTGCAGTTGCACATAGCGACGTCGCAGCACCCGTTGCGTGACATCGTCCAGACTCGCGTGATGCTCGAGACCTCGGCCCTCGAGAACGCCGAGAAGCACAGCATCCCGCGCGAGGAACTGCACGCGATCATGGCGCAGATGGACGAGGACCTGGGGCTCAAGCAGTTCCACCACCTCTACGTGAGCTTCCACATCGCGCTGGTCAAGGCGGGCGGCAACGCGGTGAACGCGGCATTGTTCACCGCCCTGCGGGACTCGATCTACGAGTACACCCTGGCACTCGTGGGTCATGTGCCGCTGTGGAGCACCACGTCCAGCCGCATCCGCGCCGAACACCGGGCCATCGTGGGCGCCCTCGAAGCGGGGGACCACAACCTGGCCGCCCGCCTCGTGGCCGAACACATCACCTACCAGTACGAGGAAGCCGGCGTGGACCCGGACGACTCCCGCGCCTCGGTCGCGGAACCACGCTCGCTGGACCGTGTGGCGTCGTCCCGGGACAAGCGCACGGCCACGCCGCGGGGGCGTTCCGTCACGGAGCAGGACGGGCGGCCAGAACAGGACGAGGAACTCGACGCCGATCGCCGCGCGAGCGCCTGAGCGCCCGTTTTCGGGCCCGGCGGGGTCGCACGGTAAGGTAGGCCAGTAGTTTGCCGTTAAACGTATGTTGCCCCCGCGTTAGCAGGGGCGGGGCGGTGTTCACCCGCGGCCCCCAGCAAATACCACTGTCCAGAGAACTGTGAGGGATCCTATGGGTTCGGTCATCAAGAAGCGCCGCAAGCGCATGTCCAAGAAGAAGCACCGCAAGCTGCTTCGCAAGACTCGTCACCAGCGCCGTAACAAGAAGTAAGCGCGCCCGTGATAGGCCCCGTTCCCGCTATGGGAACGGGGCCTTCACCGTGTGCGCAGTGTCCGT
This sequence comes from Kocuria sp. CPCC 204721, assembly GCF_040980945.1. Taxonomy (NCBI): domain Bacteria; kingdom Bacillati; phylum Actinomycetota; class Actinomycetes; order Micrococcales; family Micrococcaceae; genus Kocuria; species Kocuria sp. CPCC 204721. The sequence goes on from NZ_JAVKPO010000001.1 coordinate 223,531, forward strand.
GTGCGTAGCATGGGCCGCATGACGCAGCAGCCCGTGAGCCCCGACCGTCTCGATCCCGCCCGTCCGGCCGAACCGGGCCCCGCCGTGCAGGCGGAACCCGCAGCGGCGACGACGCGCGGGACGACGACGGCTCCCGCAACGGCGACGGCGCGTGGAACCGGCGCGGGCGCCGGTGCCGCGGGGCGGCAGGACGGGCGCGAGCGACGTCGTACGCCACTGCTCTCCGGCGCGGACTGGACCCGCCCGCGCCCGGCGCACACAGTGACGCTGCTGACCAAACCGGGATGCCATCTGTGCGAGGACGCGCGCGAGGTCGTGACCGGGGTGTGCGAGCAGACGGGCAGCGAGTACCGCGAGCGGGACATCACGGGCGATCCGCAGCTGCTGCGCGACTACGCCGAGTACATCCCCGTGGTCTTCGTGGACGGAGCCCCGTGGGACCGGTTGCGCATCGACGCCGCCCGGTTGCGCGCCGTGCTGTCCTGACGGGGTCAGTTCCGTGCCGACCGGGCCGATTGGGGGCTGACAGCGGGGTTTGAGACACTGGGGGCATGCCTTCAGCAACCGTTCACCTCTTGCGCCACGGCGAGGTCCACAACCCCGCGCACGTGGTCTACGGGCGGCTCCCGGACTACCACCTGTCCGAGAAGGGCGCTCGGATGGCCGAGGCGGCCGCGGCGGACCTGGCCCGGCGGGTCCAGGATGGCGATCGGATCGTTCTGCTGGCGTGCTCGCCGCTGACCCGCACGCGGGAGACTGCCGCACCCGTGGCCCGCGAGCTGGGGCTCGAGGTGCGCACGGACGAGCGGTTGATCGAACCGGCCAACCACTTCCAGGGTCTGCACGTGACCGGGCGTGAGCTCGCCAAGCCCAAGCACTGGCCCTACATGCTCAACCCCTTGCGGCCCTCGTGGGGTGAGCCCTACAAAGCGCAGGTCGAGCGCATGGCACAGGCCGTGCGGGAACTCGCCCGGGACGCGGTGCGCCGTGGTGGCGACGGCGCCCAGGCCGTGGCCGTGTCCCACCAGTTGCCGATCTGGCTCACGCGGTTGTCCGCGCAGGGCCGTCCGTTGCCGCACGACCCGCGGCGGCGTGAGTGCAACCTCGCGTCCCTGACGTCCTTAACGTTCGAGGACGTGGACGCCGCGCAGGTCCCGGAGGTCTCCTACCGGGAACCCGCCGCCCACCTCTATCCAGGCGTCAATCAGCTTCCCGGCTCATAATTGATCTCTCACCCCACGACCTCTTCCCAGGAGTTCTCCCCGTGACTTCTCCGCGTTGTTCATCCGCCCGTTCCCTGCCTGCCCGTGCCCGAGTGCGCACGGGAGCGGTCGCCGTGGTGGTGTGTCTGGGGCTCGCGCTCGCGGGGTGCTCGTCCTCGGGCAACGACAGCCTCGCCCAGCAGGCCAACGCCGGCGGCGAGAAGGGCTACGTGGCCGGTGACGGTTCCGTGAGCGAGTACGCGCCGGAGCAGCGCGGGGAGCCCGTGCAGTTCGAGGCCGAGATGTTCGACGGCAGCACCGTGAGCGCCGAGAGCCTGCGCGGCAAGCCCGCCGTCGTGAACTTCTGGTACGCAGGGTGCGCGCCGTGCCGCGCGGAGGCCCCGGACCTCGTGGCCCTGCACCACGAGTACCAGGACCGCGCGCAGTTCCTGGGCGTGAACCTGCGCGACCAGCAGCCCACCGCGGAGGCGTTCGAACGCAACTACGGGGTGGACTACCCCTCCGCGTCCGATCTCAACGGGGCCGTGCTGCTCGCACTGAGCGACTACATCCCGCCGCAGGCCGTCCCCACGACCCTCGTTCTGGACGAGCAGGGTCGCGTGGCCGCCCGCGTGCTGGGCAAAGCGGACAAATCCACCCTGGACGCCCTGATCAAGGACACGGTGGCTGAGTCCGCATGAACGGCAATCCCTTCGCCGAGGTCGTCCTCGACGGTTCACTGATTGCCGCGCTGCCCGTGGCGCTGCTCGCGGGATTCGTCTCCTTCGCCTCACCGTGCGTCCTGCCACTAGTGCCCGGGTACCTGGGCTACATCACCGGGCTCACCGGGGTGGACCTGCGGGAACAACGGCGCGGGCGGATCCTCACGGGCGTGGTGCTGTTCGTCCTGGGGTTCTCCGCGGTGTTCGTGCTGATGTCCGTGGTGCTCGCGCAGCTCGGCGCGTTCGCGTGGTTGTTGGGCCAGCAGTGGATCATGGTGGTGCTCGGGATCCTGGTGATGCTCATGGGCGTGGTCTTCATGGGTGGTTTCTCGTGGTTCCAGCGTGACCGCAAGATCGAGCGCCGCCCGCCCCCGGGGCTGTGGGGTGCGCCCCTCCTGGGGATGGCCTTCGGTTTGGGATGGGCCCCGTGCATCGGCCCGACCTTCGCCGCGGTGCAGGCGCTCGTCTACGTGGACGGCGCGTCCACCGGCAAGGCCGTGGTGCTCACCACCGCCTACTGCCTGGGACTGGGCGTCCCGTTCGTGCTGATCGCCCTGGCGTTGCGCCGGGGCATGGGGGCCATGTCCTTCTTCCGCAGGCACCGTCTCACGCTGCAGCGCGTGGGCGGTGCCGTGCTCGTGCTCATCGGGGCCGCCATGGCCACGGGCGTGTGGTCCGCACTGGTCTCGTGGGTCCAGTCCGAATTCGTAACCGATTGGGTGATGCCGATATGACCGAGACGCGCACGCCACGCCCGAAGAAGGCGCAGCGTTCCGACGTGGAGGTCCCCTCACTGGGTCCCCTCGGCATGGCCCGGTGGGCCTGGCGGCAACTGACCAAGATGTCCACGGCCCTCGTGCTGTTGTTGTTGCTCGCGATCGCCGCGGTCCCGGGATCCCTGTTCCCCCAGCGGGTCCAGGACCCGGACGCGGTGACCAGCTACATCGAGGCGAACCCCACCATGGGTCCGTGGCTGGACCGCCTGCAGCTGTTCGACGTCTTCTCCTCCTACTGGTTCTCCGCGATCTACCTCCTGCTGTTCATCTCGCTCGTGGGCTGCGTGCTCCCGCGCGCCGTCCAGCACTTCAAGGCGTGGCGTTCCAAGCCGCCGCGCACCCCGCGCCGGATCTCCCGGTTGCCGCAGTACCGCAAGGTCATGCTGGGCGGGCGCGACGGCGCTGCCGCACCTTCCCCGGACGACGCCGTCGAGCAGGCCGCCGCCGCCCTGAAGAAGCGCGGCTACCGGGTGCAGACACAGGACCTGGGCTCCGCGGCGCCGTCGGTCGCGGCCGAGCGCGGGATGCTCAAGGAAGTGGGCAACATCCTCTTCCACGTAGCGCTGCTGGGCGTGCTGGTCTCCGTGGCGATCGGTGCCCTGTTCGGGTACAAGGGGCAGAAGATCATCGTGGAGGAGGAGTCCTTCGTGAACACCCTCGTGGACTACGACTCCTTCAACCCGGGGACCAATTTCGACCCGGACTGGCTCAACCCCTTCTCGGTGCGGCTCAACAACTTCCAGGCCACGTTCAACCGGGACACCTCCGATCCCCGGAACTACGGTCAGCCCACCGACTTCAACGCGGACCTGACTGTCACGGACGAACCCGGGGCCACACCCCAGGACGTGAACCTCGCGGTCAACAAGCCCCTCAACGTCAACGGCACCAAGGTGTACCTGGTAGGCAACGGTTACGCGCCCGTGATCCGCGTGACGGATGGGGAAGGCAACGTGGCCTACGAGGGCCCCGTGGTCACGGTCCCCTCGGACTCCGTGTACACGTCCTCGCTGACCCTCAAGGTCCCGGACGCCCGCCCCGATCAGCTCGGGTTCGTGGGGTTGTTGTTGCCCACGGCCGTCTCGGAGCCGGGGGAGATCCCGCGCTCCGCGGACCCCGCGCTGAACAACCCCGCGCTGATCCTGTCCTCGTTCTACGGGGACCTGGGCCTGGACAGCGGGCAACCGCAGAACGTGTACGTGCTCAACACCGAGAACCTCACGGAACTGAACTCCATGACTTCGGCCAACGGCCCGATCCTGCTGGACGGTCAACACCGCGAGGTGCAGTTGCCCAACGGCAAGGGCAGCGTGGAGTTCCTGGACGTGAAGCGCTACGTGGGTCTGGACGTGCACAGCGACCCCGGGCGGATCCCCGCGTTCATCTTCTTCGTGCTCGCGTTCATCGGGCTCATCATGAGCCTGTTCATCGCGCGCCGGAGGGCGTGGGTGCGGGCCACCACCACGGAGGACGCCAACGGGGTGCGGTGTACTGTTCTGGAGTACGGACTGTTGGCGCGTGGCGAGGACCACCGCTTGGGCGCGGAAGCGGAAAAACTGACAGCTCTGTGGACGTCATTGTGGGAGGACCGCGGCGTGCGGGAGTTCCACCTGAATTCGAAGGCGTGAACTAATGGGTAGCAACATCAACGTGACCTTGGGCAACTGGAGCGAATGGTTCATGCTCCTGGCCGCCATGACCTACCTGGTGGTGTTCGTGGCCTTCGTGTGGGACATGGCCTCCCACTCCAAGACCCTCGGCCTGACTGAACGTGCCCGGCGTGACACCGCCGAGGGCGAGGCCAAGGAACTCGTGGGCGCCACGGCCGCGCATTCCGGGGCCCGGGCGGCGGGTTCCGCCACGGTCGGTTCCACGGTGTCGCGTTCCGCGTTCACTCGCTCTTCCACCGGGGGTGCGTCCGGCGACGGCGCGGGGACCGGTGAGTCCGTCGCGGATGAGTTCCGGACCTCGGCGGACGGCGCCAAAGGCGTGAACGAGTTCGAGGCGCTGGACTACCAGCACAACAGCCGCCGCCCGGCTGCCCGCGTGGCCGTGACCCTCATGGTCATCGCGTTCCTGCTGCACGCGTTCGCGGTGGTCTCCCGCGGTGTCGCCGCGGACCGTGTGCCGTGGGCCAACATGTACGAGTTCTGCACCACGGGCGCCCTGGTGGTGGCCGGCGTGTACCTCGTGACGCTGTTCTTCAAGGACCTGCGCTTCGTGGGACCCATGGTCTCCGGCCTCGTGCTCATCATGCTGTGTCTGGCCACGATCGCGTTCCCGACCCCCGTGTCCCCCTTGCAGCCCGCACTGCAGTCCTACTGGCTCATCATCCACGTGTCCATCGCGGTCGCGGCCTCCGGGATCTTCACCATCACGTTCGCGATGGCCGTGCTGCAGTTGCTGCAGTCCCGCCGCGAGAAGAAGCTGGCCACCGGCGAGGACGCCCGTCTGGGCTTCCTGCGGGCCGTGCCCACATCCGTGACCCTCGAGAACTTCTCGTTCCGGCTCAACTCCGTGGGATTCGTGTTCTGGACCTTCACCCTGGCCGCCGGTGCCATCTGGGCGGATCAGGCCTGGGGTCGGTTCTGGGGCTGGGACACCAAGGAGGTCTGGACCTTCGTGGTGTGGACCGTCTACGCCGCCTACATGCACGCGCGCGTGACCCGCGGCTGGAACGGCAATCGTTCCGCGTGGCTGTCGATCGCGGGCTACCTGTGCGTGGTGTTCAACTTCGCGGTGGTCAACACGCTGTTCCCGGGCCTGCACTCGTACTCGGGCCTGTGAGTCCTCCGCGGGCATGAGCCCGTGACATGAGTTCGCGAAACAGGTGAGCCCCGTCCCTCATGGGGCGGGGCTCACGTCATGTTCAGTGGGTATCTCGGGCTCGTTAGCGGGGAGTGGAACCACCGGGACGCGAGTCGTCGCCGCGCGGATCGTCGGGGTCCAGGCCGTCCGCGTCGGGATCGTCCCGGGGGGCGTCTGAGTCTTCCGAGTGGGAGCCGCTGCGGGGGGCGGCGTCGTCCGGGTCGTCCGCGCGGACATCATCCGCCGGGTGGTCGGGGGAGGGAGCAGCGAGGCGCGGGTCGGAGGGATCCAACACCGGTTCCTCGGCGTCGGGGCGTTCGCCCGGGGCGCGACCGGTGCGCTTGAGTTCGTTCTCCCATTCCTGGAGCTTGCGAGCGCGTTCCTGTTGCTTGCGCCGCTCCTCGAGGTTGCGCAGGAACTGGGGGTCGTCGTCCGGGCCGCGGCCGCGCTGGGGTTCGCGGGCGGCGTCGTCCTTGCGGGGGCGGCCGAAGAAGAGCCACAGCACCGCCCCGACCACCGGCAACAGCAGGATCACCAACAGCCAACCCCACTTGGGAATGGCCCGCACGGCGTACTTGTCCGACTGCGCGCACTCGATGAGCGCGTAAATGATGACGCCCACAGCGAGGGCGCCTGCTCCGATGATCAGGATCGCTCTGCCCATGCGGATCATCCTAGGGGAGTGGACTGGGCAGTTCCTCTTCGGGTCAGCGCGGCGGGTGGGGGAGCGCGTCCCGTCCGGATCGGGCCCGGGCAGGAAGGCGCCCTGACCAGGGCCGGGGCCTTGAGCGGGGAGGGCGTCCGAGGCAGATGCCCCGCACGGGCAACGTCCTGTCCAGATCGGGGCTTCTCGCAGGCAACCACGGTGCCCGGGAAGCACCCAGGGCGGGCCCGTAGAATGGTTGGGTGAACTTCGTGAAGTATTCCCTGCTGCGCCTGGGCATCCTGGTGGTGCTCTTCCTGCTGTGCATGTACCTGGGGCTGGGGTTGGTCTTCTCCGGGATCGCGGCCGTGGTGGCGGCCTTCGCGATCTGCTACATCTTCTTCCCCAAGCTGCATTACGCCGCGGGCCAGGACTTCCACCGATGGATCTCACGCACCCCCAAGCCCACCAACCGGGTGGCCCTGGAGGACCAGGAGATCGAGGACTCCTACACGGACCGCGAGGCTCGCAAGGACGTCTGAGCGTCCGCCCGCGGGGTTCTGGCCCGGGGCACTTCAGCGGTCGCGATGGCGCACACCCGGAGCACGACGCCATGATTCAAGCGGCGGGGAGTGTCAGCCCAGGTACTGGTGCACCAGCACTGCGATCGCGTAGAGCACGGTCACTCCCAGGTTGATGAAACCGCACTGCTTGAGCACGGGGATCAGCTCGCGCCGGTCGGTGGTCCTGAGCACGGTCACGGCCGCGCCGATGGCCAGTGGCGTCACGGCATAAATCAGGAGCACCCACGGGTTGTGGGGCACGAGCAGCAACGGCAGGACCATCCCCACGAACAGCTCCGTGGTGAACGTGAGCCGGGCCTTCGGATCGCCCAGACGCACGGCCAAGGTCTTCTTGCCCACGGCGCGGTCCCCGGGGATGTCCCGGACATTGTTGGCCATGAGCAGCGCGCACGCGAACAGCCCGGTGGAGATCGCCAGGACCCACGACTCCAGGTTGAGCCGCCCGGCCTGGGTGATCGTAGTACCCAGGGTGGCCACGAGGCCGAAGAAGATGAACACGAAGAGATCGCCGAGTCCCATGTACCCGTAGGGCTTCTTGCCACCCGTGTAGCCCCATGCCGCGAGGATCGCCAGGACACCCACCGCGGCGAGCCACCACTGGTGGGAGACCACCACGAGCGCGATGCCCGCGAGCGCGGCCAGCCCGAAGCACACGAACGCCGCGGTCTTGACCTCGCGGGGGGATGCCGCACCGGAGCCGGTCAGACGCAACGGGCCCACGCGATCGTCGTCCGTCCCGCGCACGCCGTCCGAGTAGTCGTTGGCGTAGTTCACCCCGATCTGCAGGAACAGCGCGACCAGCAGCGCGAGGACCGCGGGGCCCAACCGTGCGGCAGCCATCCACTGGGCGGCGGCGGTGCCGGCGATCACGGGGGCCGCGGCCATGGGAAGCGTACGCAGACGTGCTCCCTCGACCCACTGAGCTGGTGTGGCCACGGTGCAACCTTTCGAGAACGGGGACGGGTTCGTGTCATTGTTTCACGCGCTGTGCACGTGCACACGTTCCGGGGACACGATGAGCCCAGGCGGTCTCAGCGGCCCGGCCGTGGAGGCGGTCGCGGATTCCGGTCGGGCGCTGGGGCGCCTGAGTGCGTCAGACATGCGCGGTCTCGCCGAGCCCAAGGGATGACGACGGCGCGAACGCGGTAAGCCGCCCGGTCCGGTTCAGCCCACCACCATGGCGGTGACGCGCTGGTCGGGATCCCACCGTCGCAGGCCCGTGATCTCGACCGCGCGCGGTGCGGGCACGTCTGCGAGTACTTCCAAGGCCTTACCCACCTGAGACGCGGTGAGTCGCTTACCCAGGGTCAGGTGCGGAACCCACGGGCGCGCCGGGGGTCGGGACTCCGCCGCGATCCGTTCCAGCTCGCGGACGGCCTCCGTGACCCCGGGTGGCACAATCACCGACTCCGCGAGCACGAACGGCCCGTGCCCCACAGCGAGCAACCCAGGGATGTCCACGGAACACGGCAACAATGCGGAGAACACCTCCCGTGCTCGGGCCAGGACGTGTTCGGGCATCGAGGGCGCGGACAGTGCGGTGATGTGCGGGGCGTTGGACGCACCGCGATGCGTGGCGAGGCTCGGTAGACCGGCCCCGTGCAGTGCCGCCCACCGCGAGCGGATCAGATCATCTGAGGCGGGGGAGAGCACCAGGTCGAGGGAGTGCGCGGGCATGATGTCACCTCGTCCCGTCCGTGGGGTCGTCGCGAAGGACCGCCCGGCCTGTCGCGGTCGGCAGCCACACCCCGGCCCCGTGGAACGCCGGCGCGCTATACATCGGGGCTCGCGAACAACGCTTCGGCGGAACGGCGGTCGGGTTTCCCCGTGGCCAGCATGGGCAGTTGCGCCACGTGACGCCACAGCTTGGGCACCGCGGGGGCTCCGAGCCCGTCCCGGATCGCCGAGGACAGTTCATGCTCCACGGCCTTGAGGTCCGAGCCCTCCCGCAGCGCGATCAACGCCGCGACCGCCTGCCCCCACTCCGGGTGCGGCACCGCGAGCACGAGTGCCTGGCGGACCCGCTCATCACGCTGCAGTTCGGCCGCGACCAGTCCCGCGGAGACCTTCACACCGCCGGTGTTGATGACGTCGTCCGTGCGGCCCAGCACCCTGAGCGTCCCGTCCTCCCGCAGCACACCGAGGTCGTCCGTGCGGTACCAGCGCACGCCGCCGATCACACGGAAGTGGTCCGCGGTCTGGGCGGGATCGTCCAGGTAGCCGTCGGCCACGGCCGCCCCGCCCAGCCAGATCCGGCCCTCCCGGCGCTCGTTCGGGTCGGGTACGGCGCTGGATGGTGCGCCGTCGGGGACGATCCCGGCGGTGACGGCGTCGAGCGCGGCGTCGTCGTACACGCAGCCCCCGCACGTCTCCGACATCCCGTATGTGCGCACCACGTGCACGCCCTCGTCCGCGGCGCGCGCGGCGAGGTCGGGGTACAGCGCGGAGCCGCCCACGAGGACGGCATCGAAGCGGGCGAGGGCGGCGACGGCGCGCGGGTCGGGTGCGCCGTCGCGCGGGTCCAGAATGCGTTGCAGCTGCGTAGGCACCACCGAGACGTAGCGCACCGGATGGGTGAGACGCTGCGCGGCGTCCGCGAACGCGGCGGGGGTGAAATGCTCGGTGGGCATCGCGACCGGGCGCGTGCCCGCAAGCACCGAGCGCGCCAGCACCTGGATGCCCGCGACGTAGTGCGCCGGTAGGCACAGCAACCATTGACCGGGGCCTGCCGTGGCACGCTCGGTGGCGCGACCGGAGGCCGTGAGAGCTTGCGTGCTCAGCACGGTCTTCTTGGGGCGCCCGGTGGAGCCGGACGTCGCCACGACCACCGCAGGGCCCGGTCGGGACAGGGCTGCGGTCAGGCGCGGTACGAGCTCGAGTGGATCCCCGGGGACGGGCCCGTCCAGGGTGACGACGTCGCTCGGCAGCGCCCGCGCCTCGGGTGCCGGCACGGGCTCACCCGGCAACGCGGGATCATTCGGATAATCCGACATGCCGTGATGTTCAGAAGTAGTAGGGGAACGCGGACCAGTCGGGGTCGCGCTTCTGGAGGAAGGCGTCCCGGCCCTCGACGGCCTCGTCGGTCATGTAGCCCATGCGGGTGGCCTCGCCCGCGAAGACCTGCTGGCCCACCATGCCGTCGTCCGGGAGATTGAACGCGTACTTGAGCATCCGCACGGCCTGCGGGGACTGGGCGGTGATCTTGCGGGCCCACTCGACGCTCGTCGTCTCGAGGTCCGCGTGCGGGACCACCCGGTTGACCGCGCCCATCCGGTGCATGTCCTCGGCGGAATATTCATCCGCGAGGAAGAAGATCTCTCGTGCGAACTTCTGGCCCACCTGGCGGGCCAGCAAGGCGGAACCGTAGCCGGCGTCGAACGAACCCACGGTCGCGTCCGTCTGCTTGAACTTGCCGTGCTCGCTCGACGCGATGGTGAGGTCGCACACCACGTGCAGCGAGTGGCCGCCGCCAGCGGCCCAACCGGAGACCGCGGCGATCACGACTTTGGGCATCGTGCGGATCAGGCGCTGGACCTCCAGGATATGCAGGCGTCCGGCGCGGGCCGGGTCGATGGAGTCCGCGGTCTCACCCTCGGCGTAGTGGTAGCCGTCCCGGCCGCGGATGCGCTGATCGCCGCCCGAGCAGAACGCCCACCCGCCGTCCTTGGCGGAGGGGCCGTTGCCCGTGAGGATCACGGCGCCAACGTCCGAGGACATCCGGGCGTGATCCAGGCTGCGGTACAGCTCGTCCACGGTCCCGGGACGGAATGCGTTGCGCACCTCGGGCCGGTCGAACGCGATCCGCACCCACGGCAGATCCCTGACCACGTCCCCGTCCCGTTCCACCCCGCGGTGGTAGGTGATGTCCTGCAGGTCCTCGAAGCCCTGCACCGGACGCCACTGCTGCGGGTCGAAGATCTCGGATACCTGCTCGGGAAGCTGCGCTTTGGTCATGGGTACCACTCTAGGCAGGTGGCCGGGGCGCCGTCCCACTCGGCGTCGGGTCCGTTGACGTCGCTGTGCCCGCCGACGCTGCTCGGTCGTGGCCGTTCGAGCGGCCCGCCACCGCGACCGCGCCCGCTCCGACGACCACGGCCACGAACGTCGAGGTGAGGAACGTGAAGGTGAGCATTCCCGTCACCGCTGTCACCACCAACAGGATGACACCGGCGACGATCGCGCCGACGCCCAGTGCGCGGCCACGTTTCGCGGTCGAGTCCATGCCCACCTCTCCGTCGGGGGCTGCCCACCTTAACAACCGCGTCCGAGGGCTCGGCCATACTGGAACCCATGAGTGCCGCCCCGTTCGACGTCCGCCGGATCGGCCGGGGCCTGCCGTTCGCAGAGTCCGTGCCGGCTCTGCAGGAGGCGCTGCGCGGGGGCGCGGCCGTGGTGCAGGCCCCGCCCGGGACGGGCAAAACCACTCTCGTGCCGCCGATGGTGTCCAACGCGGTCCGGGAAAACCTCGTAGGGGCGTCCGGTGCGGATGCTGATCCCGTCACCGGCCGCGTCGTCGTCGTCCAGCCCCGCCGGGTGGCCGCTCGGGCCGCCGCGCGCCGGCTGGCCGCGCTCACGGTGACGGAGCCGGGCGGCGTCGTCGGCTGGAGCGTGCGGGGCGAGCGCAGGACGTCGAAGGCCACTCGGGTGGAGTTCGTGACCCCCGGCATCCTGCTGCGCCGACTGCTGCAGAACCCGGAACTGGCCGGGACCGCGGCCGTGGTGCTGGACGAGGTGCATGAGCGGGGCGTGGAGTCGGACCTGCTCGTGGGGATGCTCGCGGAGCTGCGGCAGCTGCGGGAGGACCTCGTGCTCGTGGCCATGTCCGCCACGGTGGAGGCGAAACGGTTTGCGGCCCTGCTGGGAGGGGACGCGCCCGCTCCGGTGGTGGACTGCCCGTCCGCGCTGCATCCGCTCACAGTGGAGTGGGCGCCGGGCCCGCAGCGCCTCGACGAACGGGGTGTCACCCCCGCGTTCCTGGCTCATGTGGCCCGCACCGCCGCGGCGGCTCATGCCCGCGCCGTGGCCACCGACCCGACCGTGGACGCCCTCGTGTTTCTCCCCGGCGCCCGGGAGGTCTCCCATGTGGCGGCCGAGCTGCGCGCCCTCACCGACGCCGAGGTCCTGGAATTGCACGGTCAGCTCAGCCCGCGCGAGCAGGACCGCGCCGTCGCGGGCCGCGCGCCGGGGGAGCGCCCGCGCATCGTGGTCACCACGTCCCTCGCAGAGTCCTCGCTCACCGTCAACGGCGTGCGCCTCGTGATGGACTCTGGTCTGGCCCGCCAGCCCCGCCGGGACGCCGGGCGCGGGATCTCCGGGCTCGTCACGGTCTCGGCGTCCAAGGCGTCGGCCGAGCAGCGCGCCGGCCGCGCCGCTCGCCAGGGCCCGGGCACGGTGGTGCGCTGCTACGACGACGCCGCCTGGGGCGCCATGCCCGCCCACTCCGTTCCCGAGGTGCGCACGGCGGACCTCACCGCCGCGTGCCTCGCGCTCGCCGTGTGGGGCTCACCGGGAGGTGAGGGGATGGCCCTGCCGGACCCGCTGCCGCCCCGTGCCCGCGCGGACGCCGAAGCCGAGCTGACGCGCCTCGGCGCGGTAGCCGAGGACGGCCGCGCCACCGGCCTCGGACGCCTGCTGGTCTCCCTGCCGGTGAAACCCCGCTGGGGTCGCGCCCTGTTGGACGGAGCGGACCTCGTGGGTGCTAGAACGGCGGCGGAGGTCATCGCCGCCGTCTCCGACGGCGTCCGCGTGCCCGCCGCGGACGTCCCCGCGCTGGTGCGCGGGCTGCGCTCCTCCCGCGGTGACGAGTCCGCTCGGTGGCGCCGCGAGGCGCAGCGGTTGGAGCGGATGGCGGCGCACCCCGCGCTGGCGGGCGACGGTGCGGCGGAGGGGGCCGAGGAGAACACGGAAGCGCCGCCCCGCGGGCCGGAATCGGACGTGCCCGACGACGTCCGGGAGGGTGTCGTCGTGGCCCTGGCGCGGCCCGAGTGGATTGCCCGGCGGATGGACGCCCACGGGGACCAATGGCTGCTCGCCTCCGGAACACGCGCGGGGCTGGAGGCCGGGAGCCCGCTGCGTCACCACGAGTGGTTGGCCGTCGCCGAACTGACGCGCGCCGCGGGCAGGGTTGCCGCGGGCACCGGCGCGGTGATCCGTGCGGCGGCACCCCTGGACCTGGCGCACGCGCAGCTCGCCGCCGGTCCGCTTGCCCGCACTGAGACGCGCGCGAGCTTCTCGAACGGTCGCGTGAGCACCCGCGAGGTGCGTGCGGTGGGCGCGATCGAGCTCTCCGCCACGCCCGTCCGCGCGGATCCGGACACCGCCGTGCCCGCCATCCGCGCCGCGCTCGCCGCCGAGGGCCTGGACCTGCTGCCGTGGGACGACGCCGCCCGCGGCCTGCGCGCCCGGCTCGCGCTGCTGCGTCGTCACCTGGGGGAGCCGTGGCCCGCGGTCGACGACGCCGCCCTGGTCGAGCGCGTGACCGAATGGCTCGCCCCCGAACTGCGGGACGTGGCGCGTGGCGGGTCGCTGCGGTCGATCCGCGTGGTCGATGCGCTGCGCAGGCTGCTGCCCTGGCCGGAGGCGGCGCGCTTGGACGAGCTGGTCCCCCAGCGGCTCACGGTTCCCAGCGGGAACACCGCCCGGATCGACTACCCGGCGGTCTTCTCGGAGGACGAACCCGCCCGTCCGGCGGTGGTCGCGGTGAAACTGCAGGAGTGCTTCGGGTGGGCGCAGACGCCGCGCGTCGTGGCCGGGCGTGTGCCCGTGCAGTTCCACCTGCTCTCCCCGGGGCGGGCCACGCTGGCCATCACGGAGGACCTCGCGTCCTTCTGGTCGGGGCCCTACGCCCAGGTGCGCGCGGAGATGCGTGGCCGCTACCCCAAACACCCCTGGCCCGAGGACCCGTGGAACGCGGTGGCCACAGCCAAGACCTCCCGCGCGCTGCGGCGGGACGGCTGAGCGGGGGCCCGTGCGCGGGCGGACAGCGCGGGCCCGGTGTGCGAGCGCGGCCCGGGCGGTGGGGTCTGGACGGTTGCGCCGGGCCGGGCCGGGGCGGTGCAGGTGGGTGGAGGCTGCTGAAGCCTGACCACGGAGGTGGTGCGGTGCGGACGGGACGGCCGTGGACACCCCGTTTGAGATCCGCTGTGAGCTGCGTTACGGTGAAGTTTCGCCCCACCCCGGAGTGCATCACCACGTGCGCCCTGGGTCCGACCGTTCACCTCACGGCGCGGAAGCACCGGGCAGCACGACTGGCAGACGACCCGCACCGGCCCCTCATCGTCCAGGCCGGTCCGTGTGATCGGCTTGCCCGCGCTACCCCACCTCACCCGTCACGCCGCACGGGAGGGCCGGAGAGCACCCGCGCAGCCGCGGCTCACCGCCCGCACGTGCCCGGACACCGAGGTCAGAGGGGGCGTGTCCGTTCTCAGACACAGATCGCGAAGTGACTCTCATGACCACCACCACTGCGGAAACCACCATGACCATCGATCCCACCGAGACCCCCGCCGTGGGCCCGGAGCTGGCCCGTTCGTGGCTGCTTGTCAACGGCTCCCACACGTCCCGTTTCGACCAGGCCGCGCAGAGTGCCGCGGACGCCGTGGTGCTGGACGTCGAGGACTCCGTGGCACCCGCGGACAAGGCCCAGGCCCGCGAGAACGTGATCGCGTGGCTCGGCTCCCGCAACCAGGAGGGTCAGGTCAACCGCGCGTGGGTGCGCGTCAACGGCTTCGGCACCGCCTGGTGGGAGGACGACCTCCTGGCGCTGAGGGACGTCCCCGGCCTGGACGGCGTGATGCTGGCCATGACCGAGTCCCCCGAGCACGTGACCCGCACCGCAGAGATACTGCGCGGCACCCGCATCGTGGCCCTGGTGGAGACCGCCCGCGGGGTGCAGAACCTGCAGGACATCGCCACCGCGCGCTCCACGTATCGCTTGGCGTTCGGGATCGGCGATTACCGCCGTGATACGGGCTTCGGCGAGAACCCGATGGCGCTGGCGTACACGCGCTCGCAGTTCACCATCGCCTCCCGCGCCGCGAACCTCCCGGGTCCCATCGACGGCCCGGCGGTGGGCGCGCTGGGTGCCAAGCTCGCCGAGGCCACCGGCGTCACGGACGAGTTCGGCATGACCGGCAAGCTGTGCCTCATGCCCGAGCAGACCGCCACGGTCAACGAGGGCCTGTCCCCGTCCCTGAGCGAGCTGTCCTGGGCCACCGAGTTCCTGGGGGAGTTCGAGGCCGAGGGCGGTCAGATCCGCAACGGTTCCGACCTGCCCCGACTGGCCCGGGCCCGCAAGGTGTTGGGGCTGGCGTCGGCATTCGGGATGCGCTTGCCGGAGGGCTACGACATGCACTTCGAGGCCCCCACCGACACCTACCACTGCTGACCTGGGCAGGGCGTGTGGCCCGGACCCGGGAGCGCCTTCAAACGTGGCCGTGGCTTGGGAGTGTCTGGAAAGTCGGCCGTGGCCTCCGCGTTGAAGCACACTCGAAGAGCGCAGCCCACGACGGCGCGGGACACCCCCGCCCCGACGTGGGCTGCTCATTGCCAGGCATCGCCGTCGCGGCCGAAAATGGGGTGGGGACCGCGCGGTGCCCACCGCGCGGGACGCCACCGAACGGCGTCGCCGTCCCCGTCAGCTGATCCGGGTTCGCGGGTCCCCCGCGGGCTCGGTCGGACCGAGCGCGTCGAATGGAGAATGAGCCGTGAGCCCGTCAAACGAAACTACCGTGCGCCGCACCAAGATCGGGATCGTGGGGGCGGGATCCGTGGGGACATCCCTGGCCTACGCCGCGATGATCCGGGGCACGTCCACGGACATCGCCCTCTACGACCTGCAGACCGCCAAGGTGGAGGCCGAGGCACTGGACCTCTCCCACGGCCAGATGTTCGCCCCGGGCATCCGGGTGGAGGGCTCGGACGACGTCGCCGTGCTCAAGGACGCGGACATCGTCTTCGTGACCGCCGGCGCCAAGCAGCGCCCCGGGCAGACCCGCCTGGATTTGGCCGGTGCGAACACCGCGATCCTCAAGTCGCTCATGCCGCAACTGGTGGAGCAGGCGCCGCAGGCAGTCTTCGTGCTGGTGACCAACCCGTGCGACGTGCTCACCGTGGTGGCCCAGCAGATCACCGGGCTTCCCCACCAGCGGATCATGAGCTCCGGAACCGTGCTGGACACCTCCCGGCTGCGCTGGTTGATCGGCAGCGAGGCGCAGGTGAACACCAGCAGCGTGCACGCCTACATCATCGGTGAGCACGGGGACAGCGAGTTCCCCGTGTGGTCCTCCGCGAGCATCGGTCAGGTACCGCTCGGCGAGTGGGAGGTGGACGGGCGCCGGCCCTTCACCACCGAGCGCCTGGACGAGCTCAAGGACCAGGTGGTCAACGCCGCCTACCGCGTGATCGAGGGCAAGGGCGCCACCAACTACGCGATCGGCCTGGCCGGGGTGCGTATCGCGGAGGCCGTGCTCAAGGACCAGCAGTCGGTGCTGTCCGTGTCCACCGTGCTGGAGGACTACTACGGCGTGAGCGGTGTGGCCCTGTCCGTGCCGTCCGTGGTGGGGGGCGCCGGTGTGGGCCAGCAGCTGCGCATTCCCATGGGCGAGCCCGAGAAGCAGCAGCTGCGCGCGTCAGCGGGGACCATGCGGTCCTCGCTGCACGACCTCGGCTTCTGAGCCCGCGCGCCCCGGCGGAACGGGTTTCGCAGGAATGAACGACGCCCTCGCACCGTGCGGTGCGAGGGCGTCGTCCGTCTGCGCCGCGGCGCAGGCCGTGGAACTCAGACGGTCCCGGGGGTGGTGCCACCGGCGGCCGCCTTGGCCGCGGCGGCGGGATCGGCTTGCTCGGGGTGGTGGACCAGGCGGAGGGTCTCGTCGAACTCGCGCTGGATCTCGGGGTTCTCCCGGTGAGTGGCCAGCGAGACGATGATGCCCACCAGACCGCCCAGGATGAAGCCCGGGATGATCTCGTAGAGGTCGCTCCACGGGGTGTACTGCCACAGGAACACGGTCGCGGCACCCACGACCATGGCGCTGATGGCGCCCGCGTTGGTGAGCTTGCGCCAGAACAGGCTCATGAGCACCACGGGGCCGAAGGCGGCACCGAAGCCGGCCCACGCGAAGCCCACGAGGTCCAGGATGGTGGAGTTCTGCTCCCACGCGAGAGCGGCCGCCACGAGGGCCACGAGCAGCACGCCACCGCGGCCCAGCCACACCTGCGCCCTGGGGGACGGGGTGCGCTTGGCGGCCAGGTTGTAGAGGTCCTCCACCAGCGCGGAGGAGGAGACGATCAGCTGCGAGGAGATCGTGGACATCACGGCCGCCAGGACGGCGGCGAGCACGAGGCCCGCGATCAGCGGGTGGAAGAGCACCTGGGACATGTCCAGGAAGATGGCCTCCGGGTCCGTGGGCTCCTGGCCCGGGCGGTTGCCGTAGTAGGCCATGCCCACCAGGGCGGTGCCGATGGCACCCAGCACCGTGAGGATCATCCAGCCGATGCCGATCCGGCGCCCGGACTTGGCGTCCGCGGGGGTGCGCAGCGCCATGAAGCGCACGATGATGTGGGGCTGGCCGAAGTAGCCCAGGCCCCACGCGAGCGAGGAAATGATGCCCACCGCAGTGCCGCCCGCGAACAGGGACAGCGCGTCGGGGTTCACGTTCTCGATCCGGGTGGCCATCTCACCGGGCCCGCCCACCAGGAAGATGCCCACGATCGGCACGAGCAGCAGCGCGCCCAGCATCAGCAGACCCTGGAACAGGTCCGTGTAGGACGCCCCCAGGAAGCCTCCGAAGAATGTGTAGAGCACGGTCACCCCGGCCACCAGGAGCATGCCCGTGAGGTAGCTGGTGCCGAACGAGGACTGGAAGAACACACCCCCGGCCACCATGCCGGAGGAGACATAGAACGTGAAGAACACCAGGATGATCACACCGGAGATCACGCGCAGGATCCGGGTGTTGCCCTTGAGCCGGTTGTCCAGGAAGGACGGGATGGTGATCGAGTTGTGGGAGACCTCGGTGTAGGCCCGCAACCGGGGAGCCACGATCTTCCAGTTGATCCACGCACCGATGGTCAGCCCGATCGCGAGCCACGCCTCCACGAGACCCGAGAGATACACGGCACCGGGCAGACCCATCAGCAGCCATCCGGACATGTCCGACGCGCCGGCCGACAGCGCAGCCACGCCGGGCTTGAGGTTGCGCCCGCCCAGCATGTAGTCGTCGAGGTTCTTGGTCTTGCTGTTGGCCCACAGGCCAATGCAGATCATGGCGATGAAATACGCCAGGATCGCCAGGAGTTGGTACGCCTGATCGGACATACTCGTGCCTTCCGGTACGGGGTCGTTGGACTGCGTCCACTGTATAGGGGAGGTGACGCAGATCCCATGTGAGCCGTGTGAGACGGTTCACAACCCTACCGCTCCGGAGGCCCTACGGACGCGTCACCGGCCACGGTGTGAAGGTCGCGGGTTCGCGCCGCCATGAGCTCGGGTCCCAGGAGTCCAGCACGTCCGCGGTGGTGCGCACGGGGTGGATGATCCCCAGAGAGCCGGCGAGCCACGCGAGCACGTCCTGCGCCGTGTACCCGATGTCCTCGAGCTCCCCGAGCGTGACGGCGCCGTCCCGCTTGGCGAGCCGCGCCCCGGCGGGACCGAGCACCAGCGGCACGTGGGCGTACTCGGGCACCCGGTGCCCCAGCAGCCCCGCGAGATACGCCTGTCGCGGAGCGGACGGCAACAAGTCGTCCCCGCGCACCACCTGGTCCACACCCTGTTCGGCGTCGTCCACGACCACGGCCAGGTTGTACGCCGGCGTCCCGTCGTTGCGCACGAGCACCATGTCGTCCACGGCTCCCGTGTACTCGCCCACGAAGTGGTCGTGCACCGTGAACTCCCGCGTCTGCGCCCTCAGCCGGATGGCGGGGGGTCGCTGGGTACGACGTCGCGCGCGCTCGGTCGCACTCAGGTTCCGGCACGTGCCGGGGTACGCGCCCGGGATGCCGTGGGGAGCGGAGGCCGCCGCGTGGATCTCCTTGCGCGTGCAGAAGCACTCGTACGTGAGGCCCGCCTCGGTGAGGTCCTGTACGCGGTCCAGGAATCGGGGAATGCGTTCGGACTGGTAGTCCACGGGGCCGTCCCAGTCGAGGCCGATCGCCCGCAGATCCGCCACGTTGCGCTGTGCTGCCCCTTTCTTGACCCGGTCCAGGTCCTCCACGCGCAACAGGAAGCGGCGCCCCGTGGCCCGCGCGAATCCCCACGCGGCCAGGGCCGTGCGCAGGTTTCCCAGGTGCAGGTCCCCCGACGGCGACGGCGCGAAGCGGCCCGCCGGGGTCACGGGGGTGTCGGGGTTGGTCGAAAACACGCGGCACACAGTAGCACCGCCCCGCCGTGGGTTCCCGTCGCGCGGGGCGGCCGGAGCGGCGTCGTGCCCCATGCCCGGTGGCTTGCGGCGATACGTAGAGGGTGCGGGGTTGCCGATAGAGTGAGCCCCATGGCACGCACCCAGGAGTTGCGCCCCGGCGTCTATGTGATCGGCACCGAGAACTGGAGGTTGAACTCCGGTCTGGTGCTGGGCACTCAGCGCGCCCTGGTGATCGACACGGGTGCGGGGCCTCGCCAGGGCCGGGAGATCCTGACCGCGGTGCGTGAGCTCACGGAGCTACCGCTCACCGTGGTGAACACGCACGCGCACTACGACCACTACATGGGTAACGCGGTGTTCACGCGCGCCGGGGCCACCGAGTTCTGGGCGCACAAGGCGTGCGCGGCCGCGATGGCGGAGGTCGGCGAATACCAGCGCAGTTTCGTGAGCACGCAGGAACCCGAGATGGGTGAGGGCCAGGGCATGGACACCCAGCTCGTTATGCCCACCAACACTCTTCCGGGGGACGGTCGCAGGCCTTCCCTGACCCGGATCGACCTGGGGGAACGCCCCGTCACCCTGTTCTTCCTGGGCCCCGGTCATACGGACAACGACGTGTGCGTGGGCGTGGACGACGTCGTCTTCTGCGGTGATCTCGTGGAGGAGGGGGCGGACCCCAACTTCGAGGACGCCTACCCCCAGCGCTGGGTGGAGTCCTTGCGCGCGCTCGCGACTCTGGAACGCTACCGGGTGTTCGTGCCGGGCCACGGCTCGCCCGTGACCGGCAACTTCGTGTCCCAGCAGGCGGACACCATGGAGCTGGCCATCCGGCGCGCGCGGGACGTGGGCCTCTCCGGTGAGGGCCCGTCCACCGCCTCGATGTACCGCTTGCCGTACCAGGCCGGCGTGGCCAGGGTTTTCCTGGACCGATTGGCGGCGATCTAGCCGGTCGTCACTCCCGGACGTCCGATAGCAGTTGCGTTCGTTGTCACCGGGTCGCCGTCACCGGGTCGTGTCGCGCACTCGCCGCGCCACGAGCGACCACCCCAGGGCCGCGGCCGCCGCGATGCCCACGTACCCCGCCGTGAGCGTGACCCGCCCGGCGAGCGTGCCCGCCACGGTCGGGGAGGGCCACCAGATTGCTGCCGCGAGCAATGCCGCGGCCACCACGGTCAGGGTGATCGCGGTGCCCAGCCGGGGTCGCGCGGGGAATTGCGGGCGGTACACGGGCGCTCCGTAGGGAGCGGGCTGCGACCACGTCGGCCGGGGCTGCTGGTGCCCGTACTGCGCGTGCGGGTACCCCTGCTGAGCCTGCGGGTACGATGCCGCCCGCTCCTGCTCACCACGCTGCTGTTCCGCGAACTGCCGCTCGGCGCGCTCGTGGGCCGGCGGAAGAAAGGCACTCTCGCCCCGGTCCTCGCTCCATTCGATGTCCTGGCGTCTACGCGAACGGTTCTTCCGGAACTGCCGGTAGAACTGGAGCGATGCCGCTCCGGGGCGGGCGTCGGTACGGGAGAGAGCGGCGTCGACGGCGCGTGCCACGAGGGTTGCCACGACGCCCCACCCGCCCACGATGAGCAGCGCGGCCGCGGCGTCCGTGGGACGGTGCCAACCGTTGAGGATGGTGAGCATGCCAGTGACCGCCGCTATCAGGGCTCCCCAGCGCCCCGCCCTGGCCCGCAGGTGGGGAGGCGCCACGAGCAGCACGGCCATGAGCGCGGAGGCCGCCGCGGTCGTGTGACCGGACGGGAACGAGTTGGACGCGATCTGCTGGATCCCCCAATCGGGTTTGTCGAGCACCCCGTGCTTGAGGAACTGGGTGGTCACGTTCGCAGCGAACGCCGCCCCCGCGGCACATACGGCGGCCGTCCAACGGCGGTAGCGCACGGCCCACACGAGCGCGAGGACACCGGCGGCCACCGCCCCGAGCTCCGGGACGTACTGCGCGAGGACGAGGGCCGCGCCGGGGAAGTAGACATTGCGGTCGGCCTTGGCCTGGGCCAGGGCGACCTCGTCGAGTGCCTGACCCGTGACCGTGTGCAGACTGCCGTACGCGATGAGCATGACCAGACTCCACAGCACCGCGAGCGCCAGGAAGGCACCGACCACGGTCCGGGTGGTCACCGAGCGGGCGGAGGTCCCGGCCGGTGGGCCGGCGAACTGCGGGTAGGAGGCCTCGGGGCCGCGGGGGGAGGGGGCGTGGGACACGGAAGACTTACCTCACCGATAGAAGGACAGGTGGGCCCACCCGGGTGTGGCGGGCCCGTCCCCATGGTGACACGTTCCGCCCGGACGGTGCTGTGAGTTCCGGGGTGGGCCGCCCGGGCCGGGAGCGCCACCAGGGTGGTCCTCAGTGAGCGAACGAGTTCTGGGGCGACATCCGGACCTAGCGTGCTCATTGGGGCGAGTTCCGAAGGCGAGATCTGCCAGATATCAAAAGCGTTCGGTAACTAATCAATATGGATTTCGTCCGAATGGTCGAATTGCGTAGTCCTACCCTTACGACAACGCCAATTTTATGCTAACCGATCCAGTTTTTGAGGCGGATGTTGTCTGTAGCGGCTGAACTGCTTGTGAGTTACCGAGTGAGATCCATATCGTGTGAGACAAAACACAGAATGTCATTCCATTCCTCCAAGGAGATATCATGCAGTTTCATGTAGATGGCTATCAAACCGGTGATCCCATGACTATGCCCGCTCAGGGCTCGGGGGTGGATCGTCCCGCCGAGTTGCCCGACACCATGGACGTGCTGATCGTGGGGTGCGGTCCCGCCGGGTCGATCACCGCAGCACAGCTGTCCCGGTTCCCGGAGGTCAACACCAGGTTGATCGAACGCCGGGGACACCGATTGCCGTTGGCCAATGCGGATGGCGTGCACTCCCGGACCATGGAGACGTTCCAGGCGTTCGGCTTCGCCCACGAGATCTACGAGGAAGCGCACACCATCACGGACATGGCGTTCTGGAAGCCTGATCCCCAGGACCCGGAACGTATCATCCGCGAGATGAGCACCCGCGAATTGCCGGAAGAATTCAGCGAATGGCCCATGATGCTGATCACCCAGGTGCGCATCATCGATCATTTCAATCGGTTCATGAAGAACGCGCCCACTCGGATGGAACCGGATTACGGCTACGAATTCGTGGACATGGAAGTCGCCCCCGAGGAAGAGAACCGCGAATACCCGATCACGGTGACCCTGCGCCGCACGGCCGGACCCGACGAGGGCCAAGAGCTTCAGGTGCGTACCAAGTATGTGGTGGGGGCGGACGGCGCTCGGAGCAATGTGCGCAAGTCCCTGGGGTATCGACTGCATGGCAAGCAGGCCAACCATGCGTGGGGCGTGATGGACATCTACGCGGACACCAACTTCCCGGACGTTCGCAAGAAGTGCACCATCAAGTCCTCGACCGGTCGCACCATCCTGCTCATCCCGCGCGAGGGCGGGTTCCTCTTCCGGCTCTACGTGGATCTGGGTGAAGTGGCGGAGGGTGATCGCTCCGTGCGTGAGACTCCACTCGAGGACGTGATCGCCACTGCGCAGCAGATCATGAGCCCGTACAAGCTGGATGTGAAGAACGTGGTGTGGCACTCGATCTACGAGGTGGGTCACCGCGTTTCCGACCATTTCGATGACCGCGCCTCGGAGAAGACCTCCAGCCAGGACCCCCGCGTGTTCATCACCGGGGATGCGTGCCACACGCACTCGGCCAAGGCGGGGCAGGGTATGAACGTGTCCATGCAGGACGGGTTTAACCTGGGGTGGAAACTGGGCCACGTGCTCTCCGGAAACAGCCCCGTGGAACTGCTGCGCACCTACGCGGAGGAGCGCAAGGACATCGCCCATCGTCTGATCGAGTTCGACAAGGCATGGTCCACCCTCATGGCGCAGCCGAGTGACCAGTTCGAGAACCCCAACGAACTGGAGGATTTCTACACGAAGAACGCCGAGTTCAACGCGGGCTACCTCACCAAGTACGAGCCATCGATGATCACGGCGGACACCAAGCACCAGGAACTCGCTGAGGGATACCCGCTCGGTAGGCGTTTCAAGTCCGCCATGGCGGGCCGTGTGTGCGATCTGGTGCCCATGCACATCGGGCACGATCACTTCGCGGACGGTCGGTGGCGTGTCTACGTTTTCGCTGACGACGCAGCTCCGGGAGTTTCCCAGACCCTCCAGGATTGGGCCCACTGGGCTGAAGGATCGCTGTCGCCCGATCTGTTCGACACCAAGTTGATCCACCGCCAGCGGCACACCGAATTCGATGTCTCGGACGTGCCGGAGGCGTTCAAGCCCAAAACCGGCACGTTCCGACTGACGGACATGGAGAAGGTGTTTGGCACATTGGAGGGACACGACATCTTCGAAGAGCGCGGTATTAGCGCGGACGGTGCGGTGGTAGTGGTCCGCCCCGAACAGTACGTGGCCGGCATCTTCCCGCTGGGGGACACGGCGGAGATCGAGGAGTTCCTCTCAGGCGTATTTCCTTCGGTGCGCTCCGCGGCAATGATCACCGTCTGAGTCCCAGCCGCACCAGCGTTTCTTCACGCGCTGACCGGCTGACACTGGCGCCTCGGACCTCTCGATCCGGGGCGCCAGTGCATCAGGCTGACCCAGGCGACCACCCACAACGCGGATCCTCGTTCGTGTCGTTCCGGGGCGTCGTCGTACTCGCCCAGGACACGATCGAGCCAGAAACGTCCTTCGCTGAGGTAACCGTCCGACACCCAGTGGTGACGCAACGCCACCGCCAGGCGTGCAGCAGCGTTGATCTCACCGGGGGTGGCTACGGACCACTGCAATGCCGCCATGGAATTGGGGCGTTCCGTGCGAGCGCGCAGGATGAACTCCCCCTGGCGCGGAGTAGACCACTGTTCGACCATGGTTTCCGCCCGGCGAAGAAAGCAATCCCGGTGACGACGGCGCAGCTCAGTGGCCGCGCCGTCGTTCAGCCGGTCGGCGCCGTATTCACGCACGGTCATGAGCTGGCGGTAGCGCACTGCCTCCCCGTTGCGTTCGGTGAGCAGGATGGACTTGGCCACGAGGCGATCCAACAAGTCCAGAACGAGATCCGGGACGAGACCATCGAAACTGCAGATCTCCTCGGCGGCTTCCAGATCGAAACTGCTGGGGAAGACTGACAGCCGTTGCCACAGCACCTGCTCCTCCGGGGTGCAGAGCTCGTAACTCCAGTCGATCAACGCTTGGAGTGTCCGGTGCCGGGGCTGAGCAGTGCGAGACCCGCGGCTCAACAATCGGAAGCGCTGGTCCAGGCGATCGAGCAACTGGGTCACGGACATGCTCTGCAACCGCGCAACGGCGAATTCGATGGCCAGTGGCATGCCGTCGAGGCGCGTGCACAACTCGATCACGGCCCTCTGGTTCTCGGGAGTGATCGCGAAGTCACCCACCACGTTCCGTGCACGGTCCACGAACAAGGCAATCGATTCGAAGCGTTCAAGGTCCTGAACCGCATGGTCGTCCTCCACGGAGGGTGTCGCCAAGGGAGGCACGGGATAGATCGCCTCGCCGGCCATGCTCAGGGGCTCACGGCTGGTGGTGAGGATCCTCACCCCCGGGGCCGTGGCCAGGACACGGTCCACCAACTCCCCGGCCCCGGACAGCACGTGTTCACAGTTGTCGAGGAACAGCAACAACTCCTTGTCCTGCAGGTAGTCCGTCACTCGTTCCAGCGCCCCGCGATTCGACTGGTCTTGAATGGCCAGGGCGGAGGCGACTATCGGGCTGATGGGGGCACCGGGGTTGAGGGATCCCAGATCCACCATCCACGCACCGTCGCGAAAATGGGCCTGCAAGCGCTGACCGACTTCCATCCCCAGGCGGGTTTTGCCCACGCCTCCGGGACCCGTGAGGGTCGTCAACCGCGAGCGGGACACCGTGGCCCGCGCTTCCTTCAGTTCCCTGCGACGTCCCACGAATGAGGTCGAAGCGGTACTGCTCGTCGCAAAGGACTGACTACCTACGCGGTTGACCATGCCCATCATCTTCTCGCGGCGAGGCCCGGAACAGAACTCACGAACCCTTACGGCGTACCCACCAGCCCGGACCCGTCAGCTGCGCGTGCGCGTGAAGGACGAGATCCGGGTGATCTCCCGGCCCACGATGAGCGCCTGCATCGAGTCGGTGCCCTCGTACGTGGAGACCACTTCCATGTCGGTGAGGTGACGGCCGATGTGGTACTCCAGCAACAGCCCGTTGCCGCCCAGCATGTCCCGGGCGGTGCGGCACATGGCCAGGGCTTTGCGGGAAGTGGTCATCTTGACCATGGAGGCCATGGCGTCCGTGAGTTGGTCGCGCTCCTGCAACTGCGCCATGCGGGTGCACAGCAGCTGCATGGAGGTCAGGTCCGAGAGCATGGTGGCCAGCCGCTCCTGCACCAGCTGGTAGCTGGCGATCGGCATCCCGAACTGTTCGCGCTCCAGGGCGTAGTTCGCGGCGATCTCGAACGCCGCCATGCCGTGCCCCACGGCCTCCCACGAGGCACCGCCGCGGGTGGCCTTGAGCACCTTGTTGACGTCCTTGAAGCTGTGGCAGTTCTCCAGCCGGTTCTCCTCGGGGATCCGCAGGTCCTCGATCACGATGTCCGCCTGGTTGATGGCGCGCTTGCCGATCTTGCCGTCGATCACGGTGGGGAGGTAGCCCTGCGGGTACTCGCCGTCCTCCTGTTTCTCCACCACGAAGCATTTGACCTGTCCGTCCGCCTCGTCCCGGGCATAGAGCACGATCACGTCCGCGGCGTGGCCGTTGCCGATCCACCGCTTGTGCCCGTTGAGCACCCAGTGGTCCCCGTCCCGGCGCGCGGAGGTCTCCAGGGACACCGAGTCCGAGCCGTGGGTGGGCTCGGTGAGCGCGAACGCACCGGTCGTCTCGATCTTCGCCATGGTGGGCAGCCACCGCTGGCGCTGCTCCTCATTGCCCAGCATGTAGATGCTGCCCATGCACAGGTTGGAGTGCACGCCGAAGAACGTGTTCACGGAGCCGTCGATCCGGCCCATCTCACGGGCCACCAGCCCGGCGGCCTGGCGGGAGAGTCCGGGGCAGCCGTAGCCCTCGATGAACGTTCCCACGACCCCCAGGTCGGCGAGGCCCTTGAACGCGGGGAGGGGGTGCTCGCCGCGCTCCCAGAACGCGTTGATCGCGGGCAGCACGTGCTCCTGACCGTAGGCGCGCACGCGGTCGCGCAGGGCGATCTCCTCGGCGGAGAGTTCCTGGTCCAGCAGGAAGAAGTCGGGGTTCTCGAGCAGTTCGCTCATCACGGGTCCTTTCGGTGGCCGGGAGGCGGGGCTCCGCCTCGCTGCGGCGCGAGATTCTGGTGTGGGGAGGGGCTACGCGCGGTTCGGGGCCGCGCCCGGGGAACCGGCGGCGCCGTCGTGCGCGGCGGCGGGCACTGCACCGACGGCCGCGCGGTCCGGTGCGGGGGCGTCGTCGTGGGCGGCGCGACGGGAACGCAGCCAGGCCATGACATCGGTGCCGTCCGCACCGAGGGCGGGCGGGGCCTTGTCGTAGCGCACCGGGGTGCGACTGAAGGTCACGGGGTTCTTGATCAGGGGCACGGCCTCGTCGCCCTCGCCCACCTGCACCACGGGGTCCAGGCCCAGGGAGGCCGCGTACTCCACGCCCTCGGGGATGGTGAGGATGGGGGCGCACGGCAGGCCCTCCGCCTGCAACCGGGACGCCCACACCTCGGCGGTGTCCGAGGACAGCGCCTTGTTGAGCAGCGGGCGCAGCTCCTCACGGTGTTGGTTGCGGTTCTCCACGGTGTCGAAGCGCGGGTCCTCCGCGAGCTCGGGCAGGCCCAGCACCGTGACGAAACGCCGGAACTGGGGGTTGTTGCCCACCGTGATGATGAGGTCCTTGTCCGCGGTGGGGAACGGTCCGTACGGGAACAGACTGGGGTGGTCGTTGCCCATGCGCTGGGGGTCGTTGCCGCACGCCGCGTAGCCCGTGGTCTGGTTGACCAGGGAGGACAGCGCGCAGGAGAGCAGATCCAGGTGGATGTGTTGGCCCCTGCCGGAGACGTCCCGCTCGTGCAGGGCGCCCAGGATGGCCACTGCGGCGTGCAGCCCGGTGAGGACGTCGAACATCGCCACGCCCGCCCGCTGGGGTGGGCCGTCCGCGGAGCCGGTCACGGACATGAAGCCCGAGACGCCCTGGACCAGCAGGTCGTAGCCCGGCAGGTGTGCGCCGCGGTCCGTGCCGAATCCGGTGATGCTCGTGTGGATGAGCCCGGGCCACCGCTCGGCCACGGCTTCGGGATCCAACCCGTAGCGGGCCAGCCCGCCGGGCTTGAAGTTCTCTATGAACACGTCCGCGGCGTCGATGATCTCGTAGGCGGTCTCCAGGTCCGCCGGATCGCGCAGGTCCAGCACGATGGAGTGCTTGTTGCGGTTCACGGAGAGGTAGTAGGTGCCCACCCCGTCCCGGCTAGGCGGCTTGTACCCGCGGGTGTCGTCCCCGGTGGGGCTCTCCACCTTGACCACGGTGGCGCCCATGTCCGCGAGCAGCATGGTGCAGTAAGGCCCCGCGAGCACGCGGGAGAAGTCCGCGACGACCACTCCGCTGAGCGGCCCGGAGGTCGCAGGATCCTGGGTGAGGGACATGAACGCTCCACTGGGACGGGGAATGTGTTTCATCCCACACAATCACCGTCATTAGGTTCTGTCCAATACAAGAAGAGCGATGGACTGATGCGCGTGTGGCAACAATCGCGTAGGCTCCGCCCATGGAAGTCCACGAAGCCAAGGCGTTCCTGGCGGTTGCCGAGGAACTGCACTTCGGGCGCGCCGCCGCCAACCTGCGGATCGCGCAACCACCCCTGAGCCGGCTCATCAAGAGCATCGAGAAGTCCCTGGGTGCTCAGCTGTTCGAGCGCAGCACTCGGCAGGTCTCGCTCACCCCGGCCGGGGCGGCCCTCCTGGAGCCCGCGCGCGAGCTGGTAGCGGCCTCGGAACAGGCCCGCACCGCGGTGGCCAAGTCCATGACCGGAGAGACCGGGCGCGTGCGCCTCGGGTTCGCGGGAGCGTCCATCAACCGGCAGGTGGGGGAGCTGGCCCGCCACGTGCGCACCCACCGCCCCGGGGTACACCTGGAGCTGCACGGCTCGCAGTTCTCCCACACCGCCATGCAGAAGGTGCTGGGCGGCTCCCTGGACGTGGCCATCGGGCGGTGGGACTTCATCCCCTCGGAGCTGCGCTCGTCCGTGCTGGGCCACGAGGAGGTCATGGTGGTGCTGCCCAGCAACCACCCGCTGGCGGACGCGCCCCGGGTGGAGATGTCACAGCTGGCCGAGGAGTCCTGGGTGATCCTGCCCTCGGGTCCGGGGGCCGCACTGCAGAACCGGCTGACCTCCCTCGCCACAGCAGCGGGCTTCGTGCCACGCGTGGCCCAGGTGGCGCCGGACTCGTGGACCCTGGTGGTGCTCGTGGCCGCCCAGATCGGCTGCGCCCTGAGCCTCGACACCGTGCGGGACAACGTCGCCTCGGACGGCGTGGTGTTCCGGCCCCTCGCCCAGCCGCAGCGCCCCCTGGACGTGCAGCTCATGTGGCGCGCGGCGGACCCCAACCCCGCGCTGTGTGCCGTGGTGCGCCTGGCCCAGAACCTCTACGGGGACCCCCGCGGCCAGGCCGCAGAGGTCCCCGGAACCTAGCGGGTCCTACTCGTAGTCGTACCAGCCGTGGCCGGTCTTTCGGCCGTAGTCACCGGCCTCGTACTTCGCCTTGATGGACTCGGCCGGCAGGGACGCGGGGTCACCGGTCTGCTCGTACTCGGCCAGCCGGATCAGGTAGACCACGTCGATGCCCACCATGTCCATGAGCTCGAAGGGGCCCATGGGGTGGTTCAGGGCGGTCTTGGCGGCCACGTCGATGTCCTTGTAGTCCGCCACCCCGTCCTCGTAGAGCTTCAGCGCCTCCGTGCGCAGGGCGCCGAGCAGGCGGTTGGCCACGAAGCCCGGAACCTCCTTCTTGAGCTCCACGGGGGCCTTGCCGATCGAGCGGGCCAGCTCCATGGCGGTCTCCACGGTCTCACGGGAGGTGCCCTCGTGGGGGACCACCTCCACGCACTTCATCACCAGCGCGGGGTTGAAGAAGTGCACGTTGCACACCTTCTCCGGGCGGTGGGTGGCGTCCGCCACACGCGAGGACACGATGTTCGAGGAGTTGGTGGCCAGGATGGTGTGCTCGGGGCACACCGCGTCCAGCTCCGCGAAGACCTGACGCTTGATGGTCAGGTCCTCCACGGCGGCCTCGATCACGAAGTCCGCCTGCGCGGCGCACGCGTCCCGGTCCGTGGAGAACGTCAGGCGCCCGAACGCGGCGTCCACGTCCTGCTGGGTGCGCCGGCCCTTGCTGACGTCACGGTCCATGCGGGAGTGCAGCTGCTCGGAGGCCTTGTCCACGGCCTCCTGCTTGATGTCCACCACGTCCGTGTCGTACCCGGCGAGGGCGCAGACCATGGCGATCTGGGAGCCCATGGCCCCGGCACCGATCACGGTGATGTGCTGGATCTCCTTCAGGGGGTTCTCGCTCACTTGCTCACGTCCTTCTGTGCTGCACTGTGGAAATCGGGGGTCCGCTTCTCCAGGAACGCAGTGGTTCCCTCGGCCTTCTCGGCGCTGCTGTAGAGCACGGACTGGGCCAGGCGTTCCAACAGGATCCCGGTCTGGTGGTCCACGTCGAAGCCGTGGCGGATCACGGTCTTGGCCAGCTGGATGGCCAGCGGGCCCTTGGCCATGATGGCCTGCGCCGTCTCGCGGGCGGTAACCAGCAGCTCGTCCGGCTCCACCACCTCGGTCACCAGCCCCATGTCCAGGGCCTCGTCCGCCTTCACACGTCGCCCGGTGAGCACGATCTCGGTGGCCCGGCCGAGGCCCACGAGCTTGGCCAGGCGCTGCGTGCCGCCCGCGGCGGGCATGATGCCCAGCCCGGTCTCGGGCAGCGCGAACTGCGCATTCGTGGAGGCCACGCGGATGTCGCATGCCAGGGCGAGCTCGTGGCCGCCGCCGAACGCGTAGCCGTTCACCGCTGCAATGGTGGGCTTGGGGAACTGCTCCACCTTCTCGTACACACCCTGCATGGTGGCCTTCAGCCCGTCCTTGGGCGTGCGTACGGCGAGCTCGTTGATGTCCGCGCCCGCCACGAACGCCTTGTCCCCGGCGCCGGTGAAGATCAGCACCTGCACGTCATCGTTCTCGGCCAGCTGCGAGAGGGTCTCGGTGATGGCTCGCAGCACGGTCGCATTGATCGCGTTGCGCACCTCCGGCCGGTTCACGGTGACCAGGGCGATCCCGTCCGTGACGTCCACGGTCAGGACGTCGGTGTTCTCTGCGCTCATGATGCGTTCTCCTTCGTGTTCTCGTGCGGGGGGTGCGCACCCGCGGGGGCACCGCCGGTGCCGTGCGCGCCGTGCGTGCCGCGGGCGGCGTCGGGAACCTCGGCTCCCTCCGGCACCCGGGTGATCTGCCCGGTCTCGGGGTCGACGACGGCGCGCGGCCGGCGCAGGCGCGCGAGCACCGCGGCCGCGACCACCAGCGCCAGACCGATGAGCGTGACCGGGGCCCCAGGCAAGAACATCATGAATCCGCCCACCGCGAGAACCACCCGCAGATACAGGGGCAGCTGGCGTTCCACGAACGTGAGCCAGCCGCCCATGGCCGCGGCGATCGCGTAGACCGCCACGAGGCTGGAGAGGAAAGCCAGCCCGATGTGCACGGGCTCGCCCTGGGCCACCAGTGCGGGGTTGAGCGCGAAGCCGAACGGCACCACGTACTTCACGGCGCCGAGCTTCATCGCGGAGAAGCACGTGGCCATGGGCGAGGCCTTGGAGATGCCGGCCGCCGCGAAGGCCGCGAGCCCCACGGGCGGGGTGATGTAGGAGACCGACGCCCAGTAGATGACGAACAGGTGTGCGGCGATCGGGTCCACGCCCAGGGCCGTGACGGCCGGGACCATCACGATGGCCAGGAACACGTACGCGGCGGAGATCGTCAGGCCCATGCCCAGGATGAAGCACACCACGGCGCCGGCGATCAGGATGAGCACCACGTTGTCGCCCACCAGGGCCACCAGGTCGCGGGACAGGGACAGGGCCACGCCCGTGGCGGTCAGCCCACCCAGGATCAGGCCCACGCCCGCGATGATGCCCACGATCTGCGCCAGCGTCTTGCCCACGTCCACGCCCATGTCCACCCACTGGCGGGGGCCGAACGTGACGCTGGGCTTGACCAGGGCGATCAGCAGCAGGATGGCCACCACCCAGTACGGCACCCGGGCCT
This sequence comes from Kocuria sp. CPCC 204721, assembly GCF_040980945.1. NCBI lineage: Bacteria > Bacillati > Actinomycetota > Actinomycetes > Micrococcales > Micrococcaceae > Kocuria > Kocuria sp. CPCC 204721. Next base: position 254,924 of record NZ_JAVKPO010000001.1, read on the forward strand.
CGGAGTCCGTGGTGAACAGCAGCGCCGTGAGCACGGCCAGGGCGCCGAGGTAGGGCCAGCCCATGGCCAGGGCGTGGCGGGCGCGCGGCAGCAGGTTCTTGGGCGTGCCGCGCAGGCCACGCTGGGCGGCGTAGCCGTCGATCTGCAGGAAGATGCCCAGGTAGTAGAGGATCGCGGGGATGGTGGCCGCCACCAGGATGGACGTGTACGGCACGCCCACGAAGGAGACCATCAGGAACGCCGCGGTGCCCATGATGGGCGGGGTGATGGAGCCGCCGGAGGATGCGGTGGCCTCCACGGCCCCGGCCACCCGGGCGCTGAACCCGGAGCGCTTCATGGCCGGGATGGTCATGGGCCCCGTGGTCAGCACGTTGGACACCGCCGAGCCGCTCATCATGCCCATGGCCGCGGAGCTCGCCACGGCCACCTTGGCGGAGCCGCCGCGGTAGCGGCCGAACACGGCCATGGACAGCTCGTGGAAGAAGTCCGCACCGCCGGTGTGCTGCAGCACCACGCCGAACAGCAGGAAGCCCACCAGGATGGTGCCCGCGGTCTGCAGGGGCAGGCCCAGTACGCTGTCCACGCCCATGGTGTGCACCTGGGCCAGGGTGGGCAGGTCGTAGGAGATGCCCTGCAGGAAGGACAGCGGGATGATCCCCGCGAACAGCGGGTACACGGAGAACAGGAACGCGATCACGAGCACCACCAGACCGGCGGCCCGGCGCAGGGTCTCCAGGATCAGGGCCCAGAACACGAAGCTCAGCACGGTGGCCAGGGTGGGGGCCATGTACTGCCAGCCGTACTCCTGGATCTCAATGCCATGCACCGCGAAGTACGCGCTGGTGCCCACCACGGCCAGCAGCAGCAGGACGTCGTACCACGGCACGCCCCGCCGCTGCCGAGCCGCGGCCCCGGGGGCGTGCTTGCGGATGGGCGTCACGATGAACACGATCGGCACGAACACCGCGATCAGCAGGTACAGGAACGAGTTGGTGGGGATGGTCACCCCGCCCACGTTCCAGAAGAACACCTGGTTCATGGTCAACAGCACGCCCACCACGGTCAGCACGATCACCAGGCTGCGCCAGAACGGCGTCAGTCGGGGGCTCGCGTCGTGCAGGGAGACGTCCGAGGGCATGGTGGGCTGGGCGGCGTCGTCGCCCCCGTGCGGGTGCGTGGCGGTGATCTCAGCGCCGGTGCGGGGGTCGATGGCCGGCCCGGGGGTGGTGATGGGGCCGACGGTGCCAGCGGGAGCCGAGGCACTGGCGGGGCCGGCGGCGTCGCCGGTCTGGTACGGGGTGCTCATGCGTGGCCTCCGGAGGGTGCGGTGGTGGACGAGGCGCCGGGCAAGGTGCCGGGGGTGTCCGGGAGCTCGGGAAGGTTGGCCTTCTTCCAGTCCACCCACTCCTTGCGCGCGGACTTGGGGTCCTCACGGTCCTTGTGGTCCTGCCAGAACGCGGGCCAGGCCTCGTGCATGCGGCGCTCGCGCTCCAGCAGGGCGTCCTGGCGGGTCTGCAGGTCCTTGCTCCAGCGGCCCTTGCGGGTGAGGAACTCCACCATGGCGTCGTGGAACGGGATCACCAGGGGCGTGAGCTGGATCTGCTCCGTGCCGAAGCGGTGGGCGTCCGGGGTGGTGTCCTTGTAGTCCGGGTAGTAGCGGTCCATGTCCGCGACCAGTGCGGCGACCTCGTCCGCGGGGCGGTCCGCGCGGGCGACCACCGGGATGGTGTACTGCATGTTCACCGCCGTCTCCCCCTTGGCCAGGCCCGCACCCTTGGAGAACTCGCCGGGTTTGACCATCGGCGCCAGCTCCTTCCACGTGGAGTACTGGGAGGGCGTGCCGCCGCCCAGGCCCAGCCAGCGGATGGGGTACTGGGAGGCCAGCTCGGAGACGTTGGCGCCCACCACGTTCTGGTAGAGGGTGTCGATCTGACCGGTCTTCAGCGCCTCGATCTGGCCGCTGTAGGTGACGTCCACCATCTGGACGTCCTTGCCGGTGAGGCCGCCGTAGTTGAGGATCGCCTCCATCTTGCGGTTGATGGACGTGCTCGCGATCAGCTTGGGGAACTTGCGGCCCTTGAGGTCCGCCACGGTCTCGATGCCACTGTCCTTGCGCACCAGCACCCCGTAGTTGCCCGGGGGAGTCCACACGAGGCGCAGCGCCTGCGGGCCCCACTGCTCGGAGCAGTACTCGTCATTGCCCTCGAACGCGTAGTAGTACTCGTCCCCGGTGCGCGAGTACTGGGCCGTGCCGTTGATCAGCGGGGCCAGGCGCCCGATGCCGGTGTCCGAGGTCATCAACCGGATCTGCCGTCCCGTGCGCTGGGTCAGGGTGTTCGCGACCGCCGCGAGGTCGTTGTACGTCCCGGTGCCCACGCCGTAGGTGGACCACACCAGCTGATGCGTGCGGTCGGTCGCGCGCGGGCCTCCCGCGCAGGCCGACAGGCCCCCGATCACGGGCAACGACGCCGCTGCGGCTAGCAACGATCGTCGGCTGAGGGTTCGTGTCATGGTGCCTCCACGGGAGTGATGCGATGGACCCACCGGCCCAACGCCGCCGCAGGGTGCGCGGGGGCCGGTTCGGCCGGTGGGTACATTCATACCGTCAATTGCGTGACCCACGACACTTTCCGGTCGATTGATGCCTAACCAGTATCGCCGAGGGTCAGGTGGGGCAATGCGTCACGGTGACGGCGGCGGGTCCCTGCCAGTCCTCGAACTCTGGAGCACGTTTGGGCCAACGTGCGCATTTTGAGGCACGTTCTGGCCAGCCCCCGGACTGTGAGGCACGTTGAAGCCACGAACAGCGGGTATTCCTGGCCTCGACGCGCCTGAAAGTGCACCCGGTGGCTCGAGAGTGCCTCAAATGTCAGGCAGTGGGCGGGGTGTCGCTCTCGCGACGTCGCATCGCGGCCAGGTGGACACGCAGGTCCGCGAGGAGACGACGCCGCTGCAGCTCCACCGTGCGACCGTCACCTCGGTCGGTCCGAGGGTTCGATCGTCCGCCGGGCCGGCGTCGGAACGTGGTCGCACCGCGGGCAACTCTGGCCGACTGGCCAATCGACCCGTGCGGCGCGCTCCCCGATAGGCTCCGGCCATGGACACTTCCGCTCTGGACTACGTCGTGACCGAGTGCAAGGCACTACTCGAAACCCGGTTTCCGGACGGGTCGGAGCACGGTGCGGCGGTGGCGGGCCGGGACGATCCCACGGCGGTCGTGTGGAAGCGATTGGCGGACCTGCTGCCGGACTACTGGCTGACCGCGCTGACGGGTGACGCTCGCCCCGGCTGGCTGTTGTGACGGGATGCCCCGCGGGGAAGTGGGCCCGGCATAGGGTTCCCTCATGAGCACTCGAGGAATGAGCGTGGGGGAGCGAGCGGCGTCGTCGGCGGTGGCGCCCGAGGAGGACATCGACCGTTTCGACGCGGAGGCCCGGCGATGGTGCGCCGAGGCCGTGGCGAAGGTGCGGGCGGAGGGCAACCGGTCGTCGGACACGCACCTGCTATCGGTGCCGCTGCCCGAGGAGTGGGGCGTGGACCTGTACCTCAAGGACGAGTCCACGCATCCCACGGGCTCGCTCAAGCACCGCCTGGCGCGCTCGCTGTTCCTGCACGCGCTGTGCAACGGATGGGTGCGCAGGGGGCGGCCGGTGATCGAGGCGTCGAGCGGGTCCACGGCGGTGTCCGAGGCGTACTTTGCACGGCTGATCGGGGTGCCGTTCATCGCCGTCATGGCCCAGGGGACCAGCCGTGACAAGATCCGCCTGATCGAGCTGCACGGCGGTCGCTGCCATTTCGTGGAGCGCCCGGACCAGGTGTACGACGTCGCTGCGGGCCTCGCGCGCGAGACCGGCGGTCACTACATGGACCAGTTCGCGTTCGCCGAACGGGCCACGGATTGGCGCGGGAACAACAACATCGCGGAGTCGCTGTTCGCGCAGATGTCCCAGGAGCGCTATCCGGATCCCGCGTGGATCGTGGCCACGGCAGGCACCGGCGGGACCTCCGCGACGATCGCCCGCTACGTGCGCTACACCGGCCGGCAGACGGGGGTGTGCGTGGCGGACCCGGAGAACTCGGCCTTCCTCCCGGCCTGGCGCGAGCAGGACCCCTCGGTGACGACGCCGCTCGGGTCCCGGATCGAGGGCATCGGCCGGCAGCGCGTGGAGCCGAGCTTCATGGGCTCGGCGATCGACCGGATGATCCGCGTTCCCGACGCCGCCGCGGTCGCCGCGATCCGCCACCTGGACACCCTGATCGGTCGCAAGGCCGGGGCCTCCACGGGCACGGGGCTGTGGGCGGCGTTCCGCATCATCTCCGATATGGTCCGGGCGGGGGAGCGGGGCAGCGTGATCGCGCTGCTGTGCGACCCCGGGGACCGCTATCTGGACAAGTACTACTCGGACGAGTGGCTCGCGGGGGAGGGGCTGGACATCGCCCCGTACCTGGAGCGGTTGGAGGGCTTCATGGGGAGCGGGGAACTGGGGTGAGCGCCGGCGTAGCGACGGCCGGGACGATGAGGATGGGCAGTCAGCGTTGTGGGGTGCCCCTTGGAACTGGCTTCTAGCCGACTCCTACGGTCCGCTTTTCGAGTTCCGTAGCACATAGGGGCAAGCCGACGCGAGCGAGACCCTCGAGGTACCCATTCCACGTGATCTTCGGATTCCGCATGTCAACCACCACTTCTGTGGCGATGCGGACCACGGTTGAAGGGTCCAAATCCAACTGGTCGAGTAAGAAGTCATCCGGAGACCGCACCGAGTTCCGGCACGGAACAACCTGTGCGAGTGCACACCTCGTGGACAACGTCAGGCCATCTTGTCGCAGCCTACTGGCAGCACTCATCAGCATCCACGAGCGCAGATGTTGAGGCACCTCTCGGTTGGTAGGTAGACTGGTCTACCTACCAACCGAGGGGTGCGACATGAGTCAAGGATCAGCGCGGGAGCGGTTGCTCGATGCTGCGGCGAGACGCTTCTACGAGGACGGCGTGCACGCAACAGGGATCGACACGATCACCTCTGAGGCCGGTGTCGCGAAGAAGAGCCTCTACAACAACTTCTCGTCCAAGGAGGAGCTCGTCCGCGCCTACATCAACGCCCGCCACGAGGAGTGGCTCGACCTCCATCGGCAACGCTCTGCGAAAGCTTCGACAGCCGCGGACCGGGTCGTGGCAGTCTTCGACGCCTACATCGACCACGCGGACGACGCCCACAGCAAAGGCTTTCGAGGATGCGGGCTGCTCAACGCGGCGGCCGAGTTTCCGGCCGGACACCCCGCCCGCTCGTCCGTACGCGCGCACAAGGAGCAGGTGGAGAAGATTCTCGCCGAGAACCTGGAATCCATGACCACCGAAGCCGAGGCACTGGAGCTGGCCGAGCACTTCAGCTTCCTTCTCGAAGGAGCCGTCGCACGGTCGGGCCTCGAAGGAACCCCTGCGCGCCTGGAGCACGCCCGGGCCATCGCATCGCGGATGCTGGCCGCGCTGTGAGGCGAGGCTCCCCCACCGGCATCATCGCGGTGCTCGCCGCCGCCTTCCTGTGGGGCACCACGGGGACTGCGGCGACGTTCGCACCGTCAGTCGGGCCGCTGGCCATGGGCGCGGCAGCGCTCGGCATCGGCGGCATCCTGCAGGCAGCCATCGCCGCTCCCTCGCTCCGCCGGGAACGGCCCGCACTGTCTTCGCAACGTGGGACTGTGCTCGCCGGGGCCGGAGCCGTGCTGATCTACCCGCTGGCCTTCTACAGCTCGATGCATCTGGCCGGTGTCGCGGTCGGCACGGTCGTGTCCCTCGGCTCTGCCCCGATCGCCTCGGGCCTCCTGGAGCGGGCGATCGAGCGACGCAGACTCAGCGGCTGGTGGATGCTTGCCGCAGCGCTCGGCATCGCTGGCAGCGCAGTACTGTGCGCTGCGAAGATGCACGACGCGCCAAGCGAGACGCTCCCCACGGTCGCCGGCGTCATCCTCGGCCTGGTTGCTGGCGCGACCTACGCCATGTACTCGTGGAGCGCTCACCGCCTCATGAACCGCGGCGTCGGGCGCGCCGCAGCGATGGGCGCTGTCTTCGGCCTGGGCGGCATTGCCCTCATGCCCGTACTCCTGCTGACCGGCGCACCGCTCATCGCTTCCGCCCAACCGATGATGGTCGGAATCTACATGGCACTGGTCCCGATGTTCCTGGGTTATCTGCTCTTCGGGTACGGCCTCACGCGCGTCACCCCAAGCGCCGCGACAACGCTCACGCTCGCTGAACCCGCGATCGCCGCCCTCCTGGCCGTGGTCATCGTCGGTGAGCGCCTCCCCGCCATCGGATGGGCTGGACTCGCAGGCATCTGCGCCTCGCTCCTGGTCCTCTCGCTCGCACCTGCGACACAGGCGCGTGCCGCCGAACCGTCGCGTTCGCGCGAGCTCCCGATAAGTCAGGAAGCTTGAATCAGTCCGCCCGAGATAGACATCGGGCAAGACCTCGAGATGCGCCCCCGGGTCAGGCTCCTACTCGTCCACCGGCTTACCGGAGCGGTAGAAGTGGTTGTCCCAACAGATGTAGCGGTGGAGACCGCCACCCATTCCCGAGGACGAGCGCACACGCGCCCCACAGGACCCGCAGTAGTAGACGCCAGAGCCGATGTGCTTCCGGGCGGTGTCGGCACGGTTGACCGTGCGGCGGGGGTCGGTCAGCCAGGACTGCACGGCGTCGAACTGCGCCTCGCCGACCAAGGCGGGCCAGGCGGCCGTTCCCATCTGCTGCCCCTTGTAGACGGACCGGCCCGCGTACCGTGTGTTGCGCAGGATGGTCGAGACGGACGAGGACGACCAGCCCCCGCCGCGCCTGGTCTTGATGCGGTCCTCCTCCAGGCCCCGGGCGATGCCCTTCAGGGTGTCCCCAGTGGAGAAGCGCTTGAAGATCCGACGGATGACCTCCGCCTCCTCCGGGATGACCTCGCCAGCCAGGGTGTAGCTAGTCAGCCGCACGCCCTTGGGCGGCTTCCCGTGCTCGGCCCTCTGGCGCTGGGCACGCGACTGGCGGGCACCCTTGCGCTCCACCTCCGCCCGGGCCACAGCGGCCTTGATCCGGGCGTACATGAATCCGCCGTCGGTAGTCAGGTCGGCCTCACCGTTGGCCGTGACCAGCTTGAGCCCGTGCTTCGCTGCACGGTCAATCCAGTCTTCAAGCTGTCGCGGCTGGCGCGTGAGGCGGTCCAGGTCCCAGCACACCAGGGCCTCGAACTGGCCCGCGTCGTAGTCCTCGCAGAGCTGGTCGTAGCCGGGGCGCTTCTTACGAGCGTCGGAAGCGGAGATGGAGTTGTCCACGTACTCGCCAGCCAGGGTCCAACCCCGGTCCTGGACGATCTCGAGGCAGTCCTTCCGTTGACGCTCGACGGCCAACCGTTCGCCAGTGGCGTCGAGGGAGATACGGAGATATAGGGCGCAAGTCACCATGCAGTAATTTTTTGGCTTTACATGCCTTTCTGCAATGGAACTACAGCCGCCCCGCAGTCAATCACCCAAAGTGTTCAGCGAAGAATCCTGGGAGGACGGTGACATCTTCGACCATCCTTGTGGACACAGACACGCCCAGCTTGTATTCCTTCAACAAATGGCAAAGCCGCTTCCCATCGATGAGGTCCAGCGGAGGAGCGCCGTCCCGCGTGGATTCGTTCTTTGCCTCGGCAGTGAACGTGCCCGTCGTGATCAACAGTCCCTTTTCTCCACGACCGGCCATAGCACCCCGGAAGTCCCGCACTGCCCCAGCGCCGACACTGCCTACATACCTCTTGCACTGGAAGAAAACAGGGAACGACAACAGCGACAGGCGATAAACACCCTGACCGTCTATTCCACCATCGCCAGAGCGGCCGGTCACCTGGGTATTGACGAAGCCCGCTTCGCGCAATAACCGTTGAGCCAGGCGTTCGAAGGCTCCGGGAGACAGCTTCATCACTTCATCCAGCAGCTCGTCCTGCCACGTGATTTCCTCCCGTTCCCCGTCAGTGGAAGGCAAAGGCGACTCGTCGCTGGAGTCAGATTTGCGCTTGTTCCGGTAGGCGGACAGGTACGTCTTCCGCAGTGGTTCGAGTTGGCTCTCGGCTACTACACGGCCGTCGTCGGTCAGGCTCCAAACTCCGCGTTCGGAGTTTATGGCCAGACCCATCCCCTTCAGGTATGTTCGTGCCCACGCTAAGCGATATTCGATCTCTGTCGAGGGACCGTCCTTATGGAGGACGGACTGCTGAGCCTCTGTGAAACCACCGTCCGCAATCACCTTGTCATTGAGTTCTTCGATGGTCGCGGATCCGCCCAGCTCGCGCAGAGCCACGACGGCAGGCCAATGGAACTCGTGATACTTCGGGATCTCAATTTCACTCATAGTGCTTGCAGCCTATATCGGCCAAGCAAGCGCTCCGCCAATCAGGCGTGGAAGCCACGCACGATGTCACTTGCCCTTGGTGGCAGACACGTTTCCGTGACGGAGCTCTACCGCGGCCTAGTCCGCCAGCTCTATGCCAATCACGGATTCGCTCCCGGATTGGGACGCACTTTCAGACCCATTGCGTAGCTGATTTCCTCGTCGATGAGCTCTTCAATCGCGGAAAGTTCGGATGCCAATGTGGCCAAGCCGGTGTCCATCCACCCCTTGATGCTGTACTGAGGCGGATTCGACCGGCCGAGCTGCCTCTTCATCGTGGCCAAGGTCGGCGTTTCACTCGATTCCGCGGGGCCAAACACCTCGCCGCCAACGAACACCCCGTGAACGACGTCATTGCGAAGTTCAAGGGCCTTCTCCAGTCGCTCCGCTAACTGCTCATCAGCTACCTTCTTGAACTCGGTCACTAGTTGCCCACCAGATGCCGCCCATCCCTTCGTCGGGATGTTGGGATCACCGCCCTGCACCATTGTCGTGAGGTGGACCAGTTCGCCAGCTTTGTCCTCTAGCCACGCTGCGGACATCACGACGTGTCCGACTGACTGGATGAGTTCCGGGGGATAGAGGCTCTCAACCGTTGTCGCCATTACTTGCCCTTGGTGGCAGACACGTTTCCGTGACGGAACTCCATCGCAACGTCATAGGGCTTGAGGGCGGTCGCCGGGAAGTCCTTCTGGTTGGATGTCACGATGAGCTCGGCTCTTGAACGGACCGCTGCCGCCAGCACATGTCTGTCCTTGGGGTCATTGGTCATGGCAGGCACGAGGCTCTCGTAGTTCTCGACCAGAGCGTCGGGGAAGAAGCCCCGCATGGCGTTCACGCGTCTGCGAGCGCTGTGCGGGTCCTTGTGAAGCTTCTTCACCAGATTGCGCTCTACCTCGTTCAGAATCTCATCCGACCAAAGCGGCCTGAATTGCTTGGCCGTGGCCAGACGCAGTAATAGATCTGCGATAGGCATGGGAATCAATACGCATGCATCGAGAACCACCGGGAACGACATGGGGATTTACCGGGTGGCCGGGTCTGTCGGGATGTCGAAGTATGTGCCGTGGTTCGCTGCCTCGTGAGTTGCCTGTCGGAGACCTTCGCGGCGTGTCTTCTCGAGGTGTTCTTCGTAGGCAATGAGATCAGTCAGCAGGACTCTGCGGTGCCTTCCGACCTTGGTGAATGGGATATCACCTTGCTCCAGCAGCTTGACCAGTGTTGGCCGGGAGATTCCCAGATGATCAGCAGCCCTCGCTCTGCCGCAGCCGCTCCCATAGGTCGAACGCCAGAGCGGGTACCGCTGGACAAGGTTGGCGCCAGTTAGGAGTTGCGGGTCTTTCCAGGAGTGGCATTTCCGCCCCGCCCGGCGACGAGGCGGCGCGTCCCCTTCGCGCAGTAGGCGACCACCCGCTCGAGAGGTCCCTGCCCAAGAGTCCGCTGCCAGATGACGGCGAAGACGACGGCCACCAGTACGTGCACGAGGTACCAGAGGTAGGGGGAGTCGTAATGCAACTCGAGGGACAGCGCCAGCAGGTGCGCCGAGTACAGCGTAAGGGTCATCGATCCCATCGCGGCGAATGGCACGAGCCAGTCCCCGATCTTCTGGCTGATGAGCAGGAACACCCCCAGCACCGCCAGACTCAGTCCAAGGCTGGTCGCAATGGCCAGCGGCGTGTTGGAATGCGGGGTCGTGATGGCCAGCCACCACCCGGTGTCGGTTGGTAGCGAGTCGGTACCCCACACCAGGATCTCGTCGAGCGTGGACTCGCTTAAACGCGATGCCTCCTGCAATACGGAGTAGCCCCCGAGGCCGTAGAGGAGCACGGCGGACACGAGCTGGGCCAACACGGTGAGCGCGACGCCCACGATCACCAAGCGGACCTGGGTGCGCACTGCTCGCAGATCCAAGCGGCCCAGCCCCATCCCGACCAGCAGATACGTCATGTACGGCAGCGCCGGGTAGTTGCCGGTCAGCAGAAGCTGAGACAGCGTGCCCGCGGGGTTGCTGAGGACATTGGGCAGCGTGGGGTTGTAATACCACCACTCCGGCAGGACATCCAGCATGCGCTGCATCAGCAGGGGCGAGAGGATCCCGAACCCGGCGGCCCAGATGAACAGCGTCTTGGGGCGGGCATGCAGGAAGGGGATGGCCAGGATGAAGAACATGCCGTAGTAGAACAGGATGTTGTAGGCGGGAGGGTCCTCCGGCATCGCGGCGTTGACGGTCATACCCACCGTGACGATCAGCAGGGCGCGGACCAGGACACTCACCCGGTCAGCGGTCAGGGCTCGCCCCTCGCGTGGTTGCCGGGCGCCGGAGCCCAGCGCCAGGCCCACTCCGGCCAACAGCGCGAACAGGGCCGCCGAGTGCCCGGAGAACAACCGCCAGGACCAGCTGGCCTCCCCGGTCTGTTCGTTCCACGCGGGCAGCAGGTGGATGGCCATGAGCCCGATCAGTGCCAGCCCCCGGGCGGCATCGATCCCCACCAGTCGCCGCTTGCGCGGCGCCCCGTCCGTTGCGGTTGCCACGTCCCCCGTGCCCCCGCGTCGTGTCGTATTCACTCGTACTCCTGAGTTCTCCCCGGCCTCGCGGCCCCCTAACACGTGCTTTCAGGGATAAGCCCTACCCTGCCCGCGACCGTTCCCACAAATCGAACGCCATGGCCAGTTCCACCAGATCGGTGGGCGGGAGCTCCTGGAGCCGTTTGGCGATCGCCTCGGACTGGCGGTTCTGATTCCATACGGAATCCTCCAGCACAAGACGCACCTGCGGGGAATGCGAGAAGTCCGCCCTGGTGTTGTTGCGCGCCTGTTGCTGCAGGTCCGTGTTCTCGGCGGCTTCGCGGACCAGTAGTTCCACGGTGCTCACCTTGTGCTCGTCGCTGGCATCCAGGCCTCCGAGGAATCTGTTGACCTTCTCCACCAGCTCGGCCTTGGCCGCCCGCTCGCGTTCCTGCTGGCGGGCCATGCCGGCTTCGGTCATGCCTTGCAGACCCCGTGCTTCGCCGTCTTCCAGTTGCAGGTCCTCGTCCCGCTGCTTCTCGAGCCGGTAGTGGGTGAGGACGACATCGTCCGCCGTCACAGTCTCGCGCTCGCCGCCGTCTAGCTGTTCCCGGAGCAGGCGTGCCAGCAGATCCGCGAACACGGAGAGCTTGAGGTAGTACGTGTCCCCGAAGTTGAGGATCTGGGAGAAGAACGCGTAGGACGTCGTGTACTGGCCCAGCAGGGAACGGAACTCGTCGAGCTCGTCGCGCGCTGCGGCGTCGTCGTCGTACACGGCACGGGACCAGCGGTTGGTGAATCGCTCGACCGCCGGGGCGAGCGCAGAGGTCAGCGTGCCGCGCTTGCTGCGCGTGTTCGACCACGCCGCCCACACCCGGTCGACCTCCGCGGGTGTGTAGATGTTGGCGGCATCCAGCTTGGTCATCTGTTTGGCCACGAGGTCCGGGTCCGAATCGGTTTCGATGCGCGCGTCCTCGTAGTAGTCCTGGAACGCCGCCAGAATCTGGGCGGGGTCGTTGACGAAGTCCAGCACGTACGTGTTCTTCTTGCCGTCCGCGCGCCGGTTGAGCCGTGACAGCGTCTGCACCGCGGCGATCCCGGAGAGCTGCTTGTCCACGTACATGGCGGTGAGCAGCGGCTGGTCGAAGCCCGTCTGGTACTTGTTCGCCACGATCAGGATGTTCTGGTCCTCCTGGCTAAACACCCCGGCCAGGTCCCTCCCGCGCAGTTCCGGGTTCATGGACGCCTCGGTCACCTCCGGCACGGCCGCATTACCGATCGCGGTAACATCCGGATCCGGCAGCGAGCCCGAGAATGCCACGAGGGTTTGCAGCGGCAGCTTTTCGCGTTCGATGTGCTTCTGGAACGCCCGCTGGTACTTCACCGCGGACGCACGCGACCCCGTCACCACCATGGCCTTCGCGCGCCCGCCCAGCTCCTTCTTCACGGTGTGCTGATAGTGCTTGAGGATCACGTCCACCTTGGAATCCACGTTCGTGGGGTGCAGCTCCACGAACCCGATGTACGCGCGCGTCCCCTTGCGCACGTCCACCTCGTCCTCGGTCGACGACGCCGCAGTCCCCGTCCTGCCCTCGGGCACCGTCTCGGGGTCCGCGCCCTTGAGGGCGATCCGGGCGGCCATCTCGTACGTGGTGTAGTTCTTGAGCACATCCAGGATGAACCCCTCCTGAATGGCCTGCTTCATGGAGTACAGGTCGAAGGCCTGTCGCTTACCGTCCGGACCCGGGGTGCCGAACAGATCCAGGGTCTTGGCCTTGGGGGTTGCGGTGAACGCGAAATAGCTGATCCGACGACCGTCGTCCGCCTGTGCGGCCATCTGGACCAGGGCGTCCTGGTCCGCGCCCGGCTCCAGCTCGGTCTCCTCGCCCGTCTGCGCCACGGTCGGGTCGTTGCGGTACAGCAGGTCCTTGACCGACGACGCCGCCGCGCCGGTCTGCGACGAATGCGCCTCGTCCGCGATCACCGCGAAGCGCTTGCCCTCGAATGTCCCGCCCTTTTCCCGGATCTTGGCGAGGGCGTGCGGGAAGGTCTGCAGGGTCACGCCGATGATCTGCGTGCCCGCCCGCAACGCTTCCAGCAGGCGCTCGGTCTTGGAGCCCTCGGAACCGGAGGTGATGGGTTCGAAGGTTCCCGTGGTCACGACCAGCTGATCCACCGCGTCCTGGAGCTGGCGGTCCAGCACCTGCCGGTCCGCAATGACGAACACGGTGTCGAAGACCTTCTCGCCCTCCGGAGTGTGCAGGGAGGCCATGCGGTGGGCGGTCCACGCGATGGAGTCCGTCTTGCCCGAACCCGCTGAATGCTGGATCAGGTACTTCTGCCCCGGGCCCTCAGTCCGGGCCGCCTCGGTCAGCTTGGTGACCGCGCGCCACTGGTGGAAGCGGGGGAAGCGGATTTGGCTGGACTCCGTGATCCGCCCGGTCCGGGGATCGGTTTTCTTCTCGTGGTTCACGTAGACGAACTTGGTGAGAATCGTGATCCACGTGTCCTTGTCCAGGATGTGCTCCCAGAAGTAGGACGTGGCCACGCCGTCCTGCGACGGCGGGTTGCCAGCTCCGTTGTCATGCCCCTGGTTGAAGGGCAGGAAGAACGTGTCCGCGCCCCTGAGCTGGGTGGTCATGTAGACGTCGTTCTCGGTGAGTGCGAAGTGCACCAGTGCACCTCGATGCGGGGTCAGCAGCGGTTCACCGGCTGGCGTGCGGTCCGTCTTGTACTGCTCGATGGCCGCCTGCAGCGACTGCGTGAAGTTCGTCTTGATCTCGACGGTCGCCACGGGCAGCCCGTTGAGGAACAGCACCAGGTCGATGCGGTCGCTCTTCCGCGTGGAGTAGCCGACCTCCTGCACCACCCGCACCCGGTTCTTCGCGTAGCGCTCCGTGATCCGAGGATTGCGGTCGTCCGCCGGGGGAGCCGTGAGCATGCTGAACCGCTGCGCCCCGGGGACCGAGAAGCCGCGACGAAGCGTATTGAGGGTGCCACCGCCGGCCTTTTCTAACTGCTCCAGCTGAGATGCCAGGCGATCCAGAATCCGGCGCTCGCCCTTGGCCCGCGCGGCGTCATCCCCGTGCTCGGGCACGATCCGCGCGTACTGCTCCGGCTGGGTGTCTTGCAGCCACCCGAGAACGTCCTCGGGGAACATCGCCCGTTCTTTGTCGTAGCCCTGGGAATTGGGGGAGTGGGACCACCCGTGCCCCTCCAAGTACTCCGCGATCTCCTTCTGGAACGGCTTTTCCTGATGCGGTGCGCTCATGCGTACTCCCTGTGCAGGCCCTGCGCAACGTCGTCCTCGATCTGTTCCGCCGCGGGCTTGTTCTTAGCAGTGACGTCGATTTGCCCGGTCACCGCGGCGGTGATGAGGGCAGCACGGCGCTCGCGGGCTAGGTCAATGAGTATTTTGGCCTCGCGTGCAAGTTGTGTTGCGTCACGGAGCGATTTGTCGAGGGAACGTACAATGTCAGTTTGCTCATGCTCTGGGGGGATGGGAATTCGGAGTGAGCGAAGCTTGTCTTGATTGATGTTCGGTTGGCCACCACCAGAAGCAAGTGTAAGAAGGTGCCGGCGAGCAGCCAGAAGAGCAAAAAACGGATACTTGGACGGGCCTTTACGGTAATCTGAAAACACACAAATTGCCTGGTTGACAGTTGCAGGAACTTCGAGCCACCCGAGCCGTCCAATCGTAGCTCCGTACATTGCGATCATTAAGGAACCTGCAGGATGAACCCGAAGTGCAGAATACTTATTTACCGCCTCATCCGACACTAATTTATTCGTGACTGAAACACCAGTCTCTCGCAGTTCGCTGCTGGTCACCCAGGGAATTGTCCCATTAAAGGAATCCACGTCATCCGATGCCGGAGTGGTGCCTGACCCAACGTTTGAGAAGAGCCAGCTAATCCGCTCCATCTCCCAGTGGTTGGGAATATCACCGACCCAATCGGACCCAGAATTTTTGCGAGGGGTGACACCTGCTTGCCTGCCGGTGATGGTCGTCTCGATAAGTACAGACTCTCGCTCCTCAACTAGGTCTATAAATTGAGATTGATCAGCAATAAATGCATCGATTTCGGCGGTCTCGTGGTCGAGGTAGTCCGCGATATGCCGCTGCTCTGTGATCCTCGGGGCAGGCACCTTGATTCGTTTGAGGCTGTCCCACTCAGTTCGTGGCATTTTGGAGCCAACGGATTCCGCAGATGCTTTCGAGGTAAAGTACGGCGTAAGGATGACATATTTTAAAAACTGGTTATTAAACGAGCTTCGAGGAGTAATACGAACAAAATCACCGACGTAGTTACCAGAGCGATCCGCAACCCATACTTTTGCCAGATAAGGTCTAAGTTTCCCATAAAGGATATCGCCTGGCATGTAAAGATTACCTGGGCCTGAAGAATCTACCCAGGGCTCATCCACTAATTGGCCGGTTCCTGAAACAATGGATTCCAACGCTACTGTGAATCGGGAGGGTCCTTCAACGGGCACCACACGCTGTGCGGCTGAGGCGAATCGAACGGTTGGGAATCTTGCTGAAGTCATTGGGTGTTTCACCGCTTCACCTCTTCCAAGCGCGCTCGAATGCGGCCGAGGACCTCGTCGAGGTCGCGGTCGATCTCCTCCAGGGGCCTGGGTGGGACGTACTCGTAGAAGTGGCGGGTGAAGGGGATCTCCGCGCCCTCCTTGGTCTTGGATTCGTCGATCCAGGCGTCGGGGACGAAGGGCTTGACCTCGCGCTCCAGGTACTCGTGGATGTCCTGATCCCAGGGGACGTTCTCGGTGTCACGCAGGGTGGGGTCCGGTTCCGGGTCCTTCACGCGATTGGTTTGCAGCTCCCCGTTCTCGTCCCGCTCACTCAGCTCGGTCACGATGGCCTTGAGTACCGCGGGCTTCACCTGCAGCCCGGCCTCGACCAGGACCTCGAGTAGCTCCGAGGTGAACGCGCTCTTGTTGGTACCGACCTCGCCGCCCGCGCGCTGGGACCGGTCGTGGAGGGCGGAACGAAGCGCGGCGGCGTCGTCGTCGGGGAGCTTGGCAACGGGCCGGGAGGCCATAACGCGCTCGATGCGCTCGGCGGTGAACGCGAAGTTGAGCTTCAGCGGGCGCTCCACCGTGATGGTGCGGTAGAAGAAGTCCTCGGTGCGGAAGATCTTGGAGTGCTGGGACTCGGTGAACTCGTCGTAGATCCGGCTGATCTCCGCGATGTTCTCCCGCGAGAGCTCCTTGCGCTTGGAGCCCACGGATTTGCGCATCTTCACGAACATGCCGGTCGCGTCGATCAGCTGGACCTTGCCGCGGCGCTGCGGGGCCTTGTCCTTGGACAGCACCCAGACGTAGGTGGAGATGCCGGTGTTGTAGAACATGTCCGTGGGCAGGCCGATGATGGCTTCGAGGTAGTCGTTGTCGAGCACCCACTTGCGGATGTTGGACTCCCCGGAGCCGGCGCCGCCCGTGAACAGAGGGGAGCCGTTGAGCACGATGGCCGCGCGGCCGGCCGACTGGTTCTCCTCCGTGGCGCTGGGTTCGCGCATCTTGGAGATCAGGTGCATCAGGAAAAGGAGCGAGCCGTCCGAGACGCGGGGCAGGCCGGGGCCAAAGCGGCCGGCGAACCCTGCGATCTGATGTTCGGTCTCCACGGCCTTGCGGTGCTGCTTCCAATCCACGCCGAAGGGCGGGTTGGACAGGCAGTAGTGGAACGTGCGGTTCTCGAATGCCGGGTTGGTCAGGGTGTTGCCCAGGACGATGTTGTCGATGGGCTGGCCCTTGACCACCATGTCGGCCTTGCAGATCGCGTAGGAGGCGGGGTTGATCTCCTGGCCGAGCAGGTTGACCCAGGCCTCGCTGTTGAACTGCTTGATCTTGTTCTCGGCGGCGGAGAGCATGCCGCCGGTGCCCGCGGTGGGGTCGTAGACGTCGCGGCCGATGCCGGGGGTGGTGAGCTCCTCGTCGTCGTGGAGCAGCAGCGTGACCATGAGGTCGATGACCTCGCGCGGGGTGAAGTGCTCCCCGGCGGTCTCATTGGAGGCCTCCGCGAACTTGCGGATCAGTTCCTCGAAGATGTGACCCATCTGCTCGTTGGACACCGCATCCGGGTGCAGGTTGGCCTTGGTGAAGTGCTGCAGGACCTGCAGGAGCAGATCGTGCTGGGCGAGGCCGGAGATGGTCTGCTCGAACTCGTACTTCTGGAAGATCTCGCGCACGTTCTCCGAGAAGGCGTTGACGTAGTCCCGCAGGTTCTCCTCGAGGTTGTCGGGGTCACCCTGCAAAGTCTTGAGGGTGTGGCGGGAGCGGTTGAAGAAGTTGTACGTGTGCTCGTTGCCTGCCTGCTTGGTGCGGTTGCGGATCATCGCCAGGGGCGGCTCGGTGTCCACGTAGGTGGGGCCGATGGCCTCCAGCACATCCTCCTTGGTGGGGGCGAGCACCGCGTCCAAGCGGAACAGGACGGTGAACGGCAGGATCACATCCCCGTACTGATGTTGCTTGTAGGTGCCGCGCAGGATGTCCGCGGCACCCCAGATGAAGGAGGCGTGGTTGAACACGGTGGGTGGCTGCCTTACTCGGTGGGGCGGGGGTTACCGTGCAGTCTACGAGGGGGGCAATGAGAAGCTGTTCTCTTCGCGGCTTTTTGTGAGCTGAAGGTTCTCGGATCTGGTGCCGGCCAACCAGCGGAACCAAATGGGTCTGTTGCATGAATTGGTGACAGTGTGACCTGCCCCTGTTGGAGACCCTCTGTGGGCTCGCGGGTTTGTACCTTGCCGTGAAGCACCCGGACAGGTAGTACGGCCGCCCGCAGTTCGGCGCCGCGGAGGCCGCGGGCGGCGTCGTCGATGGCCCGCGCGAACGGACGCGCCGCCGGACAGCGGGCAGGAACATCTGTGGTGCAGAACGACCAGAAAACAAGGAAAAACCGTGCGGATCGCGGCATGGATGTAGTGGAGAGCGTTTGCCGCGGCGCCAGAGGGTGAGGAGGGGCAAGCCGCCCTCCCCGAGGGTTCACCCTCCCGTCACCCCTACGTCGTCCGGCACACCCCGCAACCTTTTGATGAGTAACTCAAAACATGACATAGTGAAGTTATGACCTCGACCACTCTCACCGATCAGCCCGGGGGGCGGGAGAACGGCGGCGGCGCCGTCGTGCCCGTGCCGTGGACCGATCGGATCCGGGCGGCCGGACTGCGAGTCACCAAGCCCCGACTGGCGGTGTTGGACGCGCTCGAGCGCCACCAGCACGCCACCGCGGACGAGGTGCTCGCGGACGTGCGCACGGCATTGCCGGAGATCACGGTGCAGTCCATCTACGTGGTGCTGCACTCGCTCACGGACGCCGGACTGTTGCGCCAGCTGGACCTGGCGAACTCCCCGGCACGGTACGAAACCCGGGTCGACGACAACCACCACCATGCCGTGTGCACGGTGTGTGGACGCATCGAGGACGTCGCCTGTGCCGTGGGGCATGCACCGTGCTTGACTCCCAGCGAGACCCACGGGATGAGCATCCACGTGGCCGATGTCGTCTACCAAGGCGTGTGTTCCGACTGCTCGGCCCAGCGGGCCGGTGCGACCGCGGTGCCCGTCTAGACCCCTGAGCTCCGGGAACCCATCTGGGCCACCGGTTCACCCACCCATCCCAACCCCATCAAGGAGTACGCGATGACGGAATTCACCCCGCACGCCACCGGGTCCACGACCCAGGCCGGCATCCCCGCTGTCAGCGACCGCAACTCGCTGACCACGGGCCGCGACGGAGCCATCGTGCTGCACGACCACCACCTGGTGGAGACCCTGCAGCACTTCAACCGGATGAACGTTCCCGAGCGTCGTCCCCACGCCAAGGGCGCGGGCGCGTTCGGCACCCTGGAGATCACCGAGGACGTCTCGCAGTGGACCAAGGCGGACTTCCTGCAGCCGGGCAAGAAGACCGAGATGCTGGCCCGCTTTTCCACCGTCGCCGGCGAGCTGGGATCCCCGGACACCTGGCGTGACGTCCGTGGCTTCGCCCTGAAGTTTTACACCGAAGAAGGCAACTTCGACCTCGTGGGCAACAACACCCCGGTGTTCTTCGTGCGCGACCCCATGAAGTTCCCGCACTTCATCCGCTCCCAGAAGCGCCTGCCGGACTCCGGCCTGCGTGACGGCACCATGCAGTGGGACTTCTGGACCAACAACCCCGAGTCCGCACACCAGGTCACCTATCTCATGGGTGAGCGCGGTCTGCCCAAGACCTGGCGTCACATGAACGGTTACAGCTCGCACACCTACATGCTCGTCAACGAGCAGGGCGAGAAGTTCTGGGTCAAGTGGGCCTTCATCTCCCAGCAGGGTGTGGAGAACCTCTCCAATGAGGAGGCCGAGCGCCTGGCCGGTGCCGACGGTGACGTCCACCGCCGCGACCTCTTCGACGCCATCAAGAACGGCGAGTTCCCCAAGTGGGACCTGTACTGGCAGATCATGCCGTACGAGGAGGCCAAGACCTACCGCTTCAACCCCTTCGACCTGACCAAGGTCTGGCCCCAGAAGGACTACCCGCGGCACAAGGTCGGCACCATGACCCTGAACCGCAACCCGGAGAACTTCTTCGCGGAGATCGAGCAGGCCGCGTTCTCCCCGGCGAACATGGTTCCCGGCACCGGCAACTCCCCGGACAAGATGCTGCTGGGCCGCAACTTCGCGTACGCGGACGCACAGCTCTACCGCATCGGCACCAACTTCCAGCAGCTGCCGGTCAACCGCCCGATCAACGAGGTGCACACCTACAACTTCGAGGGCCACATGTGGTACAACCACTCCGGCGCTCGTCGCGTGTACGCCCCGAACTCCTTCGGTGACTCCTGGTCGGACGAGACCGGTCCCGTGGACAACGGCTGGGAGGACGACGGCGCTCTGGTCCGCGAGGCCTACACCTTGCGTCAGGACGACGACGACTTCGGTCAGCCGGGCACCCTGATCCGCGAGGTCTTCAACGACGCGCAGCGCGCGCAGTTCGTGCAGACCGTGGCCGGCGCCCTCGAAGGTGTCGAGGAGCCGGTGCTCTCCAACGCCTTCCAGTACTGGAAGAACGTGGACGAGAACATCGGTCAGCGTATCGAGGAGGCCGTCAAGTCCAACGCCGCCAACCCCGAGGTTCCGGGCATGGGCGTGGACGAGGACCCCACGAGCAACTCCGAGATCAGCGAGTAACGCTCCGGGGGTGAACGGACCCCGGGTGAGTTCGGTGGGCGCGGCCGCGGTGGGATGACCGCCGTGCGGGGCTCCCGGCCGCCGAAGGCCGCCCACCCCTGACGTTCACACGCGTGCGAACACCCGGTCAGTGATCCTGGCCGGGTGTTCGCGCGTTCTGGGTCCAGGGTGCCCACCCGGGGGCGCCGACCCGGACGCTACTTCAGCTCCGTGACCGGTCGGAACTCGTACCCCAGCTTCTTGATGCCGGTGACCGTCTTCTTGAGGTACTCGATGTCCAGGTACGGGTGGAAGAAGAAGCTCGCGGTGGATTCGCGCACGGTCAGGTTCGCATTGGCCCGTGAGACCAGGAACTCCGGGGTGCGGGCGGCATGGTTGTTCTGCTCGCCCTCGGTGATGTTGCCCAGGTTCTCGGGGTACACCGTTCCGCCGTAGATATCGCTCACCGTGAATGGGAACTGCTGGCTGTAGGACTTACCGGCTTCGGAGGGGTGCCCCGTGAGGATGCCCGCGTAGTAGTCGCCCTGTTCGTAGCGCGCGTCGTACTCCTGGGCCATGGCCACGTACGAGTTTACGGAACCGCCGTAGTGCGGTGTCTCGAAGATCGTGGGCTCACCCAGACCGGCGTGCTCCATCACGGAGCGTCCCGCGTCCAGGCGGTCCTCCCACCCGTCCACGTCGTCCTGGGCCACGCGGCGCAGGTCCTTCGGGTTGGACTCCGGGCCCACGTCCTCCAGGCGCACCGCGGCCTGCTTCACCGCGGGGGCATCCGAACCCACGAGGTCGTAGAAAAGATCCGTGTAGACCAGGTACACGTCGTTCGCGTCGATGTAGTCCAGGGGCACCTCGGCCAAATACGTGAGGTTCGCGGAGCGAATGGCCCAGGGGGCCTCCGGGGAACCGTTCGCCGTGCACGAGGTGGGCTTACCGCGCTCGGTGCACTGCGACGTCGCCAGGACCTCCACCTTGTCGTTCGTGCCCGTGAACGGGACCACGATCTCAGGGGCACCCTGGGTCTCCCGGTGCACCTTCTCGCCCTGGTACTCGACCGAGGTGACCTTGGAACTGTCCACCGTGGTCGCGGCGCGGGGGTCCCAGCCGTACTTGTCCCGGAACTGGGCGTTCTGCGCGTCGTCGGGACCCGCGAGGGCCTCGATGTTGCGGCCCAACCACATCACGGGCTTGTCGGTGGAGCGGACGTCGTCCAGGAAGGCCTGGGGGAGCGGGACGCGGTGGTCTGCGCCGATGTACACCGCGGCGTCGTAGTTCTCGACCATGGCGTCCGTGTAGTCGGCCACCGGCTTGAGTTCGGTCTTCCCGAAGTGTGTGAGCAGGGTGCCCGTGGCGATCGCGTACATGGCGTTGGTGTCCGCGGCGGCACCGGTGTTGTCGAAGAGCACGCCGTGCGCACCCCGCAACCGTCCGCGCCAGCCCGGCGCGGACGATCCCGTCAGCCCTGCCCCATGATCTCGAAATCGTGGAACAGGACCTTGGCGTCCTCCGTGTACAACCCGATCGCGCCACCTCGGTAGGGAGTCTCCTCGTCCGTGACGGTGGCCAGTTCGGTTCCGTCCACTGTGACCGTCATTCTGGGCCAGTCCTGCGTGATCTCCACCCGGTAGTCCCTGCCCACCGGGAAGGTCCGGTCCCCACCGGAGGCGATGAACCGCTGCGCCCCCGGGTAGGCCGGGTCCTGCTTGGAGATCTCCCAGCCGTTGGGTTTGAGCGCCACCGCGTAGAAGTGGTCGTTGTCGCGCAGGTTCCACTGCACCCAGCCCACTTCCCACGCATTGGGTTCGTCATTGCGGCGCAGTTGCTCCTCGGTGCGCACCGTGACGGCGAAGTCGGCGTCGTCGTAGTTCTCCACCGTATGCACGAGCGCCCCGTGGGTCACGATGGCGGCCTCGGCCGTGTGGGGTTCCAGCAGCACCTGCCGGTCGTTGCCCTTCACGGTGCCGTAGCCCGTGTACATGACCTGCCAGCGCCCGTGCACCTCCCCGTCCGCCCACGGCTGCACGCGCCACAGGTTATTCATGACGGCCATCACCGCGAGCACCAGCACGATCGTCGCGACGAGTACGACGACGCCGCGTTTCCTCATGCATGGGCCTCCACCGTGAGCTCCCGGGCCGAGGAGTCCACCTGCTCCTGGTTCTCGACCACGCGTTCCGTCTTGGCCCAGCCGTTGTGGCCGCGCACCGCGCGCCACGCGGCCTTCCAGCCGGCCACATACCACAGCACGGCGTAGAGCACGTAGAGGTGGACCAGGCCCACGGCCTTGACCGGGTTCAGACCGCTGTGACGTTCCTGCGACCAGTACACCAGCCCGTAGAGCAGCGCGGGTCCGAACGCGATCAGGTAGGACGAGAGCCACCACCCGGAAACCACGGCGTGACCCGTGACGATCCCGACTGCGAGGTCCAGCACCCAGAAGGCGAACGCCAGGGACAGGAAGGACGTAAGCAGCAATAGGAACGGGCTCGTCAGGTGGTACAAGAGATCCGCCCGGCGGCTGCCGGTGAGGTCCCGCAGCACCCACGGCACCAGGTTCCAGGACTGCAGGTGGCCCTGGAACCACCGGGTGCGCTGCTTGACCCAGCGCTTGACGTCAACGAGCCCCTGCTGGTGCACGGACGCGGTGGAGACGAACTCGGTCTGCCACCCGTCCATGAGCAGTCGCACGCCCAAATCCAGGTCCTCGGTGAGGCTGCGCGACCACGGGGACACACCCAGCCCGTCGAGTGCGGAGAGCCGGACGAACTGGCCGTTGCCGCCGAGTCCCACGCTGCCCAGGTGTCGGCGGCCCCGCTGGAACACGTGGGTGTAGAGCACGAACTCGAGGTCCTGCACCCGGGCCAGGAGGTTCTGCTGGCGGTTGTTGATCCGCACGCCGATCTGCACCGCGCCCAGGCTGTTGTCCTTGAACAGGGGCATGACGTCGTCCAGGGCGTGTGGGTCCAGACGCCCGTCCGCGTCCATGACGCACACGACCACGTCCGAATGGGGCGTCCCGGCGATCAGATCGCTCGTGCGCAGGTATTGGATGGCGGCGTTGAGCGCCTCGCCCTTCCCCTCGCGGGCGCGGGGCAGGGTGCGCTGGAACAGGTGCACGCGCGGGTCCGGGAACGAGCGCACGATCTCGGCCGTGCCGTCGTCGGAACCGTCGTCGATCACCATGATCTGGACGTCCGGGTGGTCCAAGCCGGCGAGCCGCTCGAGGCTGGGCCGCAGGACGCGTTCCTCGTTGAGGCACGGGATCAGGAAGACCACCTTGTGGTGGCCGGGGACGGTGGCGATCTTCACCCTACGGTGCTGCGAGCGCTGCGGTTCGAAGCGGGAGAGCACCAGGATGAACATGCCGTACAGGACGCTCAGGGCCACGAGGACCACGGCGAGCACCAGGATGAGGTCGATGCGATGACCGAAGACCAGAATCACGGTTCAGCCCTTCACCCTCAGCGCGTGCCGACCGTGCGCGGGCAGCTCCTGGTACGGCTGGTCCTCGGCAGCGGTCACGGGCGCCATCTCCCGCGGATGGGCGGCCTGGCGCGGCCTGCGCCGGATCTGGTGCCACGTGGTGATGGCGCTCGCGATGGACACCGTGCTGAGGAAGAACAGTAGGTACGCCAGGAACAGCACCATGGCGATCATCAGCAGCACACGGCTGCCGCCCTGCAGGAACGCCTGCAGCGTTTCCCCCACGGACGCGATTTCGGACAGCGCAAAGACATGCAACACGAATCCCCCGATTCCCCCTGTGGTGTCGCGATCATCCCCCCGGACTCACGACACCTGTGACCCGGCGTTGCGATCAAGGCGGACACGTACCCTAGGGCCATGCTCTCTTCGGTCACGCCCATACCCCCACTGTCCGATCTGCTCGATACCGCTCGGGTGGTTTCCCTGCCCATGCGCGTGCGGTTCCGGGGGGTCACCGCCCGGGAAACGGTCGTCTTCCACGGCCCGGCGGGTTGGGGCGAGTTCGGTCCTTTCCCCGAGTACGAGGACGCCGAAGCGGCGTCGTGGTTGCGCGCGGGCATCGAGGTGGCATGGACCGGGTTCCCCGACCCCGTGCGCACCCGGGTGCCCGTCAACGCCACGGTCCCGGCCGTCCCCGCCGAGCGCGTCCCGGAGGTCCTGGCGGGGTACGGCGGCGCGGTGCACGCCGTGAAGATCAAGGTCGCCGAACGCGGACAGAGCCTCGCGGACGACGTCGCTCGCGTCGCCGCCGTGCGCGCCGCCCTCCCGGACGCGCAACTGCGCGTGGACGCGAACATGGGCTGGAGCGAGGACGACGCCGTACGCGCACTCACCACCCTGAGCGAGTTCGAGCTCGCGTACGCCGAGCAACCCGTGGCCACCGTGCCGGGGCTGGCCGACGTGCGCCGTCGGCTGCGGGACGCGGGGAACAAATTGTTGATCGCCGCGGACGAATCCGTGCGCAAGGCGCAGGACCCGCTGGCCGTGGCTCGGGCCGACGCGGCGGATCTGATCGTGGTTAAGGTCGCACCCCTGGGCGGGGTACGCCAAGCGCTGGAGATCGTCGCGCAGGCCGGGCTGCCCGCCGTCGTCAGCTCCGCGATCGACAGCTCGGTGGGGATCCGGGCGGGCGTGGCACTCGCCGCGGCGTTACCGGAGTTGCCGTACGCGTGCGGGCTCGGGACGCTGTCCCTGATGACCGCGGACGTCACCGCCGAGCCCCTGCGCCCGGTGGACGGCTACCTCCCGGTGCGGGACGTGGCGGTCTCGGAGGATCTGTTGACGGAACACGCGGTCACGGGCCCGCGCCGTGACTGGTGGCTCGAGCGGATCTCCCGCACGTATGAGGTGCTGCGGGGCGGGGACGTTTAGACGGCGGAAGGGGCCGACACTACGCATGGGTAGGATCGGCCCCTTCTTGGCAAGTCCGGTTCAGCGACGGGCAGCCGGAGTGGGCTCCTCGGTGGCGGATTCAACCAAAGGAGTATCGATATGGGGCTTCAAGCGCGAGGCCGCGAAGGCAGCTAGAGCTACCACGACCGCAACCCCGATGTAGAGCTGGGTCGGTGACCAGCCGCCGTCGAGGAGGGTGCCCACCAGAATGGGTGCCAGAATGGCTCCCACCCGGCCAATTCCGATACCCCATCCGACACCGGTTGCTCGCACCTCCGGCGCATACGTCTGAGGCGCCACGGTGTAGAGTCCCGCAACACAGCCGTTGATGAGCATTCCCACGACAACACCACTCAGGAATGCGAGAGCCGGAATTGATGTAGTAGTAATGAATGCCACCAATAGCACGGCCGCAAGAATAGTGAACACCACGAGCGTGTTGCGCGCGTTACGCCGAATGGTCAGAACACCGTAGATCAGCGAACCGAAGGTTCCACCCATGGTCAGCATCAGGCCCCCCACGATGCCTTGCTGCTCCGTCATCCCGGATTCAACCAGAAGTCTCGGCGTCCACGAATTCGCGAAGTAGAAGCCGAACATGATGACGAAGAACGATACCCATAGCAGGATGGTCGAAACCCGGTACCGGCCACCAAGCAGCTGCGTCACGCTACCCTGTGACGAATTGGTTGTGGTGGGTGCATCCCCCAGGAAAACGTCCCCCTTGAGCCCGATCCGTCGGGCAATTCCAGCCACCTTCTCTTCGGCATTCTTGGGGCGTCGGACACGGTAGTAATCAACAGATTCTGGCAGGATCACCAGGATCAAAACGGCTGCGAACAATGTCACAAGGCCGCCGGCAAGGAACACGGAGCGCCATCCGAAAGCGGGAATCAGCTGGGTGGCGCCCATTCCACCCAGTGTGGCACCCACCCCGTAGCCAGCGGTGTAGATACTGATGGCCATGCCGCGATTCTTCAAATTGGAGTACTCGCTGGTGATGACCGTAACCGTTGCGAGGATGCCGCCCACACCCAGCCCGGTGATGACTCGCCATGCGCCCAGCTCAAGGGCGGAGTTCGCCGTGGCGGAAAGGAACAAACCTACGGCATTGATGCCAACCGCGACCAACAAGATCTTGCGACGTCCGAAGCGATCAGCGAACGGGCCCAGCAAGAGTGATCCAGCAGCCATGCCGATCAGACCGGAACTCAGCAGCCAGCCCAGCTGGGCTCCTGTGAGTTCGAACTCCTTGGAGACGGAGGTCGCGGTGAAGGCCATTGCCAACACGTCGTACCCGTCGAGGGCGTTGAGAAACGCGGCTAGTGCAACAATGACCCATTGATATGCCGACATCTTGGAAATGTCGATCTTACGGCGAATGTCCAAAACATGCCTTTCAGGGAACGTCGATGGTTACGAGGGCTGACTGTGCGGGGTTTCCCGGAGTTGAATCCGGTCGAGTTGCTACTGCGCGGGAGACGCAGCAGCACATTGTGGCGTTCGGGGCCTTCTGGCGGTCGGAATAGAAGACGTCTCGATGATCAACTTCCCCGGAAAGCTCCAGAATCTTCACCTGACAGAGACCACACTCTCCCCGGCGACAATCCGACATGGTGTCCACACCTCCGCGTTCCAGCGCTTCGAGCATCGACTCATCCGAATTCACGGTGGTCCTGAAGTTCAATCGGGGAATATGGACTTCGAAGGGCTCGGCCTCGTACCATCCACTGTTCCCGAACGTCTCGTACCTCAAATTGGTAGGGTCCAGGCCGTTATCGGACCACGCCCTGCGGACAGCATCCATCAAGCGAATGGGTCCGCACATGTACAGCTCGGTGCCATCGGCAACGCTGCTCACGAGATCAGCGACATCCAGAGTTCTCCCCCGATCATCCAGGTGAACCTCGATACGGTCGCCGTGCAGCGCCTTCAAATCCTCCATGTAGGCATGGGCACTGCTGCACGGTGAGGTGACAGTTCTATTGTCAAGCCGCGAGGTCCACGGCTGGGTTCATGATGGTCTCGCATTCCATCGGGGTCAAACGGCCCAGGCGAACCTGTCGGCGGCGCCGGTGGTAGGTCTGTTCGATCCAGGTGATAATCGCGATCCGCAGCTCGTCACGGGTCCGCCAGCGACGGCGATCGAGGACGTTCTTCTGCAGCAACGCGAAGAAGGATTTCCGCGCCGCGTGGCCGCATTGACCAGTGCGTTCACCGCGAGGCGGGCCTTCATCCGGGAATCCATGGAGTAGCCCACGATCCGCCCGCAGAACGCGTCTTTACGAACGACGTCTTCGCGGAACTCTCGGGGATATGCAGCGGGCATGGTGCATATCCTTCCAGGCCGCCCGACGGGCAAGCCAGATCAGATGTCACCTCCCCCGTACAGCAGTTCCGATCCATGATGAGGGGCCGAGGTGGCTCGAACTTGCCCCAGCACGTCAACGGGGGTTGAAACCCGCCCCTGTATGCAGCCCGGGACCCAAAGTCGCCACAATGCGGCACGCGGCGCGCGGGGCCCCGAAGGTGGTCCGTGACGGACGCGCAATTAACCCGTCGTTCGCCCGCTGGTTGCGTGGCGATCACGCCGTGATGGTGGTCTGAGCAGCGGAACCACTCGCTGACATGCGTCAATGCATGTCCCACCCAGGGAGCCACGCCATGACCCAAGCACCCGAACGCCGTCGCCTGTTGCCCATGCTGGGCCACGTCAACGGCAAGCGAAGCCCGCTCACGTGTGAACTCAAGTGCGGTAGCCAGTGCATGACCCCGGACGCGAATACATCCGGCAACGAGTACGTGCACGACGTCATCTCCGCAGCCGTCAGCCGCCGTGCCGCCCTGGGTCTGGGGATGGCCGGGGCCGTGACCGTGGGTGTGGTCGCCGCGACCGCCCAGCCGGCCGAGGCCACCTACGCCTACTGGGGTCAGGGCCGTGCCCGCCTGGACTTCACGCCCATCAAACCCGTGGACATGACCGTGGACGACCTCTCGGTGCCCAAGGGCTACGACTGGTCGCCCATCATCCGCTGGGGTGACCCCCTGTTCTACGACTCCCCGGAGTTCGACCCCAAGAACCAGACCCCCGAAGCGCAAGCCAAGCAGTTCGGGTTCAACTCGGACTATCTGGACATCATCCCGGACCCGAACGGGCTCACGGGCGTGCTGGTGAACAACCACGAGTACACCAACGAGAACACCATGTTCCCGGCGGGCTACGACAAGACCAACCTGGCCAGCATGGTCAAGACCGCGATCCAGGCGCACGGCATGTCGGTCGTGGAGATCTCTCGCACCAAGGTGGGGGAGCCGTGGACCTATGTGCGCGGTGGCGCTCGCAACCGTCGCATCACGCTGACCACCACGTTCGTGATGGACGGGCCCGCCGCGGGGTCCGATCTGCTCAAGACGCAGGACGACCCCACCGGCAAGCGCGTGCTGGGCACCCAGAACAATTGCTCGGGCGGTGTGACACCGTGGGGCACGGTGCTCTCCGGTGAGGAGAACGTGCACCAGTACTTCATCACCTCCGGCACCGCCGAGGAGAAGCGCTACGGCTTCCCCACGACCATGCCGTCCCGCCGCTGGCCCGAGGTGGAGAAGCGCTTCGACGCCCGGATCGAGGGGTACAAGAACGAGCCCAACCGCTTCGGCTGGATCGTGGAGATCGACCCGCAGAACCCCAACTCCGCGCCCATCAAGCACACCGCACTGGGCCGCTTCAAGCACGAGGGTGCGAACGTGCGCGTGGGTGACGACGGCACGGTGGTCGCGTACTCCGGTGACGACGAGAAGTTCGAGTACATCTACAAGTTCGTCTCGTCCCGCAAATACCGCAAGGGCGACAAGGCCCACAATATGAAGTTGCTCTCCGAGGGCGACCTCTACGTGGCCCGGCTGCGCGGCAACTCCCAGGCCCCCGAGATCACTGGGACGGGCCAGCTGCCCCGCGACGGCGAGTTCGACGGCACCGGCGAGTGGCTGCCCCTGCTCAAGGGTGGAAAGTCCATGGTCCGCGGCATGTCCGTGGAGGAGGTCCTGGTCTACACCCGCCTCGCGGCGGACAAGGCCGGCGCCACCAAGATGGACCGCCCGGAGGATGTGGAGCCCAACCCCCACACCGGCAAGGTGTACGCGGCGCTGACCAACAACTCCGATCGCGGCAAGCCCGGCAAGGCGGACGTGGACGAGGCCAATCCCCGCACCGGCAACCGTGACGGGTACATCCTGGAACTGACCGAGCGCAATAACCGGCCCCAGGCCACGCGCTTCGACTGGAACCTGTTGCTCGTGTGCGGTGACCCCACCAAGGATTCGGGGACGTACTTCGGCGGGTTCCCCAAGGAGAAGGTCTCCCCGATCTCGTGCCCCGACAACGTGGCCTTCGACAAGGCGGGCAACCTGTGGATCTCCACGGACGGTGCGCCCTCCAAGATCGGCTACAACGACGGTCTGTTCAAGGTGGACCTCCAGGGTGCCAATCGCGGTCGCGTGCAGCAGTTCCTGGCCGTGCCGCAGGACGCGGAGACGTGCGGTCCCGTGATCCACGACATCGAGGGCATGGTCTACGTGGCCGTGCAGCACCCCGGTGAGGACGGCACGTTCGAGCAGCCCCGCTCGTACTTCCCCGACTACGTGCTGCCCACGCGCGCCGGGGCCGGCGAGTTCTCCATGCCGCGCCCCGCGGTGGTCCAGGTCTTCCACAAGAACCGCGAGGACCAGCCCGAGTTCCCCGGTGGCGTGAGCGACAAGCCGGGTAAGGGCCGCAACCAGGACAAGCGCCGCAAGAACGGCAAGAACGGCCCCAAGTACCGCGGGTACCAAGGCAAGAGCAATGCCGAGCTCAAGCGCCGCGCTCGCCAGGCGCCCAAGTCCTTCGAGGGCTGAGCTCGTAGCACCACCGCACGCGCGGGCGGGATCGCGGGGGACCGCGGTTCCGCCCGGGGCGTCGTGCCCGGAAACAGCGGGCGACGACGCCGCGGTGTCGACCGAGCGACGTCGGCCTGTACTCGCGGGTGACCAGGGGGAATGCCGGCTATGTGACGTGTTTGTGACGGTGAATCGCTGCACTGAAGGCTTGCTCGGTACGTTGGAGCGACTTGCCTCCCCCTCACCCAAGGAGCACCCATGACACCCTCCGCCGACACCCAGGACCAGGCCCCCGCCGCGGCGTCCGGCCGCGTGCGCGGACCCCGCAAGGGCACCGATCTGGGCCAGTGGAAGGTCAGCGGCCGCACGCCGCTGAACCACAACGAGGAGTTCAAAGCGGAGGAGAACTCGCTCAACGTCCGGCAGCGGATCATCGACACGTACTCCAAGACGGGGTACGCCTCGATCCCCGCGGACGACGTCCACGGGCGGTTCCGCTGGTTGGGCCTGTACACGCAGCGCAAGCAGGGCGTGGACGGTGCGTCGACCTCCAAGCTGGACGCCGAATCGCTCTCGGATGAGTACTTCATGCAGCGCATCCGCCTAGACGGCGGACAGCTGACCACGGAGCAGACGCGCGTGCTGGGTGGCATCTCCCGGGATTTCGCGCGCGGCACCGCGGACGTGTCCGACCGGCAGAACATCCAGCTGCACTGGCTGCGCATCGAGGACGTCCCCGAGATGTGGGAACGCCTGGACTCGGTGGGGCTCACGACCCTCGAGGCGTGCGGTGACACCCCCCGCGTGTTCCTGGGCAGCCCCGTGGCGGGCGTCGAGGCGGATCCGATCATCGATCCCACGTCCGAGCTCGAGGCGCTGCGCACAGAGTTCGTGGGCAACCCGGACTACGTGAACCTGCCGCGCAAGTTCAAGACCGCGATCACCGGCAGCCGCACCCTGGACGTGGTGCACGAGATCAACGACGTCAGCTTCGTGGGGGTCAACCACCCGGAACTCGGTCCCGGTTACGACCTGTGGGTGGGTGGTGCACTGTCCGTGTCCCCGCGGTTGGGGGAGCGCCTGGGTGCGTTCGTGGCGCCGGAGGACGTCGTGCCCGTGTGGGCCGGGGTCACTGCGATCTTCCGCGACTACGGCTACCGCAAGCAGCGTACCAAGGCCCGGTTGAAGTTCCTGCTCGCCGAGTGGGGCCCGGAGAAGTTCCGCCAGGTGCTCCAGGATGAGTACCTGGGTCGCGAGCTGCCGGACGGTCCCGCCCCCGAGCGCGCCGTGGGTCACTCGGATCACGTGGGGGTCCACGAGCAGAACGACGGCAAGAAGTACGTGGGCTTCGCGCTGACCGCGGGTCGCCTGAGCGGTGACGCCCTCGTGGCGCTCGCCGACGCCGCCGAGGCCGCCGGTTCCGGCCGGATCCGGTTGACCCCGCACCAGAAGGTCCTGGTGCTGGACGTGGCCCCGGAGAACGTGGATTCCCTGATCGAGGCGCTGCGCCCGTGGGGGATGCACGCCAAGCCCAGCCCGTTCCGTCGGTCCACGATCGCGTGCACCGGGATCGAGTTCTGCAAGCTCGCGTTCGTGGAGACCAAGGGTCTTGCCGCGCGGGTGATCGACGACATGGAGCAGCGCCTCCAGGACGTGGAGATCCCCACCCCCATTTCCCTGCACATCAACGGGTGCCCCAACTCGTGCGCGCGTATCCAGACCGCGGACATCGGCCTCAAGGGCCAGTACATCGGTGAGGAATACGTGTTCCAGGTGCACCTGGGCGGCGGCCTGGCCTCCCCGGACCGTGAGGAGGGCGGTTTGGGTCGCACCGTGCGCGGGCTGAAGATCACCGCAGATGACCTGTCCGACTACGTGGAGCGTGTCACCCGCACGTTCCTCGACGAGCGCGAGGCTCACCAGAGCTTCGCCGAGTGGGCCCTGAACGCCCAGGAGGATTCACTGAAATGACCAGGACCGACACCGCAGGCAACAGTGGCGCGGCGGACGCGTCGTCGTCCGCTCATACCACGACCATCGAGCAGGACCCCGCGGCCGCTTCTCCCGGACGCACCCGCTCCGTCGAGGAGCTCAAGGCGCTCGTCGAGGAGGCGCAGCAGCGCTTCGGACTGCGGGATGCGGACCCGGACGAGGTGCTCGCGTGGGCCGCCGAGACCTTCGGGAAGAAGCTCGCGGTCGCGTGTTCCATGGCCTCCGACACCGTGGTCCCCGCCCTGGTGAGCAATCACGTCAAGGACGTGGACGTGCTCTTCCTGGAGACGGGCTACCACTTCCCGGAGACCCTCGAGACCCGCGATCGCTTCGCCTCGGACTGGCCAGTGAACGTGCGGACCCTGCTGCCCGAGCTGACCGTGCCCGAGCAGGACGCCAAGTACGGTCCCAAGCTCCACGACCGTGACCCGGGCCTGTGCTGCGGGATGCGCAAGGTCGCGCCGCTGGACAAGGCCCTGGCCGGTTACGAGGCCTGGGTGACCGGGCTGCGGCGCGAGGAGACACCCCACCGCGCGAATGCCGCGCCTGTGGAGTGGGACGAGCACCACCAGATGGTCAAGCTCAACCCCGTGGTGGATTGGAGCTTCGACCACGTGGTCGATTACGCCGAGCAGAACCTCGTGGTGGTCAACCCGTTGCTGGGCCAGGGCTACCCGTCCATCGGGTGTGCACCGTGCACGCGCAAGGTCGCGCCCGGAGAAGACCCCCGCGCCGGTCGTTGGTCCGGTGTGGGCAAGACAGAATGCGGGATCCATCTATGACCACGACCACCTCCGAGTCCGTGACACTCTCCCAGCTGCAGCGCCTCGAGGCCGAGTCCATCCACATCTTCCGCGAGACCGCGTCCGAGGGCGAGCGCCCCGTGCTGTTGTTTTCCGGCGGCAAGGACTCGGTGGTCATGCTTCACCTGGCCGCCAAGGCCTTCTGGCCGGCCCCCATCCCGTTCCCCGTGCTGCACGTGGACACCGGGCACAACTTCCCGGAGGTCCTGGAGTTCCGGGACCGCACCGTGGAGCGGTTGAAGATCCGCCTGGAGGTCGCCAAGGTCCAGGACTACATTGACGACGGCCGCCTGGCCGAGCGCCCGGACGGCACCCGCAACCAGTTGCAGACCGTTCCCCTGCTGGACGCGATCGCGGAGGGCAAGCACGACGTCGTCTACGGCGGCGCCCGGCGTGACGAGGAGAAAGCCCGCGCCAAGGAACGCATCATCAGCCTGCGCGATGAGTTCGGCCAGTGGGATCCGCGTAACCAGCGCCCTGAACTGTGGAGCCTGTACAACACGCGCCACCGCCCCGGTGAGCACGTGCGGGTGTTCCCGCTGTCCAACTGGACCGAGTTGGACATCTGGTCCTACATCACCGAGCAGGGCATCGACCTGCCCCCGCTGTACTACGCCCACGAGCGGGACGTGATCAGCCGCGACGGGATGTGGCTCGCCGTGGGTGAGTACGTGAGCCCGCGGGAGAACGAGACCGTGGAGCAGCGCACCGTGCGCTACCGCACCGTGGGTGACATGAGCTGCACGGGTGCCGTGGAGTCCCCGGCCACGACCGCGGAGGAGGTGCTGGCTGAGGTCATGACCAGCACCCTCACCGAACGCGGGGCCACCCGCGCGGACGACCGCGTGTCCGAGGCCGCCATGGAGGACCGCAAACGAGAGGGCTACTTCTAGAGATGAGCACCGAGAACCGAGCAAGCCTGCTGCGGATCGCCACGGCCGGCAGCGTGGACGACGGCAAGTCCACGCTCGTGGGCCGCTTGCTGCACGACACCAAGAACATCCTGGTGGACCAGCTCGACGCGATCGAACGGGTCAGCCAGTCCCGCGGCCTGGACGCCGCGGACCTCGCGCTGCTCACGGACGGGCTGCGGGCCGAACGCGAGCAGGGCATCACGATCGACGTGGCCTACCGCTATTTCGCGACGCCCGCGCGCAGCTTCATCCTCGCGGACTGCCCGGGGCACGTGCAGTACACGCGCAACACCGTCACGGGTGCCTCCACCGCGGACGCGCTGATCGTGCTCGTGGACATCACCCACGGGATCATGGAGCAGACCCGGCGCCACCTGGCTGTCGGGGCCCTGCTGGGAGTGCCGCACCTGATCGTCGCGGTCAACAAGATCGACCTGTTGCCCGATGCGGAAGAAGCGTTCCGGGAACTGAGCGGACAGTTGCACGAACTCGCGGACGAACTGGGTGTGCTGGACCTGCGGATCATCCCGGTCTCCGCGCTGCGCGGCGACAACGTGGTCGAGGCCTCCCAGGACACCCCGTGGTACGACGGTCCGTCCCTGCTGAGCTGGCTCGAGAACCTCCCGGACTCGTCCGAGCTCACCCAGGCGGAACGGTTCGCGCTGCCCGTGCAGTGCGTCATCCGCCCGCAGTCCGCCGCACTGTCCCCGGAGTTCGTGGACTACCGCGGCTACGCGGGCCAGATTGCCTCCGGTTCGGTGGCCGTGGGGGACAAGGTCGCCGTGCAACCGGCCGGGCGCACCACCACGGTCGAGCGCATCGACGTGGCCGGGGCTCCCACCGAGTACGCCGTGGCCGGGCAGTCCGTGACCCTCACGCTCGCGGACCAGATCGACATCACGCGCGGTGACCTGATCGCGGAACCGGCCGGGGCGCCGTCGGGCACCAAGTCGGTGGAGGCCGTGGTGTGCTGGCTCGACGACGAGAAGCCCCTGCGCGAGGGCCAGCGCGTGCTGCTCAAGCACACCACGCGCGTGGTGCGCGGGATCGTGGGTTCGCTCGACGGGCGGCTGAACCTCGAGAGCCTCGCCGCGGAATCGGTGGAGTCGTTCGAGCTCAATGATATCGGCCGGGTGACCGTACGCGTGGCCGAACCGCTGTTCACCACTGCGTACACGCAGTCGCACGCGCTGGGCTCGTTCCTGCTCATCGACCCACAGTCCGGTCGCACGCAGGCCGCGGGCATGGTGCAGGACGACAGCGTCAACACCCCGGGTGTGCTGGGTAACCTCCGCGCGGACGCGGGGGAGTGGGCCATCTGAGCCATCCCTGAGTGACCTTTGCGGCCCCGGTCCACGTCGTCGACGACGGCGCGGCACCGGGGCCGCTGTGCGTGTCGGTGCCGGTCGATACGCTCTGGAGCGTGATTAGCCCCAGCCTCGTCTCGGCCACCGCCGTCCTGCGCGCCCTCGCGATGCGCGGGATGGAACACCTCGTGGTGTCCCCGGGGTCGCGTTCCGCGCCGCTGGCATATGCCGCGGCCGCAGCGCAGGCCAGCGGTGCACTGTCGGTACACGTGCGGATCGACGAGCGCGACGCCGCCTTCACCGCCCTCGGCATCGCCCGCTCCACGGGCCTGCCGTGCGCCGTGGTGACCACGAGCGGGACGGCCGTGGGTGAGCTGCTCCCGGCGGTCATGGAGGCCTCCCACGCGGGGGTCCCCCTGGTGGTGCTCAGCGCGGACCGCCCGCCCGAACTGCGCGGGACCGGCGCGAACCAGACCACGCAGCAACCCGGGATGTTCGCCAACTTCGTGCGCGCGGCCGTGGACCTGCTACCCCCGGACGATCCGCAGTTGTCATGGCCGCAGCAGTGCGAGGACGTGGAATCGTTGCTCGATCACGTCCTGGCCGCCCTTCCCGGCGATGAGCAGGATCCGCCCGGACCCGTGCATGTGAACGTGGCCCTGCGCGATCCGCTGTACCCCGTGTGCGACGATGACCACCGTCACCTGCGCAGCTGGGCCCGCGACCTCGCGAGTGAGGTGCGGCCCGTGCGTTCCGGGGGTGCCGCGCGGATCCGGGTGCACCCGTGGTCGGTGCTCCTGGAGCCGTTCCTCCCGCCCGCCGAGTCGGTGCGAATCGCGGAGTCGGCGCCATGGAACGAGCTCGTGCGTGTGACTTCCGAGGCCGACGGCGCGGATATGCGTTCCAATGCCTCGCGGCGGGTGTCTTCCGACTCTGAGTCTTCGGTGCCCCCGGCACCCTCGGCGACCGCGGGCACCGCACATCCCCTCATCTTTGCCGGCGACGGCGCGGGGCCTACCACCGAGCGTTTCGCGCTGGAGCATTCGTTGCCCCTGCTCGCCGAACCCTCGTCCCAGGCGCGCGCGGGAGAGGCCGCCATCGCGTCCTACGAGAGCGTGCTGGACTCACCCCTCGGTGACCGCGTGGACTCGGTGATCCTCGTGGGCCGCCCGACCCTGAGTCGCCGTGTCTCGGCGCTGCTCAAGCGCCCCGACGTGCGGGTGATCGCCGTGCGACCCGATCCCGCCCCGTGGTTCGAGCACGGCAGGCGCCCCGAGGACGCGGTGGGCTCGTTCGAGGAGGCAGCGAGCGCCGTCGGACCCGCGGAACCCGGGTGGCTCGAGGCGTGGCGCGAGGCGGGAGCCGCCGCCGACGCCGCGGTGCTGCGGTTCGCGGACGACCAACCCTCGCTGACGCGCCTGCACGTAGCTCGGGCGGTGTGGGATGCAGCGTGCGCGGACGGGTCGGTACTCGTGGCGGGGTCCTCCAACATCGTTCGGGACCTGGATCTCGTGGCCCGCGCCCGGGGGCCCCTGGCGGTGATCGCCAACCGCGGGCTCGCGGGGATCGACGGGACCGTGGCCACCGCGCACGGCGTGGGACTGGGGACGGGGCGGCCCGTGCGTGCCGTCATGGGGGACCTGACGTTCCTGCACGACGCCGGGGGACTGCTCCTGGGACCCGGCGAACGCGTTCCGGACCTGCACATGATCGTGGTCAACGACTCCGGCGGCGGGATCTTCCAGACCCTGGAACACGGGGACCTGGGCCGGGACCCGCGTTACACCGCGACCGTGGAGCGCTTCTTCGGAACCCCCCACACGGTGGGGATCGCGGAGCTGTGTGCGGCGTACGGGGTCCAGTACGTGAGCGCGGACACCGCGATCGAACTCGCCGCCGCGCTCGCCGCACCCGTGGCCGGCCGGCGGGTCATCGAGGTCACACTGGACCGGCAGAGCCTGCGGGACTTCAACGTGGCCGCCAGGGACGCCGGTGCGCGAGCGGTGCGGGAGTACCTTGAGGGCGAGCCCTCCGAACGGGAGCATCGCGCGGGGAAGTGAATGCCACTCGGCGCTCACATGTTTTTCACCGTTCGCCGTGCGTACCGTCCCGGGCCGGCCGCGGCCGTATGCGCCGCCCATGGTGTCCGGGGCGCTCGTTAGCATGGCGTCATGACTGAGCAGAGCACTCACACGACCACCGTCCGCACCGCGCTCGTCACGGGCGCCACCCGCGGCATCGGCCGGGCCATCGTGCAGGACCTCGCACGGGACCACATCGTCTTCGTGGGCGGACGTTCCGCCGACGACGTCCAGCGGGTCCGCGACGAACTCGCCGGGCTGGGTCCGGGGACCCGGGCGTTCACCGCGGACGTGAGCTCGGACGAGCAGGTCGCCGAGGCGTGGGAACCCCTGCGGGACGAGTTCGAGGGGCTCAACGTGCTGGTCCACTCGGCCGGGATCGCACCGCAAGCGCGGGTGGAGGAGGCCACGCGGGAGCAGTGGGAGCGGATCTTCGACGTCAACGTGATCTCCGTGGCCCAGCTGACCCGGTTGACCCTGCCCCAGCTGCGCGTGGCTGGCGGTGACGTCGTGGCCATCAACTCGGGCTCGGGGTTCACCTCGGGCCCGTCGGCGGCGCTGTACTCCGGGACCAAGTTCGCCCTGCGCGCCCTGACCGACGCGCTGCGTGAGGAGGAACGCGAGAACGGCGTGCGCGTGAGCTCGGTGCACCCGGGGCGCGTGGCCACGGACATGCAGGAGGAACTGCAGGCGTACATGGGCAACGAGTACCACCCCGAGGACTGGATCCGCCCCGAGCAGATTGCCGCGGCGGTGCGCACGGCAGTGGACGCCACGCGGGATTCTCAGGTCGAGGTGATCTCGGTGCGGCCCTCCGGGATGGTGAACCGGGGCTGACCGCGGTTCATCGCCTCCCGCAGGGGCCGCTCATGACGTCGTGATCGGGTGGGCGCGCTGCATCGGCGCGGGATGCGCGCCCCGAGGGATGCCGGCCGACCCCGCCGGGACCACCGTGAACGCCGGTGAATAGGTGTCCTCACCATAGGGTGCGTGTTTCACTCACGCCGATTCATTCACAATCCGGGAAAGAGGCACCCCTGGTAAAACCCAGGGGGTGCTCCCGGTGCCATGGGTCGCACTCTCGGTCAGGACCGAGGTCGAGTAACGAGCGCCACGTCGGTGCTCAACTCGGGCGCGGTGATCGGCGGCATGCTCGCCTCCAAGCTCGCGGACCGTTCGGGCCCGCAACGCATCGTGGCCACCACGTTCGTGCTCGCGGCCATCCCCCTGGCGCTTATGACCTTCGCGTAACCGCTGCCGGTGCTGTTCATCGTCATCGCGATCGCCAGTGTGGGCACCCTGGGTACCCAGGTGCTGATCTACGGCTTCACGTCCAACTACTACACGACCAACGCCCGTGCCGCCGGCGTGGCCTGGGGACTCCGGCTCCGGCCGCCTGGGCGGGATCTTCGGCCCACTCATCGGCGGGTGGCGCCTGGCCGCCAACCTGGGAGGTGCCACCGCGTTCTACATTTTCGGTGCCGTGGCCCTGTTCGGTGCGCTCGTGACCATCCTCGTGCCGCGTCAGCGCACGGTGGAACAGACCAAGGCCGAGGAGATCCTCGAGACCCAGGACATCCCGGGGTCCGCCACCGACATCCCTGTCACGGATCGCGTCTGATCTGCCGATCCGGTCGGGCACCCGCTCGGCACCCGTGTTCCACCACGACGGCGCCGCTGTTCTTCCCGAATAGCGGCGCCGTCGTCGTGTGCTTCCACGCGGCGTCGAGCGCCCCGCCCATTGCTGCGGGATCACGGGGGCGGGGCCCCCGTTTCACGGGAGTCGGCGGGCGGATTACTCCGGGGTGTCCACCGTGGTGGGGTTGAGGACCCGGGAGAGGAACGTGCGGGTGCGCTCGTGCTGGGGTGAGCCGATGACCTCGCGGGCGGGGCCCTGTTCCACGACCACGCCGCCGTCCATGAACACCACGCGGTCGGCGACGTCGCGTGCGAAGGACATCTCGTGGGTCACCACGAGCATGGTCATCCCGTCATCCGCGAGTTGGCGCATGATCGCGAGGACGTCGCCCACGGTCTCGGGATCGAGAGCGGAGGTGGGCTCGTCGAACAACATCAGATCGGGGTCCATGGACAGCGCCCGGGCGATCGCCACGCGCTGCTGCTGACCGCCGGAGAGCTGGGTGGGCCGCTGGCCGGCCTTTGCCTCCAGACCCACGCGTTCCAGGTTCGCCAGGGCGATGCGCTTGGCCTCCTCCTTGGAGCGCTTGAGCACCTTGACCTGAGACACCGTGCAGTTCTCGAGCACGCTCAGGTGGGGGAACAGGTTGAACTGCTGGAACACCATGCCCACGCGGCGGCGCATGGCGTCCACGTCCAGATCCGGGTCCGTGACCGTGAACCCGCCCACGGAAATGGTCCCGGACTGCGGGGACTCCAGGAGGTTGAGGCAGCGCAACAGGGTGGACTTGCCGGAACCGGAGGGCCCGATCAGACACACGACCTCACCCGTGGCCACGTCCAGATCGATCCCGCGCAGCACCTCGAGGTCCCCGTAGGACTTGTGCAGCTCGCGCACGTGCACCGCGGCGGAACCGGAGTGGCCCCGGTCGGACGCGGCAGCGGCGTCGTCGGAGGACGCGCGAGATACACCCGGGGACCGGGCAGCGGAACGGCCCGGACCGGTCGCGGCAGAGCTGGGACCTGCAGTAGAGGCGGCGTCGTGCTGGGAACCCCGGGCGGGATCCGCCCCGGGGGTCGCCGACGGGTCGGAGGATGCGGGATCGGGGGAGGCTGCGGAAGTGGACACTGGGAGCTCCTAGGACTTCTTGACCCGGTCGGTCTTGGTTTCGAAGTGGCGGGACAGAAGCCCCAGCGGCACGGTGATGATCAGGTAGCAGATGCCGGCCACGACGAGCGGGGTCAGCCCGGCGCCGGCGTCAGAGATGCCTTCGCGGCCGAACTTGGTGAGTTCGTACTGCTGCACGCCCATGCCCAGCAGATAGACCAGGGAGGAGTCCTTGGTCAGCAGGATGACCTCGTTGGTCAGCGGCGGCAGGACGATGCGCAGGGCCTGGGGGATCACGATCGTGACCATGGCGCGGGTGTGGGACATGCCCAGGGAACGGGCAGCCTCATACTGCCCCGGGGGCACGGCCTGCAGACCTGCGCGGAGGGACTCGGCGATGTACGCGGCGGCGACCACGCCGAGCGCGATCATCACGGTCACGTAGTGGTTGAAGCGGAAGCCGAAGGCCAGGGGGATGCCGTAGCCCAGGGCCAGGAACACGAGCAGCGCGGGCACGCCGCGGAAGAACTCAATGTAGAGGGTCGCGATCCACCGGTAGGGCGCCACGGAGGAGAGCTTCATGAGCGCGAGGACCACGCCCAAGGTCAGGCCCACCACGAAGCCCAGGACCGTGTAGATCAGGGTGTTCTTCAGCGCCACGGTGATGATCCCGGGGAACTGGTTCAGTGCGACCTCGGGGTTGAACACGCGCTGGTAGAGCACGTTCCAGTCCGCGAGGAACACGAGTGCTACCAGTACGACGACGAGTACGGCGTACTGGATGCCCCGCGACAGCTTGGCGCGCTGCCGGGTGGTCATGGCCATGGATGTCTCCCTGTCCGTGGGTTGCCCACATATGCGTGCCGGGCGGTGTCACACCGCCCGGCACGGATGTCCTGCTCTCGGGGAGTGGAGCCTACAGGCCCATCCACTCCTTCTTCATCTTGTCCATGGTGCCGTCGCTCGTGATGCGGTCCAGGGTCTTGTTCACGGAGTCGAGGATCTCGGTGTTGCCCTTCTTCACGGCCACGCCCAGGTTCTCGTTGGTGTCCACGGTCTGCACGACCTCGAGGTCCGGGTTGTCCTTCGCGCGCTTGGACAGCGTGGAGATGTTCCCGGACACGGCCTGCACGCCACCGGACTCGAGGGACTGGAACATGAGCTCCACGTCTTCGAACTGCTGGGTCTTCAGGTGCTTGTCCTTGGCGAACTGCTCACCGGAGGTGGCCTGCTGTACGCCCACGGTCTTGTCCCCCACGGAGTCGAAGCCGCGGATCCCGGAATCCTTGGTGGTCAGCAGGGCGATCTGGTCGTTGAAGTACGGCTTGGAGAAGTCCACGGACTGCTTGCGGGCGTCCGTGATGGTGATCCCGGAAATGGCGGCGTCGCACTGGTCGGTGTCCAGCGCCGCTCCGGACTCGAGGGTCTCGAAGTTCGCCTGCACCACGTTCTTCTCCCGGCCCAGGTCCTTGGCGATCTCGTCCCCCAGGGACATGTCGAAGCCCACGATCTTGCCGTCCTTCTCGAACTCGAACGGCGGGTACGGAGAATTGGTGCACACGGTGAACGTGTCGGAGCCACCGGCCTGGGAGCCGCCCCCGGAGGTCGATTCACAACCGGTCAGTGCCAAGCCTGCGGCGGAGAGGACGGCGAGCGCGGGAACGAGTCGGCGCAGGGTTGACATGTGTGCTCCTCGGGGAGATGTGGGGTTCCGGGTGAAACTCGTGGCGATTTTACTACGGGGTGCCCGGATCGGCCCGGAATCCCTTTACTCCCGGTCCCACCGTGCGGGCAGGGACTCGAGCATGGGGCGCAGTTTCGCCCAGGTCTCGGCGAGCTCGGCGCGCGGATCGGATTCGGCCACGATCCCGCAGCCGGCGCTCACGCGCGCCCGGTGCGCGTCCAGCTGCACGGCGCCGCGCAGGGCGATGCCCCACTCGCCGTTACCCGCGCCGTCGAGCCAGCCCACAGGGCCGGCGTAGAGCCCACGGTCCATGCGTTCGAGGTCCTCGATCACGGCCCCGGCGGTCTCGGTGGGCGTCCCGCACACCGCGGCGGTCGGGTGGACGGCCTCCGCGAGTTCGAGGGCCGAGGGCAGGGTCCCGTCCACGCCCGCACGCAATTGCGCGGTGACGTCCGACGCGAGATGCCACACGTTCGGCAGCGCCAGGATGAAGGGGTGCTCGCCGCCGGAGACCTCATCCGCGTACGGGGACAGCCCCGTGATCAGAGAGTCCACGGCGAAGCGGTGTTCGCGCTGTTGCTTCTCGGACCCGCCCAGCTCGGTACCGGCGAAGTCCTCGGGGTTGGCGCCGTCCGGCAGGTCCTGGCGGTCCAGGGTCCCGGCGAGCACACGGGCCGTGGCGGTGCCGCGATGCACCCGGATGAGCATCTCGGGGGTCGCGCCGAGCAACCGGCCCGCACCCTCCCCGTCCTCCAAGCCCTCCTGCTCGGAGCCTTCCTGCTCCGGGCCCAGACGCACGCAGTACGTCCAGCACGTGGCGAAGCGTTCGCTCAACCGCCCCAGCACCGCACCGAGTTCGATGGGCCGCCCGGTGTCCACGACCACGTCCCGCGCGAGCACGAGCTTGTCGAGCTCCCCCGCGCGGATCATCCCCACGCCGTCCGCGACGGCCTCCATCCAGCGCTGTTCGTCCAGGGTCCCGGGCACGGCCGTGGGGTACGACGACGCCGCTGCGTCCGGTTCCTCGGGCCGCGCCACCGCGGGTGCGGCGCGCACGAGGCGACGCCACGCGGCGCCGACGTCCTCGACCGTGGGTTCGGACGGTCCGGTGGAGATCAGGGTGAGCCACGCGCCATGGGCGTCGGTGCCGATCACGAGCTCGGGGACCATGAGCCCGGAGTCCACCGTGGAGGACGGCGCGAACGCGAACGCCCCGAAGGCCAGCAAACCGGTGCCGGGGCGCTGCACGGAGTCATGCACGGTCGCGTCCTGGCGAAGCTCGTCCCACCACACGCGCGCGGAGGTGAACCGGGTCCCGCCCCGCACGCGGTAGGCCGCCACGCGACCGAGGCCGACGATTCCCTTGCCGCGCATGATCCACGTGGCCGGGTCCGCGCTGCCCAGCAACCGCCGGACGTCCGGGTTGCGGGCGAACTCTGCTGCCGCGGGAACCTCGGACAGGGGAAGGGTGAGCGCACTCAGGCGGGGTGCGGGGAACTCGGGTGTCATCGTCCTCAAGCATAGGACGCGCGCGTGGGCGCGGCGGTGTCGGTCGGGTGGGACCGGGACCGGCCCGGCTTCCTGCCGAGTCCGTGGGCGGAGCGACGACGGCGGGCACGGCGTACGTGGCGAGGCCCGCGCCGCCGCACGGATGGCGGCGGCCGCGACGACGGCGGGGACAGCGGCGTCGGCGGGCGATGACACAATGGGCGGGTGGTCCGTCCAGCACGCGGGCGCGCCGACATCACAAGGAAGAACACAGGAAGCGGAGGGCCGCGGCGCAGTGAAGGTCTTGATCAGCGGGGGAGGCCCCGCCGGTGCCACGGCGGCGTACTGGTTGGCGAGCCAGGGGATCGCGGTGACCGTGCTCGAGAAGAGCGGCTACCCGCGGGAGAAGGTGTGCGGGGACGGGCTCACGCCGCGGGCCGTGCGCCAGATGCAGCTCATGGATTTGCCGCACGGCGCCGCGGAGGGTTATAAGGCCAACAAGGGACTGCGACTCGTGGCGTCCGGGCGCACCGTGGAGGTCCCGTGGCCCGAACTGACCGATTTCCCGTCCTACGGACTCGTGCGCACGCGCGCGGGTTTCGACGAGGACCTGGTGCGGCACGCCCGGCGTGCCGGTGCGCACGTGATCGAGCACCGCACGGTGCGGGACGTGCTGTGTGATGACACCGGGCGGATCGTGGGCGTGCAGGCAGCCGTGATGGACCCGGCGACCGGGCGACGCACCTCCGAGACGGAGGAGCACCGCGCGGACCTCGTGCTCGCCGCGGACGGCAACTCGACCCGCACCGCCGTGGCCGCGGGTCTGCACCGGCGCACGGATCGGCCCCTGGGCGTGGCCGTGCGCACGTACTACCGTTCCCCGCGCTCGGAGCTCGACTGGATGGAGGGGTGGCTCGAACTCGCGGACGGCACGGACCCCGAGCGCTCCCTGCTGCCCGGCTACGGCTGGGTCTTCGGCGTGGGGGACGGCACCGCGAACGTGGGCCTGGGCATCCTGGACACCTCGCCCGCGTTCGGTAAGCTCGACTACCGCGCGGTGCTGCGTGACTGGGCCGCGTCCATGCCCGCCGAGTGGACCTTTGACCCGGAGCACCAGGTGGGCCGGGTGGGTTCGGCCGCGCTGCCCATGGCCGGCAACCGCACCCCGCACTACGTTCCCGGGCTCATGCTGCTCGGGGACTCCGCGGGGCTCGTGTCCCCGTTCAACGGGGAGGGGATCTCCAACGCCATGGAGTCCGCGCTGTTCGCGGCGTCGTGCATCGTGGACGCCGCCGAGGCCAACGGGCACCAGCAACGGGAGAACGCGCTCGCCCGCTACCCGCAGCTCGTGCGCGCCGAATGGGGGGCCCATTTCACGCAGGGCCGGGCGCTCGCCGAGCTCATCGGCCACCCGGCGATCCTCACCGCGGCCCTACGGGCGGGGATGAGCGTCCCGGCCATGATGCGCTTCGCGGTGCGGGTCATGACGGAACTGTCGGACCGGCCCGCCCGGACTGTGACCGATCGCGCGATCGCGGTGCTGGACGCACTGACCCCCGCGAGCTGAATTGTCGATAGAGTGGTGGATCGTGACTGACCCCAGCCGCCCGAATGACTCCCTGCGCTTGCCCGAAGGGTTCGAGCTCATCGCCCAGGACTCCCACCTGGGCCCGCTCATGCTGCGCAGCCTCGATCGGATCGAGCAGCGGCTGGCAGAGTCCGTGCACTCCGCGGACCGGATCGCGGACGTCACGGCCCGGCACCTGCTCGACGCCGGCGGTAAACGGGTGCGGCCCCTCCTCACGCTGCTCGCGGCGGAAGTGGCCGGTGAGGTCACGGACGAGGTCATCGAGGCCGCCGCGGTCGTGGAACTGACCCACCTGGCCTCCCTCTACCACGACGACGTCATGGACTCCGCCCCCATGCGCCGGGGCGTGCAGACCGCGCACACGGTGTGGGGCAACACCGTGGCCATCCTCACCGGGGACATGATCTTCGCACGTGCCTCCGCCATGGTCTCCGCCCTGGGCCAGGAACCCCTCATGATCCAGGCGACCACGTTCGAGCGCCTGGTGATCGGGCAGCTGCAGGAGACCACCGGTCCCGCCCCGGACGAGGATCCCGTGGCCCAC
Organism: Kocuria sp. CPCC 204721; assembly: GCF_040980945.1. NCBI lineage: Bacteria > Bacillati > Actinomycetota > Actinomycetes > Micrococcales > Micrococcaceae > Kocuria > Kocuria sp. CPCC 204721. Next base: position 299,913 of record NZ_JAVKPO010000001.1, read on the forward strand.
TACATCAAGGTGCTCTCCGGTAAGACCGGTTCGTTGATCGCCGCGAGCGGTCAGTACGGCGCCCTGCTGGGCGGGGGGCCCCGCTCCGTGGTGGATCTCATGGTCGTCTACGGCGAGAAGGTGGGACTCGCGTTCCAGCTCGCGGACGACATCATCGACCTCACCGGCCACCCGGACGTCTCCGGCAAGATACGCGGTACGGATCTGCGCGAGGGCGTGGACACCCTCCCGGTCCTGCTGTTGCGCCGCGACGCCGCCGGCTCCGACCCGGCCGCCGCGGCCTCCGCGCGCGAGCTGCTCGAGCTCGTGGACGGGGACCTGTCCGACGACGCCGCCCTGGCCCGCGCCGTCGAGGCCGTGTCCGAGCACCCCGCGGCTGCGGAGGCGTGGCAGATCGCCAACGACTGGGCGGACGAGGCCATCGCGGCCCTCGAACCGCTCGACGATTCCGTGGCCAAAGCGGCACTGATCGAATTCGCGCACGGCGTGGTGCATCGCAGGGGCTGAGTTCTCAGTAAGCTTGGCGCATCCGTAATCCACTTGCGCGCCACGAGGGCTTCCGCGTGCGCGCCGATGGGATTCGTCCCGCGTGAGGTTCATCCATGTCCACAGACACGACACGTGGTCGCGCCGCGAAGGAAGCATTTTCCGGGCGCACCATGTTCATCTTCGCCGCCATCGGCTCCGCCGTGGGGCTCGGCAACATCTGGCGGTTCCCGTACGTCGCGTTCGACAACGGCGGCGGCGCCTTCATCATCCCCTACCTGGTGGCCCTGCTGACCGCCGGTATCCCGCTGCTCATGCTCGACTACGCGGTGGGTCACCGCTACCGCGGGTCCGCCCCGCTGTCCTTCCGACGGCTGCACCCCAAACTCGAGACCATCGGGTGGTGGCAGCTGGCCATCTGCGTGGTGATCGCCGTGTACTACGCCCTGATCATCGGATGGGCCATGCAGTACACCGTGTTCTCGTTCAGCAAGGCGTGGGGGGACGATCCCGCGACCTTCTTCATGAGCGACTACATGCGGGTCTCGGATGAGGTCACGATCGGTTTCGACTTCATCTGGCCGGTGTTCATCGCCACGGCCATCGCGTGGCTCGTGCTGCTGATCGTGCTGATGATGGGCGTGCAGAACGGGATCGGGAAGATCAACGTGGTGTTGATCCCGCTGCTCGTGGTCATGTTCTTGATCATGGTGGGCATGGCCCTGACGCTGCCGGGTGCCGCCGCGGGTCTGGATGCCCTGTTCACCCCGTCCTGGTCCGCACTGGGTGATTCCTCCGTGTGGGTCGCGGCCTACGGGCAGATCTTCTTCTCCCTCTCGGTGGGTTTCGGCATCATGGTCACCTACGCGTCCTACCTCAAGCCCCGCTCGGACCTCTCCGGCTCCGCGCTCGTGGTCGGTTTCGCGAACTCGTCCTTCGAGATCCTCGCCGGTATCGGCGTGTTCGCAGCACTCGGCTTCATGGCCTCGGCCTCCGGGACGGAAGTCGCCGACGTCGCGACGTCCGGGATCGGTCTCGCGTTCATCGCCTTCCCGGCCATCATCTCCCAGGCCCCGTTCGGCACGCTGATCGGTGTGCTGTTCTTCGGTGCCCTGTCGTTCGCCGGGTTCACGTCCCTGATCTCCATCGTGGAGGTCATCGTGGCCGGTTTCCGCGACAAGCTCGGGCTCTCGCGCCCCGCGGCCGTGGCCCTCGTGGTCATCCCGCTCGCCGCGATCTCCCTGCTGTTCTTCCCCACGACCACGGGGCTGAACCTGTTGGACGTCGTGGACGCGTTCGTGAACAACTTCGGCATCGTGGCCGCGGCCCTGGTGTCCGTGCTGTTGCTCACCGCGGGCTTCTCGGCGTTGCCCACGCTGCGTGACCACATCAACTCGGTCTCGTCCTTCAAGCTCGGGCGCACGTGGATGATCATGGTGGGCGGTGTGACCCCGGTGATCCTGGGCTACATCCTCATCGACCAGCTCACCGAGACCGTGTCCCAGGGCTACAACGACATGCCGCAGTGGTTCGTGAACACGTTCGGGTGGGGGATGGCCGTGGCCCTGATCGTCTTTGCCTACCTGCTGTCCCGACTGCCCTGGTCCCGGCGCACCGCGGAGGCCCTCACGAGCCCCGCCCCCGCCATCCAGGACGCCTACGTGGACCGCGGCACCCTCGCGCGCCACAAGCCCCTGTCCCACTACCAGGACACCGCGACCCGCACCCCCGCACTGGGCCAGGACTTCTCCCTGCGCGCCATCGAGGACGGGACCGTGGTGCAGCGTCAGGCCCCGTGGGCGCACGCCGGATCGGGTCACACCGACCCTGTCGGCGACGCCGCGGGCCGGTCGTCTGCCCAGGTCCAGCCCCGCCGCTCGGAAGGAGAACTCTCATGAGCACCATGTCCGTCGTCATGATGATCGTGGCCATGGTCACCGTGTGGGGTGGGCTGTTGCTCGCCCTGATCAACATCAAGCGCTCGCCCGAGGAGGTCGACGAGCTCGACACCCCGTCGGAGGGCTCCCATGAGGACGCCGCGCACCGCGCGGCCACCGACGGTGACCCGGGATCCCGGGTGAACGCCGGCGCGGCTCCCGAGTCGCGGATCTGATTCACACGGTCCCATGAGACAAGGCCACCCCTGATCAGGGGTGGCCTTTTCTCGTTCCGGGCCCCGGGTGCGCGTAGCGGCGGGGGATCGGGTGCTGTCAGTGGCGGTGAGACCTGGTGCGCTCAGCGGCGGGGGAGACGGGGCGCGCGAGGTGCGCGGACGGCGTCGAGCACGAGCAGCACCACGGCGAGCCACACGAGGCCGAAACCGACCCAGCGCTCCGGGGGCATCTCCTCGTGGAAGACCAGGACGGCCAGGATGAACTGGCCGATCGGTGCGATGTACTGCAGCATGCCCACGGTGCTCAGGGGCAGCCGGGCGGCGGCGGCGCCGAACAGCAGGAGCGGAACAGCGGTGATCACGCCGGAGGACAGCAGCAACAGGAAATGCCCGGTGCCCCCGGAGGTCAGGGTGATCTGTCCCTGGGCGCCCAGCAGCGCGACCGCCACGAGCGCGAGCGGCGTGATCATGGCGGTCTCCCCGGTGAGGGTGATCAGCGCGGGATAGCGCGAGCCCACGCGGGACTTGACCAGGCCGTAGAAGCCGAACGTGAAGGCGAGGCCCAGTGAGAGCCACGGCACCGCGCCGTAGAACACGGCCATGATCACCACGGCCAGCGCACCCACGGCGATCGCGGTCCACTGCAGGGGGCGCAGCTTCTCGTGCAGCACCAGGACACCCAGCAGGATGGCCACGAGCGGGTTGATGAAGTACCCCAGGGACGCCTCGAGGGTGTGCCCCGTGGTCGTGGCGACCGTGTACAGCAACCAGTTCCCGGCGATCAGCACACCGGCCACCGTGAGCGCGAGCACCGCCGAGCCGTCCCGGAACAACCGGATGAACCGGCCCACGGAGTGGGTCACGGCCAGCATCAGCAGACAGACCACCAGGGAGAAGACAATGCGCAGGGCCACGATCTCGTACGCCGTGGCCGGGGCCAGGACCACGAAGTACAGGGGCAGCAACCCCCAGATCCCGTACGCGGCGAACCCGTAGCCGAAACCGGCCCGGGCCCTCTTCTGCTGGTGAGGGCCCGGGCCGGAAGTCGCGTTGTCAGTCACCGTCCGATCCTATCCCCGGTGACCGCCGCGTCGGTTCGCGATCAGAGGTCAAAGAAACGGCTCAGGAAACCGCGCTTCTTCTTGCCCTTCTTCTCCGCCTGCTCGTTGGTCTTGACCTCCTGGCCGTCCACCACGGCGGGGGCGGAGATGTCGTCCTCAGCAGCGCCGGGGCCGGCGACGGTCTCGCGGGCGACCACCGTCTCCCGCTCGGCCCGCTCGCGGGCCACGGTGTCCTCGGAAACGTCCCGCAGGACTGGCTGCTCCGTCGCGGGTTCGCTCGGTTCCGGCGCAGTGGGTTCGCGCGTGTCCCGCGCCGCGTCCTCGTCCTGCATCCCCGGCTGGGCCGCGGCGAACTCGGGGTCCGGGATCCGGGACATGGCCGTGGTGTTGGGGTGCGGGGAGGCCTGTGGGCCGGCGGTGGCCGCGTCCCCGGAGGGACCGGGCAGCACCGTGGTCTCCACGCGACCCGGCTCGGCGGGTCCGGAGGTGGGTTCCTGGTCGAACGGGCGGTCCGGGTCCCGCACCTCGCTCGCGGGGACGGCCACGTCCCCCTCGGGCTGCTCGGGCTCGGGCGCCTCGATCTCCTCGCGGGACAGCTCGCTGGGCAGCGGCTCCTCCTGCTCGGACGCGGACGACGCCGCTGCGGCGGCTTCTTCACGCTCGCGCCGCTTGCGTTCGGCGGACTCCACGCGCTGCTGCTCACCGAGCTGCTCGGCCTGGGCCACCGCGGCACGGCGGTCCTCGAGCAGGGCCTCGCGGTGGGTCTGCGCCTGGTGTTCGAGCTCGCGCAGTTCGTCCTCGCCCACGGAGGGCTCAGCGGGTTCCACGCCCGTGATCTGGTGGTCGTCGAACCAGAAGCGCTGAGCGCCGTCGTGCACGGTGACCACACAGGTGGCGTCCGTGTCCCACTCCACGTGGGCGCCGCGCAGCTTGGCGTAGCTGGCTACGGCGAGGTTGTGGTCCACGGCGGTGTCCGTGGTCAGGGATTCCCCGATGACCTGCATCATGCGCTGCTCCGTGAGTCGGGGCAGCTCGAACTCGGGGCCGTCCAGCAGCAACCACGCCGTGATGTTGCCACCGGCGCGCGCGGGATAGTGGGCGTAGAGACCCGTGACGGCCTTGGCGGCCAGGGTCAGCCTGCGGGCCAGACCGTCCTCGAGGGGCAGCTCGTCCGTGGTCAGCTCGGAGACCTCGTGACGCTCACCGGCCTGCTTGGCCTGCACGGCGGCGGAGACCACGCGCGGGTTGAAGTGCCCAAGCTCCTGCCACGACCACACGAAGGACCCGCGGGACGCAGATTCGGTGCCCAACAGGTAGGGGGTCAGGGTGACGGGAGGCGTGGTTTGCAGGGTGAACGACGGCGCGGAAAAGTCCACGTCCCACTCCGCGCCCTGGGACAGTTCCGCCAGCACTGCCTGGTATTCGGTGGAAAGGAAGATCGACGCGTCGATCAACTCCTGCAAAGTTTTCGTCATGGGTCCAGGCTAACAACTGGCGCGGACGCCAGCGCGCGCCGGACGGCACGTCGGTGCCTGTGGGGCCCCTGTATCTGCCCGCGGCACGTACCCCACGACGACGCCGCGGCCGCACCGAGCGACGTCGCGCCCCGCGGCCGTGTTGGGACCTCGCACGCGAGCGGTTCGTTAGGCTGGGGGCGCGCGGCGCCCGGCAGCGACCGGGGGAGATCGCGCGAACTTATAGCGAGCGGACCCGTGGCTCACGGGTCGAAGGGACACCACACCATGACCTCTGAGCCTCGGCCCGAATCGACGACCCCCGCACCCAGTGAGCGTGAACTCGTGGCACGGGTGGGCGAATGGGTGATGTCCGTCCTGCGCACGGAACCGGGCTGGGACACCATGCTCGTGGAGTTCAAGCCCCAGGGCGGGCGGGTCCATCTGCGGGTGGTCGAGAACAGGGACGGCTCCGTGATCCCCGGGGCGGCAGGGCCCATCAAGCAGGACAGCCCGGTGCTGGAGACGATCGCGCAACTGCAGCGCAGCTGCGCGGTGCCCGGGCGGGGGAGCTGGTTCACCGCGTCCGTGAGCATCGCCGCGAGCGGGTGGCCCGAGCCCACGCTGCACACGAGCGCGTCCTACAATTTCCGGGAGCTGCCCCGCCCCTACGCGGACGAGGGCGCCTACACGGGCCGGGACGTGCTGGCTCAGCTGACTGAGTTCCCGCGTACCCAGGAGCGCACGCCGCTGTGGGCCTTGGAACTGGCCGATGAGGCCGGGGTCGAGCTGCCGTTCGCACCGACCTCCGAGGACGACTCCCACGGGGACGTGCACCCCCGGTTGCGCGCGGCGGCCGAGGCGTTCACTCGCGAACCCGGGGAGCGGACCCTGGCCGGGGCCCTGCGCGAGGCGTTGGCCGGGACCGTGCTGCTGGACATCTCCGGATCGGACCTGGTCCCGGGGGAGGACGGTCAGCCCGTGGGGCCGCAGTCCCACATCCGGGTCCAGGCGGTCGCCCAGCCCGACGGTGGTCGCGCACTGGCCGTGTATACGACCGCCGAGCAGGCCCGCGAGATGTTCACCCGCAGCAACAAGAACCCGGATCTGGCCGAACCCGTCCTGCTGCGCCAGCGCGCGAGCGCGATGATCGAGATGGTCGCGCAGGACACCCAGTACGACGAGATCGTGGTGGACCCGGCGTCCGAACACGCCCTGCGGATCCCCCGCCAGCAGATCGAGTGGGTGGGCCGCTCACCCCACAACGAGGCACTCAAGCAAGCGCTGCTGGACAATGCCATGGCGGACGTCCTGGGGGCCCTGCTCAACCCGAACGGCCACCTCATGCTCGGCACCCGGGACGAGGGGGAGAACGCGATCCCGGTCATGGTCCAACCCTCCGAGGAGGGCGCCGCACCGGACACCCTGCTGGTCTTCACGTCCGCGGCGGAGGTGGCCGCCCTGGACCCGGCGCTCACGGTGCGCTCGGCCCCGTCCCGGAAGATCCTGGAGTTCGCGCTCGAATCGGGTGCGGCGGCCATCTGCCTCAATGCCATGGCCCCCGTGGCCACCCTGCCCACGGCGCAGCTGCGGGAGATGCTGGAGCTCGTCACGCAGCGCGAACAGGGCGGTACCTCGCAGCCTCGCGACTGAGAGGTCGGTGGGTCGGAATTGCGGCGCATCTCGTCCGCAGTTTCCACACCCGCGGGGCGTGTCCGGGGGGTGCGCCAGGGCTGTATGCCAGGGGCCGCGCGTCAGGGAGCCGGTGTCAGCGTGGCTCAGCGGGCCTCGGTCGCGCTCGCCGCGAGCTCTTCCTGGCAGCGGGGGCACACACCCCGGTAGACGACCTCCGCGGCTAGCAGCTCGAAGCCGTGGTCCTGGGACGGCGTGAGGCACGGGGCATGGCCCACGGCGCACGGCACGTCCTGGACCACTCCGCAGCGCACGCAGTACGCATGGTGGTGGTTGTCCCCGGTGCGGATCTCGTAGCGCGCGGGGGATCCGGGCGGCTCGAACTTGGACACCATCCCGATCGCCGCGAGGTCCGCGAGGACCACGTAGACGGACTGGACGGACATATTGGGCAGCACGGAGCGGACCTGCTGCACGGTGTCCTCGGCGGTAGCGTGCGGGACCGCGGACACGGCGTCCAACACGGCAAGACGTTGTCTGGTGACCCTGCGCCCGTGCGAGCGCAGATGCGAGGTCCACGCATCCCGCGACGGGTGCGGCGCGGCCTGAACGGTGGTCTCCATGGGATGATTCTATTCTTATTCTGAGCCACTCACAATAGTCGCGGTTACGGCGCTCCCACGCTGCCGACGCCGCCGTCCCCGTCGACATGTCCGTCCCCGCCCGCGGCCCCGGGGCACCGCCGTGGTGCGCTCGCGCCCCGCCCGCCGCGTGGGGCCGTCGCGGTCCGGGACGGGCGCGCGGAAGGCCGCGCGCAGCGGCGTCGTCATCCGTGACGGGACGCGCGAAAAAAGTTTTCGGATCTCGCGTCATGATTTCCGATCCCGTGCGTCTACGTAGTGGATCCCGCGCGGGCTGCGCGGGATCCCGGACGGTCCGATCGCTCTGGGACCGGCGAACCGGTGCCGCGATCACCACGGGGACACATCGCGCGGCACGCGGCGGGTGAGAGCGTCTCTTTGCCGGACGGGCTGTCCGGCGCGGGGGAGGGAGATGGCACTAGGAGACGGGGGCGGGACCGGCGTGGGGGCGCCGGTCCCGCCCCCGGCCATGACCGGGCCGGCGCGGTGACAGCGGGAACGCGGGGGGAGGGGCGGGGTCGCGGACTGCCGCGCAGCGCCCGCGGCTGTCACAATGGAGGTACCGAGTTACTTCCAGTGGGCAGAGAGCGCCATGTCACACAGAGCAGTTCCCGGCACCGGGGACCACCCGGGCCAGGGCGGCCAACGCATCAGCGACGAACACCTGTTACGCGCGGTCCGCGAAGGTGACTCGCATGCCTTCGCCACGCTCTACGAACGGCACCGCGGGGCGGCGCTGGCCGTGGCCCGCATGCATTCCCGCAACGAGCCGGAAGCGGAGGACCTCGTCTCCGAGGCGTTCACGCGTGTGTTCGCGCTGCTCAAGGAGGGCAAGGGCCCCCGGGAGTTCCTGCGCGCCTACCTCGTTACGGCCGTGTCCCGGCTCGCTGCGGACCGCGCCAACGAACTCAGCCGCACGCGTCCCGTGGACCCCCAGCCGGACGGGCCGCTGGACCGTGTGCAACTGTTCGAGGACACGGTAGTGCGCCAGGTGGACTCCGTGGTGGTGGCCCGCGCGTTCGCGTCCCTGCCAGAGCGCTGGCAGGAAGTGCTGTGGTACCTCGAGATCGAGGGGCGCAAGCCGCGTCAGGTGGCCTCCGCCGTGGGCATTCAACCCAACGCGGTCTCCGCGCTGGGCACACGCGCACGGGAGGGACTCCGCACCGCCTACATGCAGGAACACGTCTCGGTGCGAGCACTCGAGGACTGCGGCGAGTACTCACGACAGCTCGGTGCGTTCGCGCGCGGTTCCCTGACCCCGTCACGCACCAAGGTCGTGCAGGAACACCTGGACCGGTGTCCCCGCTGCACCGCCGAGTACCTGCAGCTCCAGGACCTCGGGATCGGGATGCGCGGCTGGCTCCTGCCCGTCCTAGCCGGACTTCCGTTGTGGGCCGGCGCGGGCGGTCGGCTCGTGGACGCGCTCGCCGGCACGTCCCTGGCGGGCTTCGGGGCTGCCGCGTCCCAGGCTCCGGGAGTCGCGGGGACCCCGGCTTTCGATGGCGCGGCGGGGAGCGCCATCGCAACCTCCGGGGGTCCGGGTGCCGGCGGCTCCGGGGCCGGCGCGGGCGCCTCGTCCGGGGCTGCAGCCGCAGGGCAGTCCACGGGGATTGCTGCGTTCGCATCGTCCGGTATGGGCCTGGCGATCGCCGCGGTCGGCGTCCTGGTGGCGGCCGCCGCGGCCGTGGGGATCGTGGCCGTGTCCAACTCGCCGGGCGATCCCTCGGGCGGTGCGCCCGCCGTCGCCGCCTCCCCGGATGTGAACTCTTCCGACGGCGACGCCGCTGCGTCCGGCGCCCGCGGTTCTTCCGAGACACCCGCAGCCGGTCGCGACGACGATGCGGACGGCAGTGATTCCCGCGCTGGGGATTCCGCCGGTCGGGACTCGGACGGCGGTGCCGCCGATGGTGGAGATTCCGCGTCCGCGGCTCAGGGGGACTCGGGCGGTTCCGACGGTGGAGGGTCCGTGGCCCTCGGCGGTTCCGACGCGTCCCGCCCCGAGCAGGCCCGCGACGACGTCCCCCAGGGACAAGGCCCGGACGGCCAGACCGGCCGCAATCAGGGTGACTCGCAAGGTCGCTGGCCGGGCGGTGCGCCACTGCCCGGGGACCCGGGTGCGCCGGGCAACGGAGCGGGCGGTGCGATGTCGTCCTCTGCCCCCGACCTCGGCACCGATCCGGACGTCCCGCCCACGCCGTCGCCGAGCCCGTCCCCGGGTGACGCGGACCCGGGAGGGAACCCCGCGGACCCGGGCGAGGGAGCCTCCCCCGCGCCGTCGGACGCTACGCAAACACCGGTCCCGTCCCCCTCGACGGGGGTGGCACCACCGCCCCCGACGACCACGGACCCCGGCTGCGAGGTGTCGCTCGGACTGGGAGGGGGGGAGATCATCTGCCTCGACGGGCCGCCCCCACTGCCCGCGCCGCCGTTGCCGCCGTTGCCGCCGTCCGCATTGGTACCGTCGATATCCCTTAACATTTTCTTGCCCCGCTAGACCCCACAGGAGAACACTGAATGCACCGCCATTACAACGGACTGAAGACCGTGCTGCTGTTGGGCGGTATGTGGGTGGTATTGCTGGCGATCGGCTGGATCATCGCCGGGGCCACGCGCAGCTCGTTCTTCATCATCCTGTTCGCGGTGATCGGGCTGATCGGTACCGCATACAGCTACTGGAACTCGGACAAGCTCGCCATCCGGTCCATGCGGGCGGTGCCCGTGAGCCCGCAACAGGCACCGGCCATGTACCGGATCGTGGAGGAGCTCTCCCGCCGGGCGGAGCAGCCCATGCCGCGGCTGTACATCGCGCCCACCATGAGCCCCAATGCGTTCGCCACCGGACGCAACCCGGACAACGCCGCGGTGTGCTGCACCGAGGGGATCCTGCAGATGCTCGACGAACGCGAGCTGCGCGCGGTGCTCGGCCATGAACTCATGCACGTGTACAACAGGGACATCCTGACCTCGTCCGTGGCGGCCGCGGTGGCGGGACTCATCACGTCCGCCGCGCAGGTGCTGCAGTTCGCGGCCATCTTCGGCGGCGGGCGCGGTGACGACAACCGCGGTGGCAACATGCTCGTGGGGTTGCTCATGGCGTTCCTCGCACCCGTCGCGGCCACCGTGATCCAGCTCGCCATCTCCCGCACGCGCGAGTACGACGCCGACGAGGACGGCGCCAAGCTCACCGGCGACCCCCTTGCGCTCGCCTCGGCACTGCGCAAGATCGAGGGCGGCGCGTCCCAGCGGCCCATGAACCCGGAGGACCAGAAGGTGGTCAACACGTCCCACCTGATGATCGCCAACCCGTTCCGCGGCGGTGCGGTCTCCGGCCTGTTCCGCACCCACCCCTCCACCGACGACCGCGTGCAGCGGCTGCAGAACATGGCACGCAACGGCGGGTTCTACGGCCGCTGACGCGGCGTTCGGGTTTCGACGTCGCGGTGGGCGTCGCATGCGACCGGCCCGTCGCGTTGTCCCACGACTGCGGCCCGCGTGTCCGCCGTGGTGCCCGGGGGGCGAACCCCGTACGGAAGAAGCCGTGATCCCCGCTCGGGGCTCACGGCTTCCTGGTCTGCGGATGCCGACCGGCGTGTGACGGGCGTGGGGCCGACGCGGTGCTGGCGCAGCGCCGGGGCCGGGTCACGTCAGCGGTAGTTCACGAACTGCAGGTCGACCTCCACGTCCGATCCCTTGAGCAGCGCGATCACGTCCTGCAGGTCGTCACGGGACTTGGACGAGACGCGCAGTTCATCACCCTGGATGGTGGCCTTGACACCCTTGGGGCCCTCGTCACGGATGAGCTTGGTGATCTTCTTGGCCTGGTCCTGGGCGATGCCCTCCTTGATAGAGCACTCGATGCGGTACTCCTTGCCGGAGGCGTAGGGCTCGCCGTCGTCCAGGGACTTCAGGGAGATCCCGCGCTTGACCAGCTTGGACTGGAAGACGTCCAGGACGGCCTGGGCACGCTCCTTTGAATTGGCCTTGATCAGGATCTTCTCGCCGGAGAAGTCGATATCCGCGCCCACCCCGCGGAAGTCGTAGCGCTGGGCCACTTCCTTCTGGGCCTGGTTCAGGGCGTTGGACACTTCCTGCTTGTCGACCTTGCTGACCACGTCGAATGATGATTCCGAAGCCACGGTTGTCCTCCTGGGTGTGTTGGGTGCGTGATGTCACCCACCAGCCTAATTGCCCGCGATGAGCGCATTCGTGCCGGAACCGGGCGGATCGGTGGTGATCGGGCTCCCCGCGCAGTTCGCGGTCACCCGCGTGGGGGCACCGATGTCACGCTCCCGGCCGTTCAGGGGTTCTGGGGGCACCCGCGCTGATTTGGGGGACGGGGGGTGTGCTGTGTAATGTTGAGGTGCTCCCGCACGGCGGGGGTGCAATGCGCTCTGTGCGCTCTCGGCAGGTTACCCGAGCGGCCAAAGGGGGCTGACTGTAAATCAGCTGGCACTGCCTACGGGGGTTCGAATCCCTCACCTGCCACCCACGGGGATGAGCGATCATCCCGAAGGGGCTCCCCGGATGAGATGATCCGGGGAGCCCCTTCTTTCGTCCCAGGGCCCTGCTGCAGTCGCGACTTCCCTGCCAAGCTCTGCCGCGCCCTGCTCCGCGGCTCATCCGCCCTCTGTGCCGACCGCATCGAATTCCTAGTGGAGCACCAGCAGCTGAGGGCGCCCGTTTCTGCTTCAGCTCAGTAAAAGCCGCAGGACGGGGCGTGATGTGGCGGGGCGGAGCCCATGGATGTGGGCAGCGGGGTGGGTGGCAGGTGCGGGAGTTCAGAGCAGCGCGGGTGGGCTCAGCGTAGCGCCGGGAGGACCTCTCGACCGAGCAGTTCCACGGTCCGCAGCGCCGCGTCGTGGGGCAGACCGTTCACGTCCACGCGCACGAGCACCCGATCCAGCTCCAACGTCTCGCGCATGGCCCGCAGTGTGGTGACGACGTCGCTCACACCGCCCACGAGCAGCGCACCCTCCGGCCCGCACTGTTCGCGGAACTCCTCCGGTGTCCACGCGGTGTCCACGCGGGGTCGTCGGCGCTTGCGGCGCCGAAGGTTCTCGTGCTGGCGGCGAAGTGTGGATAGGCGAGGGTGAGGGCGTCGGGGGAGCGGGCGGCGTCGTCGTCGGACACCACGAGGCCCGGCAGCAGCAGGCCCACCGCGCCGCGCGTGGAGCGCCTGAAGCCGCGCAGCGCCTCCCGGTACGCCTTGACGTACGGCACGAGCTGGTCCCAGCGGCCTTCCATGACGTTGAGCATCACGCCGATCCCGTGTCCCGCGGCCCGCAGCTGCAACGGATCCGGGTTGACGTGCTCCGCCCCGTGGCCCTCACCGACGGCCACGATGTCCAGGCCCACCCGGTCCGCGGTGCGGGCCAACTCGGTGAGCTGCAGGAACCCCTCCCGCGGACTGGGAAGCTCACCCGTGTCGGGGTGGGGAGCGCGTTCCCCCCCCCATGTGGCGATACCGAGTCTGAAGGTCACGGGTGGCTCCTCACGGATGATTCCTGGGAATGCCGACGGCGCGGCGCCCAGGGCGTTCCTTGTGCCCGCAGTGAACGTTCTGGAGCCCGGCGGAACGGAGTCCTACGCTGGTTTCATGGCTACTGTAGACATCACCCAGGACACCCTGGGCCAGACCATTTCTGACAACGACATCGTGTTGCTGGACTGGTGGGCGGACTGGTGCGGACCGTGCAAGCAGTTCGCACCCACCTACGAGGCCGCCTCCGAGAACAACCCCGAGATCGTATTCGGCAAGGTGGACACCGAGGCCGAGCAGGGCCTGGCCGCCGCCGCCCAGATCTCCTCGATCCCCACGCTTATGGCGTTCCGCGAGGGCATCATGGTGTTCTCGCAGCCCGGCGCGCTTCCCGCATCCTCGCTCGAACAGGTCATCGACGCCGTCAAGAACCTGGACATGAACGAGGTCCGCGCGGAGGTCGAGAAGCAGGCCGCCGAGGCGGAGACCGGCGCCGCGGGGGATCAGCAGAACTGATCCTGAGTTCCACGGCGTATGTAGACCGGGTAGTGGCGCGCACTTCTCGTCATACGCAGATGATGTCATGCCCGCGCCACACGGCACACGCTCATGAAACACGGAGGGCGGCTCCCGAAGGAGCCGCCCTCTCCGTATATCCGGTCCGAATGCCCGGGCCGCTTGTCCGGCGGGATGTGGGACCCCGCCGCCCGTCAGTCGTTCTTCACGCGGCTCGTCACGCCACGGAAACCCCCAGCAGGGAACCGATGAGGAAGGTCGCACCCAGAGCCAGCGCACCGCCCGTCACCACACGGGTCGCGGCGCGGGCCACGTGCGGGGTGTCACCCAACCGGGCACCGAGCGTCCCTGTGAGCGCGAGCGCCACGAGCACGGCCACGAACGTGACGGGGATCCGCCATGGGGCGGGCGGGAGCAGGATGGCCAGCAGCGGCAACAATGAACCCAGCAGGAACGCCACCGCGGAGGAGATCGCGGCACCCCACGGGCTGGGAATGTCATCCGGGTCGATCCCGAGTTCGGCATCCAGATGGGCACGCAACACGTCCTTCTCGGACAGTTCCACCGCGACCTGTCGGGCCGTGGTCTCGCTCAACCCGCGATCCCGGTAGATCTGCGTGAGTTCGTCGAGCTCGGCCTCCGGCATGGCCTGTAGCTCCCACTTCTCCTTCTCGATGAGAGCCTCCTGCGAATCCTTCTGACTCGACACGGACACGTACTCACCCAGCGCCATGGACAGTGCGCCGCCGATCACGGCGGCCGAACCGGCCACGAGCACGGGCGTCGTGGCCGCGGTGGCCCCGGCCACGCCGACGACGGTCGCGGCCACGGACACGATGCCGTCGTTCGCGCCCAGGACCCCGGCGCGCAGCTTGTTCATTTTCTCCCCGGACTTGGTCGCGTGCGGTTCCACCGCGGTGTGCTGTGCCATGCAGATAGTTTGCGTCGCAAATGAAAACCCCGCCAGGCAGGCAAGCCAAACCTCAGTCGGGCTGTCATCCGCGGGAGAGCAGCACGCGCGGCACGCGACATCACGCCCCGCCCGCTCTGTGGGGCGACGCCGCTCTGGAGTAGCCCATTCGCCGCGGCGGCGCCGATCCAGGGTCGGGCCCATCAAACCCCGTCAGTGGTGACGATGATCCTGGGGCGTGAGACGGGGGCCGAACGCGGGTTTGCGGTGCCCACTGGCCTTGATGAGCCGCACGACCCGCTGCCGGTGACCCCGCCACGGTTCGAGCAGTTCGAGCATGCGTTCGTCCGATCCGGGGGCGCCGTCGAAGAACCAGCACACGTAGTCGGCCAGGTGGAAGTCCCGCACGCTCACGCCGTCCGGGTCCGCGTGGGTGCACTGGGTGATCTCCGCGGCCGTCCACACACCGATCCCGCTGATCGATTGCACTGCGGCCCGCACCCGCGCCGGATCCGGCTCCCGGCCAAGGCGCTCCAGGGCCGACGCCCGCTGCACCGTGCGCATGACCGTCGCGGAACGGGCGGGGTCCACGCCCGCCCGGTGCCACTGCCAGGACGGCACCCTGCGCCACTGCTCGGCCGTGGGCGGCACCCGCATCCCGCGCGGAGCGGGTCCGGGTGCCTCCTCACCGATCCAGCGCAGCAGCGCCCGGTACGCCCGCACGGCCTCGATCGCCGTGACGCGCTGTTCCAGGATGGAGACGACGGCGCGGTCCAGGACGGTGCCCGTGGCCGGCAAGCGCATCCCCGGGTGGTCGTGGCGCGCCCTGACGAGCCGGTGCGGCAACTGCGCAAAACCCGCCGAGGACTCGAACTCCTCCCACGAATCGTCGTGGCCCACCCACCGGGGCGCGGACGGCAACCACTGCTGCGCGCCCGGACCCCACGCGTCCACGACGACGTCCCGGTCCAGGGGGTTCTCACCCGCGACGCGAGGTGGGCGGGAGAACCGCGCACTCACCGGCAACCCGCTCGAGCGCGTGGTGATCCACACGCAGTCCTCGTTCAGGATGCGCACCGTGGGATCGTCCG
Organism: Kocuria sp. CPCC 204721; assembly: GCF_040980945.1. Lineage (NCBI taxonomy): Bacteria > Bacillati > Actinomycetota > Actinomycetes > Micrococcales > Micrococcaceae > Kocuria > Kocuria sp. CPCC 204721. The sequence continues at coordinate 315,296 of NZ_JAVKPO010000001.1, forward strand.
CACCGCGCCCGAGCACCCGCAGGGTCTGGCCCAGGTGCACGGGCCCGGGTGGCGTCCAGCGCAACCGGGCGGGGGAGTCCCCCGAACCGGTGACTCGCGCTGTCCGCACCGTGGTGGTCATGCGCAGATGATGCCACGGGTCTCCGACACCCTCGCGCGCACCCGGCTGGCATACTGGGTCCGACAACCCCGCCGCCCGGCACAGGCACCCCGGAGGGAGGACCGTGGCCCGTTCCCCCGCATCGGCCGACCCCGGGCGGACTCGTCCCGCATGGTTGCTACCCGTCCTCGTGGGAGCGTTCACGACCGCGGTGTACTGCGCCTTCTCCTGGAGCCAGTGGATCCGCTGGGACGTCCCCTCGTGGGACAACGCGATCTTCACGCAGCTGCTCTCCGCGTACGCCTCCGGACACGCACCGATCGTGGACATCAAGGGCCACGGGTTCAATCTCCTGGGGGATCACTTCCACCCGCTGCTGATCGTCCTGGCACCGATCTACGCCGTGCTCCCCTCCGCGCTCACCCTCATGATCCTGCAGGACGTCCTCTTCGGGAGCTCCGCCGCCGTCGTCACGCGGTGTGCCCTGCATGTCCTGCGCCCCGCCCCGGCCGTCGCGATCGGCGTGGCGTACGCGGCGAGCTTCGGACTGCAGAACGCGGTCGCGGTGCAGTTCCACGAGATCGCGCTCGCCGTGCCGCTGCTCGCGCTCGGTTTGTGCGCACTGCGGGAACGGCGGTGGCGCGCGGCCGCCCTGTGGAGCGTGCCCGTGGCCCTCGTCAAGGAAGACCTGGGGGTCACGGTCGCGGTGATCGGAGCGCTCATGCTCGGTCACGCGCTGGTCCCGTTCGCGCGTGGGTGGAACCGTGCGGTACGACGCCGCTGGGCCGAGTTCCGCGCCTACACCCACCGCGGCGCAGGGCGCAGTGCCGTGCACGGGACTGAGGATGGTGTCACCGCGGATGCCCGCCAGGATGGGGACCGCGGCGCCGCACAGACATCGGCGGATCCCGCGAGAGCGGTCCTGCGGGATCCGGCCGCGCGGTGGGGCGCAGCACTCATGGTGTGGGGCATCCTGGCCTCCGCGCTCGCGGTGGGGGTGATCCTGCCCGCGCTCAACCCCGCGGGGGAGTTCGCGTACTCGGACAAGATCGACCTGGCACTGCTGCTGCGCGATCCCACCTCCGTGGTCGTGTTGCAGGTCGTCCCGGTTGAGAAGCTTGTCACGTGGCTGCTCCTGCTGCTGATCGGCGCCGTGGTGGCGGTGCGCTCACCCCTCGCGCTGGTGGCGCTGCCCACGCTCGCGTGGCGCATGCTGTCCCCCAACCACGGCTACTGGGGGCCGGGGTGGCACTACAGCGCGGTGTTGATGCCCGTGGTCTTCGTGGCGCTCGTGGACGCCATCGATCGGCTCCGCAACGATGCGGATCGCGCGCGGAAGGCGGGGAGCGACGTCGTCGTCCGAGACGGCCCGGCGCACCGACGAACCGCGGGGGATCATGCCGGGAGCGGGGCCTCGAACGGACGCCTCACCCGTGACCGCTCACCGTTCCTCCCCGGCGAGGGCGCGGTGCTGCGCACCATGGCGCGCGCGGCCCCGTGGGCGGCGCTGGTCGTCGCGCTCGCGGTGGGCACCCAGCAACCGCTCGCGCAACTGGCCACCGCCGAGGCATGGCAACCCGATCCGCGTCACAACGCCAAGGCCGCCGCGGTGGAGCGCATCCCGCACGGGGCGAGCGTGGCCACGGACCTCTCGCTCATGAACGGGCTCGTGAGCACCACCCGCGTGCACTGGATCGGCAACGGGGACGATCCCGCCCCCGAGTACGTGGTCGTGGACCGGCTCGGCGGGACGTGGAGCGGCGAGCCACCGGCGGACGTCACGGGCTACGCGCGGGACATGTACGGCGCGGGCTACACGGTCGTGAGTGACGAGGCGAACATCGTGGTGGCCCGCAGATCGGCCTGACATGGCCCGGCCGTGCGGTAGGCTAGTGGTTTATCATCCCGGTTTCTTGTCTGTCGTAACCGTTTCGCCGTAGCGGGCATGTCGGTCCAGGACTTCAGCGGTAGTACCGCGCGCACCGGTGACAATCACTCCGTTCCACCGAAGCGAGGTTCTTCCGTGTCCACTGACTCCCTGTCCCAGAACGAAAATCCCCACAACGAGACCCCCGAGCACGACGCCGCTCCCGCCGTGACCGACGCCCCCGACAACCACGACGTCGTCGTCGACGCGCAGCGCACCGACAGCGGCGAGGCAACCGAGCCCGCCGACCAGCCTTCCGAGGCCGAGCAGACCGCCCGGGACGACGACGCCGCCGAGCCGGCCGAGCAGCCCGTCGAGAACGACTCTGCCGAGAAGCGCGCCGAGAACAGCTCCACGGAGAAGCCCGCCGACGCCGAGAAGTCCGAACCGAACCCGCCCACGTTCGCCGAACTGGGCGTGGACGCGCGCGTGCTGGCGGCACTGGACGAGGTGGGCTACGAGTACCCCTCGCCCATCCAGGCCGCGACGATTCCCGCGCTGCTGAGCGGCCGCGACGTCGTCGGGCTCGCGCAGACCGGTACGGGCAAGACCGCCGCGTTCGCGGTGCCCGCACTGTCCAAGCTCGCGGAGCTGTCCGACCTGCACGGCCCGCAGCGCAGCACGCGCGTGCTGGTGCTCGCGCCGACCCGCGAACTCGCGCTGCAGGTCGCCGAGGCCTTCGGCTCCTACGCGACCCACCTGGACGACTTCACCGTGCTGCCCGTGTACGGCGGCTCCTCGTACGGTCCGCAGCTCGCGGGCCTCAAGCGCGGCGCGCAGGTGGTCGTGGGAACCCCGGGGCGCGTGATCGACCACCTGGCCAAGGGCTCGCTCAACCTGGACGACATCGCGTACGTGGTGTTGGACGAGGCGGACGAGATGCTGCGCATGGGCTTCTCCGAGGACGTCGAGAAGATCCTGGCGCAGACCCCCACGGAGAAGCAGGTGGCTCTGTTCTCCGCCACTATGCCCAAGGCCATCCGCCGGATCGCGCAGCAGTACCTGCACGACCCCCAGGAGATCACGGTCAAGGCCAAGACCACTACGGGCAGCAACACCCGGCAGCGGTACATGCAGGTCATGGGCCCGCACAAGCTGGACGCCATGACCCGCGTGCTCGAGGTCGAGGACTACGACGGCGTGATCGTCTTCGTGCGTACCAAGGCCGCCACGGAGGAGATCGCGGACAAGCTCAAGGCCCGCGGCTACACCGCCGCCGCGATCAACGGTGACATCCCACAGAACCTGCGCGAGCGCACCGTGGACTCGCTGCGCGACGGCAAGATCGACATCCTCGTGGCCACGGACGTTGCAGCCCGCGGTCTGGACGTCGAGCGGATCTCCCTGGTGGTCAACTACGACATCCCCCACGACACCGAGTCCTACGTGCACCGCATCGGCCGCACCGGCCGCGCGGGGCGCAAGGGTGAGGCCATCCTGTTCATGACCCCGCGCGAGAAGTACCTGCTGCGCGCGATCGAGAAGGCCACCCGCCAGCCCGTCGAACAGATGCGCGTGCCCTCCACGGACGAGGTCAACCAGACCCGCAAGGAGAACTTCGCGCAGCAGATCGAGGAGACCATCGACTCCGAGGACCTCTCGCTGTTCCGTGAGCTCGTGAAGCAATACGAGTCCGAGCACGACGTCGACGCCGTCGAGGTCGCCGCTGCGCTCGCCGTGATCGCCCAGAACGGCCGCCCGTTCCTCCTGGAGGACCTGCCCGAGCTGCCGCAGCGCAAGCGGGACCGCGAGCGCCGTGACGGCGACGGCCCCCGCAATCGCCGTTCCCCGGGGGACGAGGCCGGGATGAAGACCTACAAGCTGGCCGTGGGGCACCGCGATCGCGTAGTCCCCGGCGCCGTGGTGGGTGCCCTCACGCACGAGGGCGGTCTCAACGGTTCGCAGATCGGTGCGATCGACATCCGCCCCACGTTCACGCTCGTGGGTCTGCCCGAGAACCTCCCCGCGGGAACCCTCGACAAGCTGGCCAACACCCAGATCAACGGTTCGCCCATCCGGATCCAGGAGGATCGCGGACCCGGTGGCGCGCGCGGGGGCAAGCCCTTCCGCGGCGGTGACCGTGACCGTGGGCCCCGCAACGACCGGGGCGGGTACCGCGAGGATCGGGGCCCGCGCAACGACCGCGGGGGCTACCGCGGCGACCGTGGTGACCGCGGGGGATACCGTGAGGACCGGGGCGGCTACCAGGATCGCGGTGGGTACCGCGAGGATCGTGGCGGTTACCGCGACGATCGCGGCGGCGGCCGTTCCCGTGGCGGGTTCTACCAGCAGGACCGGCCGCGTCGGAAGAACCGCCCGGACAACGGCGGCTACTCGGGTCGCTGATTCGTCGGTTCACTGCCTCACCGTGAGCCGCTGACTCGCGGATTCGCCGGTTCGCTGCGAGCCACTGAGCCGGCCGACTGAGCAGGACCGGCTCAGCCGGGATGGTCGCTGACGTGGTCGGTCATCGGCGTGGCCGGTGAGTGAGAGCACAAAGGGCCGTGGCCGGGACGATCGTCCCGGTCGCGGCCCTTTTCTGCTTCTCATGTTCCCGTGAGGTGTGAGGTGCGCTGACGCGTGCGGCTCAGGCCACCGTGATGATCTGCAGGTCCTGCCCCACGGTCACCGGGCCGTCGTAGCCGCGGCTGGCCAGCCGGTGCCACTCCACGGGATCGATGGTGCCGCCCGTGTTCTCGATGTGCGAGAGCACCAGGTGGTCCACATGGGAAGCCTGCGCCACGGGTCCCACGTCCTCAACCATCACGTGGGCGGAGTGCGGGGGCATGATCTCGTTGACGGCCACGAGCGAGTCGTAGTCCCGGACGTCCTCGTCCCGCATGAAGATGTTGTTCGTGTAGGCGAACGCCCGCAGCAGGTGCGCGGTCATGGACTTGGTGCCCGGTGTGGGTTCCTCCGGGCTCGCGATCCCCACCGGCCGACCCCCGAACGGTTCCGGCAGACCGCCCGCGGGCCCGGGACCGTACACCGCGAGCTGGCCGGGGATAACGTCCCCGTTCTTTCGGCCCGTCGTGGACGCCATCATGAAGTAGTTGAAGTAGTCGGCCACGGGATCGGCATGCAGATGGGTCAGGCAGATCCCCCGCAGGGACGCGAAGCTCAGCCCCGCCTTGTGGAACTGGGTCACGCAGGCGCGTCCGCAATCGACCAGGTACGTGTGCCCGTCCACGATCGGTGCGGACGAGATCCCGGCGCGGTCCGCAGCCATGGGCGGGCCCGCCTTGGTCCCCACTTCTCGGGGTCACTCGTGACGCGGTGCGCGAGCTCCGCCTCGGTGATGCTGCAGTGGTGGTCCTCGTGCACCAGCCGAAGAGCAACAGCCCCAGGGCCGGGCGCAGGACCAACAGTCCCAGGGCCATGATCAGGCTCCTTCCGTGAGCAGTTCGCCCCGGGCGGGGGCGTTCTGCGCGTCGGGTACATCCCTTGCGGGGGTGCCCAGGATGCTGTGCAGCGCGGCACGCAGTTCGGCGGTGGGATCCGCGAGGTCCTGTCCCGCACCGATGCCGTGAACGGCGATCTGCAGACCCAGTTCCTCGCCGACGACGCGAACGGCCTCGCGCCACGGCGCCCCGCCGATCCCGGTCAGCAGGGTGAACCCGCCCGCGGCCCACCAGATCAATCGTGGAGACCCGGCGGCCGTCCTGGGTCAGTTCGAGCAGTTCGGTGCCGAACCGGATGCTCGCCCCGTGGCGCTCGCCGGCGGCCGCAGGATGGGTTCCAGATCGTGCTGGCCGATGTTGCACATGGACGTGGGGCTCGCGTTGTCGTACTCGACCCGCAGGTCGTCGCGCCCGCCCCACGCCTTGCGGCGCGCGATCTCGGTGCCCGCGAAGGACGTGGCGCACATGTTGTTGGCCATGAGCTCGTGGGAGGCCCCGGACCCGGTGGCCTTCGTGCGCTCCAACTAGCAGTTGCACGCGAGCATCGCCCGGATCAGTCCCAACGAGCTGCTGCGTTCCATCTACCTGAGCCTGTTGGACGTCGTGGAGGTGCGCACCGTCTCGGTGCAACCATCCCTGGAGATGCCCCCCTGGATGAGTGCATCCGTTCCCGCCTGGACCTGCACAGGGACCTCGTGGAAGCGGTCGGTCGGGAGGATGCCCCCGAAGCCTGCTGGCTCATCAAGGAGCACACCGTGGCGGGTGAATCGGCGCGGCTTGTGGGGTGAGGTGCTCGTTTTTGCGACCCGCTCATCTCCTGTTAGAGTATTCCGCGTTGCCCCGATAGCTCAGTGGTAGAGCGCCATCTTGGTAAGATGGAGGTCCCGGGATCGATTCCCGGTCGGGGCTCTCATGATGAGAACCTGCGGCTCCTTGTGAACCGTGGGTTTCATCCATGATGTGGCGGTGTAGCTCAGCTGGTTAGAGCGCACGACTCATAATCGTGAGGTCGACGGATCGAGCCCGTCCACCGCTACCGTTCAGGCGCCGTTCCCCTCGGGGAGCGGCGTCTTCGTCGTCCCCGGGCACAATTGCTCCGGGACAGCCGGTCCCGCACCACCCGCTGCTGAGCAGTCCGGGAACGGGCGACCCCCTCGCCGATTGCTGAGCCACCCGTCCGTCAGGTCGACTCGCGGAGGAGCCCGATTCACCTCGCGGCCGTTTGGCCCTGTTCCACTCGAGGAACAGGGCGCCGCACTCCGGAGCAGCCTCCGGGGCGGGTGGGCACGATCGGACGTCGGAGGGGCGAGGCACCATGTCGGGTAGCGGATCAACGCTGGCACAGCGACCCAACGAGAAGGGCGCGGCTGGACGAGCGCGTGCACGGCCCCGGTAGTTCGTGCGGGCCCGCTCGCCCAGTACTCTGGGAGAAATTCTTCCCAGCGATCGAGGAGAGTCATGGCCATATCCGCTGACGTGGTGGGCAGGACCTACCCGTCCATCCCCCCGTACCTCGTGGGCCGCGAGAAGATCCGCGAGTTCGCGAGCGCCGTCCACGCCACGGATGCCGCCCACCACGACGTCGCCGCGGCGCGCGCTGCCGGGTACGCGGACCTGGTGGCCCCGCCCACCTTCGCGATCATTGTGTCCCAGCGGGCCGACGCCGCCCTGGTCAACGATCCCGAGGCCGGGATCGACTTCTCGCGCGTAGTACACGCGGACCAGCGGTTCACGCATCACCGCCCCGTGGTCGCCGGGGACGAGCTGACCGCCGCGGTCACGGTGGACAACGTGCGTCCCCTGGGATCCGGGGCCATGGTGACCTCTCGCGTGGAGATCACCACGGTGTCGGGGGAGAAGGTGGCGACCACCGTGTCGTCGTTGTTGGTACGCGGGGAGGACCAGTGAACATCACGTTCGACGAGCTCGAGAAGGGTCAGTCCATCGGGGAGCGCCGCGTGGAGGTCTCGCGCGCGGACCTGGTGCGTTATGCGGGCGCGTCTGGTGACTTCAACCCGATCCACTGGAACCAGGATTTCGCGCAGGGCGTGGGCTTGCCCAACGTGATCGCCCACGGGATGTTCACCATGGGTGCGGCCGTGGCGCTGGTGACCGAGTGGGCCGGCGATCCCGGCGCCGTGGTGGACTACCAGACCCGGTTCAGCAAGCCCGTGGTGGTCCCCAACGCGTTCGAGGACCGCGTGGTCCCGGGCACCGCGCTGACCGTGAGCGGGGTGATCGGAGTCGTGGATCCCGAGGCGCGTACGGTGCGCGTGGACCTGACCGTGACCGCTCCGGACCTTTCCGAACCGGATACGGATCCGGCCGAAGCCAAGGAGCTCAAGGTGCTCGTCAAGGCTCAGGCGGTTGTGCAGTTCCCGCACTAGAGTGGTGCCTCATGAACGCAGCACGCCTGTCCCACCTCACGACCACGGCCGTGGGGGGCCCCGCCGAGAAGGTCGTGGAGGTGACCACGGAAGCGGAACTCGTCGATGCGGTCTCCCACGCCGACGACGCCGGTGAGCGCGTGTTGATCGTGGGCGGCGGCTCCAACATCCTCGCTTCCGATCAGCCGTTCGCAGGAACCGTGGTGCACGTGGCCACGCGCGGGATCACGGTCTCGGACGAGGACGGCTCGGTCGACCGCGACTCGGAGACGGCGCTCGTGGACGTCGCCGCGGGAGAGCCGTGGGAGGACACCGTTCGGGAGACGGTGCAGCGCGGGCTGGCCGGTCTGGAGACCCTGGCCGGGATCCCGGGCACCACAGGTGCCACGCCCGTGCAGAACGTGGGCGCGTACGGCGCGGAGGTCTCCCAGTGCATCGTGCGGGTGCGGGTGTGGGACCGGGAAGCCCGGAAGGAGCTCACGTTCGGTTTCGCGGACCTGGAATTCTCCTACCGTGACTCCCTGCTCAAACGCAGCATGACTCACGGTTCACCGCGCTACGTGGTGTTGTCCGTGACGTTCCGCCTGCGCAGGCAGGAGCAGTCGATGCCCGTGCGCTACGCCCAGTTGGCCGCCGCTCTCGGGGTCGAGACGGGCCAGAGCGCACCGCTCGCGACCGTGTGGGACACCGTGCTGCGACTGCGAGCGGGCAAGGGCATGGTCCTGGACCCGGAGGACAGGGACACGTACAGCACTGGGTCCTTCTTCACCAATCCGGTGGTCCCGGAGGACGAACTCACGGATCGGATCCCCGCGGACGCCCCCCGCTACCCGGTCCTGGACGCCACGGGACGGGAGGTTCCCGGTGCGGTGAAATTCTCCGCGGCATGGTTGATCGACCACGCCGGTTTCGGCAAGGGATTCGGGCTGCCGGGCACCCGAAACGAGCTGTTGGACCTGGACGGCGGGGAGGTCGCCGGAGGACGCGCGGCGCTGTCCGGCAAGCACACGCTGGCCATGACGAACCGGGGCACCGCGTCCGGGGAGGACGTCGCCGCCGTCGCGAGCACGGTACAGCGCGGCGTGGAACAGGTCTTCGGCGTACGACTGGCCCCCGAGCCCGTGCTGATCGGGCTGTCGCTCTGACGAGCGCGACCCATGGGACGAACGGAACAGTTGTGATGATCGGGGCGAGATGCGTCGGCACGGCGCACCGCATGTGCGGGACGCGCGAGCTGAGCTGGGCCGGCAGTACGCCCCGCACTAACGGGACACGCGGGGCAGGTTGCGTCGGCGCGTCGCACCACCTGAGTGGGACGCGCGCATGAGTTCCGAGTTGCACGAGGAGATCGAGCGCGGCGAACGCGGGGGCCGGGTGCACCGGGCGGTGCTGCGGCTGCGCGCGTTGTCCGAGCGCCACCCCGTGCTGCGGGTCCTGCACAAGGCCACCGTGATCGTGCTCGGCGGGGTGTTCGTGCTCGCGGGGATCGTGATGCTCGTGACGCCCGGGCCCGGGTGGCTTGCGATCTTCCTGGGGCTGGGGATCTGGAGCACCGAGTTCGAATGGGCCCACCGGCTGAATCAGCGGATCAAGCAAGTCGCGCTGCGTGCGTGGCGGTGGTGGGCCAACATCATGGCGCAGTGGCGCTACCGGCGTGCCCGGGACAGGCCCCACACCATGGTGCAGGGGCCGCGGCACATGCGGGCCACGACCCCTGATGATCCTCGCTAGGTCCGGGAACCCCACCGAACGCGCGGATCAACGCGCGCACCGAAACGCCCGGATCAGAACCTCATGATCAGAGGGTTCCCGTGGCGATCTTGAGCATGCGCCGCACGGGCTCCGCCGCGCCCCACAGCAACTGGTCGCCCACGGTGAACGCGGAGATGTACTGCGGACCCATGGACATGGTGCGGATACGACCCACCGGGATCTGCAGGGACCCGGAGGCGGCCACCGGCGTGAGGTCCCGCATGGAGTCCTCCTTGGTGTTGGGCACCACGGTGGCCCATTCGTTGTCCGCGTCCAGCAAGCGCTCGATTTCCGCGACGGGGACCTCCTCGCGCAGCTTGACGGTCAGCGCCTGGGAGTGGGAACGCATCGCGGCGATCCGCACGCACAACCCGTCCACCGGGATGGTCCGGTCCCCGGAGCGGCCCAGGATCTTGTTGGTCTCCGCCTCGGCCTTCCACTCCTCGCGGGACTGGCCGTTACCCAGATCGGCGTCGATCCAGGGGATCAGGGACCCGGACAGCGGGACCCCGAACTGGGTGGTGTCCAGCTCACCGCCGCGCTGCTTGGCGAGCACGGCGCGGTCGATCTCCAGGATCGCGGAGGCGGGATCCGCCAACGGGTCGGCGACGCTCGCGTGGATGTCCCCGAACTGCTGGATGACCTCGCGCATGTGGCGCGCACCGCCACCGGAAGCGGCCTGGTACGTCATGGACGTGGCCCATTCCACGAGCTCGTTGCGGAACAGCCCGCCCAGCCCCATGAGCATGCACGAGACGGTGCAGTTGCCTCCCACGAAGTCCTTGACGCCGCGGTCCAGGGCGGCGTCAATGACGTCCCGGTTGACGGGGTCCAGCACGATCACGGCGTCGTCGTTCATGCGCAGCGTGGAGGCGGCGTCGATCCAGATGCCGTCCCAGCCGTTCTTGCGCAGCTCACTGTGCACGGCCTTGGTGTAGTCCCCGCCCTGGGCCGTGACCAGGATGGGCAACTTGGAGAGTGCCTCGAGATCGTGGGCGTCCTGCAGCACACCAGGATCCCCGGCGCTCCCGACCGAGGGGGCCGGACCCCCCGCATTGGAGGTGGAGAAGAACACGGGATCGAGCTGGGCGAAATCGTTCTCGGCGCGCAGGCGGTCCATGAGCACGGAGCCCACCATGCCGCGCCATCCGATGAAACCTACGGCGGCGGGTTGTGAAGTCATGCGCCCCAGTCTAACGAGGCACCGTGTTCAGCCCCGAGTCCGCGGGTCCGGGGTGGTGGCCAGCAGCTCCCGGTAGGACGGGAAGCGACGCATGTAGTCCTGGATGTAACTGCACGTGACCCGGACCTTGCGGCCGCGCTGCCGGTAGTCGTCCAGCACGCGCGTGACCAGTGTCCGCGCGTATCCGCGGCGGCCGAAGGCCTCCGAGATGATCGTGTGCTGCAGGTCCACGGTGCCGTCCTCGAGCACCTCCACGCCCAGGAACCCGATGTACTGCTCCCCGTCCCACAATTCGTAACGTGAAGCGTCGTGGTTGGGGACCACCTTCAGGTCCGGGCTGTTGTTGATCTGCGGTGTGGGTTCAGTCGTCACGGCGGGGACCTCCATCTCGAGCTGTGTGTCCCATCACGCTATCCCATCGCCCCTGGTCACGGTCCCGGTCGCGGCACCGCGCGTGTATTCGTCGATCCGGTAACGGACCCCCTTGGCGGACTCGGCCCAGTCCGCGACCTCGCGCCGCGCCCACTCGTCGTCGAGGTGTGGGGCGTGGGTGTCGCCGGTGACGTCCAGCTCGATGGTGGTCACGAGCGCCCGGGTCAGGGGCAGCGGAGCGTACGCGGCGGCCTCGCGCCACACCCCCGGGCCGCCGATCACCCAGATCTCGCGCGCGGTCCCCGGCACGAGGGATGGCCCGTCCGAGGAGGCAGCGTCGGTGCGCGACGAGGTCCCGACGGGCGCGGCGTCGTCGGCGCCCGGGGCCGGGGGCAGCAGGCGCAGCGCGAGGGCCACGGCGGCGTCGTACGAGTCCACGGCCCACACCTGCGAACCGTCCGCGGGCACCGAGTCCGGACGGGAGGTGATCACGATGTTGGGCCGGCCCGGCAGGGGCCGGAAACGCTCAGGGAAGGACTCCCACGTGCGCCGACCCATGATCACCGGGTGCCCCACGGTGGTGCGGGAGAAGAACCTCAGGTCCTCGGGCACGTGCCACGGGATGCTGCCGTCCGCCCCGATCACGCCGTCCGGGGACTGCGCCCAGATCCCGCCCACGGCGACGTTGCTTCCGCCGTTCGGGCGCCGCTCACCCTTTGCGGGAGCCACGATCGTGGCGAGTGCGTCCGAGCCTTGCCCGTTCACGACGTCCCCGTTCATACCGCCACCGGGGCCTTGATACCGGGGTGGTGCTGGTAGTCGAGCACCTCGAAGTCCTCGAACTCGTAGTCGAAGATCGACTCCGGGTGCCGGCGCAACTGCAATCGGGGGTACGGGTAGGGCTCACGCGCGAGCTGGGTGCGCACCTGCTCCAAATGGTTGGAGTAGATGTGGCAGTCACCCCCGGTCCACACGAACTCACCCGGGACCAGATCGCACTGCTGCGCGACCATCACGGTGAGCAGTGCGTAGGACGCGATGTTGAACGGCACGCCCAGGAACAGGTCCGCCGAACGCTGGTACAGCTGGCAGCTCAGGGCGTCCGGACCGTCCTCGCGCGGCTGCACGTAGAACTGGAATAGCGCGTGGCACGGGGGCAGCGCCATCCGGTCCACCTCCGCGGGGTTCCACGCGGTGACCATGTGCCGGCGCGAGTCCGGAGTGGTGCGGATGGACTCGACCACGCGGGCAATCTGGTCGATCGTCTCCCCATGCCCGGCGGGCCAGCTGCGCCACTGCACGCCGTAGACGGGCCCCAGGTCCCCGTTCTCATCCGCCCACTCGTCCCAGATGCTCACCCCGCGCTCCTGCAGCCAGCGCACGTTGGAGGAGCCAGAGAGGAACCACAGCAGTTCGAGCGCCACCGAGCGGAAGTGCACGCGCTTGGTGGTCAGCAGGGGGAAGGAGCAGCCCAGGTCGTAGCGGATCTGGCGTCCGAACACCGACAGCGTCCCCGTGCCGGTGCGGTCCGTCTTGGGGGTCCCGTTCTCGAGCACGTCCCGCAGGAGGTCCTCGTAGGGAGTGGGGATGGGCATGGGTCTCCTCTCACGACGCCGCTGCGGCGGCCTCCGCGCGGCGCGCACCTCACGAACGGTCGGGGCGCGCCCGGGTGGGGACAGCGGCGTCGGCGTGGGCATGAACGCGGGCCGGGGGCCCGGCGGTCGGGGTGGTGTCAGTCGTCGAACGGGGAAATGATCTCGAAGCCCACGGCGCGGGCGCTCTGCGAGGCCCGGGGCATGTGCAGCACGATCATCTGACCGGGGCTCAGATACGGGTCCGCGTCCGGCAGTTGCGCTGCGAGCGCGGGCGGCAGGTGCTTGGCGAGCACCTTCAACACGGTGGGCAGCACGGGGCGGTGGGTGCACAGCACCACGGGACGCTCGGTGTCGAAGAGCTGCTCGGTGACCTGGGCCGCGCGCTTGGGATGGCGCTTGTGGGCGGCCTCCGTCAGCTGTGAGCGCTCCTTGACCTTGATCCCGTACTTCTTGGCGTAGGGCACCACGGTGGAGATGCAGCGCAACCACGGGGACGTCACCACGCGCTTCGGTTGCCACGCGGCGAGCAACCGGGTCACGGCGAGCGCCTGACGCTTGCCCGTGGCGGCGAGCGGGCGGTCCCCCTCGGCGCGCTGCCAGGAGGAACGCGGCTTGGCCTTGGCGTGGCGGATCACGATCACGGGGCGGGTGGCCAGGGAGGCCCGCGCGTACAGGCGGGCGAGTTCGTCCAGGGGAGCGGTGTCGTCCTCGTTGGTCAGGATCGAGCGGGCCCGGGCCACGGGCAACCAGCTCATCCGGTCCACCTCGTCGTCCTCCGGGGACGTGTGGGCGAACGGGGAGACCTCCGCGGCCCAGTAGCGCACGAGCTTGTCATGACCGCGGACGGTGTACTCGGTGTCCGCGAGGTGGACCCCCAGGGTGATGTGCAACCCCGTCTCCTCGCGCAGCTCGCGCACGGCCGTCTCCGGCAGCGTCTCGCCGTCGTCCTGCTTGCCCTTGGGCCAGGACCAGTCGTCGTAGCGGGGGCGGTGGATGACCAACACCTGGAGTTCGCCGTCCACCACCCGCCAGCACACACAGCCGGCGGCGAGGATGTCGTACTTGCTCAGGGTCTTGTTCTTCGCCATGACCTGCTCTCCGTAGTCGGACGCTCGACTCGACCGCGCGGCGCGGGCGGGGTTCGGTAACGATCGTAGCCGTCGTCAGCTGCGGTACATGACGTCCACGTGCCAGCGCTCGAAGCCCAGGGATTCGTACAGCGCCACGGCCGCGGGGTTGTCCGCGTCCACGTACAGCATGACCTCGTCCAGCCCCTGTTCGGCCAGGTGGTTGATGCCCGCCGCGGTCAGGGCGCGGCCGAGTCCGTGGCCCTGGTGGTCCGGGGCGATCCCCACGGCGTAGACCTCACCGATGGCCGCGGCGTCCCCCGAGGCCGGGTGCACCTTGGTCCAGTGGAAGCCCGCGACGTCGTCCGGGTCGTCCGCGGCGACCGCGAGCAGGAAACCCCGGGGATCGAACCACGACTCGTTCTCGCGTTCCTGCAGATCGGCGAGCGTCATGCGGCCCTGTTCGGGGTGCTCGGCGAACGCCGCGGCGTTGACCCGCAACCACGACTGCTCGTCCCGGCCCACCTCGAACGCCCGGATCTCGAGATGTTCCGGTAGGTCCACGGGCAGGGGGACGTCCTCGGCGCCGGCCACGGCGCGCTTGAGCTGGTAGAGGTCCCGCACGGCCTCGAGGCCGTGGAGCTCGGCGAGGCGTTGCGCGGCCACGTGGTTGCCGTGGGCCCAGGCCTCCACGGTGCCGTCCAGCTGAGCGCGCAGCTGCCCCGCGATCGCCGTGGCCACACCCCGGTTGCGGTGCTCGGGGTCCACCACGAGCTCCACCGTGTACGTGGACGCGCGATCCGGCTGCGGCACGACCACCGCGGCACCCACGAGGCGCTCGCCGTCGGTGGCCGCGACGCACGTGACCCCCGCACGGCCGGAGCGCACGTCCACGAGGGTCTGGTCGGAGAACGGCGGTTCGCCGTCCGCGGCGTGGGCGCGCTCGGCGAGCGCCACGAGATCGTCGGGGAACGGGATGTCGTCGTGGGCGGTCACGGTCACGGACATGGGATGCCTCCTCGGTGGGTTATGGCGCGCGATCAGGGCGTCTGGTCCCTGCCCGCGGTGTAGCTGTACCCCACGTTACGCACCGTGGTGATCAGGTGCTCGTGATCCGCACCCAGTTTGGCTCGCAGCCGACGGATGTGGACGTCCACCGTGCGCGTCCCGCCGTAGTAGTCGTAGCCCCACACCTCGGAGAGCAACTGGTGGCGCGTGAACACCCTGCCCGCGTGCTGGGCCAGGAACTTCAACAGCTCGAATTCCTTGAACGTGAGGTTCAGGGCCCGCCCGCCCAGTTTCACGGTGTAGGAGTTCTCGTCGATCACCACGGCCCCGGCGCGGATCACGGCGTCGTCGTTCTCGAGCGCGTTCGTCCCGGTGTCGGCGAGCGCGAGGCGCAACCGCGCCTCGATCTCGGCGGGTCCCGCGGTGTGCAGCAGGACGTCGCTCACGCACCATGACGGCGCCACGGCCGCCATCCCGCCTTCGGTCACCGTCACGAGCACGGGCAGCGGGCGTTCGAGCCCGGACAGGGAGACGGCCGTGTTGCGCGCCGTCACGAGGTTGCGGGTGCCGTCCACGATCACCACGTCCGGGCGCGCGGACCCGGTCAGTGCACTGCTCTCGTCCGGGGCGTGCACCCGCACCCGGTGCGGCAGCAGCTCGAGCGCGGGCAGCGCGGACTCCACGGCGGGGGATGCGGTGCTGAGCAGGGCGATGTGGGTCACTGTGGGATCCGCTCGGACGCGAGGTGACCGCTCCCGCGCGGGCACGGCCGATGACCGGGCCAGTATAGGCGGGCCCCGTGGACGTGCGGGGGTACACGTGACCCGCCGCGAGGCCCGCGCCGGTTACGCTGAAACGGGTACGCACCACACCGCCCGCCCTCGGCCCCGAAGGAACCCCGCCATGAAGTACGCGCGCATCATCGTCGCCGCCGTGGTGGCGCTCGTCCTCGCGCTCACGGCGGGCGTGATCGGCTCGTGGGCGCCGCTGCTCGTGTCCGTGGCCATGGCCGTGACGATCGGTGTGGGGTGGCCCGCCGCCGCGGGGATCCAGGCGCGGCGCCGGCACAACGTGCTCATCGCGGTGGCCGGCACCCTCGCGTGCCTGCTCGTACAACTCGTCCCGTCCCAGCGCCTCGTGTGGTTGCCCGCGATCATCGGTGTGTCCTTCATGGCCGTGTGCGTGGCCGAACTCGTGCGGGGGGAGGGTGCCAAGTACCGTCTGGAATCCGCGCTGGCCTCCGCGACGGGGGTCCTGGCCGCGGTTGCCGCCTCGGGGTGGATTGCGTTCTCCCGCGTGGCCCACGACCAGGGACTGAGCAGGTGGCTCACCGTCGCGGGCGTGGGCGCCCCGCTGACCATCATCCTGGTGGTCGCCGGTGCCCGCGTGATCTCCGCGGCCCCCGAGAACCTGCGCCGCAGGGGCATGATCACGCTCGGTGTCACACCCGTGGCACTGTTCGGTATGGTGGCCGTTTTCGCGACCCAGCTACTGGCCGCCGTGGTAGCGTGAAGCCATGCTTGCTCTCGAAATCTTCTACCTCGTCCTGCTCGGCCTCGCGGGCCTGTGCATCCTCGGAATCTCCTTGAAGGTCGTGTTCAGCCTCTTCAAGGGCCAGCTGTAACTCGTGCCCGTCGAGATCCCCACGGACCTGACCCCCGAACTCGTTCCCTTCGCATGGCTGTTGGGCACGTGGGAGGGCAACGGCTTCATGGGATACGGCGACGCCGAACAACGTGCCTTCCGGCAACGCGTCACGTTCGAACAGACCGGCTTACCGTTCATGATCTACCGCGCGCAGACCACGCTGCTCAACGAAGAGGGCGAACCCCAGCGCGAGGCCACGTACGAACAAGGGTTCTGGGAGCTCGCCCGTCCTCGTGAGGACGGCGACATCGGACCCGGGATGCTCCCGCCGGACCCCGTGCCCGTGCTCAAGTCCGCACAGGACGTCGAGGACCTGCGCAACGCGGACGGCGGCTTCGACATCTCCGTGACGATCGCCCAGCCCGGCGGCGTCGCCGAGCTGTACCTGGGCCAGATCAAGGGCCCGCGCGTGGACCTCAGCACGGACGCCGTGATCCGCGCCCGCGGTGCCAAGGAGTACGTCTCCGGGACCCGGCTCTACGGGCTCGTCAACAACCACCTCATGTGGGCGTGGGACATGGCCGCGCAGGGCCACGAACTCGCTACGCACGCTTCCGCCGAACTGAACAAGGTCGAACCCCAGAAGTGACTGACACCGCACCCTCATACTCCTCCGTCCTGTTGCACCGCCACGGTGCCGTGACCGCGGAAGCGCTGGACGAGGGGGTCGCAGCGCACTACGGCGCCCCCGTGCACGAACAGCGCGCCCTGGCCCGGGGGAGGGCCGTGGTGGACCAGTCCCAGCGCGGCGTCGTGACCGTGAGTGGCCCCGATCGACTGAGCTGGCTCACCACCTTGTCGTCGCAGGTGCTCACCGGACTGACCCCGGGAGTCAGTACCGAAACCCTCTTCCTGAGCATCCAGGGCCGCGTGGAATTCGCTCCGCACGTGGTCGACGATGGCGGGACCACGTGGTTGATCACCGAGGCCCGGGAGGCCGCAGGGCTCGCCGACTGGCTGACCACCATGCGCTTCGCCCTGCGGGTGGAGATCGAGGACGTCAGTGACCGCTGGGCGGTGCTCGTCGCCACGCGGGACCTTCGTGAGCTGCTTCCCGCCCAGACCAACCCCGTGCTGGTGTGGCACGACCCGTGGCCGGGCGTCGGCGCGGGCGGTCACGCCTACGCCGTGACCGAGGACCACCCGGGTGCCGCGCGCTCGTGGTACGAACACCTGATTCCGCTCGCGTCGTTGGAGACCGCGGTCGCGGGTCTCGAGGAACAGGGGTACTCGCTCGCCGGTTCGTGGGCCGCGGAGGCCCTGCGGATCGAGGCCTGGCGGCCGCGCTGGGGCGCGGACACGGACGAGAAGACCATCCCGCACGAACTGGACTGGATGCGCACCGCCGTGCACCTGGCCAAGGGCTGCTACAAGGGCCAGGAGACCGTGGCCCGCGTGCACAACCTGGGCCACCCGCCGCGCCGGCTCACGTTCCTGGACCTGGACGGTTCCCAGCACACGCTCCCGGGCCCCGGGGCCACGGTCGAGCTGAACGGCAAGGTCGTGGGTCGCGTGACCGCGGCCCAGTTGCACCACGAGGCCGGCCCCATCGCGCTCGCCGTGCTCAAACGCTCGGTCGCCCCGGACGCGGTGCTCACCGTGCGGGACACCGTCGTGCAGGGCTCGGAGGAGGCCGCATCGAACGGCAACGGCGCGTCCGACGACGCCGCGGGCGGCACGTCCGCGGACGCACCCGCCGAACAGTGGGCCGCCGCCCAGACCGTGGTGGTCCCCCCGGATGCCGGGTCCGTGGTGGGCCGGGCCCAGGGGCTCATGCGCGGTCCGCGCGGCGGTGGAATGCGGCTCTGACCTAACACGACTGATATGTGATGGCGCCCCGTTCCCCTCGGAGGGGAATGGGGCGCCACCACGAGTCGGGGCTCAGCGACCGAACAGCACCTTGGCCTCGTCGTAGCGGTCCTGCGGTACCACCTTGAGCCCGTCGAGCGCCTCGGAGAAGTCCACGCGCACCACGTCCGTGCCGCGCAGCGCGCACATCTTGCCCCACTGCTTCTCGGTGGCCATCCCCACGGCGGCGATCCCCAGTCGCGTGGCCAGGACACGGTCGAAGCCGGTGGGCGCGCCACCGCGCTGGATGTGACCCAGGATCGTGTTGCGGGTCTCGATGCCGGTGTTCTCCTCGATCTCCCGCGTCACGAAGTCCCCGATGCCCCCCAGCCGCGGGCGCCCGGACGCCTCGGTGCCCTTGCCCGCGATGGCCTCCTCGCGGTCGTCGGGGATGAAGCCCTCCGCCACGACAACGAGCGGTGAGCGGCCACGCTCGTGGACCTCACGGACCCACTCGGAAACCTGCTCCATGGACTCCCGGAATTCGGGGATCAGGATGGCGTGCGCGCCGGCGGCCATGCCGGAGTGCAGCGCGATCCAGCCCACGTGGCGGCCCATGACCTCCGCGACCATACACCGGTGATGCGATTCGCCGGTGGTGCGCAGCCGGTCCATCGCATCCGTGGCGATCGAGACCGCGGTGTCGAAACCGAACGTGAAGTCGGTGGCCTGCAGGTCGTTGTCGATGGTCTTGGGCACGCCCACCACGGGCAGCCCCGCGTCCGCGAGCCGCTTGGCGCCGGCCAGGGTGCCTTCGCCGCCGATCGCGATCACGGCGTCGATCCCGTGACGCTCCAGGACCTTGGCGATGTTCTCGGGACCGCCCTGGGGGCCGTCGAAGGGGTTGGTGCGCGAGGTGCCCAGGATGGTCCCGCCCTGGCGCGCGAGGCCGCGTACACTCTGCCGCGGCAAGTCGATGATGTCCCCTTCGACGACGCCGCGCCAGCCGTCCCGGAAGCCCACGAACTCGTGATCGAAAGATTTGATGCCGTGTAACACCGCGCCGCGGATCACCGCGTTGAGTCCGGGGCAGTCCCCGCCGCTGGTCATGAGCCCGATTCGCATGTGTGCCTCAGTTCCCCTCTGTCGTGTCGTATCGTTGTTCCCCTTCCATCCTAGTAACGCGCGCTCGGCGTTGCCCGGGACACCGGATAAACGGATGCGCGGCACATGGTGGGTCCCGTCCACCCGTGGTTAATGTGGACAACTAAGATCGGGGGAGGATCTGTGAACACGCCGTTCGCGATGTCAGGCCACCAGGAGGACGTTATGACCGCCCAGCAAGAACCGGCCCGGGAGAACCTGCGCGAGTTTATCGACAAGCTTGTGGACCAGGGTTACACCGTGCGGGACGGGCAGTCCCCGGACCCCGATCTGATCGACCCGGGTGGAAGCGCGGTGGAGACGTGGCGTGAGGGGTACCCGTACGACGAGCGGATGTCCCGCGAGGACTACGAGCTCGAGAAGTACCAGTTGCAGATCGAACTGTTGAAGTTCCAGTACTGGGGTCAGGACAACGACCTCAAACACGTGATCGTGTTCGAGGGTCGGGACGCCGCGGGCAAGGGCGGGACCATCAAGCGTTTCACCGAGCACCTCAACCCCCGCGCCGCCCGCGTGGTGGCCCTGAACAAGCCCTCGGACCGCGAGCAGGGCCAGTGGTACTTCCAGCGCTACATCCAGCACCTGCCCACCAACGGTGAGATCGTGCTGTTCGACCGCTCGTGGTACAACCGCGGCAACGTGGAGCGCGTGATGGGCTTTTGCACGGACGAGCAGTACGAGAGCTTCATGCTGCAGGCGCCCGTGTTCGAGAAGATGCTCGTGGACTCGGGGATCCACCTGACCAAGTTCTGGTTCTCGGTGACGCAGCACGAGCAGCGCACGCGCTTTGCGATCCGCCAGATCGACCCGGTGCGCCGCTGGAAGCTCTCGCCCATGGACCTCGCGTCCCTGGACCGCTGGGAGGACTACACCGTGGCCAAGGAGGAGACCTTCCGCCGCACGGACACGGACCACGCCCCGTGGATCACCATCAAGTCCAACGACAAGAAGCGCGCCCGCCTCAACGCCATGCGTTTCTTCCTCAACCAGTTCGACTACGAGGACAAGGACACCTCCGTGGTGTACCCGCCAGACCCGCTGATCGTGCGCCGCGGCCGCGACGCCGTGGACGACTGACACCCGGCTCCTCCCACCGCCCCCCCGGAAGCGTCCATGGTTGGTTCCACCCCGTGAGCCGCCCGGCCTGATTGATTCGTGGCGGGGCGGCCGCTGGCGTATTCACACTGTGCACGGCCACGTCCCACTACGCGGTGGACCCGAACTCGCCGAACCTGGCCCTCCTGGCGTTGACCCTCTCGATCGCGGGGCTCGTGTGCGTGCTTCTCGCCGGGCGGCGTCTCGGCGCCGTACGAACCGCGTGTGCCGTGGCGCTGAGCCAGGTGCCCTTCCACGCGCCGTTCTCGCTGGGCGGTCATGCCGCGGGGCCGTCCTCCCACGTGATCGGGACGGCCCACGCCCACGGTCACGCCCTGCACGCCCACGCCCCGTCCCCGCACCTCACGGACGCCCAGTCCCTCGTGCCTCCCGATCCGGCGGCCATGGGTCACGACCCCATGGTGAGGGCCCACGTGGCCGCGGCCGCCCTCACCTTCGTGCTCGTGCGGCACGCGGAGGACGGGTGACGGCGGCTCGCGCACGCCGCCGCGCGTATGTTCTTCAGCGTTCTCGCACTCGTGGTCCCGGCGCTCGTGTCGTGTCACGCACTGCGCCCCGTCCCCCTGGCCTACCTCCTGCCCCCGTGCGCGTGGTCACCCGTGCGCGCCCCTCCCACGCCTGGTTCATGGCCCTGCTGCAAAGACTGCACTCTGCCGCTGCGCACCACGATCGACCGGTTGTACCGGGACCTGCTGCTGGGTGAGCCCGGGCGGCTCTACAGCGAACTCGCGGCCTCGTGGCTGGGTGTCATGGCCGTGAGCAGGATCGTGCTCGTGGTGCTGCACCGACGTCGCGTGGGGCGGGGCCGCTGCGCCCGGGTCACCCTGGACCCGCGCCCGGGGGAGGCCAATGCGTATCGCCGGACCCGGTCGTGCCACACGGCCACGGGCGTGTGGCTGGCCCTCGATTTCCTGTTTCTCGCGGCGTCGGGACTCACGTGGTCCGCGCACGCGGGGGAGAACGTCTCGCAACTGCGCAGCGCGTTGCACTGGACCGCCCCCAAGGTGTCCACGGCCCTGCCGGGGTCCGCACAGCGGCAGGGTGTCGGGGACGAGCATGCCGAGCACCGCGGGCGCGGGTTTCGGCCCCGTACCCCCACGGCGGTGCGCGGCGCAGCGCACCGCCGTGGGCGTGGCCGCTGCTGCTCGTGGTGGGTCTCGGCGCGGGGTTGTTCGTGCCGCTGCTGGGCATCTCGCTCGTGGCGTTGCTCGCGGCGGATCTCGTGGTCGCCGTCGTCGCACAACGCCGCTCGGCCCGGGAATCCGCGCACTGATCATTCGTGCGGACGGTGCTCCCCGAACGGGCCGCGCCGTCTGAACGGATGTCGCTCCCTGCACGAACAGCACCCCTGAACGAGCAGCACCCCCGACAGCGGTCATCCGCCGTCGGGGGTGCGTGCGCTGTGGAGGGTGCGTGCGCGGTGAAGGGTGCGTCCGCGCGGGGGCCTCAGTCGGTCTCGCCCCGGAAGTTGTGCCGGTCCACGAGCGCCCACGACGCCGCGGCGTTGACAGCGGCCACGGTGAACACCGAGGGCCACGCGCCGATCTTCTTGGCCAGCGGGTGGGACAGTCCGAACCCGGCGAGGTACAGCACGCTCAGGCCCGCGGTCGTGGCGGGTCCCGCGGAGCGGTACCACGTGCGCCCGGCGACCACGCCCTTCGCGAGCAGCACCGCGCCGCCCAGGGCGCGCACCCCCGTGAAACGGGCCACCGCGTAACCGCCGATCAGTCCGCCGGCCACCACAGCCGAGCTGGGCAGGGCCACGGCGGAGGGCAGCAATTCGTTTAGCTCGTGCAAGGTCTCTTTGACGCTCATTCGGTGCCTCCCAGGAAGTTCTGCAGACGGGACAGGCCCTCGGCGAGATCGTCGTCGCCCAGGGCGTAGGACAGGCGCAGGTACCCGGACGGGCCGAAGGCCTCACCCGGGACCACTGCCACCTCGGCCTTCTCGAGGATCAGTTCCGCGAGCTCCGCGCTCGTGGTGGGCGTGACGCCCGCGAACTCGCGGCCCAACAGCGCCGTGATGTCTGGGTACGCGTAGAACGCACCGGTGGGGGTGGGGCACACCACGCCGTCGATCGCGTTGAGCCCGTCCACGATCGTGCGACGACGCCGGTCGAAGGCCTCGCGCATGCGCTCCACCTGGTCCATGGGCCCGTTCAGGGCGGCCAGGGCCGCGCGCTGGGCCACGTTGTTCACATTGGAACTCAGATGCGACTGCAGGTTGGTCGCGGCCTTCACGACGTCCGCGGGACCGACCAGCCAGCCCACACGCCACCCGGTCATCGCGTAGGTCTTGGCCACGCCGTTGAGCAGGATGAGGTTCTCGTGCAGCTCGGGTACGGCGCGGGCCATGGAGGTGAACTCCACGTCGTCGTACGTGAGGTGCTGGTAAATCTCGTCGCTGATTACGAAGATGCCCTTGGCCGCGGCCCATTCACCCACGGCCCGGGTCTCCTCGGCGGTGTAGACCGCACCCGTGGGGTTGGAGGGCGAGCAGAACAACAGGGCCTTGGTGTGCTCCGTGTATGCGGCCTCAAGTTGTTCGGACGTGACCTTGTACTCCTGGTCCGCACCCGCGAAGACCTCCACGGGGTTGCCGCCGGCCAGTCGGATGGCTTCAGGGTAGGTGGTCCAATATGGGGCGGGCAGGAGGACGTCGTCGCCGTCGTCCACGACCGTCTGGAACGCCTGGTACACGGCCTGCTTGCCGCCGTTGGTCACGAGCACCTGGGAGGGCTCCACGGCCCATCCGCTGTCGCGCTGCGTGGCTTGCGCGATCGCTGAACGCAGCTCGGGCAGTCCCGCGGCGGGGGAGTAGCGGAAGTTCTTGGGGTCCTGGAGGGCCTCGGCGGCGGCATCCACGATGTAGTCGGGGGTCGCGAAGTCCGGTTCACCCGCGCCGAAGCCGATCACCGGCCGCCCCTCGGCCTTGAGGGCCTTGGCCTTGGCGTCCACGGCGAGGGTCGCGGACTCCGCGATCGCCGAGATCCGATGCGAGATGCGCTGCTGCGCTGGTGACATGGTGATCATTTCTCCTGGGCTGACTGGGCTGCTTGGACTGACCGGGTCGTCCCGGCGGGCGGGCCTCTCACTGGCCCGCGCACGGATCCGTACGAGAATCTGACGGGCCCGGGGTCCGACCGGGGACGCGGACACCGCTCCCAGCTTAGGTGGCCGGACCCTTGCTTTGCACGGGACGCGGCGGGCGCGTACCATGGTCTGTTGGTGCCGCCACCAGTGCGGTGCGCTCTGCCCCGGGATGGACTCCCGACGGCGGGATGACGGGCCGATGATAGGCTCGGGCACCGGATTTCGTGTCGCGCATGGCTGCGGCGCGGTGTCGAAGGGCAGTGGCGCAATTGGTAGCGCAGCGGTCTCCAAAACCGCAGGTTGCAGGTTCGAGTCCTGTCTGCCCTGCTTCAGGACCCACAACGGCACGCACACCACCGCCGAGAAGTTGCTTCACGCAGGGGAGAGCCGATGTCGCACACCGTCACAGGACAGACCCCGGGTCAACCTGCCGGTTCCGATCACAAACGTGGGATCTTCGGCCGGATCTGGCTGTTTATCCGTCAGGTCGTGGGAGAACTCAAGAAGGTCGTCGCCCCGTCCCGCCGGGAACTGGTCAACTTCGTCCTGGTCGTGCTGGCGTTCGTGGCGTTCATGATGGTGTTGATCTCCCTGTTGGACCTGGGCTTCGGTCAGGTGGCCATCTGGCTGTTCGGGAACGGCGACCAGGCCCAGTAAGTCCTTCCACCACTTCCAGACGTCCACAGAAAGCAGGAATCCCCGGTGACCGATCACGAGCTCGATAACGACGACACCCAGCCCGCTCAGTTCGACTCCCTGATGGCGGACGCTGCGCGGGACGAGTCGGCGCAGAGCACGTCCGAGACCACCGAGACCACGGATCCGCAGCAGGACTCCGACGAGCGCACCGTGCAGGAAGCCGACCTCGACGCCGCCGAGGGTAACGGCGAGGCCGTGCCCGTCCCCACCGAGGACGCCGCGGCCACGGCGGAAGCCGCCGAGGACGACGTCGACCCCGCGGTAGAATTTAAGGCCAAGCTGCGCCGCCAAGAGGGCGACTGGTTCGTGATCCACACGTACGCGGGGTACGAGAACCGTGTGAAGACCAACCTCGAGACCCGCATCCAGTCCCTCAACATGGAAGAGGACATCTTCCAGATCGAGGTGCCCATGGAAGAGGTCGTGGAGATCAAGAACTCGCAGCGCAAGACCGTGCGCCGCGTGCGGATCCCCGGGTACGTGCTCGTGCGCATGAACCTCACGGATGCCTCCTGGGGCGCTGTGCGCCACACCCCGGGTGTCACGGGCTTCGTGGGCCAGGACGCCTACAACCCGGTGCCGCTGCGCCTGGACGAGGTCTTCGACATGCTCGCCCCCACGTTCGAGACCCCCGAAAAGGCGAAGGGCCTGGGCGAGACCGCCGGTTCCGGCGCGGGTGCCCAGGGCGGCGCCCAGCAGGTCACCGTGGACTTCGAGGTCGGCGAGTCCGTGATCGTGAAGGAGGGCCCCTTCGAGACCCTCCCGGCCACGATCTCCGAGATCAAGGTGGAATCCCAGCAGCTCGTGGTGCTTGTGTCCATCTTCGAACGCGAGACCCCCGTGACCCTCGGTTTCGACCAGGTCACCAAGATTTAGTCCCATCAGGTTTCGGAATCCGGCCTCGGATGTGCTTTGGTCCGGGGTGTTTCCGTTCGGTCGCCGCGCCACGGCGACCACTCGCCGTCGTACGCTCCTGTGCGGCGGTACGCACAGCTAGAAGAAGGACCATCACATGGCTCCCAAGAAGAAGGTCGCAGGCCTGATCAAGCTGCAGATCCAGGCGGGCGCCGCCAACCCGGCTCCCCCGGTGGGTCCCGCGCTGGGTCAGCACGGCGTCAACATCATGGAATTCTGCAAGGCCTATAACGCGGCCACGGAATCCCAGCGCGGCAACATCGTGCCGGTCGAGATCACCGTGTACGAGGACCGCTCGTTCACGTTCGTAACCAAGACCCCGCCGGCCGCGCAGCTGATCAAGAAGGCCGCCGGCGTCGCCAAGGGCTCCGGTGTCCCCCACACCAATAAGGTCGGGAAGATCACCATGGACCAGGTCCGTGAGATCGCCGAGACCAAGAAGGAAGACCTCAACGCCAACGACGTCGAGGCCGCCGCGAAGATCATCGCCGGCACCGCCCGTTCCATGGGCATCGAGGTCAACTGAGCTCTTCCGAGCTCGTACCGAAGACAACCATCGTGGCAGGGCCGAGCGCGGCCCGCTGACCACAACTGCACAAGGAGAACAAGCAGATGGCAAAGCGCAGCAAGGCATACCGGGCAGCTGCCGAGAAGATCGAGGCGGGCAAGTTCTACGCTCCCGCCGAGGCGGTCGCCCTGGCCAAGGAACTGGCCGAGAACAGCAAGTCCGATTCCACCGTCGAGGTGTCCATGCGCCTCGGTGTGGATCCCCGCAAGGCGGACCAGATGGTCCGCGGCACCGTGAACCTGCCCAACGGCACGGGCAAGACCGCTCGCGTGGTCGTGTTCGCAACCGGTGACAAGGCTGCCGCGGCCGAGGCCGCCGGTGCGGACTTCGTGGGTTCCGACGACCTGATCGCCAAGGTCCAGGGCGGTTGGACCGACTTCGACGCCGCCGTGGCCACCCCGGACATGATGGGCAAGGTGGGCCGCCTGGGCAAGATCCTGGGTCCCCGTAACCTCATGCCGAACCCCAAGACCGGCACCGTGACGATGGACGTGGCCAAGGCCGTGTCCGACATCAAGGGCGGTAAGATCGACTTCCGCGTGGATAAGCACTCCAACCTGCACTTCATCATCGGCAAGGCGTCCTTCGACGCCCAGAAGCTCGCCGAGAACTACGGTGCCGCGCTGGAAGAGGTGCTTCGTCTGAAGCCGGCTGCGTCCAAGGGCCGTTACATCACCAAGGCCACCGTGGCCACCACGTTCGGCCCGGGCATCCCTGTGGACCCGAGCGCCACCGAGGTCACCACCCAGGCGTGATCGCGGGTACGTAACGAGGGAACGCTCGCATTCCCTACCGTCGAGGGAAGGGTCCGTGCCGTCACCGGCCGGACCCTTCTTTCGTGGGACGATGGAAACACCGTTACGAATTCTTGATGTACTTGAGGCCGGGTTCCGTGGACGGGGCCCGTCGCCCGGGTGCCGTCCCGGCCGGGCGGCGCGGAAGGAGAGCACTGTGACGGAGCCGTCACCGGTACGCATCGAGTTGTTGTGCATCCCCGACACCTTCGATGACGAGGCGCAGCGGGTCCTGGGGCGCGTGGCCGCGCTCGTGCAGTCCTCCCGGCGACACGTGTGGGGCACCGGTCAGCTCAGCAACGGCGCCCACGACATCTTCCGGGACCTGCACGACCCCTACGAGCGCGTGAACATCCTGTGCGCGTACCTCGACGACCGCCTCGTGGGGCGCGCCGAGGTGCGGATGCCCCTGATCACGGACACCGACATGGCGCAGATCGCGGTGGATGTGGCCCCGGACGAGACCTCCGAGGGGATCGGGCGCGCTCTTCTGAGTGCTGCGGAGCAACTTGCGCGGGGTGAGTCCCGCCGGTTCATCCGCCTCGTGACCGAGCACCCCGCGTCCGAGGCGCGCGATCCCTCCGGCCCCGGGGACGGCAGCGCGGACGGCACGGCCGACGGCGGTGCGAGCCCCGTGGCTCCCGTCCCATGGCTCGACGCCGCCGATGGTTCCGGGCGCCTGCCCGCGAGCCACCGCCAGACCCGCTTCGCCCAGCACGCCGGGTACACCCTGCGCACGGTCAGCAGTTTCGCGCTCCTGCCCGTGCCGCTGGACGAACAGCGCACCGCGCGCATCCACGAATCCCTCGAGGCCGTGCCCTTCGCGGACCACTACCGCCTGCACACGTGGGTGGGGGAGGCCCCGGACGAGCTCCTGGCCCCGCTCGCGCAGCTGCACGCCAAGATCCCCACGGACTCGTTCGTGCGACCGATCGTGGCGGACCCGGACCCGTGGGACGGCGCGCGGGTGCGCCGCACGGAACAGCTGCGTCAGGAGGACGGCGACCGGTCCCTGATGGCCGTGATCCAGGACGTGCGCACGAGCGAGCTCGTGGGGATGACCGAACTGATCCTCGCGCAGCACCGCCCGGCCCTGGCCCTGCAGGACGAGACCCTCGTGGTGCGCACCCACCGCGGGCATCGGTTGGGGATGCGGCTCAAGCTCGCCAACCTCGAGCAGCTCGCGAACGTGGCCCCCGAGGTCCGGACCGTGTACTCGTGGACCCACAGCGGCAACGACCGAATGAACTGGGTCAACGCCCAGCTAGGCTTCCGGGACGCCGGTCAGTCCGCGATCTGGGAGCAGGACTTCAGCATCCACTGACCACCGGGCCGGTCACTCACCACGGCAGGGGCAGCACCACGGTCTCCTGTCCGCGGGCCAGCCCATCCCGGGGCACGGACAGCAGCCCTTGCGCCGCGGCGAGTCCGCGCACCATGTTGGAGCCCACCGCGCGGCACGGCACCCAGCCGTCCTCGTGCCGCCGGGCCGGTAGCAATCGTTCGGAGCGGGCGTCGGCCAGATCCTCCCCGGCAATCGCGGGGGCGAAAGGCTGGGCATCGCGGCCCAAGTGGCCGGCCAGGAACGCCCCACCCAGCAGCAGGAACGCCACCATGGCACCCAGGGGATTGCCGGGCAGCGCGAGCACGGCAGTGTCCCGCGCGGCTGCGAACAATGTGGGGTGACCGGGCATGAGGTCCAGCTGGTCCACGAGCACATGGCACTCGTCCTGCACCAGGGGGCGCACGAAGTCCGCGCGCGAGCGGGACGTGCCACCCGTGGTGACCACGAGGTCGTGCTCGGTACTCAGTTCGCGGAGCAGGGAACGCAGCGCCGCGGCGTCGTCGGGACCGCGGCGCACCGTGACCGTGCGCCCGCCGAAGGCCTTCACCATGGGCGGCAGGGACATGCTGAACGCATCGCGCACGTACCCGGGAGCCGGGAGCCCGCTGGTGCGCACCTCGGAACCCGTGAGCAGCAGGGCCACGCGCGGGACGGTACACACGGGCACGTCGTCCCGTCCGGCCACGGCCAGGAACGCCGCGTGCGCGGGGGAGAGCACGGCGCCCGCCCGCACCACGGTCTCGCCCTCGGCGCATTCCGTTCCGGCCGGGCGAATGTGCCTGCCCGCGAGTTCCGTGCGCGGGCTGTCGGGGGACAGCTCAAGGAGCTCGCCGCGGCGGGTTGCGAATTCCTCGCGGATGACCGTGGTGGTGCTGTCCGGGATCACGCCGCCCGTGACCACCGGGACGGCCGTGCCGGGCGCGAGCGTGACCGCGGACGCGGCACTCGGCAGCGGCGCGGACGTCGCAGCGCCGTCGGCCAGGTGATCATCCAGTCGCCGTCCGTCGGATGCCCCCGCACGGGAGCCCGGGGCGACGACGCGCCACGGTCCCGGTCCGTGGACCGCGTACCCGTCCATCGCGCTCGAGGCGTAGTGCGGGACGGAACATGCCGCGCGGACGTCGTGGGCCGCGGTGCGACCCGCCGCCCGGTCCAGGGGGACGATCTCGATCGCGCCGCCGGGCCGGGAGTCCGCGAGCGCCGAACCGGCCCGGTGTGCGAGGGTCCGGGCGGCGTCACGCGCCGCGTGATGCAGGGGTTCGAGACCGCTGCTCCACGCGGGTGGGGTAGGACCAGGCATCCGATCAACCCCCCGCGAAGGGCGGGAGGACGTCCACCGTGGCGGCCGGGGCCAGCGGGGACTCCTGGTCCCGGGCGGCCACACCGTCCACGAGCCACGAGCATTGCGGCAACACCTGGGCCAACGTGCGTTCGCCCGGTGGGGCCACGGGGTGCAGGGTGACCAACAGTTGCTGCAGCTCGGAGCGGGTCAGCGCCGTGGTGGTCTCCACGTGATCTTCCTCTGTCCCGGCCGCGGCAGCGGCGGCCGCGAAATAACGCACGAGCACGGTCTCAGCCCCCGATCGCACTCATGCTGCGGTCGGGCTGGACGTAGTCCCCGGAGTCGAGGCCCGCGTGGTCCATCCCGTGGGCGCGCGGCTTGACCCACATGGCATCGCGCCAGCGTTGGGCGATGTCCCGGTCGGTCGCGTTCGAGCGCAACAGGTGCATCAGATCCGTCTCGTGGTGGGAGAACAGACACGAGCGCACGTGGCCGTCCGCGGTGATCCGAGTGCGCGTGCAGTCCTCGCAGAACGGTTCCGTGACGGACGCGATGATCCCCACGGTCCCCACCACGGTGTCCTGACCGCGTTCCCGCACGAGGTACTTCTCCGCGGGGGCGCCCGCTCGGGGTGCGGTGTCCGGGGTGATGTCGAAGTCCCGGGACAGGGACTCGCGGATCTCGGTGGCCGTGACCATGTTCTTCCGGGTCCAGCCGTGGTCCGCGTCCAGGGGCATCTGTTCGATGAAGCGCAGGGCGCAGTCGTGGTCCAGGGCCCAGCGCAGCAGCGCGGGCGCCTCGTGGTCGTTGACCCCGCGCATCAGGACGGCATTGAGCTTGACCGGGCTCATGCCCGCGTCCTGGGCAGCAGCCACGCCCTCGAGCGTTTGGGCGAGCCGCCCGCGGCGGGCGAGCTTCTCGTAGGTGTCCGCGCACAGGGTGTCCAGGGAGATGTTCACGCGGGTCATCCCGCCGTCCGCGAGGGCCTGGGCACGCCCGGCGAGTCCGATGCCGTTGCTCGTCATGGACACGGGGATCCCCGGCATGCGCTCGGTCAGGGCGGCCACGAGTTCCTCGAGATCGGGGCGGATGAGCGGTTCCCCGCCCGTGAGCCGGATCTCCCGCACCCCGAAGTCCGAGACGGCGATGGCGGCCAAGCGCACGATCTCCGGGACCGTCAGCAGCGAATCACGCGGCAGCCACTGCATGCCCTCCGCGGGCATGCAGTACGTGCACCGGAGGTTGCACTTGTCCGTGAGGGAGATGCGCAGGTCCGTGGCGGTACGTCCGAAGCGGTCCGTCAACGGCCCCTGCGTGGGCACCCCGCGAACGGGGAGGACATGGGGATTACCAAGGAAAACGGACATACCGTCCAGTGTAGGTGCTGCCCCCAGCACGGGCGGAACCCCCGTCGGGGTGGCTACCCTGGAGCCATGTCCCGCTGTATCGAAACGCACCAGCGCACGCTGGCCGAGTTGCTCAACTCCGCGTCCCACGACGACGCCGCACTCCTGCCCCTCGCTCGCGCCGCGGGACGCGTGCTTGCCCGGGACCTCGTGGCGGAGACGGACCTGCCGCCGTTGGCGAACTCGCAGATGGACGGGTTCGCGGTGCGCGTGGCCGATCTGACCCCCTCCGTCCCGCCCCAGCCAGGGGATGCTGAAGGGATTGAACTGCCCGTCGCGGACGTGCGGCCCGCAGGTGCCGAACCGGCGCGGCACACACCCGGTACCGCGACCGCCGTGATGACCGGGGCCGTGCTCCCCGAGGGCGCGGACGCGGTGATCCCCGTGGAACGGGTGCGTCCCCCGCGCTTCGACGTCCCGGCCGTGACGATCAGCCCCGACGTCGCCCGGTCCGTCACCGAGGGCACCTTCGTGCGCGCGGCCGGGAGCGACGTCGCCCGCGGCGCCGTGGCGCTGCCCGCCGGAACGCGACTGGGGGCTGCGGCGCTCGGTGCGTGCGCCGCGCTCGGACTGGGCCCGGGAACCGAGGTGCCCGTGCGCACCGGACCGCGTGTGGTCGTGGTGAGCGGAGGGGACGAGATCGCGCCCGACGGGCACGCGCCGCGCCCCGGGATGTACCACGACGCCAACGGCCCCTTGCTGGCCGCGTGGTTGTCCGAGGCGGGCGCCGAATCGGTGACCCGGGTCCGTGTGGACGATGACCCGGACGCCTTCGTGCGAGCCCTGGATCACGTTGTCACCGAGGCACGACCCCACCTCGTGATCACGAGCGGCGGGATCAGCGCGGGCGCGTTCGAGGTCGTGCGCCAGGGCCTCGAGCGGGAGGGCCGGGACACGTGGTTCGACCACGTGGCCATGCAACCGGGAGGCCCCCAGGGGCACGGCACGTTCCGTGGCGTGCCCGTGATCTGCCTGCCCGGTAATCCCGTGAGCACGTGGGTCTCGTGCGAGGTCTTCGTGCGTCCCGCGCTCGCGGCCGCGTGGGGGTGTTGCCCGTCGCCGCGGTGGTTCACGGCCGAATTGGGCGAGGCGGTTCGACCGCTGGACACCAGGACCCAGCTGCGCCGCGGGAGTATGGAACACCCGGGGGACGGAACGGTCCCGCGCGTGCGTCTCGTGGGGGGAGCGTCGTCGCACCTGCTGAGCGCCGCCGCCCATGCGGACGTCCTGGTGCGCATCCCGCCCGGGGAGCACGAACTCGCTGCCGGGACGACCGTGGCGGTACTGCCGGTGGACGGCGGCGTGCTGCCCGCGGACGACGACCCGGTGCCCGCGGGCGCAGCAGACGGAACGGAACGAACAGGAGAGCCAGCGTGAGCGAACGAGAGCCGGAGCCCGGACAACAGCACCTGACACACGTGCGGGAGGACGGCACGGCGCACATGGTGGACGTGAGCGAGAAGGCGGTGACCTCGCGCGAGGCCACCGCCCAGGCCGTGCTCATGACCCGCCCGGACGTGATCGACCTGCTGGCCTCGGGGGGGCTGCCCAAGGGGGACGCGCTCGCCGTGGCGCGCGTGGCCGGGATCATGGCCGCCAAGCGCACCCCGGACCTCGTGCCCCTGTGCCACCCGCTGCCCCTGAGCAAGGTGACCGTGGACCTCACCCCGGGCGAGGACCGCGTGGTGATCGAGACGACCGTGCGCACCCGCGGTGTGACCGGCGTGGAGATGGAGGCCCTCACTGCGGCGAGCGTGGCCGCGCTGACCCTGTACGACATGATCAAGGCCGTGGACAAGGCCGCCACGATCACCGACACCCGCGTGCTCGCCAAGTCCGGCGGCAAGAGCGGCGATTGGAGCGCCCGGTGAGTGAGCACGCGGATCCGGCCCACGGCCGTCCCTCCCGTCGACACGAGGTGGGCGACACCCACCTGGAGGGGCGCGGCGCCGTGGTGGTCGTGGTGTCCAGCTCGGCGGCGTCGGGCGCGGCGGAGGACCGTTGTGGGCCGCTACTGCGGGACTGGTTGCGGGGCCGCGGCCTGGACGTGACGCTGCGCGTGATCCCGGACGGTCCCGAGGTCCTCGAGCTGCTGCGCGACCTCACATCGGCGTCCGGGCCTGCCGCCCCGCGGTTCGTGATCACGACCGGGGGCACCGGACTGAACTCGGACGACGTCACGCCCGAGTCCACGGCCCGGGTGCTGGAGCGCGAGTCGCCGGGGATCATGCACGCGCTGTGGAGCGCGGGGCTGCAGAAGACCCCCACGGCCGTGATGAGCCGCGGGGTCGCGGGGCACACCGGCCAGACCTTCATGGTGAACCTCCCGGGCTCGCGCGGGGGCATCAAGGACGGGATGACCGTGCTGGACCCCCTGCTGGACCACATCAGCGCACAGCTCGAGGACGTGCACGGTCACGGGGAGGACCGCTCCGTGACGCGCTCCGCGCAGGGGGAGGTCGTCCCCGCGGCGGTCCCGGACTCCCCGGGCCACGCCGAGCGCACGGACGTGCCCGGCCATGACGCCGCCCCCGCCGCGGGCACGGTCGGCGCGCGGGTGCCCGCAGCGTCGTCGTCGTCCGACGACGACGCCGCGCCGGGCGCCGAGCCCTCGACGGGCGAGGTGCTGCTGGCGCTCGTCACGACCGACCCCCTGGATGCGGCCGAGGCGCAGCGTGCGGTCCAGCATCCGCGGTGCGGGGCGGTCGTCGGGTTCAGCGGCGTGATCCGCGACCACGACGGCGGCAAGGACGGTGTCACGGCGCTTGAGTACAGCGCCCACCCCAGCGCGGGCGAGGTCATGCGGGACGTGGTCGGTGAGATCGCGAGCGCCCACCCGGACGTGCGCTTGTGGGCCGCGCACCGGATCGGCGCGCTCGCCGTGGGGGACAGCGCGCTCGAGGTGGCCGTGGCCGCGGGACACCGTCGCGAGGCGTTCGAGGCGTGCGCGCAGCTCGTGAACCTCATCAAGGAACGCGTGCCCATCTGGAAGCGGCAGAGCTTCGAGGACGGGCAGCACAACTGGGTGGGGCTGGACGCCTGAGATGGCCGCTCGGATCATCGTCCCCGCCCGCGTGCGCACGTTCGACGCCCACGGGGAAGTGCGCGCGGGTCCGGACCGGCTCGCGGGGGAGGAACCCCTGGAGATCCGGCTGAACGGGCAACAGTTCACCGTGACCATGCGCACGCCCGGGGAGGACTTCGAACTCGTGACGGGGCTGCTGCTGAGCGAGGCCGTGATCACGGAGGTCTCGCACATCGTGAAGATGGACTACCGCTCGGGCGTGGACCAGGACGGGCACCGCACGTACAACGTGGTGGACGTCCGGCTCGCACCGGCGGCCCCGGGGCCGCGCGCGGACGCCCAGCGCCAGGTGTTCACATCCTCGTCGTGCGGGGTGTGCGGCACGCCGTCGTTGGACGGGGTGGTCAAGTCCTCCGCGTACCCCGTGGCGCACCCGCGTCCACTCGTCACCGCGGCGCGGCTCGTGTCCCTGCCGGATGAGTTGCGGGAGCACCAGCGGGTCTTCTCCGCCACGGGCGGGGTGCACGCGGCGGCGCTGTTCCCCGTGGGCCGGGACGAACCCCTCGTGGTCCGGGAGGACGTGGGCCGGCACAACGCCGTGGACAAGGTCATCGGGTGGGCGGTGCAGCGAGGACTGCTGCCGCTGCACGAAGCGGTCCTGCAGGTCTCCGCTCGGGCGTCGTTCGAGCTTGTGAGCAAGGCCGCCATGGCCGGGATCCCCGTGCTCTCCGCGGTCAGCGCACCCTCCGCGCTCGCCGTGACCCACGGGCGGGAGCACGGGGTCACGGTCGTGGGGTTCAACCGCAAGGGTCGGTGCAACGTCTACACCCACCCGGAGCGCATCACGAGGGAGTGAACCGGGCCCTGACGATTTGATGGGCACCCGCGCCCCGCTGATTTGGTGGGCACCCGCGCCCTGGGGTACGATGGAGGCACCAAAGACCGCCGGTCATCACGCGTGCCCCGGTACGCGCGATCTAAGAGGTTCTCGGAAACGTGAACCGTCCAGCGCAGGTGAACCAGCACGAATTTCGCTCCTCAACACCGCAGCTTCATGCGTGTGATCAGGGCGTGGTCTCGAGCCCCGGGCATCTGCGCGGGGCTTTTTTCGTGTCCTCGTACGGGACGCGGGCCGGCACCCACATGTAAGGAAGGAGCACCATGGCGAATCCTGAAAAGGCTGCCGCGGTTGCGGAGTTGAAGGAATTCTTCTCCAACTCGCACGCTGCCGTCCTGACGGAGTACCGCGGTCTCACCGTGGCTCAGCTGAAGACGCTGCGCCGTTCCCTCGGTGAGAACGCCGAATACGCCGTGGTGAAGAACACGCTCACCGCCATCGCGGCTCGCGAGTCCGGTATCGACGCGTTCGAGGGCAAGCTCACGGGCCCCTCGGCCATCGCGTTCGTCTCCGGTGACGCCGTCGAGGCCGCCAAGAGTCTGCGTGACTTCGCCAAGGACAACCCCCAGTTGGTCGTCAAGGGCGGTTACCTGGATGGCGTCGCGATGGACGAGTCCGAGATCAAGAAGCTCGCGGACCTCGAGTCCCGCGAGGTTCTGCTGGCCAAGGTCGCCGGCGCCGCCAAGGCGTCGATGTCCAAGGCTGCTGCGCTGTTCCAGGCCCCGCTGTCCAAGACCGTGCGCACCGCCGAGGCCCTGCGCGCCAAGCTGGACGAACAGGGCGAGAACGCCGCCTGATCCCTTCGGGGACCCGGTTGCGGGGTCCCGGGCGAGCGCCCGGGAAACACCCGTGTTCTTCCCACGCACACCTCGCCGGCGCCACCAGCACCGGCACCACGTACAAGTAAGGAGCCAATACCATGGCTAAGCTGACCACCGAAGAACTCATCGAGGCCTTCAAGGAACTGTCCCTCATCGAGCTGTCCGAGTTCGTGAAGGCGTTCGAGGAGACCTTCGACGTCACCGCTGCCGCCCCCGTGGCCGTGGCCGGTGCCGCTCCCGCCGGCGGCGACGCCGGTGGGGCCGAGGAGGAGAAGACCGAGTTCGACGTCATCCTCGAATCCGCCGGTGACAAGAAGATCCAGGTCATCAAGGAAGTTCGCGGCCTGACCTCCCTGGGCCTGAAGGAAGCCAAGGACCTCGTGGACAGCGCTCCCAAGGCCGTCCTCGAAGGCGCCACCAAGGAAGCCGCTGACAAGGCGAAGGAAGCCCTCGAGGGCGCCGGCGCCTCCGTCACTGTCAAGTGATCCACGGCGCCTCGTGCGCCCGCCGTGTCCCGTGACGTGACCCCCGGGTCCGTCCGGCACGACATCCCCGCGAAACCCCGCACCGATCATCGGTGCGGGGTTTCGCGCATTCCCCGCAGCGGTGTGATGTGCGAAACTGTGTGTGACCATCTGGCCGTCACCGTACGGCGGGAGAGCATGGCGGATCCTCGTGAGCCGGAACCACGTGAACCGGTACCGCGGGCATCGCGCCATCGCCGAAGGAGCAAACCCTCCCCGGGAATCTCTCAGGCACCCGTACCGCCGCACCGGGCCACTCTGAAGAGCTCACCCCTGTCACGGGGAGAGCACCGACGGGGCAGGTCGACGGGCGCGAGCTGCTGCGCCCGCCGGCGAAATCTCTCAGGTTGCGATACAGAGCGGGGAGGACTCACCGGGCCCTCGCGCGCCCACAAGCAGCCCAGGAGACCCTCGTATGTCCTTCCTGTCACGCCACATCGGCCCCGACGCCGATGACATGGCCGTCATGCTCCGCACCGTGGGGGTAGCCAGCCTCGACGAACTGATCGACCGCGCCGTCCCCGAGAGCATCCGTGTCCGGGACGCCCTGGACCTGCCGGAACCCCTCGACGAGCCCGAGGCCCTCGCAGCCCTGCGCTCGATCGCTGCGCGCAACACCGTGATGCGCCAGATGATCGGGCAGGGCTACCACGACACCGTGACGCCCGCGGCGGTCCGTCGCAACATCCTGGAGAACCCCGGGTTCTACACGTCCTACACGCCGTACCAGCCCGAGATCTCCCAGGGCCGGCTCGAGCTGCTGCTCACGTTCCAGAACGCGGTGATCGACCTCACCGGCCTCGAGGTGGCCAACGCGTCCCTGCTGGACGAGTCCTCCGCCGTGGCCGAGGCCGTGCTCATGATGCGCCGCGCCAACCGCCGATCCAAGAGCCTGCGCGTGCTCGTGGACAGCCGCAGCCTGCCCCAGACCCTCGCCGTGCTCGCGGGCCGCACCCGTGCCGCGGGTATCGAGCTTGTCATGGCGGACCTCGGTGATCCCGACGCCGCCGCGCGGGCGGTCTCGGAGGGTGACGTCTTCGGCGTCGTCGTCGCGCAGATCGGTGCGGACGGGGACGTCACGGATCCCACCGCGGTGATCGACGCCGCGCACGAGGCGGGCGCGCTCGTGACCGTGAGCACCGACCTGCTCGCCTTGACCATGCTGCGCAGCCCGGGTGAGCTGGGCGCGGACATCGCGGTCGGTTCGGCCCAGCGCTTCGGGGTGCCCCTGTTCTTCGGGGGCCCGCACGCCGCGTTCATGGCGACCCGCAAGGGTACCGAACGCTCCCTGCCGGGGCGCATCGTGGGGGTGTCCACCGATTCCTCGGGCGCACCCGCGTACCGGCTCGCGCTGCAGACACGTGAGCAGCACATCCGCCGCGAGAAGGCGACCTCCAACATCTGCACGGCGCAGGCCCTGCTCGCGATCGTGGCCGCGGCCTACGCGGTGCACCACGGTCCCGTCGCACTGCGTGCCCTCGCCGAGCGGCTGCACGGTCTCGCCACGGAGCTCGCCGCCGGGCTGCGGGAGCGCGGGATCGACGTCGCCCACGAGCGGTTCTTCGACACCGTGACCTTCTCCGCGCCGGGCCGGGCGGACGGCATCGTGGCCGCGGCCGCGGACCGCGGGATCAACCTCCGCCGCATCGACCAGGACACGGTGGGCGTGAGCTTCGGTGAACCCCATACGCAGCGGGACGTCCAGGACGTGCTCACCGCGGTGTCCGAGGCGTGCGGCGCGCGCATCTCGGACTCCGGGGAAGCCGCGAGCGCGGACGCACTGCCGGACGAGTGGCTGCGCACGGACGAGTACATGTCCCACCCGGTCTTCCACACGCACCGCTCCGAGACCTCGCTCATGCGGTGGCTGCGCGAACTCTCCGACAAGGACCTGGCGCTGGACCGCACCATGATCCCGCTGGGCTCGTGCACCATGAAGCTCAACGCGGCGGCGGAGATGGAACCCATCTCGTGGCCCGAGTTCGCGAGTATCCACCCGTTGGCCCCTGCGGATCAGACCCGGGGCTGGACCGAACTGATCGAGCAGTTGCAGACATGGCTCGCGGAGATCACCGGCTACGCGGCGGTGTCCGTGCAGCCCAACGCCGGTTCGCAGGGTGAACTCGCGGGTCTGCTGGCCATCCGGCGGTACCAGCTGGCCCGCGGCGAGGGTCAGCGCAAGACGATCCTCATCCCGTCCTCCGCGCACGGGACCAACGCGGCGTCGGCCGTGCTCGCGGACCTCAAGGTCGTGGTCGTGGCGACCGCCGCGGACGGCACGATCGATCAGGCGGACCTCGCGGCCAAGATCGAGGCGGTGGGGGACGAGCTCGCGGGCATCATGGTCACCTACCCCTCGACCCACGGCGTCTACGACACGGACATCACCGAGGTGTGCGCCGCCGTACACGACGCCGGTGGTCAGGTCTACGTGGACGGCGCGAACCTCAACGCGCTCATGGGGCTGGCACGGCCCGGCCGCTTCGGCGGGGACGTCTCCCACCTGAACCTGCACAAGACCTTCTGCATCCCGCACGGCGGCGGCGGGCCCGGTGTGGGTCCCGTGGCCGTGGCCGAACACCTCGTGCCGTACCTGCCGGGCAACCCGGCGGACGCGGACCTGGACGAGCACGGCGCGGGCTTCCCCGTGGCGCAGGCTCCCTACGGTTCCGCGGGGGTTCTGCCCATCACGTGGATGTACATCGCCATGACGGGCGCGCAGGGGCTGACCGAATCCACGCGCACCGCGGTGCTCGGGGCCAACTACATCTCCCGCGCGCTCGCGGACGTGTTCCCCACGCTGTACACCGGGGACGGCGGGCTCGTGGCCCACGAGTGCATCCTGGACCTGCGGCCCATGACCAAGGCCTCCGGCGTCACGGCCGAGGACGTGTGCAAGCGCCTCGTGGACTTCGGGTTCCACGCGCCCACGCTCGCGTTCCCGGTCGCCGGGACCCTGATGGTCGAGCCCACCGAGTCCGAGGGCCTCGAGGAGCAGGACCGGTTCATCGCCGCGATGCGCACGATCCACGCGGAGATGCGGGAGATCGCGGACGGCACCGTGTCCCTCGAGGACTCCGTGATCCGCAACGCCCCGCACACCGCCCAGGTGCTCACCGCGGACGAGTGGCAGCGCGCCTACCCGCGCTCGCAGGCCGCCTACCCGGTCGCGTCCCTGCGCCGGGTCAAGTACTGGCCCCCCGTGGGCCGGATCGACAACGCCGCGGGGGACCGCAACCTCGTGTGCGAGTGCCCGCCCATCGAGGCGTTCGACGCCGCGTACAACACCGCAGCAGTAGCACAGGAGGAGACTCGATGAGCGAGCAGCGCACCGCACTGTACGAGGCCCACGAGCGGTTGGGGGCGCGGTTCACCGACTTCGGTGGCTGGACCATGCCCGTGCGCTACGCGAGCGACACCGCCGAGCACCACGCGGTGCGCCGCGGCGCCGGGATCTTCGACCTGTCCCACATGGGGGAGGTCTCGGTCTCGGGTCCGCAGGCCGGCGCGTTCCTGGACTACGCCCTCGTGGGTGTACTCTCCGGGGTCACGGTGGGCCGCGCCAAGTACTCGATCATCGTGGACGAACAGGGCAGGATCCTGGACGACCTCATTACCTACCGTACGGACGAGGACGAGTACCTCGTGGTGCCGAACGCGGGCAACCAGGAGACGGTCGTGCGTGCGCTCCAGGAGCGCGCCCAGGGCTTCGACGTGCGCGTCACGGACAACGGTCCGGCGACGTCGCTGATCGCCGTCCAGGGTCCGCGCGCCCTCGAGGTGCTCGAGGCCACGCGTTTGGAACCGGCCGAGGACGTCGCCGCGCTGAAGTACTACGCGTGCGTGCGCGCACGCTGCGCGGACGTGGCCGTGCTCGTGGCCCGCACCGGGTACACGGGCGAGGACGGTTTCGAACTGTACTGCGACAACCAGGACGCGCCCGTGCTGTGGGACGCGCTCCTGGCGACCGCGGCCGAGCTCGGCACGGAGGAGGCTCCCGTGGGAGCGGCGGGTCTCGCGGCGCGCGACTCCCTGCGGCTCGAGGCCGGGATGCCGCTGTACGGTCACGAACTGTCCACGGAGATCACCCCGGTCGAAGCGGGACTCGGCAAGCTCGTGGAGATCGCCCTGCGCAAGAAGGCGGAGGCCGGCACCACCACGGTCGGCGAGGAGGTGCTCGCGGCGATGCTGGAAGGCACGCCCGAACGCACCCTCATCGGTCTGGAGGGCCTGGGTCGCAAACCCGTGCGCGCGGGCTACACCGTGCACGTGGGGGAGCGCACCGTGGGTGAGGT
Organism: Kocuria sp. CPCC 204721; assembly: GCF_040980945.1. Taxonomy (NCBI): domain Bacteria; kingdom Bacillati; phylum Actinomycetota; class Actinomycetes; order Micrococcales; family Micrococcaceae; genus Kocuria; species Kocuria sp. CPCC 204721. The sequence goes on from NZ_JAVKPO010000001.1 coordinate 355,467, forward strand.
CACGAGCGGGCTGCCCTCGCCCACGCTGGGCAAGCCGGTGGCCATGGCGCTCGTGGCCACGGACGCCGTCGACGGGATCGACGCCGGTGAGGTGAGCGTCCAGGACGCACGCGGGCGCGCCGTGGAGGTCACGCGCACCGCGCTGCCCTTCTACAAGCGGTCCTGAAGGGTGGTGTGGGGAGCGAGCCGCCCGGAGTAGTCTCTAGGCAGGCCCGCTCCGCCGTGCACGTTCCGAGGACCGCGCGGGCCGGTGAGGGTCCCGCCCCGTGTGATCGGGGCGGGACGGACAAGGAGAACGCCGTGTTCCTGCGCGACGTCGCCCCCGGGATCCATATGATCCAGAACCACAACGTGAACTGCTATGTCCTGGAGGACTCGGACGGCCTCACGGTCGTGGACGCCGGTCTGCCCAGGGTGTGGAACGAACTCGGGTGGGCCGTGCGCGAACTCGGCCACGCCCCCGAGGACATCAAAGCGCTCGTGTTGACCCATGCGCACTTCGACCACGTGGGGGTCGCCGCGAAACTCGTGGACCGGCTCGGGATTCCCGTTTACGCCCACCAGCGGGACAAGCACCTCGCGGCACACCCTTACAGCTACGCGCACGAGAACCCCACGGCCGTCTACCCGCTGCGTCACCCGTGCGCCGTGCCGATCCTCGCGTCCATGATCGCCGGTGGCGCCGCGATGGTGCGGGGCGTGACCGTGACCCGCGAGCTGACCGCGGGGGAGACCGTCCCCGTCCCGGGCCGCCCGCGGGTCGTGTTCACCGCGGGCCACACGTACGGGCACTGCGCGCTGTATGTCCCCACAGCGGACGCCGTGATATCGGGGGACGCGCTCGTGACCCTGGACCCCTACTCGGGTCTCACGGGCCCCCGCATCGTGGCCCGCGCCGCCACCGCGGACAGCGCGATGGCCGTGGAATCCCTCGCCGCACTCGAGGTCACGGGAGCCACCCTGGTGCTGCCCGGACACGGCGACCCGTGGCGTGAAGGCGTGGGACGCGCCGTCGAACTGGCCCGGGAGAACGGGGTCGCCTGAGGGGGCGCCGCCCGAGGGGCGGGCATCTTACGGCCCGGACGGGATTTCGTCCAGCACCGGTGTGGACAAACGGGCGCAGTTCGCCTAAGCTAGTACTTTGCGTTGTCCCTTATGCATGCGTGCCTTCATATAGCGGTGGGCGCCGCAGGGGCGGTTGTCGACGAGCATCGAAAGCCGGCCCCTTTTTCTCTCCCCGGGAACCTCGCGTATTCACTGCATGTCTGTGGAAGGATCACATCTTGGTCGCCTCGAGCACCGATACGAACGTCTCCGCCAACCACCCCACGAGTGATAACACTCCTCGCCGCGTTTCCTTCGCGAAGATCCACGAACCGCTGGACGTCCCCAACCTGCTTGCTCTGCAGACCGACAGCTTCGATCGGCTGGTCGGCAACGAGCGCTGGCAGGCACGCGTGGTCGAAGCCCAGGAGACGGGTGACACCAGCGTTCCCACGACCTCCGGTCTGTCCGACATCTTCGAGGAGATCTCCCCGATCGAGGACTTCCAGGGCACCATGTCCCTGTCCTTCTCCGAGCCGGAGTTCTACGACCCCAAGTACACAATGGTCGAGTGCAAGGACCGCGACGCGACCTTCTCGGCCCCGCTGTACGTCAAGGCCGAGTTCATGAACAACAACACGGGCGAGATCAAGCAGCAGACCGTGTTCATGGGCGACTTCCCCCTGATGACCGACAAGGGCACGTTCGTGATCAACGGCTCCGAGCGCGTCGTCGTATCCCAGCTCGTGCGTTCCCCGGGTGCCTACTTCGAGAAGGGCCAGGACCGCACGTCCGACAAGGACATCTACTCCGCCAAGATCATCCCGTCCCGCGGTGCGTGGTTCGAGCTCGAGATCGACAAGCGCGATCAGGTGGGTGTGCGCCTGGACCGCAAGCGCAAGCAGTCCGTGACCGTGCTGCTCAAGGCGCTGGGCTGGACCGAGTCCAAGATCCTCGAGGAGTTCGGCGAGTTCGACTCCATCCGCGCGACGCTGGAGAAGGACACCACGGAGACCCGCGAGGAGGCGCTGCTGGACATCTACCGCAAGTTGCGCCCGGGGGAGCCGCCCACGGTGGACGCCGCCCAGTCCCTGCTGGACAACATGTACTTCAACCCCAAGCGCTACGACCTCGCCAAGGTGGGCCGCTACAAGCTCAACCGCAAGCTCGGTCTGGACAAGCCGTTCACGGACTCGGACGCCTCGGTGCTGTCCCTCGACGACATCGTCGCGATGATCCGCTACCTCGTGACCCTGCACGACGGCGGCTCCACCATGCCCGGTACGCGTGACGGCGAGGCCCGTGAGATCCACGTGGACGTGGACGACATCGATCACTTCGGCAACCGTCGCATCCGCGCGGTGGGCGAGCTGATCGAGAACCAGATCCGCACGGGTCTGTCCCGCATGGAGCGCGTGGTGCGCGAGCGGATGACCACCCAGGACGTCGAGGCGATTACGCCGCAGACCCTGATCAACATCCGCCCGGTCGTGGCCGCGATCAAGGAGTTCTTCGGGACCTCCCAGCTGTCGCAGTTCATGGACCAGAACAACCCGCTCGCGGGCCTCACGCACAAGCGTCGTCTATCCGCGCTGGGTCCCGGTGGCCTCTCCCGCGATCGCGCGGGCATGGAGGTCCGTGACGTGCACCCCTCGCACTACGGCCGCATGTGCCCGATCGAGACGCCGGAAGGCTCGAACATCGGTCTGATCGGTTCGCTCGCGACCTACGCGCGGATCAACCCGTTCGGTTTCATCGAGACGCCCTACCGCCGCGTCGTGGACGGCACCGTAACCAACGACGTCGTCTACCTCACCGCGGACGACGAGCGCGGGCTCACCATTGCGCAGGCCAACGCCCCGTTGACCGACGACGGTCGCTTCGCCGAGGACGCCGTCCTCGCGCGTGCCTCCGACGGCTCGGGTGAAGCGGTGCTCGTGGCCCCCACGGACATCGAGTTCATGGACGTGTCCCCGCGCCAGATGGTGTCGGTGGCCACCGCCCTGATCCCGTACCTCGAGCACGACGACGCCAACCGCGCCCTCATGGGCGCCAACATGCAGCGTCAGGCCGTGCCGCTGCTCACGTCCGAGGCGCCGCTCGTGGGCACCGGTATGGAGCGCTACGCGGCCCTGGACGCCGGCGACTCGGTGCTGGCCACCAAGTCCGGCGTGGTCGAGGAAGTCTCCGCGGACCTCGTGACCGTCCTGAACGACGACGGCACCACCAAGCTCTACCCGATCAACAAGTTCGTGCGCTCGAACCCGGGCAACACGTACAACCAGCGCGTGATCGTCTCCGAGGGCGACCGCGTGGAGCCCCGCACCGTGATCGCGGACGGGCCCTCCACCGACCACGGTGAACTCGCACTGGGCAAGAACCTGCTGATCGCGTACATGTCCTGGGAAGGCCTCAACTACGAGGACGCCATCATCCTGTCCCAGCGCATGGTCTCCGAGGACGTCCTGACGTCCATCCACATCGAGGAGCACGAGATCGACGCCCGCGACACCAAGCTCGGTGCCGAGGAGATCACCCGTGACATCCCCAACGTGTCGGAAGAGGTGCTCTCCGCCCTGGACGAGCGCGGCATCATCCACATCGGTGCCGAGGTCCAGGCCGGTGACATCCTCGTGGGTAAGGTCACGCCCAAGGGCGAGACCGAACTGACCCCGGAGGAGCGGCTGCTGCGCGCGATCTTCGGTGAGAAGTCCCGCGAGGTCCGTGACACCTCCCTCAAGGTTCCCCACGGCGAGTCCGGCACCGTGATCGGTGTGCGCGTGTTCGACCGCGACGACGAGGACGACGACCTCCCGGCCGGCGTCAACCAGGTCGTGCGCGTGTACGTGGCGCAGAAGCGGAAGATCACGGACGGCGACAAGCTCGCCGGTCGTCACGGCAACAAGGGCGTCATCTCCAAGATCCTGCCCATCGAGGACATGCCGTTCATGGAGGACGGCACCCCCGTGGACGTGATCCTGAACCCGCTGGGCGTGCCCGGTCGTATGAACCTGGGCCAGGTGCTCGAGGTCCACACCGGCTGGCTCGCCAAGCAGGGCTGGAACATCGAGGGCGACCCCGAGTGGCTGCACGGTTTGAGCAACTTCCCGAAGTCCACCGGTCCCACTAACGTGGCCACCCCGGTGTTCGACGGCGCTCGCGAGGACGAGATCTTCGACCTGCTGGACCACACCAACCCCACGCGGGACGGTGACCGCTTGATCGGGCGTTCCGGCAAGGCCAAGCTCTACGACGGCCGTTCCGGTCAGCCGTTCCCGGACCCCGTGTCTGTGGGCTACCAGTACATCTTGAAGCTCCACCACCTGGTGGACGACAAGATCCACGCGCGCTCCACCGGCCCGTACTCCATGATCACCCAGCAGCCGCTGGGCGGTAAGGCGCAGTTCGGCGGTCAGCGTTTCGGTGAGATGGAGGTGTGGGCGCTCGAGGCGTACGGCGCGGCCTACACCCTGCAGGAACTGCTCACCGTCAAGTCGGACGACGTCCACGGCCGCGTCAAGGTGTACGAGGCGATCGTCAAGGGCGAGAACATCCCTGAACCGGGTGTGCCCGAATCCTTCAAGGTGCTCATCAAGGAAATGCAGTCCCTGTGCCTGAACGTGGAGGTCCTCTCCGCGGACGGTAACGCGGTGGAAATGCGTGATTCCGAGGACGACAGCTTCCGGGCTGCGGACGAACTCGGTATCGACCTCTCCCACTCCGAGCCCAGCTCGGTCGAAGAGGTCTGAGACCCCTTTCGTTCATCGATCAGCCCGAACACACTTCAGGATTTTAGAAAGAGGGACAGGACCTTATGTCCAACGATTCTTCACTGGGCCTCATGCGTATCGGCCTCGCGACCGCGGATCAGATCCGCGGCTGGTCCTACGGCGAGGTCAAGAAGCCCGAGACCATCAACTACCGCACGCTCAAGCCTGAGAAGGACGGCTTGTTCTGCGAGAAGATCTTCGGCCCCACCCGGGACTGGGAGTGCTACTGCGGTAAGTACAAGCGTGTGCGCTACAAAGGCATCATCTGCGAGCGCTGCGGCGTGGAGGTCACGCGCGCCAAGGTGCGTCGTGAGCGGATGGGTCACATCGAGCTCGCCGCTCCCGTGACCCACATCTGGTACTTCAAGGGCGTGCCCTCGCGCTTGGGATACCTGCTGGACCTCGCCCCGAAGGACCTCGAGAAGGTCATCTACTTCGCGGCGTACATGATCACGTCCGTGGACGAGCAGGCCCGTCACGACGACCTGCCCAACCTACAGGCCGCGATCGACCGTGAGAAGAAGCAGCTTGAGGACACCCGCGACGCGGACATCAACGCGATCGCCCGTGACCTCGAGAACGATCTCGCGCGCGTCGAGGAGGAGGGCGGCAAGGCCGCCGAGAAGCGCAAGCTGCGTGACTCCGCGGACCGTCAGATGGCGAACGTGCGCAAGCGCGCCGATCGTGAGATCGACTACCTCGAGAAGGTCTGGGACCGTTTCAAGAACCTCAAGGTCAACGACCTCGAGGGTGATGAGGCCCTGTACCGCCAGATGGTGGACCGCTACGGCATGTACTTCGAGGGTTCCATGGGCGCCGAGTCCATCAAGAAGCGCCTCGAGACCTTCGATCTCGCCGCGGAGGCCGAGGCCCTGCGCGAGACCATCGCCACGGGCAAGGGTCAGCGCAAGACCCGCGCCCTCAAGCGCCTCAAGGTGGTCAACGCGTTCCTGACCACGAACAACTCGCCGCTCGGCATGGTACTGGACGCCGTCCCGGTGATCCCGCCGGAACTGCGCCCCATGGTGCAGCTGGACGGTGGCCGGTTCGCGACGTCCGATCTCAACGACCTCTACCGTCGTGTGATCAACCGCAACAACCGCCTCAAGCGGCTGTTGGACCTCGGTGCGCCCGAGATCATCGTGAACAACGAGAAGCGCATGCTCCAGGAGGCCGTGGACTCGCTGTTCGACAACGGCCGCCGCGGTCGCCCGGTCACGGGCCCCGGCAACCGTGCGTTGAAGTCGCTGTCCGACATGCTCAAGGGCAAGCAGGGCCGCTTCCGTCAGAACCTGCTGGGCAAACGCGTGGACTACTCCGGTCGTTCCGTGATCGTGGTGGGCCCGCAGCTCAAGCTGCACCAGTGCGGGCTGCCCAAGCAGATGGCGTTGGAGCTGTTCAAGCCCTTCGTGATGAAGCGCCTCGTGGACCTCAACCACGCGCAGAACATCAAGTCCGCCAAGCGGATGGTGGAGCGCTACCGCCCGCAGGTGTGGGACGTGCTGGAAGAGGTCATCACGGAGCACCCCGTGCTGCTCAACCGCGCACCGACCCTGCACCGTCTGGGCATCCAGGCGTTCGAGCCGCAGCTCGTGGAGGGCAAGGCCATCCAGCTGCACCCGCTCGTGTGCGGCGCGTTCAACGCCGACTTCGACGGTGACCAGATGGCCGTGCACCTGCCGCTGTCTCCGGAGGCGCAGGCCGAGGCGCGTGTGCTGATGCTGTCCTCGAACAACATCCTCAAGCCCTCGGACGGCAAGCCGATCGCCCTGCCCTCGCAGGACATGATCATCGGTCTGTACCACCTCACCACCGTGCGTGAGGGTTGGGCCGGGGAGGGCAACAGCTACTCCTCCGTGGCCGAGGCCATCATGGCCGCGGACTCCGGTGAGCTGCACCTGAACTCGCGCTGCAAGATCGAGCTCGAGGACTTCGTGCCGTACGCCGGGTGGGAAGCGCCCGAGGGCTGGGAGCAAGGTCAGCCCGCCGTCGTGGAGACCACGCTTGGTCGCGTGCTGTTCAACGAGACGCTGCCTGCCGACTACCCGTGGGACGAGAACGTCGCGGACAAGAAGCACCTGTCCGCGCTCGTGAACGACCTCGCAGAGCGTTACCCCATGACCCAGGTGGCCAAGACTTTGGACAACCTCAAGGACGCCGGCTTCCACTGGGCCTCCCGATCGGGTGTCACCGTGGCCATCTCGGACATCGCCACCCCGCCGGAGAAGCCCGCCATCATGGAGGGCTACGAGGCGCAGGCCGCGCGGATCCAGGGCCAGTACGACAAGGGGCTGATCGACGACGACGAGCGCCGCTCCGAGCTCATCGACATCTGGTCCAAGGCCACCGATGAGGTCGCCGAGGCCATGCGCAACAACCTGACCGCCGGGAACACGATCAACCGGATGGTCTCCTCCGGTGCACGTGGTAACTGGATGCAGGTGCGTCAGATCGCGGGTATCCGTGGTCTGGTGGCGAACCCCAAGGGCGAGATCATGCCCCGACCGATCAAGTCCTCCTACCGTGAGGGCCTGTCCGTGTTGGAGTACTTCATCGCGACCCACGGTGCGCGTAAGGGCCTCGCGGACACCGCTCTGCGTACCGCCAACTCGGGTTACCTGACCCGTCGACTGGTGGACGTCTCGCAGGACGTGATCGTGCGAGAGTCCGATTGCCAGACGGTGCGCGGGTTGACCCTGCCGCTCGCGGACATCACCGACACCGGTGTGCGCACGCTGCACGAGGACATCGAGAACACGGTGCACGGCCGCGTGCTGGCCAGCGCCGTGGCGGACGAGAACGGCGAAGTGCTTGCCGAGGCGGGCGCGGACATGTCCGACGCCATGATCAACAAGCTCTACAACGCCGGTGTGGACCAGGTGCGCGTGCGCTCGGTCCTCACGTGCGAGTCCGCCGTGGGCGTGTGCGCCGCGTGCTACGGCCGTTCGCTGGCCACCAACCAGTTGGTGGACATCGGCGAGGCCGTGGGCATCGTGGCCGCCCAGTCCATCGGTGAGCCCGGTACCCAGCTGACCATGCGTACGTTCCACACCGGTGGTGTGGCGTCCTCGGACGGTGACATCACGCAGGGTCTGCCCCGTATCCAGGAGCTGTTCGAGGCCCGCACGCCCAAGGGCGTGGCCCCCATCTCCGAGGTGGCCGGCCGGATCCGCATCGAGGACACGGACAAGTCGCTGAAGATCGTGGTGGTCCCGGACAACGGTGACGAGGAGTTCGCCTACCCGGTGCTGCGCCGCGCCAAGCTGCTCGTCGCGGACGGCGATCACGTGGAGGTCGGTCAGCAGCTCGTGACCGGTGCCGTGGACCCCAAGGAGGTACTGCGTATCCGCGGTCCTCGTGAGGCGCAGAAGCACCTCGTGGATGAGGTCCAGGGCGTGTACCGCTCCCAGGGCGTGGGCATCCACGACAAGCACGTGGAGGTCATCGTGCGCCAGATGCTGCGGCGCGTGACCATCATCGAGTCCGGCGACACCTCGTTGCTGCCGGGTGAGCTGGTGGACAACGTGCGCTTCCTCGAGGCCAACCGCGCCGCGGTGGCGGAGGGCAAGCGTCCCGCGGCCGGGCGTCCGGAGCTCATGGGCATCACCAAGGCCTCCCTGGCCACGGACTCGTGGCTGTCCGCCGCGTCCTTCCAGGAGACCACCCGTGTGCTCACGCAGGCCGCCATGGAGGGCAAGTCGGATCCGCTTCTGGGTCTGAAGGAGAACGTGATCATCGGTAAGCTCATCCCCGCCGGTACCGGTCTGGAGCGGTACAACAGCGTGGACGTGGAGCCCACCGAGGAGGCCAAGGCCTCCATGTTCACGGATCCCTCCGCGTTCACCGATTTCAGCTACGCCGAGGAGAACGCCGGGGGGCTCGGTTCCGAGTTCCATGCGATCCCCCTGGACGACTACGATTTCGGCGGTCACTGAGCCGAGTAGGCGTGTGATCTGAGAGCCCGGGTGGGCTTCCCTTCGGGGAGAACCACCCGGGCTCTCGCGTACCCGGACCCGTTCCGGACGACGGCGCGGTACCCGGCCACCGCGCCCCGGTTGCGACCGACCCGAACGCGTTCGTCCCGGTCGCGGCCACCCTCGCCGCGGCCTCGTGCCGGGAGAGGCACGGCCGCGGGGTCGTAGGCTGGAGCGGGCAAGGATCCCGCGGTTCGGCTTTCGCGGGAGCCATGAACGGAGGCGAAGCATGGCCAACTCGGCGTCCGGTGAATCACTGATCACCCGGTTCGATCGCGTCCTGGACGCGTTCGGCCCCGCACGTCCCGAGCTGACCTTCCGCGAGATCTGCGCGGCCACCGGGTTGCCATCCTCCACGGTGCACCGGATCCTGGGGGACATGAAGCGCGCGGGATGGCTCGAGTCCGGTTCCGCGCAGACCTACCGGGTGGGGACCCGGTTATGGGAGCTCGCGTCCCGCGCGGCATCCGCCGAGAACCTCGCGGCGGTCGCGATCCCGTTCATGTCGGACGTGCACGCGGTGCTGCGCCAACACGTGCACGTGGGGGTGATCGAGGGCCACGACGTCCTGTTCGCCGAGCGGATCGCCGCGAATGACTCGGCGGTCCCACTGCGCTCGATCGTCGCCGGACGCCTTCCACTGCACCGCTCGGCCACGGGTCTCGCCCTGTTGTGCCACTGTTCGGACGAGTTCATCGCGCAGTACCATGACGCCGCCGCGGCGCGGGCGGTCGCGGACGAACCGGGCGGTGCCCTCGTGGGCAGGGAACGCTTCGCGGCGGACCTGGGGGTCTTCGCGCAGCGCGGTTATGCGATCCAGCGCGAACGCATCGACGAGGGCAGTGGGGGAGTGGCGGTCCCGCTCAAGGTCCCCCCGGGGCACCGCGCAGCGGCCCTCGGAGCGGTGCTGCCCCTGAGCGACATGCGGGATCCAGATGTCTCGGCCATCGTGCAAACGTTACGGGTTGCTGGCCACGGGATCTCCCGCGCCCTGGGGGCATTCTGACAACCCCGTGTGGGTGATCTTCGCGGAAAACACCTCCGCCCAAGGCGCAACGGGGAGCCGCGTACCGGCCGCAGCGATGTCGTACCCCGCGTCACAGACGCGGCCCCCGTCCCATTGAACGGAATCAATGAGATACGCGCCATATGGCTCCAACATAATGTGACCCACGACGTGCGCAAGGAGGACACATGCTCGAGGAGCGAACGATCATCGACACCCAGGTGGCCATCGTGGGGGCGGGGCCCGCCGGACTGATGCTCTCCCACCTGTTGTACCGGGCCGGGATCGACAACGTGGTCGTGGAGAAACGCAGCCACGACGAGATCGCCAATACCCACCGTGCGGGCATCCTCGAAGCGGGGACCGTGCAGATGCTCGCCGAGACCGGCGTGGACGGGCGCGTGCTGTCGCACGGCCACGAGCACGAGGGCACCGTGCTGCGCTTCGAGGGCGAGAGCCGTCGCATCGACTTCCAAAAGCTCGTGGGTCAGTCCGTGTGGCTGTACCCCCAGAACGAGGTATTCGCGGATCTTGCGGCGGCGCGCGAGCGCGACGGCGGTGACGTGCGCTGGGAAGTCACGGACACCGAGGTCCGGGACCTGACCACGGAGCAGCCCACGGTGCTGTGCACCACCAAGGAGGGCGAGAAGCTCGAGATCCGCAGCCGCCTGCTCGTGGGCGCGGACGGTTCCAAGGGCATCTGCAAGCGTCAGATCCCGCAGGACGTGCGCACGGACAATTTCATCGAGTACCCGTTCGCGTGGTTCGGGATCCTGTGCGAAGCGCCGCCGTCGGCACCCGAGCTGATCTACGCGAACTCGCAGTACGGTTTCGCGTTGATCTCGCAGCGCAGCGACACCGTGCAGCGCATGTACTTCCAGTGCGACCCCAACGAGAACGTGGACGACTGGGACGACGAGCGGATCTGGACCGAGTTGCAGCGGCGCATCGACGGCCCGGACGGGTTGCAGCTGCAGCGCGGGCCCATCTTCGACAAAACCGTGCTGCCGTTCCGCTCGTACGTGTGCGAGCCCCTGCGCTACGGGAACATGTTCCTGGTGGGGGACGCCGGGCACACCGTGCCGCCCACGGGCGCCAAGGGTCTGAACCTCGCGTTCTGCGACGTGCGGGTGCTCGCGCCGGCGATCATCGAGTTCTTCGGTTCCGGTGACGAGCGCGGGTTGGCCGGGTACTCCGCCAAGGCCCTGGACCGGATCTGGAAGGCCCAGAACTTCTCGTACTGGGTCACCAACCTGATGCACATCCAGCCGGGGGAGAACCCCTTCAACATGAAGCGCCGCCGGGGCGAGTTCGAGACCGTCACGAACTCCACGTACGGCTCGGGCTACTTCGCCGAGTCATACACCGGCTGGCAGGACCGCACCTGAGCACACCGGACCCAGACTCCGATCCACTCACCCAAGGAGATGATCATGACCACCGAGAACGACGACACCTTCGACCCGCCGTACGTCAAGGGCGCGGACGACGCCGCCGACACCCAGAACCAACTCAACGACGAGATGGCCGCCATCAGCAAGCAGTACGAGAAGGCTGGCACGGAGGAGACCCAGCCTCGTCTGGACTACGCCCCGTACCGCAGCTCGATCCTGCGTCACCCCACCAAGGACCCCCGTCACGCGGACCCGGAGACCATCGAGCTCTACGCGCCGGCCTTCGGCCAGCGGGACGTGCACGCGCTGGAGTCGGATCTGACAATCCAGGACGGCGGCGAGCCCATCGGTGAGCGGATCCGGATCTCCGGGCGCATCCTGGACGGCGACGGCCGCCCCGTGCGCAACCAGCTCGTGGAGATCTGGCAGGCCAACGCCGCCGGTCGCTACATCCACAAGCGCGATCAGCACCCGGCCCCGATCGACCCGAACTTCACGGGCGTGGGCCGCTGTCTGACGGGTGACGACGGTTCCTACTCGTTCATCACCATCAAGCCGGGCCCGTACCCGTGGAAGAACCACCTCAACGCGTGGCGCCCCGCGCACGTGCACTTCTCGCTGTTCGGCACGGACTTCACGCAGCGCATGATCACCCAGATGTACTTCCCGGGTGACCCGCTGTTCGCGTTGGACCCCATCTACCAGTCGATCGTGGACCCCAAGGCGCGCGAGCGTCTCGTGGCGGACTACGACCACGACATCTCCGAGCACGAATGGCTGCTCGGCTACCGCTGGGACATCGTACTGAGCGGTTCGAACCGAACCTGGACGGAGGACGACAGCAATGTCTGAGAACACTGAGCGCCTGGTGCCCACCCCGGGCCAGACCATCGGACCCTTCTACGGCTACGCGCTGCCCTACGAGGGCGGGGAGTTCCTCGTGGACCGTTCGCACCCGAACGCCGTGCGCCTGCACGGCACGGTGTATGACGGCCACGGCACGCCGGTTCCGGACTCCATGCTCGAGATCTGGCAGGCGGACGAGAACGGCCAGGTCTCGCAGGAGCCCGGTTCGCTCAAGCGGCACGGCTACACCTTCACCGGTTTCGGCCGCGTGGCGGTGGACAACGTGGGGCACTACGACTTCACCACGGTCAACCCCGGCCCCACCGAGGACGGCAAGGCCCCGTTCATCTGCCTCACGGTGTTCGCGCGCGGTCTGCTGAACCGACTGTTCACCCGCGTGTACCTCCCCGAGGATACGGACGCACTGACCAACGATCCGCTGCTGTCCTCGCTGTCCGAGGCCGAACGCGCCACGATGATCGCAGAGCGTCAGTCGGACGGCTCGTTGCACTTCGACGTGCACCTGCAGGGGGACCGCGAGACCGTGTTCCTGGCCTACCCGGGGATCTGATGATCTTCACCGGTCTTCTCACTCCGGGGAGCCACCGAGCCGCAGAGCTCGCCGACGACCGTGCCGTGGCCCGCGCGATCCTCCGTGTGGAGGACGCGTGGGTCGCGGCCCAGTCGCGGTCCGGGCTCGTTGTGCCCGGCGCCGCTCGGGCGGCCCACGCCGCAGCTGAAAGCGTGGCGCTCGACGAAGCGGCCCTGAACGACCTCGCGGTCGCGTCCGAGGGCGGAGGCAATCCCGTGATCCCCCTGCTCGCGGCCTACCGTGCAGCGGTCACCGAGGAGAACGGCGCGCCGATTAGTGCGGTGCACGCCTCGTTGACCAGCCAGGACGTCATGGACACGGCCCTCGCGCTGGTGATGCGTGACGTCCGCTCGAGCATCCTCGCGCACCTCGCTCGCACGGGGGACGCTCTCGCTCGCATCGTGGCTGAGCACCGCGACACCGTGATGGTCGGACGGACCCTCACCCAGCACGCACTCCCCATTTCTTTCGGTCTCAAGGCCGCCTCGTGGCTCGCAGCGGTCGACGACGCCGTGGACGCCGTACTCGCCGCACGGCTTCCCGTGTCGTACGGCGGGGCGTCCGGGAGCCTGGCCGCCACGATGGCCCGCTGCTCCGATGGCGGAACGTCGGAGCAGACCTTCGGGCGGGTCACCGATTTGCTGGGCCACTGGGCGGACGAGCTCGGCCTGGAGCTGCCGAACGGTGTGTGGCACACCGACCGCGTGCCGGTGCTGCGGGTCGCGAGCGGCTACGCGCAGACCACCGCCGCACTGGCCCGCATGGCCAACGACGTCCTCATGATGTCCCGGCCGGAGGTGGGGGAGCTGCGCGAACCCACCGCGGAGGGGCGAGGTGTTTCCTCGGCCATGCCGCAGAAGCAGAACCCCGTGCTGAGCGTGCTGCTCAAGCGCACGGGCATCGCGGCCCCGGGGCTGCTGTCCCAGGTGTTCGCGGGTGCGAGCGCCGCGGACGACGAACGCCCGGACGGCGGCTGGCATGCCGAATGGGCCGCGTTGCGCGAGCTCGCGGTACTGGCGACCGCGGCGTCGTCGCACGCTGCCGAGCTGGCCGGGGGGCTCACGGTGGACACCGAGCGCATGGCGCAGAACCTCGAGCGCGCGGGAACGGGCGTGATGGCGGAACGGCTGGGCGCGGCACTCGCGCCGGTGCTGAGCGAGCGCGAGGGCAAGAACGCGAAGCAGCGCGTGCAGGCCGCGGTGCGCGCTGAGCCGTGGGACGCGGACGCGCTCGCGAGCGCCCTGGCGCGGGAGATCGCGGCGGAAGAGGACCCGACTCTGCCCGAGGGAGTGTCCGTCGGGGATCCGCAATCCGTGACCCGCTGGGTCCGGAGCCTGCTGGACCCGCGCGGTTACCTGGGCGCGTCGGGCGAACTGTGTGACCGGGCCGTGGCCCGGCACGAGGAAAGGACGACGGCATGACGGTTCCCGCACCGGGACTCGTGGAATTCACCCGACCGCAGGACCTCGCGGAGGGTGCGCCCCTCGTGGTGCTCGGCCCCGCACTGGGCACCTCGGTCACCCATCTCTACGCGGCCGTGGCCCCGCTGCTGGCCGAGCGGTTCCACGTGATCGGCTGGGACCTTCCGGGCCACGGGGTCAGCGATCCCGTGCAGGAATTCACGCTCGGAGAACTCGCCCGCGCCGTGGCGGACGCCGTCACCGAGCACACCGGTGCGCGGTCGTGGCACATGGCGGGGACCTCGATCGGGGGGGCGGCGGTGCAGCAATTGCTCGCCCAGGATCCTGAGCGGGTGGCGTCCGCGGCGTTGATCGCCACGAGCAACTACTTCCCGGACCCGCGGATGTGGCACGAGCGCGCCGAGCTCGTTGCGAGTGCCGGCACACCCACCCAGGTGATCGGGTGTGCCAAGGCGTGGTTCGCCCCCGATTTCCTGGCCGAGCACTCGGAACGCGGGACCCCGCTGCTGCACGACCTGCAGGGGACGGACCGGTTCAGTTACGCCGCGGCCTGCCGTGCGCTGGGTGGTTTCGACCTGCGGGAGCGCACGCGCCCCGCGCCCGTCCCCACCGCAGTCGTGGCCGGTGCGCAGGACGTCATGGTGGGGCCCGACGTCGCCCAGGGTCTCGCAGACGCGCTGCATGCGCGCTGCGAGGTCGTCGACGACGCCGCCCACCTCGTACCTGTGGCTGCACCCGAGCTCGTGGCCCACACGATCGCGGAGCTCGTGGCGGCCGCGCGCTGACGCGGTCCCCGCGCGCTCGATCGATCCGCGGCACCCGCGGGGAGCCGCGAGCGCACGAGACACGGATTCACGGGGCGCGGCATGACGGGCCACGACCTCGGGAACGACGACACGAACCAGCACGAGACCAGGAACGAGGAACAAACATGAACCCACGCTCGCAACGCACCGAAGCACAGGCCCTGCAGGACGGGATGACCGTGCGCCGGGAGGTGCTCTCGGACGCCCACGTGGACCGCGCGGAGTCCGGCAAGACCGAGTTCACGGAGGACTTCCAGGACTTCATCTCGCGCTACGCGTGGGGTGAGATCTGGACCCGGCCCGGCCTGGACCGCCGGATGCGCAGCGCGTGCGTGTTGACCGCGCTGATCGCCGCCGGTCACTGGGAGGAGTTCGAGATGCACGTCAAGGCGGCGTTGCGCAACGGGCTGAGCACGGACGAGATCAAGGAGATCCTGCTGCAGTCCGCGGTCTACCTCTCCGTCCCGTCCGCCAATAACGCGTTCAAGCACGCGCAGAAGGCGCTGTCGGAGTACTCGGGCTGACCGGAATTGTTCGTCATGCGAACAAGTGTTCACATGGCGATCACTGCGCTCTAGACTGAACACATGCAACGCGGTGACCGGACACCCGAGCCCGGCGCCGCCCCGGCCGCGGCCGGGTGAGTTACCACGGTGAGGATCCCCATGAACCACGCATACGTCTACGACGCCATCCGTACCCCGTTCGGGAAGGTGGGAGGCGCGCTCGCGAGCCACCGTCCCGACGACCTCGCGGCCCTCGTGGTGCGCACGCTCGTGGAACGCGCACCCGAGCTGGACCCCGCCACGATCGACGAGGTCTACTTAGGCAACGCCAACGGCGCCGGTGAGGAGAACCGCAACGTGGCGCGCATGGCCACGCTGCTCGCGGGTCTGCCCGTGTCCGTTCCCGGCTCCACGATCAACCGGTTGTGCGGTTCGTCCCTGGACGCCGCGATGATGGGCTCCCGTCAGATCGAGGTGGGGGAAGGGGACTTGCTGCTCGTGGGCGGCGTCGAGTCCATGTCCCGCGCGCCGTGGGTGCTGCCCAAGACCGAGCGGCCCTACCCCATGCAGAACCTCGAGCTCGCCAACACGACCCTGGGCTGGCGCCTCGTGAACCCGGACATGCCGAGCGAGTGGACGGTGTCCCTCGGTGAGGCCACCGAGCAGTTGCGCGAGAAGCACGGCATCTCGCGCGAGGACCAGGACGCGTTCGCGGCCACCTCCCACCAGCTCGCGGCCAAGGCGTGGGACGAGGGCAAGTACGACGACATCACGGTCAGCGTGGCACCCAACACCAAGAAGGGCGTGGAGCTCACCCGGGACGAAACCGTGCGCGGGGACTCCACCCCGGAGACGCTCGCCGGTCTGCGCACCGTGTTCCGCAGCGGTGACAACGCGACCGTCACCGCCGGTAACTCCTCTCCCATGAACGACGGCGCGTCCGCCGTGTGGCTCGGCAGCGAGCGCGGTGCGCAGCTGCTCGGTCGAGAGCCCATCGCCCGTATCGCCGGCCGCGGTGCCGCCGCCAACGAACCACAGTTCTTCGGTGAGGCGCCCGTGGAGGCGGCCAACATCGCCGTGCGCCGCGCGGGGATCACGTGGGACGACGTCGCCGCCGTGGAACTCAACGAGGCCTTCGCCGTGCAGTCGCTCGCGTGCCTGCGCCAGTGGGGTGTGGACCAGAGCATCGTCAACCAGTGGGGCGGGGCCATCGCGATCGGCCACCCGCTCGGCGCCTCCGGGACCCGCGTGTTGGGGACCCTGGCCCGCCGGTTGCAGGAGAGCGGGCAGCGCTGGGGTGTGGCCAGCCTGTGCATCGGCGTGGGGCAGGGCCTCGCGGTGGTGCTCGAGAACGAAAACGCCCAGGGCTGAGACCCCTCCAACCTTTTCGAGAAAGGCACACCATGCTCAACATTGCAGACAGCGCCGCGGCGGCCGTGGAGCTCATCCACGACGGTGCGTGCGTGATGATCGGCGGCTTCGGTGTGGCCGGTCAGCCCGTGGAACTCATCGACGCCCTGATCGAACACGGCGCCAAGGACCTCACGGTCGTGAACAACAACGCCGGCAACGGGGACGTGGGTCTCGCCAAGCTGATCCAGCTGGGCCGCGTGCAGAAGATCATCTGCTCGTTCCCGCGCCAGTCGGACTCGTGGCACTTCGATGAGAAGTACCGCGCCGGTGAGATCGAGCTCGAGGTCGTCCCGCAGGGCAATCTCGCCGAGCGGATCCGCGCCGCCGGTGCCGGGATCGGGGCGTTCTTCACGCCCACCGGTTACGGCACGCCCCTGGCCGAGGGCAAGGAGGTGCGCGAGCTGGACGGCAAGCACCAGGTGCTCGAGTACCCCATCCACGCGGACTTCTCCCTGACCAAGGCGTATCGGGCGGACAAGGCCGGCAACCTCGTGTACCGCAAGACGGCGCGCAACTTCGGCCCCATCATGGCTGCGGCGGCCACGCACTCCATCGTGCAGGTCAGCGACATCGTGGAGCGCGGGCAGATCGATCCCGAGGTCGTGGTGACCCCGGGGATCTACGTGGACACCGTGGTGCAGATCAACCGGCCCCAGCAGCAGGACCCGCGAGAGGAAGGTGCGGCATGAGCGTTCCGCAGAACAGTGATCACCCGTTGAGCCCGGAGGAACTCGCGGAGGTCGTGGCGCGGGACATCCCCGCCGGGGCGTACGTGAACCTGGGCATCGGCCAGCCCACCCTGGTCTCCAACTACCTCAGCGCCGAGGACGACGTCACCCTGCACACCGAGAACGGGATGCTCGGGATGGGTGCGGAGGCCCACGGGGACGAGGTGGACCCGGACCTGATCAACGCCGGCAAGATCCCCGTGGTCGAGACCGAGGGCTGCTCGTACTTCCACCACGCAGACTCGTTCGCCATGATGCGCGGCGGTCACCTGGACTGCTGCGTGCTGGGTGCGTTCCAGGTGGACCAGCAAGGCAACCTCGCCAACTGGCACACCGGTAAGCCGGACGCGATCCCCGCCGTGGGCGGTGCCATGGACCTCGCCACCGGCGCCAAGCAGACCTTCGTGATGATGACCCTGAAGGCCAAGAAGGGTCAGTCGAAGCTCGTGAAGGAGTGCACCATGCCGCTCACGGGCGTGGGCTGCGTGTCCCGGATCTACACGGACCTCGGCGTGTTCCTCCTCGAGGACGGCAAGGTCACGGTGCGCGAGACCTTCGGTGTCGGCTTCGACGAACTCGCCCAGCAGGTGGAGGTGGAGCTGACCCCCGCCCAGTGGCCCGCGCGGTAGTCTGCCGGGTAGTGTGCCGATGGTGTCGCGCGGACCGTTCGCGGTGCCATCGCCGTGTCGATCAGTGACCCACGCGGCGTCGTGGGGGAGAGAGGGTGGTCACCACGACCGGTAGCAACGACTCCGCCCCCGGGGACGGTTTCGTGCAGTCGCTCGCGCGCGGGCTCGCCGTGATCGGGGCGTTCGACGCCGAACGCCCCGCCATGAGCCTGTCCGAGGTGGCCCGGCAGACCCAGCTGACCCGCGCGACCGCCCGTCGGTTCCTGCTCACGCTCGAGTCCCTGGGTTACGTGCGCTCGGACGGGCGGCGCTTCGAACTCACGCCCAAGGTACTGAGCCTGGGCTACTCCTATCTCTCCGCGCTGTCGCTGCCGCAACTGGCCCAGCCCCACCTGCGCTCGTTGTCGGAGGAGCTCGGGGAATCCACATCCATGTCCGTGCTCGACGGCGCGGAGATCGTCTACGTCGCGCGCGTGGCCACCCAGCGGATCATGAGCGTGAGCATCTCGCTCGGCACGAGGTTCCCGGCGTACGCAACCTCCATGGGCCGGGTCCTGCTCGCGGCACTGCCCCCCGAGGAGCTCGCGGAACTGCTCGAGCGGGCGCAACCACGCAGCCTGACCCCGCTGACACTCACGGACCACACGCAGCTGCGGGCGCAGATCGCCGCCGTGCGTCGTGCCGGCCACGCCGTGGTGGACCAGGAACTCGAACTCGGGCTGCGCTCCGTGGCCGTGCCGGTGACGGACGGCACGGGAGCGGTGGTGGCCGCGATCAACGTGTCCATGCGCGTGGGCCTCGGATCCGGGGACGTGGAACACCCGGACCGCCGCGTGGTCCCCGCACTGCAACGGTGCGCCGCCGCCCTGTCGGCAGACGTCGTGACCTCCGGCAAAAGCGATTTTTCCTCCTGAGGCGCGAGCTGCTATGCTGAGGAAGAATTGCTCCATTCCGGGCAATCCTCAGATGGCAAATCGGACACCGTCCTGTGGTACGCACCTTGTACCTAGATGCCATCTTTCATCATGCTCGGACACGGTTTCGTCGCAGTCACTACTGCTGATCCGTCCCGGCGGGCCCGGGATTAATATTCCGCCATCAACGGGGGGCGGCCACCGCCGGTCCCGTTCCAACAGGAGGCACTGTGCCAACTATCCAGCAACTGGTCCGCAAGGGCCGGCACTCCAAGGTCGTGAAGACCAAGGCCCCCGCGCTCAAGGGCAATCCCATGAAGCGCGGCGTCTGCACCCGCGTGTTCACCACGACCCCCAAGAAGCCGAACTCGGCGCTGCGCAAGGTGGCCCGTGTGAAGCTCAACGGCGGCGTGGAAGTCACCGCCTACATCCCGGGTGAGGGTCACAACCTTCAGGAACACTCCATCGTGCTCGTGCGCGGTGGTCGTGTGAAGGACCTGCCGGGTGTCCGTTACAAGATCGTGCGCGGCGCGCTCGACACCCAGGGTGTCAAGGGCCGTCAGCAGGCTCGCTCCCGCTACGGCGCGAAGAAGGAGAAGAAGTAATGCCTCGTAAAGGTCCCGCTCCCAAGCGCCCCCTCGTCGTCGATCCCGTCTACGGCTCGCCCGTGGTCACGCAGCTGATCAACAAGGTCCTGCAGGACGGCAAGAAGTCCACCGCCGAGCGCATCGTCTACGGTGCCCTCGAGGGTGTGCGCAACAAGACCAACTCCGATCCCGTGGCCACCCTGAAGAAGGCCCTCGACAACGTCAAGCCGGCCCTCGAGGTCCGCTCCCGTCGTGTTGGTGGCGCCACCTACCAGGTGCCGGTCGAGGTCAAGGCAGGCCGCGCCCAGGCGCTGTCCCTGCGCTGGCTCGTGGGCTACTCCAAGGCGCGTCGTGAGAACACCATGACCGAGCGTCTGCAGAACGAGATCCTCGACGCCTCCAACGGCCTCGGTGCCGCTGTGAAGCGCCGCGAGGACACCCACAAGATGGCCGAATCCAACAAGGCCTTCGCCCACTACCGCTGGTAAAATTCGGTAGTCCTGTCGGCCCCGCCCCGCGCGGGGCCGACACCAGGGCCCGGCACTACCTTTTACGAAGGGAACCATCGTGGCACTCGACGTGCTTACCGACCTCAAGAAGGTCCGCAATATCGGCATCATGGCTCACATCGATGCCGGTAAGACCACGACCACCGAACGAATCCTGTTCTACACGGGCATCAACCACAAGCTCGGCGAAACGCACGACGGTGCATCCACGATGGACTGGATGGCTCAGGAGCAGGAACGCGGCATCACCATCACGTCCGCCGCGACCTCGTGCTACTGGCACGACTACCAGATCAACATCATCGACACCCCGGGTCACGTGGACTTCACGGTCGAGGTCGAGCGCTCCCTGCGCGTGCTCGACGGCGCCGTGGCCGTCTTCGACGGCAAGGAGGGCGTGGAGCCCCAGTCCGAGACCGTGTGGCGCCAGGCCGATAAGTACGAAGTGCCCCGCATCTGCTTCGTCAACAAGATGGACAAGCTGGGCGCCGACTTCTACTTCACCGTGGACACCATCAAGTCCCGCCTGGGCGCGACCCCGCTCGTGCTGCAGCTGCCGATCGGTGCCGAGAACGACTTCGTGGGCGTCGTCGACCTGGTGACCATGAAGGCTCTCGTGTGGGAGGGCGACTCCAAGGGTGACGTCTCCCTGGGTGCCAAGTACGAGACGCGCGAGATCCCCGAGGACCTGAAGGACCGCGCGGATGACTACCGCAACCAGCTCGTCGAGGCCGTCGCGGAGGCGGACGACGAGCTCATGGAGAAGTACCTCGGCGGCGAGGAGCTCACCGAGGACGAGATCAAGGCCGGCATCCGCAAGCTGACGATCACCTCCCAGGCCTACCCCGTGCTGTGTGGCTCGGCGTTCAAGAACCGCGGCGTGCAGCCCATGCTCGACGCCGTGGTGGACTACCTGCCCTCCCCGCTCGACGTGGAGGACGTGCAGGGCCACGCCATCAACGACGAGGAAGAGGTCATGACCCGCACCGCGGACGCCAACGGCCCCTTCGCGGCGCTGGCGTTCAAGGTCGCCTCGCACCCGTTCTACGGCCAGCTCACGTATATCCGCGTGTACTCCGGCAAGGCGAAGGCCGGCGAGCAGGTCATGAACTCCACCAAGGGCAAGCGCGAGCGCATCGGCAAGCTCTTCCAGATGCACTCCAACAAGGAAAACCCGGTGGACGAGATCTCCGCCGGTCACATCTACGCCGCGATCGGTCTGAAGGACACCACCACCGGTGACACCCTCTCGGACCCGAACAACCAGATCGTGCTGGAGTCCATGAGCTTCCCCCAGCCTGTGATCTTCGTGGCCATCGAGCCCAAGACCAAGGGTGACCAGGAGAAGCTGTCCACCGCCATCCAGAAGCTCTCCGCGGAGGATCCCACCTTCACGGTGTCCCTCAACGACGAGACCGGCCAGACCGAGATCGGCGGCATGGGCGAGCTGCACCTGGACATCCTGGTGGACCGCATGAAGCGCGAGTTCAAGGTCGAGGCCAACGTGGGCAAGCCGCAGGTGGCCTACCGCGAGACCATCAAGAAGGCCGTGGACAAGGTCGACTACACCCACAAGAAGCAGACCGGTGGTTCCGGCCAGTTCGCCAAGGTGCAGGTTTCCTTCGAGCCGCTGCCGCTGGACGCGGAGGAGCTGTACGAGTTCGACAATGCCGTGACCGGTGGTCGCGTGCCGCGCGAGTACATCCCCTCGGTGGACCACGGTATCCAGGACGCCATGCAGTTGGGCATCCTCGCGGGCTACCCGGTGGTGGGCGTCAAGGCCACCCTGATCGACGGTGCCTACCACGACGTGGACTCCTCGGAAATGGCGTTCAAGATCGCCGGCTCGATGGTGTTCAAAGAAGGTGCCCGGCGTGCCAACCCGGTCCTTCTCGAGCCGCTCATGGCCGTGGAGGTGCGTACCCCGGAAGAGTACATGGGTGACGTCATCGGTGACCTGAACTCCCGCCGTGGCCAGATCCAGTCCATGGAGGACGTCGCGGGTGTCAAGCTCGTGAAGGCCCTGGTGCCCTTGTCGGAGATGTTCGGCTACATCGGTGACCTGCGGTCCAAGACCCAGGGTCGCGCGGTGTACTCGATGGAGTTCGACAGCTACTCGGAGGTCCCCAAGGCCGTGGCCGAGGAGATCATCCAGAAGAACCGCGGCGAGTGAGCCGGCGGGGCCCACGCCCCGTGATTTCAGTAAATTCGTAATCCAGAAGTAGACTTGCACAGGTTTCGACACGCGCAGCGTCTGAAGCGCTGTGGTCCCACGCTCCGTGGTCCGGAGCAGTCGAGCAAGTCTCACCTCAATGTTCTAGGAGGAACACATCATGGCGAAGGCCAAGTTCGAGCGCACCAAGCCGCACCTCAACATTGGCACCATCGGCCACGTTGACCACGGCAAGACCACGCTCACCGCTGCGATCTCCAAGGTCCTGGCCGACAAGTACCCGGACGTCAACGAGCAGCGTGACTTCGGTGCGATCGACTCCGCCCCGGAGGAGAAGCAGCGCGGCATCACGATCAACATCTCTCACATCGAGTACCAGACCGACAAGCGTCACTACGCCCACGTGGACGCCCCCGGTCACGCCGACTACGTGAAGAACATGATCACCGGTGCTGCTCAGATGGACGGCGCGATCCTCGTGGTCGCCGCGACCGACGGCCCCATGGCCCAGACCCGCGAGCACGTCCTGCTCGCCCGCCAGGTGGGCGTGCCCTACCTGCTGGTGGCGCTGAACAAGTCCGACATGGTCGACGACGAAGAGCTGCTCGACCTCGTCGAGATGGAGGTCCGCGAGCTGCTGTCCGACCAGGGCTTCGACGGCGACAACGCCCCCGTGGTGCGCGTCTCCGCCCTGAAGGCCCTCGAGGGCGACGCCGAGTGGGTCAAGTCCGTCGAGGACCTCATGGAGGCCGTGGACGAGAACGTCCCGGACCCCGTGCGTGACACCGACAAGCCCTTCCTGATGCCCATCGAGGACGTCTTCACGATCACCGGTCGCGGCACCGTGGTGACCGGCCGCGCCGAGCGCGGTACCCTGCCGATCAACTCCGAGGTCGAGATCGTGGGCATCCGCCCCGTGCAGAAGACCACGGTGACCGGTATCGAGATGTTCCACAAGCAGATGGACGAGGCCATGGCCGGCGAGAACTGCGGTCTGCTGCTGCGCGGTCTCAAGCGCGACGACGTCGAGCGTGGCCAGGTCGTGTGCAAGCCGGGTTCCATCACCCCGCACACCGACTTCGAGGCCAACGTCTACATCCTGTCCAAGGAAGAGGGCGGGCGTCACAACCCGTTCTACTCGAACTACCGCCCGCAGTTCTACTTCCGCACCACGGACGTCACCGGCGTCATCACCCTGCCCGAGGGCACCGAGATGGTCATGCCCGGTGACAACACCGAGATGACGGTCGAGCTGATCCAGCCGATCGCCATGGAGGAAGGCCTAGGCTTCGCCATCCGTGAGGGTGGCCGCACCGTGGGCTCCGGTCGTGTGACCAAGATCAACAAGTAAGACCCGTTGATCCGGTGAGGCGCTGAGTCGAACCTTCGAGAACCCCGTGGTCCGTTCAGGACCGCGGGGTTCTCGCATGTCCGGGCGGCGGCGTGCCCGCCGGCCCGGGGGAGTAGGAGCGTGGCCGGTTTGCGCGCTCCCCCGGATCTCTGGCAGAATGGTCGCTGTTGTTCGCTCAGCGACGCGGGATTCCCGTGCGCCGGTCGAGCGCGTGGAGTCCATTGAGAGAACCGGGTGCGGAGCAGTCGCGCAACCGAAGCAAACGCAATGCAGCGAACTTCCACGCAGATATCACCGCGGACAACCATTTTTCAACCGGCACCGCATCATTGTGTGGACCGGGCGGCGCGCTCCTCGCGCGACACGCCCGAGTTCGGGTGCCGGGGCCCCGACAGGGTGAGGAACCCGGAAGTTTCCGGATTCAGTCTGTGCGGGGTGGCGAGCACGATCGCCGAGCACAAGGAGTCCGCGGACTCCATACAGGGAAGTACTTGAAGAAAGAGAGTCACGACGCCATGGCGGGACAAAAAATCCGCATCCGGCTGAAGTCCTATGACCACGAGGTCATCGACGTCTCGGCCCGGAAGATCGTTGAGACGGTGACGCGCGCAGGCGCCACGGTGGTGGGACCCGTCCCGCTGCCCACCGAGAAGAATGTGTACTGCGTGATCCGCTCGCCGCACAAGTACAAGGACAGCCGTGAGCATTTCGAGATGCGCACCCACAAGCGGCTGATCGACATCATCGACCCCACGCCCAAGGCCGTCGACTCGCTCATGCGTCTCGACCTGCCCGCTGACGTGAACATCGAAATCAAGCTGTAAAAAGGATCGCACCCCAATGACTACCACTTTCGAACGCCAGGTGAAGGGCCTGCTGGGCACGAAGCTCGGCATGACCCAGGTCTGGGACGAGAACGGGAAGTTCGTGCCGGTGACCGTGGTCAAGGCCGACTCCAACGTCGTGACGCAGCTGCGCAACGAGGACAAGGACGGCTACAACGCCGTGCAGATCGGCTTCGGTGCGATCGATCCCCGCAAGGTGACCAAGCCACTGGCCGGTCACTTCGCCGCTGCAGGCGTGACGCCCCGTCGTCATGTCGTCGAACTTCGTACTTCCGACGCCGCTGAGTACGAGCTGGGACAGGAACTGTCCGTCGAGCTCTTCGAGGCTGGCGCCAAGGTCGACGTCGTCGGCACCACCAAGGGCAAGGGCACCGCGGGTGTCATGAAGCGCCACGGCTTCGCCGGTGTGGGCGCCTCCCACGGTGCACACAAGAACCACCGCAAGCCGGGTTCCATCGGCGGCGCATCGTACCCCGCTCGCGTGTTCAAGGGCATGCGCATGGCCGGCCGGATGGGCAACGCCCGTCACACGACCATGAACCTGACCGTGCACGCTGTCGACGCCGAGAACTCCCTGCTGCTCATCAAGGGCGCCCTGCCGGGCCCCAAGGGATCGGTCGTCCTCGTCCGTTCCACCGTGAAGGGAGCCTGATACTCATGGCAACTGAAACCGTCAACGTCGAGCTGCCCGCTGAGATCTTCGACGCCCAGACCAACGTGGCGCTGCTGCACCAGGTCGTCGTCGCACAGCTGGCCGCCGCCCGTCAGGGCACGCACAAGACCAAGACCCGCGCGGAGGTCTCCGGCGCCGGTCGCAAGCCGTTCAAGCAGAAGGGCACCGGCCGGGCTCGTCAGGGCTCCATCCGTGCCCCGCACATGACCGGCGGTGGCGTGGTGCACGGCCCCACGCCGCGTGACTACTCCCAGCGCACGCCCAAGAAGATGAAGGCTGCCGCCCTACGCGGTGCCCTCTCGGACAGGGCCCGTAACGGCCGCATCCACGTGGTCGCGGACCTGGTGAGCGGCGAGCAGCCGTCCACGAAGGCCGCCAAGGAGGCGCTGCGTTCGCTCACCGAGCGCAAGAACCTGCTCGTGGTGCTGAACCGTGGCGAGGACAACGCCGCGCTGTCCGTGCGCAACCTGGTCAACGTGCACGCCGTGTACGCCGATCAGCTCAACACGTACGACGTGCTCGTCTCGGACGACGTGGTCTTCACCAAGGCCGCTTACGACTCGTTCGTCGCAGCCGCGTCCGGTAGCAAGCAGGAGGACGCCAAGTGAGCGTTATCTACAACAAGGACCCGCGCGACGTCATCATCCGTCCCGTGGTCTCCGAGAAGTCCTACGGTCTGATCGACGAGGGCAAGTACACCTTCCAGGTGGCCCCCTCCGCCAACAAGACCGAGATCAAGTACGCGATCGAGCACATCTTCGGTGTCAAGGTCGCGTCCGTGAACACCCTCAACCGTCCCGGTAAGCGTAAGCGCACGCGCTTCGGCTGGGGACAGCGTAAGGCCACCAAGCGTGCCATCGTGTCCCTCCGGGAAGGCTCCATCGACATCTTCGGCGGTCCGCTCTCTTGAGCGGAGACCACTTTAACGAGGAACTCAAAACATGGCTATCCGTAAGCACAAGCCGACAACCCCGGGCCGTCGTGGCTCGTCGGTTGCGGACTTCGTAGAAATCACGCGCACCACGCCCGAGAAGTCCCTGGTGCGTCCGCTGCCCAAGAAGGGCGGTCGTAACAACACCGGCCGCATCACCACCCGTCACAAGGGTGGCGGGCACAAGCGCCAGTATCGCGTGATTGACTTCCGTCGTCACGACAAGGACGGCGTGGACGCGAAGGTCGCCCACATCGAGTACGACCCGAACCGTACGGCTCGGATCGCGCTGCTGCACTACGTGGACGGCACCAAGCGCTACATCATCGCGCCGAACCGCCTGCGTCAGGGCGACGTCGTGGAGTCTGGCCCCAACGCCGACATCAAGCCGGGCAACAACCTGCCGCTGCGCAACATCCCCGTGGGTACCGTGCTGCACGCGGTGGAGCTGCGTCCGGGTGGGGGAGCCAAGCTCGCCCGTTCCGCCGGCGCATCCGTGCAGCTGGTCGCCCGTGAGGGCAAGTACGGTCAGCTGCGCCTGCCCTCCGGTGAAATCCGCAACGTGGACGTGCGCTGCCGCGCGACCGTGGGCGAGGTCGGCAACGCCGAGCAGTCCAACATCAACTGGGGCAAGGCCGGACGTAACCGCTGGAAGGGCATCCGCCCGACCGTCCGCGGTGTGGTCATGAACCCCGTGGACCACCCGCACGGTGGTGGCGAGGGCAAGACCTCCGGTGGTCGTCACCCGGTCAACCCCAACGGTAAGCCCGAGGGACGCACCCGTCGCCCCAACAAGGAAAGCGACAAGCTCATCGTGCGTCGTCGTCGTACCGGCAAGAACAAGCGCTAAGGAGCCTGACTAATGCCACGCAGCCTCAAGAAGGGCCCTTTCGTTGATCAGCACCTCTTCGTGAAGGTCGCCAAGGAGAACGAGAAGGGCACCAAGAACGTCATCAAGACGTGGTCCCGCCGCTCGATGATCGTGCCCGACATGCTCGGACACACGATTGCCGTGCACGACGGACGCAAGCATGTCCCGGTGTTCATCACTGAGTCGATGGTCGGGCACAAGCTCGGCGAATTCGCCCCCACCCGCACGTTCCGCGGCCATGTGAAGGACGACAAGAAGGGCAAGCGTCGCTGACCCCTCGGGGTGAGCACGTTGCACTTCTTCGACAAGACGAGAGAAGGAAAGCAATGGAAGCCAAGGCATCTGCGCGCTACATCCGCGTGACGCCTATGAAGGCCCGGCGCGTCGTCAACCTGATTCGTGGCCAGCAGGCGAATGAGGCGTTGGCGATTCTGAAGTTTGCCCCGCAGGCAGCTTCAGAGCCGGTGTTCAAGGTTCTCGAATCCGCCGTGGCCAACGCCCGGCAGAAGGCCGACCGCGAGGGTCTCGCGTTCAAGCCGGAAGACCTCGTGGTCTCCGCGGCCTTCGTGGACGAGGGACCCACCATGAAGCGGTTCCAGCCGCGTGCCCAGGGCCGTGCGTTCCGCATCAACAAGCGCACGAGCCACGTGACCGTGGTCGTGGCGACCCCGGAGAAGGAGGAGGTCCGCTAAGTGGGACAGAAAATCAACCCCAACGGATTCCGTCTGGGTATCACCACCGACCACGTCTCGCACTGGTACGCGGACTCGAACCAGCCGGGTCAGCGCTACAAGGACTACATCCGCGAGGACGTGAAGATCCGCGAGCTCATGTCCACGGGCATGGAGCGCGCCGGCATCGCCAAGGTCGAGATCGAGCGCACCCGTGACCGCGTCCGCGTGGACATCCACACGGCGCGCCCGGGCATCGTGATCGGCCGCCGCGGCGCCGAGGCGGACCGGATCCGCGGTGAGCTCGAGAAGCTCACCGGCAAGCAGATCCAGCTCAACATCCTCGAGGTCAAGAACCCGGAGACCGATGCCCAGCTCGTCGCTCAGGGTGTCGCCGAGCAGCTGGCCTCCCGTGTCGCGTTCCGTCGCGCCATGAAGAAGGCCATCCAGTCCGCGCAGCGCGCCGGTGCCAAGGGCATCCGGATCCAGTGCGCCGGCCGCCTCGGTGGTGCGGAGATGTCCCGTTCGGAGTTCTACCGCGAAGGCCGTGTGCCCCTGCACACCCTGCGCGCGAACATCGACTACGGCTTCTTCGAGGCCAAGACCACCTTCGGCCGCATCGGCGTGAAGGTCTGGATCTACAAGGGCGACCTGACCGACAAGGAACTCGCTGCCCAGCAGGCCGCTGCTCCCTCCTCGCGGGGTCGCAACGACCGTCGCGGTGGCGGCGGGGGCGAGCGTCGTCGTCGCCCGAATGACCGTAACGACCGTGGTGGACGCCGTGAGCGCGACTCCGCCGCAGCCCCGCAGCAGAACACCGCTGCGGAGGCGACCAACGCAGAGGGTGGTAAGTAATGCTCATCCCACGTCGTGTGAAGTTCCGTAAGCAGCACCACCCGCGTCGTCGGGGTCAGGCCAAGGGCGGAACCCAGGTCACGTTCGGCGAGTGGGGCATCCAGGCGATGAGCCCGGCGTACGTCACGAACCGTCAGATCGAGGCCGCGCGTATTGCCATGACCCGTCACATCAAGCGTGGCGGCAAGGTCTGGATCAACATCTACCCGGACCGTCCCCTGACCAAGAAGCCCGCCGAGACCCGCATGGGTTCCGGTAAGGGTTCCCCCGAGTGGTGGATCGCCAACGTCAAGCCCGGACGCGTCATGTTCGAGATCTCGGGCGTGAGCGAGGAAGTGGCGCGTGAGGCGCTGCGCCTGGCCATCCACAAGCTCCCGATGAAGGCACGCATCGTGCGTCGCGAAGGCGGTGAATGATCAATGGCTATTGGATCCAAGGATCTGAACATGGAGAACCTCGCGGCTCTCGACACCGGTGCCCTCACCGACCAGCTGCGCAAGTCCAAGGAAGAGCTGTTCAACCTGCGCTTCCAGGCCGCGACCGGTCAGCTCGAGAGCAACGGGCGTCTCAAGTCCGTCAAGCGCGACATCGCCCGGATCTACACCGTGCTGCGTGAGCGCGAGCTCGGGATCCGCGAGGACGTGGCGCCGGCTGCTGAGAAGACCGAGAAGAAGGCCTCGAAGAAGGCTGCCAAGTCTGAGGATGATGCCAAGTGAGCGAGCAGGTTAACAACGAATCGGCCGCGGTCGAGCGCGGTGACCGCAAGACCCGCCAGGGCTACGTGGTCTCCGACAAGATGGACAAGACCGTGGTCGTCCAGGTCGAGGACCGCGTCAAGCACGCCCTGTACGGCAAGGTGCTGCGCAAGTCCAAGCGTGTGAAGGCCCACGACGAGCAGAACACCTGCGGCGTCGGGGACCTCGTGCGCATCGCCGAGACCCGTCCGCTGTCCGCCACCAAGAACTGGCGGATCGTGGAGATCATCGAGAAGGCCAAGTAAGTTCTCCTCGACAGCGTCAAGGGCCCCCGACCGGTTGCGGTCGGGGGCCCTTGCGCGTGCACGACGGCGCTGCCCGGCGCCGTGCCCGCGTCCACCCGCGCCCCGGCCGCCGGCCTGTCCATCGATTGGCGTTCCCCGCCGGGGCGCGGTAGAGTAGGCCGGTACGCGTGTCGACACACGTGTGCCCACTCTGACTTCGACCCTGCTGAGTCAGAATCCACGTCCGCCCCACGTGCGCTGTGCGCACCGTACCGGGACGGCGGCAAGCCCCACGGTGCGTCCGTGGGCGGCTCCGCGCATTGCACGCCGCGGTTGCTGCGACAACTTGCTCGTTGATTCTGCATTCAGCCACGAATCCGAGCAGGGCAGCACGGCGAACCCGTTCGCCATCCATGTGTGAGCGATCATCGCGTACGAACTCCGCGCACGCCCCGGACCCCTCCTACGGTCACGGGGAACACCGTGGCGTGGAGCGTTCACACGACCACCGTTCCGCAAGGCTCGGCATTCAGCACCATCGGATGAGAACCAGCGCGACGACAGGAGTAAATCAGTGATTCAGCAGGAATCGCGGCTGAGGGTCGCCGACAACACGGGTGCGAAGGAAATTCTCACCATCCGTGTGCTCGGTGGATCCGGACGCCGTTACGCAGGCATTGGCGACATCATTGTCGCCACCGTCAAGGACGCCATCCCCGGCGGCAACGTCAAGAAGGGTGACGTCGTCAAGGCGGTTGTGGTCCGTACCAAGAAGCAGAGGCGCCGTCCCGACGGTTCCTACATCCGTTTCGACGAGAACGCCGCAGTGATCTTGAAGAACGACGGGGACCCCCGCGGCACGCGCATCTTCGGCCCCGTGGGCCGTGAGCTGCGCGACAAGAAGTTCATGAAGATCGTCTCGCTGGCCCCGGAGGTGCTCTGACATGGCGAAATTCAAGATCAAGACCGGCGACCTGGTTCAGGTCATCACCGGTAAGAACAAGGGCGAGCAGGGCAAGGTCCTGCGCGTGATCACCGAGACCTCCCGCGTGGTGGTCGAGGGCGTCAACGTCGTGACCAAGCACAAGCGCGCCAACGCCCAGGGCGAAGCCGGCGGCCTCGTCAAGTCCGAGGCTCCGATCCACATCTCCAACGTGATGCTCGTGGACCCGGAGACCGGCAAGCCGACCCGTGTGGGCTACCGCACCGAGACCGTGGAGCGCAACGGCAAGCAGAAGACCGTCCGCGTTCGCGTGTCCAAGAGCACCGGCAAGGATCTGTGATGAGCGAAACCACCGAAACCAAGTTCACCCCCCGGTTCAAGACCAAGTACCAGGAGACCGTCGTCCCGGCCCTGCAGGAGCAGTTCGGCTACGCGAACGTCATGCAGATGCCGCGCGTCGTCAAGGTCGTGGTCAACATGGGTCTGGGCGAGGCGGCCAAGGACTCCAAGCTGGTGGACAACGCCATCAAGGACCTCACCGCCATCACCGGTCAGAAGCCCGTGGTCAACCGGGCCAAGAAGTCCATCGCGCAGTTCAAGCTGCGTGAGGGAATGCCCATCGGCGCGCACGTCACCATGCGTGGCGAGCGGATGTGGGAATTCCTGGACCGTCTCGTCACGCTCGCGTTGCCGCGTATCCGTGACTTCCGTGGTCTGTCCGACCGTCACTTCGACGGCAACGGCAACTACACCTTCGGTCTGACGGAACAGTCCATGTTCCACGAGATCGATCAGGACAAGATCGATCGCGTGCGCGGTATGGACATCACCGTGGTCACCTCCGCCACGACCGACGACGAGGGTCGCGCGCTGCTCAAGGCGCTCGGTTTCCCGTTCAAAACCAACTGATTCCATCGACGTCAGAAGGTCCCTGCGGGCTGCAACCGGCAGGGAAACCCTGACGAGGAAGGGCTGAAGCCCACATGACAATGACAGATCCCGTCGCAGACATGCTGACGCGGCTGCGCAACGCGAACTCGGCCTACCACGACACCGTGAGCATGCCGTACTCCAAGCTCAAGGCTCGGATCGCGGACATCCTCAAGGCCGAGGGCTACATCGCCGACTGGTCCGAAGAACCCGCACGGGTGGGCAAGACCCTGACCCTGTCGCTGAAGTTCGGTTCCAACCGTGAGCGCTCGATCGCCGGTGTCCGCCGCATCTCCAAGCCGGGCCTGCGCGTGTACGCGAAGTCCACCGAGCTGCCCCGTGTGTTCGGCGGCCTCGGCATCGCGATCCTCTCCACGTCCTCCGGGCTGCTGACCGACAAGCAGGCCGGTAAGAAGGGCGTGGGCGGGGAAGTCCTCGCGTACGTCTGGTAACCGGTAGCACAGAAGAAGAAAGGAAGAAGACATGTCACGTATTGGACGTCTCCCGATCTCTGTGCCCGCCGGTGTGGAGGTCTCAGTGGACGGTTCCGTGGTGCAGGTCAAGGGCCCCAAGGGCGAACTGACCCACACCGTGCCCGCGCCCATCACCGTGGTCGTCGAGGACGGCACCGTGCAGGTGTCCCGCCCCAACGACGAGCGCGAATCCCGTTCCTTGCACGGCCTGACGCGCACCCTGATTTCCAACATGATCCAGGGTGTCTCGCAGGGCTACGCCAAGCAGCTGGAGATCGTGGGCACGGGTTACCGTGTCCAGGCCAGGGGTGCCAACCTGGAGTTCGCTCTGGGTTACAGCCACCCGGTGCCCTTCAACGCTCCGGACGGCATCACGCTGTCCGTCGAGGGCGCCAACAAGGTCACCGTTTCCGGTATCGACAAGCAGCAGGTTGGCCAGGTCGCCGCGAAGATCCGCTCCCTGCGTCTGCCCGATCCCTACAAGGGCAAGGGCGTGCGCTACGCCGGCGAGCAGATCCGCCGCAAGGCCGGAAAGGCTGGTAAGTAATCATGGCTCTCGTAATCAAGGGAAAGTCGAAGGCTGCTCAGCGGGCACGGCGTCACCGCCGCGTGCGCAAGCACATCGCCGGAACCGCGCTGCGCCCCCGTCTGGTGGTCACGCGTTCCACCCGCCATATGGTCGCCCAGGTGATCGACGACGACAAGGGCTTCACCCTGGTCTCGGCGTCCACCATGGAAAGCGATCTGCGTGCGTCGTCCGACGACAAGACCGCCAAGGCCAAGCGCATCGGTGAGCTGATCGCCGAGCGTGCCAAGGCTGCGGGGATCGAGACCGTCGTGTTCGACCGCGGCGGCAACAAGTACCACGGCCGCGTGGCCGCGGTGGCCGAGGGTGCCCGTGAAGGAGGTCTGGCGCTGTGAGCGAGCAGAAGAACGAGAAGGAAACTCAGGTGAGCGAAGCCACCAACGGTTCCAACACGACGACCGAGGCGAACACCTCGGAGCGCCAGGGGACCGACGAGAACCGCGGTGGCCGCGGCGGTCGTAACGACCGTGGCGGTCGCAACGAGCGCGGTGGCCGCAACGACCGTGGTGGTCGTGGGGGCCGCGGCGGGCGCGACGACGACAAGGACAAGTTCCTCGAGCGCGTCGTGACCATCAACCGTGTGTCCAAGGTCGTCAAGGGTGGTCGTCGCTTCAGCTTCACCGCTCTCGTGGTCGTCGGTGACGGCAACGGCATGGTCGGCGTGGGCTACGGCAAGGCCAAGGAAGTTCCCGCCGCGATCTCCAAGGGCGTGGAGGAGGCCAAGAAGAACTTCTTCCGGGTCCCCCGCGTGGAGAACCGCACCATCCCGCACCGTGTGCAGGGTGAGGCCGCGGCTGGCGTCGTCATGCTGCGCCCGGCGACCCCGGGTACCGGTGTGATCGCCGGTGGTCCGGTGCGTGCGGTGCTCGAGTGCGCCGGTATCCACGACGTGCTGTCCAAGTCCCTGGGCTCGTCCAACCAGATCAACATCGTGCACGCGACCATCCAGGCGCTGCGTGAGCTCGAGGAGCCCGCCTCCGTGGCGGCCCGCCGTGGCCTGCCCATGGACGAGGTCGTTCCCGCGCCGTTGCTGCGTGACATCCAGAAGGCAGGTGCCTGATGAACGGAAAGCGCATTCAGGCCACCGGCGCGTCCCTGCGCGTGAAGCAGGTCCGCTCCGTGGTCGGTCAGAAGCAGAACATGCGCGACACGCTGCGTTCGCTCGGTCTCAAGCGTCCGGGCCAGGTCGTGGAGCGCAAGGCCGATGCCGCCACCGTGGGCATGATCAACACGGTGTCGCATCTCGTAGAGGTTGAGGAGGCCTGAGCATGGCTGAAAACACCGAGAGCAAGCGCCACGCTCTGAAGGTCCACCACCTGCGTCCCGCCCCCGGCTCGCACCAGGCCAAGACGCGTCTTGGCCGTGGCGAGGCCTCGAAGGGTAAGACCGCGGGCCGTGGTACCAAGGGCACCAAGGCGCGTTACCAGGTCAAGGCCGGTTTCGCGGGCGGTCAGCTGCCGCTGCACATGCGCCTGCCCAAGCTGCGCGGGTTCAAGAACCCGTTCCGCGTGGAGTACCAGGTCGTGAACTTGGACCGCCTGGGCGAGCTGTTCCCCGAGGGTGGCACGGTCACCGTCGCGGACCTGGTCGCCAAGGGTGCGGTGCGCAAGAACCAGCCCGTGAAGGTGCTCGGTAGCGGGGAGATCTCCGTGGCACTGAACATCACCGCGGACAAGTTCTCCGCGTCCGCGTCGGAGAAGATCGCCGCGGCTGGTGGGTCCACGCAGAACGCATGAACCGATCCCAGTGTTCGGTTGTAGGGTGAATCCCTGAACTGGAACGGGCCCCGCGCCGGATTGCCGGCGCGGGGCCCGTTGCGTTACCCCCACGACGACGCCCGGACCGCGTCGCCCGAATCGCTTTACCAGGATGTCGCAAGACCGACCGCCGGGGTCGCGGCGGATCCTTCGCTAGACTTGCCCGGGGTCGGAACCCACCGGGCCACCACGTTTTTGGAGGAGGACCTGTGCTCAGTGCTTTCGCACGGGCGTTTACCACGCCGGAGCTGCGCAACAAGCTGCTGTTCACACTGGGGATCATTGTGATCTACCGGTTGGGGACGTTCATCCCCGCACCGGGTGTGGACTACGGCAACGTGCAGCAGTGTCTCGCCCTGGGCAACACCACGGGTGGCGCGTACGACCTGGTCAACCTGTTCAGCGGTGGGGCCCTGTTGCAGCTGTCCATCTTCGCGCTGGGTGTGATGCCCTACATCACCGCGAGCATCATCGTGCAGTTGCTGCGCGTGGTGATCCCGCGGTTCCAGGAACTGCACGAGGAGGGTGCGCAGGGGCAGACCAAGCTCACGCAGTACACCCGCTACCTCACGATCGGGCTGGCCGCGTTGAACGCGACCACCGTGATCTCCCTGGCGCGTTCGGGCAACCTGCTCGGCAACTGCCCCCTGCCCGTCATCCCGGACGACTCCCTCTTGGTGCTCGTGATCATGATCCTCACGATGACCGCGGGCACCACCGTGATCATGTGGCTCGGTGAGCGCATCACGGACCGCGGCGTGGGTAACGGCATGTCCCTGCTGATCTTCACCTCCATTGCGGCCACGTTCCCGTCCGCGCTCGGTGACATCCTGCGCACCCGCGGTTGGGGCCTGTTCCTGGGCGTGTGTGCCGTGGGACTGGTGGTCATCACATGCGTGGTGTTCGTGGAGCAGTCGCAGCGCCGGATCCCGGTGCAGTACGCCAAGCGCATGGTGGGCCGCCGCACCATCGGCGGGACCAGCACCTACATCCCGCTCAAGGTCAACATGGCCGGCGTGATCCCCATCATCTTCGCGTCCTCCATGCTCATGCTGCCCACGATGATCGCGCAGTTCGCGATGCCCGACGACGGCAGCCCCGTTCCGGGGTGGGTCAACTGGGTCAACACGTACCTGGCCCGCGGTGACCACCCGATCTATATGACGGTCTACTTCCTGCTGATCGTGGCCTTCACGTACTTCTACGTGTCCATCACGTTCAACCCCGAAGAGGTCTCCGACAACATGAAGCGCTACGGCGGCTTCATCCCGGGGATCCGCGCGGGCCGTCCCACCGAGAACTACCTGCGCTACGTGCTCTCCCGGATTACGCTGCCCGGTGCGCTGTACCTGGGCATCGTGTCCATGATCCCGCTCGTGGCGCTCGTGCTCTTCGACGCGAACCAGAACTTCCCCTTCGGCGGCCCGTCGCTGCTGATCATGGTGGGCGTGGGTCTGGACACCGTCAAGCAGATCGACGCCCAGTTGCAACAGCGCCACTACGAGGGTCTGCTGCGCACCTGAGCCCGTGCACGGCCACGGCAGGCTGGTCCACCGCCCGGTAGAGTGGGGGAGAACCTGACGTTGACGCAAGGAGAGAACATGACCCGCATGTTGATCATTGGACCGCCGGGCGCGGGCAAGGGCACCCAGGCCGCGCGGATCTGCGAGCGACTAGGGGTTCCCGCCATCTCGACCGGTGACATCTTTCGCGCCAACATCAAGGAACAGACCGAACTCGGCAAGGAAGCCCAGCGCTACACGGACGCCGGGAACCTGGTCCCGGATTCCGTGACCAACAACATGGTGCGTGACCGGTTGTCGCACGACGACGTCCGCGACGGCTTCCTGCTGGACGGGTACCCGCGCACCGTGGCCCAGGTCCGTGAACTGGACCGGATCCTCGAGGCCAACGGGGTCTCCCTGGACGTGGTGCTGCTGCTTACCGCGGACAACGAGGAACTCGTCTCCCGGTTGTTGGGCCGCGCCCAGGACCAGGGCCGCACGGACGACACCGAGGACGTCATCCGGCACCGTCTGGACGTCTACGACGAGCAGACCGCACCGGTCGTGGAGCTGTACGAGGACCGGGGCATCGTCACGCGCGTGGACGGACTCGGCGGCATCGACGAGGTCACCGAGCGCATCCTGGCGGCATTGCCCGCCTGAGCCGCAATCCACACGAACGGCGCCGCTCGGCCGCGGCCGGGGGCGCGCCGTCGAACACCAGAACCATCACGAGCCCCCAGATCGGCGCGACGCGTCGGTCCGGGGGCTCGCCCGTCAGACGAACATCAACCATCAGGGGAGGTCCCGAGCACCGTGTTCGGACGCCGCAAGATCCAATTGAAGTCGGACGCCGAGTTGGCGGCCATGTCCCGGGCGGGCGTGGTCACGTCACTCGCGCTCGACGCCGCGGTCGCGGCCGCCGTCCCCGGGGCCACCACCGCGGACCTCGACCGTGCATTCCGCGAGGTCCTGGACGAGTACGACGCGCAGTCCAACTTCCTGGGCTACTACGGCTACCCGGCCACGGTGTGCACCTCCGTCAACGACGAGGTCGTGCACGGAATCCCCGGGCAGCGCGTCTTGGCGGACGGTGACATCGTATCGATCGACGGCGGTGCGATCGTGGCCGGTTGGCACGGGGACTCCGCGCGCACCGTGCTCGTGGGGACGACCCACGACCCCGCCGACCAGGAACTGTCGGACGTCACGCGTGCGGCCATGTGGCGCGGCATCGCCGCGATGGCCACCGGTACCCACGTGGGGGACATCGGCCGCGCGGTCGAGGACCACGTGCGGGACACCGTGGGCGGGCGTCTCGGGATCCTCGAGGACTACGTGGGCCACGGCATCGGCACCGAGATGCACATGGCCCCGGACGTCCCCAACTACGCGGTCAGCAATCGCGGGCCCAAACTCGTCACGGGCATGGCGCTGGCCATCGAACCGATGCTCGTGCGCGGCGGGATCGAGACCCGCGTGCTCGAGGACGAATGGACGGTCGTGACCACGGACGGCTCGCGCGCGAGCCAGTGGGAGCACACCGTGTGCCGCCACAGCCAGGGCGTGTGGGTGCTCACCGCGGAGGACGGTGGCCGCTCCGAACTCGAACCCTTGGGGGTCCGCCCGGTCCCGATCCCCGCCGCCTGACGGCCTGCCGCCGCAGGTCCGATCGTCACAGCTCGTCCCGCAACGTCCACCCGACCCCTGACACCACAGAACCACCCCGAGAACAGGGAGAGGATTCCCATGACGGCACAACCCGTTGAGATCACCCCGAAACCCAAGACCGGCCAGCTCGTGTTCAAGCCCGCGCGGCGCGGCAAGCCCCCGCTGCACCTCGCGGACTTCGACATGGCCGGGCGCAAGCAGTTCCTACAGGACGCGGGCTACCCCGCGTTCCGGGCGTCGCAGCTGTCCAAGCACTACTTCGAGCGCTTCGAGGCGGACCCCGCGGCCATGACGGATCTGCCCGCCGCCCAGCGGGACGAGCTCGCGGCCAAGGCCCTGCCGCCGCTGTTGACCACCGTGCGGCAATTGCGCGCGGACCAGGGGATGACCGTCAAGTCCGTCCACCGGTTGTTCGACGGCGCCATGGTCGAGTCGGTACTCATGCGCTACGACAAGCGCGTGACCATGTGCATTTCGTCCCAGGCGGGGTGCGGGATGAACTGCCCGTTCTGTGCGACCGGCCAGTCCGGCCTCACACGCAACCTCTCCGCCGCCGAGATCGCCGATCAAGTGGTCCAGGGTGTGCGGGCGCTGCGCGACGGCGTGGTGGGGGACCCGGAGGACGTGCCCCAGCGGGTGTCCAACATCGTGTTCATGGGCATGGGGGAGGCCCTGGCCAACTACAAGGCCACCATGGGCGCCGTACATCGGATCATCGACCCCTCCCCGGAAGGACTCGGGATCTCCGCGCGCGGGCTCACCATGTCCACCGTGGGTCTGGTTCCCGGGATCCGCAAGTTCACCCTCGAGAAGCTGCCCATCACGCTGGCGCTGTCCCTGCACGCCCCGGACGACGAACTGCGCGACGAACTGATCCCCATCAACACCCGCTGGAAGGTGGACGAGGCGCTCGACGCCGCGCGCGACTACTACGACGCCACCGGCCGGCGCGTGTCGATCGAGTACGCGCTGATCCGTGACATCAACGACCAGGGCTGGCGGGCGGACCTGCTGGGGGAGAAGCTCAACAAGCGTGGTGCCGGGTGGGTACACGTGAACCCCATCCCGCTCAACCCCACCCCCGGCTCCAAGTGGACGGCCTCGCGCCGTGGCGTGGAGCAGAACTTCGTGGAGCGCCTGCGCGCCCACGGCATCCCCACCACGGTGCGGGACACTCGCGGCTCCGACATCGACGGCGCGTGCGGCCAGTTGGCCACGGACGTCTGAGCCGGCGCGCGCTCACCCGCGTCGTGAGGGGTGGGCCCAGCGAACGGGCGGCCCGGTGTCGGCCGACGGGACCAGGCTCACGGACTATCGGGACCACACTCACGGAAGAGCACCACCGCGGTGCTGGGGGCTGACGGCGGGGCAGCGCGGCGGCGTCGTGGCGCTGCCCTCCAGCTTGCGAAGACGGGCGAAACAGCGTAGTGTCGTGCGTTGGTTGTTTGTGCTCGCAGACCGAGCCGCGCCCACCCATCCCATGACCCCCACTGCGAATCGTAGTGCGGGGTTGTTCGTCTGGGGGGACTACCGGTCCGGGCACCGCCGTCCGGTAGGACAACCGGACCCCTCGAGAAGTTAGCGGAGGATATGGCCAAGAAAGACGGAGTCATCGAGATCGAAGGCACTGTGGTCGAGGCACTGCCCAATGCGTCGTTCCGTGTTGAGCTGACCAACGGTCACAAGGTGCTCGCCCACATCTCTGGCAAGATGCGCCAGCACTACATCCGGATCCTCCCTGAGGACCGCGTCGTGGTGGAGCTCAGCCCCTATGACCTTTCCCGAGGCCGGATCGTCTACCGCTACAAGTAAGACCCAGAACCACCGCGCACGGCCGGTACCCCCGGCCCGGGCGCGGTGTCTCCGGTGCACACGCCATTACTAGTACGCGAAGGAATGCGATGAAGGTCCAACCGAGCGTCAAGCAGATCTGCGACAAGTGCAAGGTGATTCGCCGTAACGGGCGGGTCATGGTGATCTGCGAGAACCCCCGGCACAAGCAGCGCCAGGGCTGACGGGGACGCCCCCACGCAAGTGGATTGACAGAACGGGCACTGCAGCCGGCACCCACGGGTGCGGCAACCCCCGGCACGGAGGCCGGAGACCGGATGTGACGAAACATCCGGGACGCAGTGTTCAAGACCTCCGGACAGTACAAGGAGAACCGCCGACATGGCTCGTCTCGCAGGCGTCGACCTCCCCCGCGAAAAGCGGCTGGAAATCGCGCTGACCTACATCTACGGCGTGGGACGCACGCGCGCTCTCGCAACCCTGGATGCCACCGGCATCTCGGGCGACGTGCGCGTCAAGGATCTCACCGACGCCCAGCTCGTGGAGCTGCGCGACTACATCGAAGGCAACTACAAGGTCGAAGGTGATCTGCGCCGCGAGGTTGCCGCCGACATCCGCCGAAAGGTCGAGATCGGCAGCTACCAGGGACTGCGTCACCGCCGTGGCCTCCCGGTCCACGGCCAGCGCACGAAGACCAACGCTCGCACCCGCAAGGGTCCCAAGCGCACGGTCGCCGGCAAGAAGAAGTAATCGTGGTCGCCACCGCCGCCGGTGGCTGATCTACGTCGAAGATCTTTGTAGGAGAATTCATGGCTCAGAAGACTCGCGCGACGGCTGCTCGCAAGCCGCGTCGCAAGGTTAACAAGAACGTGACGCAGGGTCAGGCCCACATCAAGTCCACGTTCAACAACACCATCGTTTCCATCACCGACCCCTCGGGTGCGGTCCTGTCGTGGGCCTCGGCCGGCGGCATGGGCTTCAAGGGTTCGCGGAAGTCCACCCCGTTCGCCGCGCAGCAGGCCGCCGAGGCCGCTGCCAAGGGCGCGCAGGAGCACGGCATGCGCAAGGTGGACGTGTTCGTCAAGGGCCCCGGTTCGGGCCGCGAGACCGCGATCCGCGCACTGCAGGCCACCGGGTTGGAGGTCGGGTCCATCCAGGACGTCACCCCGTCCGCGCACAACGGCTGCCGGCCCCCCAAGCGCCGCCGCGTCTGACACGTCCCGCGTGGTCGCCCGTGCCCCCTGGGTGCGGGTGACCACGCTTCGACGCGGTGTTTCACGCCTGCTCACCGCGGCACCCACCCATTTTGTTTTCCACCACCTGCGTGCGTCATATGGCGGAGGCACGCTGAAAGGAAACATCAGTGCTCATCGCACAGCGCCCCACCCTCACGGAAGAGGCTGTGGCCGAGAACCGTTCCCGGTTCGTGATCGAACCGCTGGAACCGGGTTTCGGTTACACCCTCGGTAACTCCCTGCGCCGTACGCTCCTGTCCTCCATCCCCGGGGCCTCCGTGACCAGCATCCGCATCGACGGTGTGCTGCACGAGTTCTCCACCGTGGAGGGTGTCAAAGAGGACGTCACCGAGCTCATTCTCAACATCAAGAAACTCTCCCTGTCCTCCGAGGAGGACGAGCCTGTCACCGCGTGGCTGCGCAAGCAGGGCCCGGGCGAGGTCACCGCGGCGGACATCTCCGCCCCGGCCGGTGTCGAGGTCCACAACCCCGATCTGCACATCGCGACCTTGAATTCCAAGGGCCAGCTCGAGATCGAGCTGACCATCGAGCGCGGGCGCGGTTACGTCTCGGCGTCGCAGAACAAGTCGGGTGACGCGGAAGTCGGTCGGATCCCCGTGGATTCCATCTACTCCCCCGTCCTGAAGGTGACCTTCCGCGTGGAGGCCACCCGTGTGGAACAGCGCACCGACTTCGACAAGCTCATCCTGGACGTCGAGACCAAGGAAGCCATCTCCCCGCGTGACGCGGTGGCTTCGGCGGGCACCACGCTGGTCGAGCTGTTCGGCCTGGCGCGCGAGCTGAACTCGGCCGCCGAGGGCATCGAGATCGGGCCTTCGCCCACGGACGCCGCGGCTGCCGCGGACATGGCGTTGCCCATCGAGGACCTCGAGCTGTCCGTGCGTTCGTACAACTGCCTCAAGCGCGAGGGCATCCACAGCGTGGGTGAACTCGTGGGCCGCTCCGAAGCGGACCTCATGGACATCCGCAACTTCGGTGCCAAGTCCATCGATGAAGTCAAGGAGAAGCTCGGTGAGCTCGGTCTGGCCCTGAAGGATTCCCCTCCGGGTTACGACCTCGCCGCCCACGCGGCGTCGCTCGAGGACGAGGACGAGAACAACAACCCGTTCGACGTCGATCTCGACTGACGCCCACACCACTTTCCGTGCCCCGCGGCCGCTGAGCGGACCGCACGGGCCCGATCATCAGGAGACCTACTATGCCTACCCCTACCAAGGGACCCCGTCTCGGCGCCGGGCCGACCCACCAGCGCATGATCCTCTCGAACCTGTCGCAGCAGCTGTTCGAGCACAAGCGCATCACCACCACCGTGACCAAGGCCAAGCGCCTGCGTCCCGTGGCCGAGCGCCTGATCACGTTCGCCAAGCGCGGTGACCTCGCGGCCCGCCGTCGCGTCATGCGTCAGCTGACCGACAAGTCCGTGGTGCACGAGCTGTTCACCAGCATCGCGCCCGCCATGGAAGGCCGCGACGGCGGGTACACCCGCATCACCAAGATCGGCAACCGCAAGGGCGACAACGCCCCCATGGCCGTGATCGAGCTCGTCATGGAGCCCGTGGCCAAGCGGGAGACCGTGGCCGAGGCCGAGCGCGCCACGACCAAGGCCGCCGCCGAGCCCGCCGCTCCCGTGGACACCCCCGCCGGTTCTACCGCCGAGGACGTCAAGAAGAACGAGATCCCCGCCGAAGAGCAGGCTCCGGCCATTGGCTCCGAGGAGGCCGCCGAGGTCGCCGAGGAGAACCAGGACGCCGAGTTCGCCGGTTCCCACGCGCCGCTCGAGTCCGGCGAGGCCCCCGAAGGCTTCACCGTCAAGGGCAACCGCAACTCCATGAAGTACCACGTGCCCGGTTCGCGCTGGTACTCCGGCACGACCGCCGAGATCTGGTTCGACTCCCCGGCCAATGCCGAGGCAGCCGGCTTCCAGCCCGCCGGCGGTGCCGCCGCCCAGAAGATCTCCGAGTGATCGGGACTTCTGAGTAGCACGACCGTCACGACGCCGCCGCAGGTTCCTGCGGCGGCGTCGTCGTCCTCGGGAGGAACGCACAGATGACGGGGGAGACCCTCAGACTGCGGGTGGAACTGGGCTACGACGGCGCCCCGTTCAAGGGCTGGGCCCGGCAACCCGGGCTGCCGAGCGTGCAGGGCGCGCTCGAGGACGCGCTCGAGCTGATCTTCCGCGCGCCGTGCGCCACGGTCGTGGCCGGGCGCACGGACACGGGTGTGCATGCGCGTCGGCAGACCGTCCACGTGGACGTTCCCGCGCCGTTGTGGGCCCGGTTCGCGTGCTCGCGTCCCCGCGGGCCCCTGGCAAGTGATGCCGACACCGGCGATCTCAGCGCAGGCGGTCCCGCCGACGTGCAGGACGTCGCGGCCCGCAATGCCGCCGCCGCGGGGCTCACGCGCAAGCTCAACGGCGCCCTCAACCGGGTCCTGGGTAAGGACCGTGCGGCCCACGGCTGGGACCCCGCCGTGGGTGCGATCGTGGTGCGCGACGTCGCCGTGGCCCCCGAGGGCTTCGACGCCCGGTTCTCCGCGCTCTCCCGCGGCTACACGTACCGCGTGGCGGACGCCGTGACCGGTCACGACCCCCTGACGCGCACGTTCTCGTGGTGGGTCCCCTGGCACCTCGACGTGCCCGCGATGGACCGGGCCGTGCGCGAACTGCTGGGGCTGCACGACTTCCTGAGCTTCTGCAAACCCCGCGAGGGCGCCACCACGATCCGTGACCTGCAGCGCGCGGGCGTGCACCGCGACGAGAGCGGCATGATCACGATCGCCCTGCAGGCGGATGCCTTCTGCCACCACATGGTGCGCTGCATTGTGGGCGCGGTGGTCCGCGTGGGGGAGGGGCGGTACGACGCCGCGTGGCCGGGTCAGCGGCTGCGCGCCCGGGTCCGGGACGCGAACGTCCTCATGGCACCCGCGCACGGTCTCGTCCTTGATGCCGTGCGCTATCCCGACCCATCCCAGCTCGCCGAACGCGCCCGGCTCACGCGCGCTCGGCGCCCCGCCCACCACGACGAATAGCGCCCCACGACTGGCGGGGCGGGCGGTGATCCGGTAATATGGAATGCTGTTGTGCGTGTTCTGCCCCGGTTCACGTGTACCCGCATCGGTCGCTCATGTTGCAGAGCGCAGGGCCGTGCG
Organism: Kocuria sp. CPCC 204721; assembly: GCF_040980945.1. Lineage (NCBI taxonomy): Bacteria > Bacillati > Actinomycetota > Actinomycetes > Micrococcales > Micrococcaceae > Kocuria > Kocuria sp. CPCC 204721. Next base: position 399,014 of record NZ_JAVKPO010000001.1, read on the forward strand.
GTGCACCGGGTTGTGGACGCACGGATGCCGCCCGGATCTCACCCGGGCCCCGAAGCACAGCGGAACCATCGGACACGAGCATTCGTGTCATCAGCAGACAAACGAAGGCAGATCAACGTGCGTACGTACACTCCGAAGCCCGGTGACGTCCAGCGTCAGTGGCACGTCATCGACGCCACCGACGTCGTCCTGGGTCGTCTTGCCAGCCAGACCGCAACACTGCTGCGCGGGAAGCACAAGCCGACCTTCGCTCCCCACGTGGACACCGGCGATTTCGTCATTATCATCAACGCGGAAAAGGTCGCCCTCACGGGTGCCAAGCTCGAGAAGAAGCGCGCCTACCGCCACTCCGGCTACCCGGGTGGGCTCAAGTCCACCAGCTACGCCGAGCTGCTCGCGAAGAACCCCACGCGCGCCGTGGAGAAGGCCGTCAAGGGCATGCTGCCCAAGAACAAGCTGGCCGCCCAGCAGCTGTCCAAGCTGAAGGTCTACGCCGGCGCCGAGCACCCGCACCAGGCCCAGCAGCCCAAGCCCTACGAATTCACCCAGGTCGCCCAGTAATTCGGGCCAACGAATAACACATAAGGAGAATCGTGGCTCAGAACACTGAAGAGCAGATCACCGAGGACGTGGAGCTGACCAGCTACACCTCCGAGTCCACCGAGCCCGTCGCCGGTGCCGCACTGTCCGACCGCCCCGCCCTGACCGTCTCCGGCCAGGCCGTGGGCCGCCGCAAGCAGGCCATCGCCCGCGTGCGCGTGGTCCCCGGTTCCGGGCAGTGGACCGTCAACGGTCGCAGCCTCGAGGAGTACTTCCCCAACAAGCTGCACCAGCAGGAGGTCAACGACCCCTTCCGCCTGCTCGAACTGCAGGGCGCGTACGACGTCATCGCCCGCATCAGCGGCGGCGGCCCCTCCGGCCAGGCCGGTGCGCTGCGCCTCGGCGTGGCCCGCGCGCTCAACGAGATCGACGCCGAGCACAACCGCCCCGCCCTCAAGAAGGCCGGCTTCCTGACTCGTGACGCCCGCGTCATCGAGCGCAAGAAGGCAGGCCTCAAGAAGGCCCGCAAGGCTCCCCAGTACTCCAAGCGCTAAAACGAGGCAGCCCAAGCCTCGGCCGGGCGTTTTCGTGCAGGGTCCCGTTCCTCGGTTTCGGCCGGGGAACGGGACCCTGTTTCGTTGCCCGGGCGTTGCCATGCGGCCACCTGCCGCGGTGACGGACGTAACATGAAGGTGTGGAGCGAGGTCGCTCCCGCCGTACCGTCGAGAGAGGGCCCGTATGAGCAAGCAGTCGGAGCAGAAGTCGGGGAACGCCGTCGTCGAGGAGCAGCAGGCCGAGACGGAACAGCGCACAGAGCAGCGGGTGGCGGTGGACGAGGCCCTCAAGAAGGAACAGCACCGGGTCTCCGTGGTGGAGGACTACGCGGCCGAACTCGACGAGATCGCGGAGCTCGGGAAGAAACTCAGCGACGCGAGCGGGGCGGAACCGTCCACCGCGTGGAAACTGGGCTACCCGTACGACGAGAAGCTGCCTCGCAAGGACTACGAGCGCACCAAGCGGGCCCTGCAGATCGAACTGCTCAAGCTGCAGTTGTGGATCAAGGAGACCGGCCAGAAGCTGCTCATCATCTTCGAGGGCCGGGACGCCGCGGGCAAGGGCGGGGCGATCAAGCGGTTCACGGAGCACCTGAACCCCCGTGGTGCGCGGGTCGTGGCGCTCGAGAAGCCCACGGACATCGAGCAGACGCAATGGTACTTCCAGCGCTACGTCAAGCACCTGCCGTCCGGTGGAGAGATCGTGCTGATGGACCGCTCGTGGTACAACCGGGCGGGTGTGGAACGGGTTATGGGCTACTGCACGTCCCAGCAGTATTACGAGTTCATGCGTCAGGCGCCGGAGTTCGAACGGATGCTCGTGAACTCGGACACGCACCTGATCAAGTTCTGGTTCTCCGTGACGCGCGCGGAGCAGCTCGCGCGGTTCCAGTCCCGCCGGACGGACCCGGTGCGGCAGTGGAAGCTCTCGCCCACGGACGTGGCATCCCTGGACAAGTGGGACGACTACACGGAGGCCAAGGAGGCCATGTTCTTCTACACGGACACGGGGGACGCCCCGTGGACCGTGATCAAGTCCAATGACAAGAAACGCGCGCGGCTCGAGGCCATGCGCTACGTCCTCACGCAGTTCGACTACCCCAACAAGGACCACTCCGTGGTGGGCACGCCGGACACCAAGATCGTGGGTGGGGCGGCGGATCTCACGGAGGACAGCAACGAGAACCCGGACGGTTTCCCGGTGGTCCGGCCTGGAAAGGGCTGAGTCGAATGCGCAGGGTTTGCGCGGGCGTCGGTCGTAAGATGACTCTCGATGTCTAGAATCTTTGGAACGGACGGCGTTCGCGGTCTCGCGAACGGCCTCCTCACAGCAGAACTTGCCATGGAGCTGTCCCAGGCGGCGGCGATCGTCCTGGGCCACGGCCACGCGGAGGCCGGGAAGCGACCCACCGCCGTCGTGGCACGGGACGGGCGCGCGAGCGGGGAGTTCCTCGGCGCGGCCGTGATCGCGGGTCTCGCGAGCTCCGGCGTGGACGTCTACGACGCCGGGATGCTGCCCACGCCGGCAGCCGCCTACCTGGTGGGGGACATCGACGCCGATTTCGGCGTGATGATCTCCGCGTCCCACAACCCCGCGCCGGACAACGGCATTAAGTTCCTGGCGCACGGGGGCAAGAAACTGCCGGACGCGATCGAGGACACTATCCAGGAGGTCTACGAGGCCAAGGATTTCCGCCGCCCCACGGGTGCGGAAGTGGGCCGCGTGACCCGCTTGTCGGACGCCGAGGACCGCTACATCCTGCACCTGGTCGGTGCCATCCCGCACCGTCTGGACGGGCTGTCGATCGTGCTCGACTGCGCGAACGGCGCGGCGTCCGGCGCCTCACCGGACGCGTTCCGCGATGCCGGTGCCAAGGTGCACGTGATCGGTGCGGAACCGGACGGGCTGAACATCAACGACGGCGTGGGCTCCACCCACCTGGGTCCGCTCAAGCAGGCCGTGCGTGAGCTGGGCGCGGATCTGGGCATCGCACACGACGGCGACGCAGATCGCTGCCTGGCCGTGGACCACACCGGCACGGAGGTGGACGGCGACCAGATCATGTGCATCCTTGCCATGGCCATGAAGGACGCGGGCAGGCTCAACCAGAACACGCTCGTGGCCACGGTCATGAGCAACCTGGGTCTGCAACTGGCACTGGACGAGGCCGGGATCCAGCTCGTGCGCGCCTCCGTGGGGGACCGCTACGTCCTGGAATCCATGGTGGCCAACGGCTACAACCTGGGTGGCGAACAGTCCGGGCACGTGATCATGGCGGATTACGCGACCACCGGTGACGGTCTGCTCACGGGTCTGATGCTCGCCTCACGGGTGGCTCAGACGGGCATGCCGTTGCAGGAGCTCGCCAAGTCCATGACGCGCATGCCCCAGGTGATGATCAACGTCAAGGGCGTGGACAAGGCGGCGGCCAAAACGAGCGAACCGGTGCTCGACGCCGTCGCCCGCACGGAGGAGCGGCTCGGCAGCGAGGGCCGGGTGCTGTTACGCCCCTCCGGCACCGAACCCGTGGTACGGGTCATGGTGGAGGCGGCTTCGCAGGACATCGCCCAGCGCGAGGCGGAAGAGCTCGTGTCCGTGGTGGAACAGCACCTCAGCCTGTAGCGTCACCGTACGGACCAACGGCGAGGCCCCGCACCGGAAGTGGTGCGGGGCCTCGCCGTTTCCTGACGTCGAAGGGGCGGTGGGGGTCAGCGGATCGTTCCTCCGGTGGTACCGGGCTGTCCCGAGAGGCCGGTCTGCGTGCCGTCCGTGCGCAGCGCGTCGGCGTTGTGCCCGGTGAGCGCGTCGCGGATCTCGGTGAGCAGCACGGTGTTGGGATCGGCCGGCTCATCGGTGGGCTCGATGCCCAGCCGGCGGTTGCGGCGTTCGATCATCTTGTTCATGGGCAGCACGATGCAGAAGTACACGGCGGCGGCGATGAGCAGGAAGTTCACGATCGCGGTCAGCAGCACACCGAACTTGACCTGGTTGCCGTTGAACGTGAGGGCGGCGAAATTGTCGAAGTTGGGCGAACCGACGAGTCCCGAGATAGCGGGCATGAGGACGTTCTCGACGAGAGCATTGACGATCTTGGAGAAGGCGGCGCCGATGATCACGGCAACGGCCAGATCCATCACGTTGCCCTTCATGATGAATTCTTTGAAACCACTGAGCATGGCGCTCGTCGTACCGTGAAAACGGGCCTGAAAATATCAGTTCTTTCGCAGCAGCACCCTGCGGATCTTGTGATCGTGGTCTTTGGAGAGGATCAGCCGGGCGCGGCCGCGTGTGGGGCGCACGTTCTGCTCCAGGTTAGGTTCGTTGATCCGCCGCCAGATGTCCGTGGCCACGTCCTGTGCCTGCTCGTCCGTGAGGTCCGCGTAGCGGTGGAAGTAGGACTCGGGGTCCGAGAACGCGGAGGAGCGCAGGGCCTGGAAGCGCTCCACGTACCAGCGTTCGATGTCCTGGGTGCGGGCGTCCACGTAGATGCTGAAGTCGAAGAAATCGCTCAGCGCGAGCGCGGTGCGTTTGCCGCTCTCCAGCTTCGCGGGCGCGAGCACGTTCAGGCCTTCCACGATCACGACGTCGGGGCGGGTCACTACCACTTCCTCGTCCGGGAGGATGTCGTAGGTGACGTGGGAGTACTTGGGGGCACGCACCTCGGGGGCGCCGGACTTGATCTCGGAGACGAAGCGCAGCAGCCCGCGCCGGTCGTAGGACTCGGGGAAGCCCTTGCGGTCCATGAGTCCACGCCGTCGTAGTTCGGCGTTGGGGTAGAGGAAACCGTCTGTGGTCACGAGCTGCACGTTCGGGGTGGACGGCCAGCGGGCCAGCATCTCGCGCAGCAAGCGGGCCGTGGTGGACTTACCCGCCGCCACGGACCCGGCGATCCCGATCACGAACGGGGTGCGCGCGTGATGCTCGCCCAGGAACGAGTTGGTGGCGGCATTGAGCTGCGTGGAGGACATGTCGTACAGCGTGAGCAACCGCGAAAGGGGCAGATAGACCTCGCGGACCTCGTCCACGTCCAACCGGTCACCGAGACCGCGCAGGTTCTCGATCTCCTGCGCGGTGAGCGGGACGTCGATCTCGTGCGAAAGCCTGGACCAGGTCTGACGATCCAACTCCACGAAAGGGGAGACGCGGTGGGTTATGGGCTGTGTGCTCATGCTCGGACCAGTGTAGGCCCGGGCCCCCTCCCGCAAGGCATTAGAGCGCGTAGCGTTTCCGGTACAGTATTTTTCATGTGTGGAATTGTGGGATATGTGGGCTCGAATCGTGCTGACGGGCGACAGCACGGTGCGCTCGAGGTGATCCTCGAGGGGCTTCGTCGACTGGAATACCGCGGGTACGACTCCGCGGGCGTCGCAGTGATCGCCGACGGTGCGGTGGAGTACCGCAAGAAGGCCGGGAAGCTGAGCAACCTGATCGGTGAGCTCGAAGCGTACCCCCTGCCGGAATCGAACATCGGGATCGGCCACACCCGCTGGGCCACCCACGGAGGCCCCTCCGACGTCAACGCGCACCCCCACGTGGTCGACGGCGGCAAGCTGGCCATGATCCACAACGGGATCATCGAGAACTTCAGCGAGATCAAGCGCGAACTCAGCGCCCAGGGCGAGAGTTTCACGTCCGAGACGGACACCGAGGTCGCCGCGGTGCTGCTGGCCCGTACGTACAACGCGCAGGGCGCGGACGAGAAGGACCTCACCGTGGCCATGCAGGACACGTGCCGCCGCCTCGAGGGGGCGTTCACGCTGCTGGCCGTTCATGCGGACCACCCGGACCGCGTGGTCGCTGCGCGCCGCAACTCGCCGCTCGTGATCGGGCTGGGCGACGGCGAGAACTTTCTGGGCTCGGACGTCTCCGGTTTCATCGACTACACCAAGCGGGCCGTGGAGATGGGCCAGGACCAGATCGTGACCATCACCGCAGACGACTACACGATCGTGGACTTCCACGGCAACGCCGCCGAGGGCAAGCCCTTCGACATCGAGTGGGACGCCGCCGCCGCGGAGAAGGACGGCTACCCGTCCTTCATGGAGAAGGAGATCCACGACCAGCCCGCCGCCGTGGGCGACACCCTGCTGGGCCGCCTGGACGAGAACGGCCGGCTCACGCTGGACGAGATCAAGATCGACGAGACCGTGCTGCGCTCGATCGACAAGATCGTGGTGATCGCATGCGGTACCGCAGCATACGCCGGGCAGGTCGCGCGCTACGCGATCGAGCACTGGTGCCGGATCCCCACCGAGGTGGAGCTCGCGCACGAGTTCCGTTACCGCGATCCGATCGTGAACGAGAAGACCCTGGTGGTCGCGGTCTCCCAGTCCGGCGAGACCATGGACACCCTCATGGCCGTGCGTCACGCGCAGGAACAGGGCGCCAAGGTCGTGGCGATCTGCAACACGAACGGTTCCACAATCCCGCGCGAGGCGGACGCCGTGCTCTACACGCACGCGGGTCCCGAGATCGCGGTGGCCTCCACCAAGGCGTTCCTCGCCCAGATCACCGCGGCGTACCTGCTGGGCCTGTACCTGGCCCAGTTGCGCGGCAACAAGTTCAAGGACGAGATCTCCACCATGTTGGCCGAGCTTGAGGCCATGCCCGCCAAGATCCAGCGCGTGCTGGACGAGGTGGAGCCGCAGGTCAAGGAACTCGCGACCGGGATGAAGGACGCCGGATCCGTGCTGTTCCTGGGTCGTCACGTGGGCTTCCCCGTGGCCATGGAGGGCGCCCTGAAGCTCAAGGAGATCGCGTACATCCACGCGGAGGGCTTCGCCGCCGGTGAGCTAAAGCACGGGCCGATCGCGCTGATCGACCAGGGCCAGCCCGTGTTCGTGATCGTCCCCTCGCCCAACGGCCGGGACTCGCTGCACGCCAAGGTGGTCTCCAACATCCAGGAGATCCGCGCTCGCGGTGCCGAGACCATCGTGATCGCTGAGGAGGGCGACGACGCTGTGCGCGAGTTCGCCAACCACGTCTTCTACGTCCCCGAGGCGCCCACGCTGCTGCAGCCGTTGCTGGCCACGGTGCCGCTGCAGATCTTCGCGTGCGAACTCGCCGGGGCCAAGGGCTACGACGTGGACCAGCCGCGCAACCTGGCCAAGTCCGTGACCGTGGAGTAATCATCCGGTTCGTCCGTCCGACGGCGGGTGACGCTTCCCACGGGAGCGTCACCCGCCGTCGTCGTACCCGGGCATGCCGCGACGCCCATGGGGCCCGGGCCGTGCCGCGGCGCCCGTGAGGGGTCGGGCGGCGCCGGTAGGCTGGCGACATGATTGTGGGCACCGGCGTGGACATCGTGGACATCGCGCGTTTCGAACGACAGCTGGAGCGCACGCCGCGATTGCGGGAACGCCTGTTCGTTCCGCACGAACGGGAACTGCACCCGCGCTCGCTGGCAGCGCGCTTCGCGGTCAAGGAGGCCGCGGCCAAGGCGCTGCTGGCCCCGCCGGGGATGATCTGGCAGGACTGCTGGATCAGCAACGACGCCCACGGCGCTCCCCGTCTGCACACCGCGGGCACCGTGGCCGAGCAGGCGCGGCGCAGGGGCGTGGAAACATGGCACGTAACGATCTCCCACGACGGCGGCATGGCCGTGGCGTTCGTCGTGGCCGAGGGACAGGGAGGACACCGCGATGATTGAGGCGTACTCGGGTGAGAGCATCCGCGCCGCGGAACAGCCGCTGCTGGACGAGGGCTACGGGGACGTGCTGATGCGTCGTGCGGCCCTGGGACTGGCCCGCGGCTGCGAAGCGCAGTTGCGCCTGGCCAACCGGAGAGGGTTGTTGGGTGGCACCACGGCGGTGCTGCTCGTGGGCTCGGGCAACAACGGCGGGGACGGACTGTGGGCGGGCGCGTTCCTGCGCCGCAGCGGCGTGAAGGTCGTGGCCATCCTGACCGGCACGCGCGTGTACGAACAGGGCCTGCGGGCGCTGCTCGCTCGCGGCGGCACCGCGCTGCGGCTCACCGACCAGGACGGCGAGGAGCGCGAACTCTCGGACGCCGTGGCCGCCGCGCACCCGGTGGAGGTGTCCCGCGCGGTCTCCCTCATGGCCGACGCCCACCTGATCGTGGACGCCGTGCTCGGCACCGGTGCGCAGGGCGGGCTGCGGGGTACGGCCGCCGAGCTCGTGCGGGCGTTCACCGAACGGCAGCGGGATCCCGCCGCCGCGCGTGAACGGCGCTTCCCACGGATCGTGGCGTGCGACCTCGTCTCCGGCGTCAGCACGGATACCGGCGAGGCTCCCGAGCCGGTCCTGCATGCCCACGCGACCATCACGTTCGGCGGGGCCAAGACGGGCCACGTGGTGTCCCCGGGGGAGCAGGCCACGGGGGCGCTCACGGTGGTGCCCATCGGGATCGAGGACCGGCTGAGCGACCCCGCCGTGCACCGGCTCGAACCGCGTGACGTGCTCGCCGCGTGGCCGCGTCCCGGTGCGACCGACACTAAGTACACCCGAGGTGTGCTGGGCGTCGTGGCCGGCGCGTCGAGCTATCCGGGCGCGGCGATCATGTGCACCCAGGCGGCGGTCAACGCTGGCGCGGGGATGGTCCGCTTCCTGGGGGATTCGACCACGCGCGGCATGGTGCTCGCGCGCAGTCCGGAGGTCGTGTGCTCGGACGACCAGCCGTGGGACGTCCACGTCCAGGCGTGGCTCGCGGGCCCCGGCGTGGTGGGGGACGAGTCCCAGGCCGCGCGCGTGCAGGCAATCATCGAGGCCCAGGAGCCGGCTGTGCTGGACGCAGGTGCGCTCGACGCCGCTGCGCGATCCGTGGTCGACGCCGCTCTGGGCCCCCATAAGATCCTCACGCCCCACGCGGGGGAGCTGTCCCAGGTCTTCGAGTGGCTCCACGGTTTCGGGGTGTGCGATTCCACGGTGGAGCGCTCCGAGATCGAGGCCAACCCCGTGCACTGGGCCGGTGAAGCCGCGCGCCTCACGGGCGCCACGGTGTTGCTCAAGGGCGCGTCCACCGTGATCGCGTCCCCCGTGGGACGGAACGGGGACGCATGCGAGGACGGGAACGCTTCCGGGCGCGACGAATGCCTGTGCCTGAGCATCGGCCACGCGAGCCCCTGGCTGGCCACGGCGGGTTCGGGGGACACCCTCGCCGGGATCCTGGGCACGGTCGTGGCCCACGTGGCCGAGCACCCGGACGCGCTCGCGGTCCTGGGCGACTGGGCCCGCGGGGACGGTCGCTGGGCGGCCGCCGCGGCCCTCGGGGCCGGTCTGCACGCGGTGGCCTCACGGGCGGATGGGGAGGGCCCCGTCCCGCCGTCGGTGCTCGCGGAGAACGTGCGCGCGGTGCTGACCCGTCCGTGAGCCGCGACCCGAACGACTATTGTTAGTGGCTGGCTGTGAGCGGGGATCCGCTCACAGCCCCACGACACGCTGAGGAGAAGTACATGGAAGTTTGGCCAGGACAACCGTACCCGTTGGGCGCCACGTTCGACGGCACGGGGACCAATTTCGCGCTCTTCTCCGAGGTCGCGGACCGTGTGGAACTGTGCCTGTTCGAGGAGGACGGCACGGAGACGCGCGTGGAGGTCACCGCCGTGGACAGCTACGTGTGGCACTGCTACCTCCCCCAGGTGCAGCCCGGTCAGCGCTACGGGTACCGGGTGCACGGGCCGTGGGATCCGTCCCAGGGGTTGCGGTGCAACCCGGACAAGTTGCTCCTGGACCCCTACGCCAAGGCCGTGGAGGGCGGGATCGACTGGGACGAGTCCCTGTTCTCCTACAACTTCGGCGACGAGGACTCCGAGAACCACCAGGACTCCGCGGAACACATGATGAAGGGCGTGGTGATCAACCCGTTCTTCGACTGGGAGGGTGACCGCACCCCGCGCACCCCGTACCACAAGTCCGTGATCTACGAGGCCCACGTCAAGGGCCTCACCATGCAGCACCCGGAGGTCCCGGAGGAACAGCGCGGCACATACGCCGGTGTGTCCCACCCCGCGGTCATCGAACACCTGCAGAAGCTGGGTGTCACCGCGATCGAACTGATGCCCGTGCACCAGTTCGTCCAGGACTCCACGCTGCTCGAGAAGGGGCTGCGCAACTACTGGGGTTACAACACCATCGCGTTCTTCGCGCCCCACAACGAGTACAGCGCGGCCTCCCACCTGGGCAGCCAGGTCCAGGAGTTCAAGGCCATGGTGCGCGCACTGCACCAAGCGGACATCGAGGTCATCCTGGACGTGGTGTACAACCACACGGCCGAGGGCAACCACATGGGCCCCACACTGTCCATGAAGGGCATCGACAACACCGCGTACTACCGCACCGTGGACGACGACCAGAAGTTCTACATGGACTACACGGGTACCGGTAACTCCCTGAACGTGCGTCACCCCCACTCGCTGCAGCTGATCATGGACTCGCTGCGCTACTGGGTCACCGAGATGCACGTGGACGGTTTCCGTTTCGACCTCGCCGCCACGCTGGCCCGTGAGTTCTACGACGTGGACAAGCTCTCCACGTTCTTCGAACTCGTCCAGCAGGACCCTATCGTCTCGCAGGTCAAGCTGATCGCCGAACCCTGGGACATCGGTCCCGGTGGCTACCAGGTGGGCAACTTCCCGCCGCAGTGGACCGAGTGGAACGGCAAGTACCGGGACACCGTGCGTGATTTCTGGCGCGGGGAGCCCTCGACCCTGGGGGAGTTCGCGTCCCGTGTCACCGGTTCCGCGGACCTCTACGAGAACAGCGGCCGGCGCCCCTTCGCCTCGGTGAACTTCGTGACCGCCCACGATGGCTTCACACTGCGGGACCTCGTGTCCTACAACGAGAAGCACAACCAGGAGAACGGCGAGGACAACAACGACGGCGAATCCCACAACCGCTCGTGGAACTGCGGTGAGGAGGGGCCCACGGACGATCCCGAGGTGCTCGCGATGCGTGCGCGTCAGCAGCGCAACTTCATCGCCACGCTCATGCTGTCCCAGGGCACGCCCATGCTGTTGCACGGTGACGAGGCGGGGCGCACCCAGAAGGGCAACAACAACACGTACTGCCAGGACAACGAGCTCACGTGGATCAACTGGGAGAAGGTGGACACTCCGCTCGTGGAGTTCACCTCGGTGATCACCCACCTGCGCCACGAACACCCCACGTTCCGCCGCTCGCAGTTCTTCGACGGGCGTCCCGTGGACATGGGCGAGCGTGCCGAGGGCGATCCCATGCCGGACATTGCGTGGCTCAACACGGACGGCACGCCCATGGTGCCCGCCGACTGGGACGAGCCCTTGGCTCGTGCCGTGGGCATGTGGCTCAACGGTCAGGGCATCACGGGAGTGGATATGCGCGGTCGCCGGATCACGGACGTGAACTTCATCGTGTACTTCAACTCCAACCCCGAGCCCGTGGACGTCACACTGCCCCCGGCCAGCTACGGCATGAAGTGGGAGGAGATCGTGGACACCGCCGGCGAGCATGCGGACGGTGCCGTGCGCGGGCACTCCTCCACGTTGCGGATGGCAGGCAAGTCCACGGTGCTGTTGCGCGCGTGGGAGGCCCCCGAGGAAGAGCCGGACGCCTCCGTGGCCGCGTCCGTCGCGGCAGCGGTGTACGCGGCGTCGTCCGACGACGCCTGAGCGCCCCGCGGTGCGTGACCGGGCAGATCGCCCGCAGCCCGCGCCGCGCTGAACACGACTGCGGACGCGTCACCCCACACGGGTGGCGCGTCCGCCGTTTACGTCACGGTGCTCGTTGAGCGCGGGGTGACTGGCCCGAGCGCGCGCATTCGGCAAGACTGTAGGGGTGCTGACACCCACTTCAACGTACCGGTTGCAAATCACGACCCAGCAGGACCTGCATCGCGCGGCGGAACTGGTCCCCTACATCAAGCGTCTGGGGGCGGGGTGGGTGTACCTCTCGCCCATCCTGCGGGCCACGAGCGGCTCGGACCACGGGTACGACGTCGTAGATCCCACCGAGGTGGATCCCGAACGCGGGGGATCGGAGGGGCTGAAGGCACTGTCCGATGCCGCGCACGAGGCCGGACTGGGCGTCGTCGTGGACATCGTGCCCAACCACCAGGGCGTGGCCGCCCCGCAGGAGAACCCGTGGTGGTGGTCGCTGCTCGAGAAGGGGCAGGACAGCCCCTACGCGGACGCGTTCGACGTGGACTGGCAGGCTGGCGGCGGCAAGATCTTGATCCCGGTGCTCGGCGACGGTGACGAGGACCTCTCCGCGCTCACCGTCCAGGACGGGACGCTGCGCTACTACGACAACGTCTACCCCCTGGCCGAGGGCACGTACCGCGAGGGCGACGATCCCGCCGAGGTGCACGGGCGGCAGCACTACGAACTGATCAACTGGCGCCGCGGTGACTCCGAGCTGAACTACCGCCGGTTCTTCACCGTGGCCACGCTCGCCGGGGTGCGGGTCGAGGACGCCCGTGTCTTCGAGGAGTCCCACGCGGAGGTCGCGCGCTGGTTCCGCGAGGGACTCGTGGACGGGCTGCGCATAGACCACCCGGACGGGGTGCGGGACCCGCAGGACTACCTCGGGAAGCTGGCCGGGCTCACGGACGGCGCGTGGACCGTCGTCGAGAAGATCTTGGAACCGGGGGAGTACCTGCCCGAACAGTGGCGCACGGCCGGGACCACGGGCTACGACTCGTTGGGCTGGATCGACCGGGTGCTCACGGACGCGCGCGGGCACTACGAGCTCGCCTCATTGGACACCAAGCTGCGCGGTGGTCAGCCCGTGCGCTGGGACCCGCTGATCCACGAGACCAAGCGCCGGATGGCGGACGCTGGCCTGGCCGCGGAGGTGCACCGCCTGGTGCGCGAACTGCCGGCCGACTTCCCGCACGGGGCCGCGGCGTCGTACGACGGTCTCGCCGAGATCCTCGCCAACTTCCCGGTGTACCGCACGTACCTGCCCGAGGGTGCGCAGTACCTGCGCGACGCGGTCGCCGCCGCGCGGCGGTGGCGCCCCGAGCTCGCGGACGTGCTCGACGACCTCGCGCGTGAACTCGGCGGGGACGTGAACGGCACCCTGAGCGGAGTGGCGCAGCGTTTCCAGCAGACCTCGGGCATGGTCATGGCCAAGGGCGTGGAAGACACCGCGTTCTACCGATACCCCAAGCTCTCCTCCCTCACCGAGGTGGGCGGTGACCCCTCGGTCTTCTCGCTCACGCCCGAGCAGTTCCACGCGGAGGCGGCGCGGCGGCAGCGTGAATCGCCCTCGACCATGAACGCACTGACCACCCACGACACCAAGCGCTCGGCATCGGTGCGTGCGCGGATCACGGTGCTCTCGGAGCAGCCCAGGGCCTGGTCCGAGACCGTGGCCACGCTCGTCAATCGCGCCAAGGACGCGCAGATCGAGCTGGCGGACGGACCCGCCGTGAACCTCGTCCTGCAGGCCGTGGTGGGTGCGTGGCCGCTCGAGCGCAATCGTGCCGTGGACTACGCGATGAAGGCCGTGCGCGAGGCGTCCGTGTCCACCGCGTGGGTGGACGGGGACGAGCACTTCGAGGCGGAGCTGACCCGGTTCATCGACTTCCTCTTCAGCAACCCGCGCGCCCGCGGCATCGTGGAGGGATGCGTGGAGCGCGTGAGCGCACCGGGGTTCAGCAACGCCCTGGCGGCCACCGCGCTGCAGCTGACCCTGCCGGGCGTCCCGGACGTCTACCAGGGGCAGGAGTTGTGGGAACCGTCGCTCGTGGACCCCGACAACCGTCGGCCCGTGGACTTCGCGGCGCGCGAGCAGATGTTGGCACGGCTCGACGCCGCTCGGCCGGGTTCCGCGGACGCCACCCCGCCCGTGGACGGCACGGGGGCGGCGCGCATGCTGTTGACCTCGCGCGCCCTGCGGCTGCGCGGCGAGCACCCCGAGCTGTTCACGGAGTACATACCGCTGGAGTTCCGGGGCGCGCTCGCCGAGCACGCCCTGGGCTTCGACCGCGGCGGCGTGGCCACCGTGGTCACCCGCTTCCCCGCGACCCTCGCCCCCGAGGGCGGCTTCACGGACGAGACCGTGGTCCTCGCGCCGGGGACGTGGCAGGACGTCCTCACGCACCGCGAGTACACCACGGACCAGGACGGCGCCGTGCGCCTGGCCGACCTCCTCTTCACCTACCCCGTGGCGATCCTGCGCCGGAAGGACGGCTGAGACATGACCCAGGACCATCGTTTCGACGTGTGGGCACCCCACGCCCGCAAGGTCACCGTCCGCATCGACGGTGTGGACCACCCCATGCAGGGCCTGGCCGATCGCCCCGGCTGGTGGACGCTGCCCGACGACGCCGACGTCCCCCGGGGCACCGTGCGCTACGGCTACCTGCTGACCAAGGTCTTCGACGAGGGCACGGACAAGGAACGCACTTCGGTGTCCGAGGTGCTTCCAGACCCGCGCTCACGCCGCCAGCCGCAAGGTGTGCACGATTTGTCCTGCACGTTCGACCCGGACGCCTTCGAATGGCACGACGCCGCGTGGCGGCCGCGTCCGCTGCGGGACTCGGTGCTCTATGAACTGCACCCCGGGACGTTCACCCCGGAGGGCACGCTCGATGCGGCGATCGGCAAGTTGGACCACCTCGTGGACCTCGGCGTGGACGCCGTGGAACTGTTGCCCGTCAATGGGTTCAACGGGGACCACAACTGGGGCTACGACGGCGTCGCCTGGTACACCGTGGATGAGTCCTACGGTGGGCCCGAGGCCTATCAGCGGTTCGTGGACGCGTGCCACACCAAGGGCATCGCCGTGATCCAGGACGTGGTCTACAACCACCTGGGACCCAGCGGGAACTACCTGCCGCTCTTCGCGGAGTACTTCAAGCCCGGGGCCTCCAGCTGGGGGGACCTGATCAACCTGGACGGGTGGGGTTCGGACGGGGTGCGCGAGTACATCCTGGACAACATCACCATGTGGCTGCGCGAGTACCACGTGGACGGGTTCCGCCTGGATGCCGTGCATGCGCTCGCCGATTCCCGCGCCACGCACATCCTGGAGCAGATCGCCCAGCGCATCGCGGCGGAGTCCGAGCGCACGGGCAAGGAGCTCGTGGCCATCGCGGAATCCGACCTCAACGATCCCCGCATGATCGCGGGTACGGAGGGGCACGGTCTGGGCATGGACGCGCAGTGGCTCGACGACGTCCACCACGCCGCGCACGTGGCGTTCACCGGGGAGACCCACGGGTACTACGGGGACTTCGCATCCCTGCACGCCCTGGAGAAGACCATGCACACGGCGTACTTCCACAACGGGACGTACTCCACGTTCCGTGGCCGCTCGCACGGCCGCGAGATCGATCCTGCCGAGCAGCGGCCGTGGCAGTTCGTGACGTTCCTGCAGAACCACGACCAGGTGGGCAACCGCGCGGCCGGGGACCGGATGAACCACGGCATGAGTGTGGACCGGGCGATCGCGGCCGCCACGTGGCTGCTCACCCAGCCCTACACGCCCATGCTGTTCATGGGCGAGGAGTTCGGGGCCAGCACGCCGTGGCAGTTCTTCACTGCCCACCCCGAACCCGAACTGGGGGAGGCCGTGGCCACGGGCCGCAAGGCGGAATTCGCCGCGATGGCCTGGGATCACGCGACCGTCCCGGATCCCCAGGACCCGCAGACGTTCGAACGTTCCAAGCTCGACTGGGGCGAGGTGCACGAGGGTGAGCACCAGCGCATCCTGGACGCCTACCGAGAGCTGATCGCGCTGCGCCACGACACCCCGGAGCTCACCGATCAGAACTGGGCCACCGTGGCCACCCAGGCGAGCGACTCCGAGCAGTGGTTCGTGCTCAAGCGGATGAGCGAGCCGGAGTCCGAACACGGCGTGGTCGTGGCCGTGAACCTCTCGGACTCCGAACGCGAGCTGCCGCTCATGGGCGGTGACGCCCCGCGGGTGCTCTTCGCGAGTGGCACGGACCCTGACATTACGACGACGCCGGGCGCGGTGCGGCTCGCGCCGGAGACGGCGGTGGTGCTGCGCGTGTAGCTATGCGTGTGGCGTCGTTCTGCGCGGCGTCGGTGTGTGCGGCGGGATTCCATGGGGGCCCGCGCGGGCCCCGCCGCGGCGCCGTCGTGCGGGCTGCTGCACCGGGCCCGAGACGTGACCGTTACCTGCTTCGAGTCAGCCCCACCCGCAAGGTGGCACACTGGACCCCATGCTGACTTTTGGTGAGAACACCGTGTGGACCGCGGCCGAGGACCGCTACGAGACCATGCCGTACCGGCGGGTGGGCAACTCCGGGCTGAAGCTGCCCGCGCTGTCCCTGGGGTTGTGGCATAACTTCGGCGATGACACCCCGCTCGCGACCATGCGGGCCACGCTGCGCCGGGCGTTCGACCTGGGGATCACGCACTTCGACCTGGCCAACAACTACGGCCCGCCCGCGGGCTCCGCAGAGCTGAACTTCGGACGCATCCTGCGGGAGGACTTCGCGCGGTACCGCCAGGAACTCGTGATCTCCACGAAGGCCGGGTGGCAGATGTGGCCCGGCCCGTACGGCGGTGTGGGCGGTTCACGCAAGTACCTGCTCGATTCCATCGACCAGTCGCTCGAACGCATGGGCCTGGACCGCGTGGACATCTTCTACCACCACCGCCCGGACCCGGACACTCCCCTCGAGGAGACCATGGGTGCCCTGCACCATATCGTGCGCTCGGGCCGCGCGAGCTACGTGGGGATCTCGTCCTACAGCGCGGACCTCACGCTCGCCGCGCAGGGGATCATGCGGGAGCTGGGCACTCCACTGCTCATCCACCAGCCCTCGTACTCCATGCTCAACCGCTGGATCGAGCAGCCGGACGAGCACGCGGACGGGAAGAACCTGCTGGGCGCGCTCACGGAAGCGGGCATGGGCTCTATCAGCTTCTCCCCGCTGGCCCAGGGCATGCTCACCGACAAGTACCTGAACGGTGTACCCGAGCACTCCCGCGCGGCCGCTGGGAAGTCACTCAACCCGGACTGGTTGAGCGAGAACACCCTGGATCAGATTCGGGAACTGAACGCGATGGCCCGGGACCGCGGGCAGACGTTGGCCCAGATGGCGATCGCGTGGGTGTTGCGTCCGCAGGCGGAGGGTCAGGTCACGACGGCGCTCGTGGGCGCGTCTTCGCCCGAGCAGATCGCCGATTCCGCCCGCGCCGTGCAGAACTTGGACTTCTCCGACGATGAACTGCAGCGGATCGACGAGCTGGTCTCGGACGCGGACATCAACATCTGGGGGGCGGCCACCGAGTCCAAGCACGTATGACCGCGGCGCAGTACGCCGCGCTGCTGGGACTGTGGATCGCGGGGATCATCTCCCCGGGTCCGGACGTCCTGGTGATTCTGCGCAATGCGTTCCTCACCACACGTGGCAAGGCCATGCTCACGGCGGCGGGGGTGATGGTCGGCAACCTCATGTGGATCACGCTTTCGCTCACGGGCGTGACGCTGGTGATCAACAGCAATCATGTGCTCAAACTTGTGATCCAGATCGCCGGTGCCCTGTTCCTGGCGCGCATGGGCTACGGATCCCTGCGCGCCGGGCTGGCCACGCGCGCGCTGAATCGCGGTGGAACGGGTCACGCGGAGACCTCGGATCCCGAGGCACGAGCGGGCCTCGCCGCGCGGGTCTGCACCGACGGGCAGGACGGCCCCGGCGGTTCGGCCGGATTCAGCGGACCAGTGGACCCCGACGTCGCCGCGAGCCCCGCCGCATCCGCGGGCACAATCGGGGGTCCCGCGTTCTCGAAGGCCGGAGGTCTGCTCGGGACCCGCAACCTCACATCGGGCAAGGCCCTGCTCCAGGGGACGATCACCAACCTGGCCAATGCCAAGGCGATCGTCTTCTTCATCGCCCTGTTCGCGACCGTGGTTCCCGCGGACATCCTGTGGTGGGAGGGACTGATCGCCCTGGCGCTGCTCATGGCCGTGGGCTTGGCGTGGTTCCTGGCCGTCGCGTGGTTCGGTTCCGTCCCCGCCTTGGCGCGGCGGTTCCAAACACGCTCAGCCGAGGTCGAGATTGTGGCCGGGGTCGTGTTCTTGCTGGTCGCGGTGTTGTTGCTCGTGGAGGTCGTCCTGGCCGGGTGACCGTGCAGCGCGAGGGCGGCAGCGGCGTCGTCGTCACGGTGGTGCCCGGGCGAGGCACGTCCGAGCGCGTGGCTAGACTGTGGAGTCGGTTGCGTGCGGCGTGGCACGGCGGGATGCGGTGCCCACGCACGAACGCGCGAGGTGCGCGTGGCCGTCATCACCCGAGCTGAGGAGAACCGTGTCCGAAAATCCCATCCGAGTGGCCATTGCCGGTGTGGGCAACTGCGCCACATCGCTCATCCAGGGCGTCCACTTCTACCGGGACGCAGACCCCTCCGAGACCGTGCCCGGGCTCATGCACGTGCGCTTCGGTGACTACCACGTGGGGGACGTGCAGTTCGTGGCCGCGTTCGACGTGGACGCCGCCAAGGTGGGCTTGGACCTCTCCCAGGCGATCCTGGCCTCCGAGAACAACACCATGGAGATCGCAAAGGTCCCCAACCTGGACGTGAACGTGCAGCGCGGACCCACCCTGGACGGGCTGGGCCAGTACTACCGCGAGACCATCACGGAATCGGACGCCGAGCCCGTGGACGTCGCGCAGGTGCTGCGCGAGCGCGAGGTGGACGTGCTCGTCTCCTACCTCCCGGTGGGTTCCGAGGAGGCCGACCGCTACTACGCGCAGGCCGCGATCGACGCCGGTGTGGCGTTCGTCAACGCCCTGCCCGTGTTCATTGCCGGGACCGACGAGTGGGCGCAGAAGTTCACGGACGCCGGCGTGCCGATCGTGGGCGACGACATCAAGTCCCAGGTGGGCGCGACCATCACCCACCGCGTGCTGGCCAAGCTGCTCGAAGACCGTGGCTACGTCCTGGACCGCACGTACCAGCTCAACGTGGGCGGGAATATGGACTTCAAGAACATGCTCGAGCGCTCGCGGCTCGAGTCCAAGAAGATCTCCAAGACCCAGGCCGTGACGTCCAACGTGCCGCACGAGATGCGGGCCAAGGACGTGCACATCGGCCCCTCGGACTACGTGGGGTGGCTTGACGACCGCAAGTTCGCCTTCGTCCGCCTCGAGGGCCACGGCTTCGGCAACGCCCCGATCTCGCTCGAGTACAAGCTCGAGGTGTGGGACTCGCCCAACTCCGCCGGTGTGATCATCGACGCGATCCGCGCTGCGAAGATCGGCCTGGACCGCGGCATCGGGGGACCGCTGACCTCGGCGTCCTCCTACTTCATGAAGTCCCCGCCCGAGCAGTTCGACGACGACACCGCCCGCGAGAACGTGGAGAAGTTCATCCGCGGCGAGGTCGAGCGCTGATCGTCTCGTAGCACCGCACGACGACGCCGCGAGGGCCGTCCGGCACGTACCGGGCGGCCCTCGGTCGCGTCCGGGGGCGCGCGTCCTGCCGCTGGCCCGGGCCCGCGGGTGCGGCGGCCCGGGTCCCTGGGGGGGGGGTGCGGCCCGGCCCTCGCGCGGTGCAGCGAAAGATCGCCGAGCCCTCGGCGGACGCGCGAGCCAGGTCCGCGGCCGCCCGGACCCGCCGGGGCACGGTCACACCCCGCGGCCAGGTCAGCACGACCGATTCCCGTTCGTTCCCCGGGGACACTGGGCGGCACACCACGGGTAGTCCCTCCCGACTCAGCTCCGTCCCCACGCCCAGGAACGTACCCCGCCGCGCTGGACACCTCCCACCCGCACGTCGTGGTGTGTTCCACGTACGGGGGCGGCGAGCTGCCCACGTCCGCGCGGGCCTTCGCGACGGCGGTGGCCGAAGGAGCCGCGGATCTGAGCAGCGTGCGCTACGCGGCGTTCGGCCTCGGGAACCGCACGTACGGGGGGACGTTCTCGCGCGGCGTCGTCGTGCTGGACGAGACCCTCGCGGCAGCGGGCGCATCCCGGTTCGGGGACGTGGGTCGGCACGACGCCGCCGAGGGCCGACCGCCCGCGCGGCAGGCGTGCGAGTGGCTGGACGGGATCGCCGAACTCAGCCGCGTTCCTGCCCTGCGAGCCCCGCACGGGAAATGATGTAGTCCACCACGGGGTCGTAGAGGTGCGGTGGGACGTTGTCGTCCAGCGGGACCACGACCTCCACCTGCCCCTGGGCCTCAGCGACGAAGATCCCGGGGTCGTTGCAGTCGCCCATCGCGATGGTGGACAGCCCCGCCCGCGAGCCCGCGTACCCGGCCATCCCGTGATCGGCGATCACGAGGTCCGGCGCCTCGCGGCCCTGGTCCCGCAGATGATCGAGGACCAGCTGCATGGGCTCGGGGAAGTGGGTGTGGCGCAGGCCGCCGTACTGCTCGACCATCACGACGTCCTCGATCTGGCGGACGTCCCCGTCCTCGAACGGCAGGGCCTCGTCGAAGCGCAGCACGCGCGCCCCGGACTTGCGTGCCACCCGCGCGAGCCGGGCGTACACGGGCGCGAGGCCGGAGGGATGACCAGTCGCGAACAACAACCGCTTGCGGCCTTGCACCGCGCGGCTGAACAGCTCGGCGTAGCGGTCCAGTCCGGCCACACACAGCTGCGCGGAAATGGAGTCCTGGCCCTCGGCGTACTCGGGGTCGTCGTTGATCCCCACGCGGTCGCGCATGAGCTCGAAGACGGAGTCGAAATCCCAGTCCCTGATGTGCTCGACCCCCATGTGCTGGTGCTGGTCCCCGTCCAGGAAACCCTGGATGTTGCGGAGGTTGGCTTCACGGGGGGTCGCGACGGCCCCGGTGATCCGGGAGCGGTCCAGGTAACGGGCAAGGGAATCACGGCTCAGGTACGCGGTGGTCACACGGGAAAGTTTAGGCGTCGTGCTCGCGCGCCGCACAGGCGAGGTAGGCCGCAGCGTGCTGCGCGGCGACGTCGTCCCACGTCAGTTCGCGCGCTCGCAGCCGAGCAGCGTGTGACATTGCTCGCCACGCGCCCGGGTCCCGGGCCGCGCGGTACAGTGCGTCCGCCCAGCTCGCGGGCTCGCGGTCCGGGACGAGCCGGCCGGTCTCACCGTCGCGCACGGCGTAGCACAGTCCGTCCACGTCCGTGGCCAGGACGGGCGTCCCGCACGCCTGGGCCTCGACCGCCACGAGCCCGAACGTTTCCGACGACGACGCCACGGCCACCGCGTCCACCCGGCCCATGAGTCGGGCGAGGTCCTCGCGGGGCAGGGAGCCGCGGAAGTCGACGGCGCTCGCCACGCCCCCCGCGTCCGCCAGCTCGCGCAGGTGGGCCAGGAAGCCGGGGGAGCCCACACCGGCCAGGATCAAGCGAACGGGAACGTCGGGGTGACTGCGGTGCAACTCTCCGAGCGCGCGGACCAGGATCTGCTGTCCCTTGAGGGGTTGCATGCGTCCCGCGGACAGGACGGTGAAGGGCCCGTTCCGTAACTCGTCCCGTTCGTCCGGGACCGGCGGGTGGAAGACCTCGGGGTCCACCCCGGGCGGGATCACGACCACGCTCGCCGGATCCGCGCCGTACAGCTCCACGACCTGCCGCTGTTCCGCGGGGGTGTTCACCACGGTGCGGCAGGCGTGGGCGATCAGTTCTCGTTCGGCGGCCTCCCGCTCGGCCGGTTCGGGGGACTCGTCCGATCCGGCGCGCAGGTTCTTGGCGGCGGCGGAGGTGTGCAGGGTCAGGACGAGGGGAGCCCGGAGGAAGCTGGCCACGTGGAGCCCGGCCACGCCGGAGAGCCAGTAGTGGGCGTGCACGACGGGCGCGGCGTCGTCGGCGTAATGCTGTGCGAGGGCCTCGCCGAAGGCACGAGCAAACCGGGGCAGGCCCTCCTTGGGGACCTCTGCGGCGCCCGCGAGCGCCACGGTGAGCAGCCGCACGGCCGGGGCGAGGTCCGTCGTGCGAATGCCGGGGGAATGGGACGGATCGCGATCGAGGGTGGCCATGTCCACGGCCCAGCCCGCGTGGGCGAGCGCGTGGGCTAGGTGCCACACGTACACGTTCATGCCACCGGCGTCCCCGGTCCCGGGCTGGTCCACGGGGGACGTGTGCATGCTCAGCAGCAGGACACGGGGCCGATCGGGAGAGGACACGCGACCAGCCTACTGGGGCGGCGTACCGGGACCGCCCGCCCGGGAACGAGTGCGCGTGACTCGGGCGGGGCCGGGCGCGCCGGCGGCGCAGGGCACAATGGAATGGTGAGTGCGATGACAGACCGACAGCCCCGGCAACCCAGCGAACGCAGCGCGGTGGTGGACCTCTCCGCCGTGCAGCACAACGTGCGGCGCCTCGCGGAACTCGCCCGGGGGCGCACGCTGATCGCCGTGGTCAAGGCAGATGCGTACGGCCACGGGGCGGTTCCGGTGGCGCGCGCGGTGCTCGCCGCCGGCGCCCATATGCTCGGCACGGCGCACGCGTCCGAGGCGGTGGCCCTGCGCGACGCGGGCATCACCGCCCCCGTGCTCGCGTGGCTGCACACCCCTGCCACGGACTTCGAACAGGCGCTGCGACGCGACGTCCGCCTGGGTCTCAACGGGTGGGAGCTCGACGCCGTTCTGGCCGCCGCCCGCGACACGGGCACCCCGGCCACGGTGCACCTGAAACTCGATTCCGGGCTCGGCCGTAACGGTGCCACGGTGGAGGAGTGGCCCGGGTTCGTCGAGCGCGTGGTGGCCGCTCAGAACGCCGGTCTGCTGAGCGTGGAAGGGATCTTCACGCACCTCGCCGTCGCGGACGAACCGCAGCGCGAGGCCGAGACCGTTGCGCAATTGCACGCACTCAGCGATGCGGTGCGGATCGCGCGCGACGCGGGCCTGGACCCCACCCTGATCCACGCGGCCAACACCCCCGGATTATTCGGGGCACAGGACATGGCGGATCCCGATCTCATGCTCCGCGACGCCGTGCGGGTGGGGCTGGGCCTGTATGGGCTGAGCCCGTTCGCGGATCGCACCCCCGAGGACTTCGGCCTGCGCCCGGCCATGACCCTGCGGGCCCGTGTGGCCAACGTCAAAGCCGTTCCCGCGGGCCACGGGGTCTCGTACGGTTTCGCGTACCGTACCACCGGGCCCACGCACCTTGCGCTGATCCCGCTGGGCTACGCCGACGGCGTTCCCCGGGTAGCCACGGGCACCCCCGTGCGGATCGGGGACCGGGTGTACCCCGTGGTGGGGCGGATCGCGATGGACCAGTGCGTCGTGGACCTGTCGCGGGGCGGGGAGCCCGCGGCGTCGTCGTCCGGATCGGAACCGCCCGGAGTGGACTCGTCCACGGCGGAACCGCCCGTGCGCGTGGGGGACGAGGCCGTGCTGTTCGGGGCGGGGGAGGACCCGTCCGCCACGCGGTGGGCGGATGCCGCGGGGACGATCAACTACGAGATCGTCACGAGGATCTCGCCGCGCGTACCCCGGGAGTACGTGAACGCTCCCGATGCCGACGGCGTCGGAACAGCCGGGAGCGCGACGGACAGTGCCGCCTGGACCGTGACTCGGCATCCCGACACCGCTCATGACACCCGGGTGCTCGCCGAGCGGGTGGCCGAGCACCTGCGGGCCGGGGACCTGGTCATGCTCAACGGTGACCTCGGCGCCGGAAAGACCACGTTCACCCAGGGGCTCGGCCGGGGCCTCGGGGTGCGCGACGGGATCATTTCCCCCACGTTCGTGTTGAGCCGCGTGCACCCCAACGATCCGGACGGGCCCCACCCGGGCGGACCCGATCTCGTGCACGTGGACGCCTATCGCTTGGACTCCGCGGCGGACGTGGACGACATCGACCTCGAGGACACCGTGGACACGTGCGTGACCGTCGTGGAGTGGGGGACCGGCAAGGTGGAACACCTCAGCGATTCCCGGTTGGTGATCGACATCGTCCGGGCGCGGGGTACGCAGGACGGGCCCGGTTCGGCGGATCCGGTGTCGGACGCGACGGGTGCGGAGTCCACCGTGGGGACCACGGACGGTGAGGACCCCGCGGATCTCCGTGGGGCGGTGCTCTCCGGCGGATCAGGTTCCGACGGAGAGGGCCATTCCCCCTCCGCGGCGGACGTGATCCGCGCCCTCAACGACGAGTGGAAATCCGCGGAGCAACTCAGCGATGAACCGCGCGCGGTGATCGTGCGCGGCTACGGACCCCGTTGGGCGGACCCCCTCCAGTTGTGACCTCGCCACGCAGTGCCGGGGTGAGGGGCGGCCGGAGCCCGGAGTGATGGCGGCTGGCGGTCGCCGGGGCCCGGAGCGGTTGCGGGGCCGGGCTTAGACTGTTCGGGTGCTTGTGCTGAGTCTGGATTCCTCGTCGATCGCGTCCGTGGCACTGTCCCGGGACGGTGAGGTCTTGAGCAGGTTCGACACCGTCGACACCCGATCCCACGCCGAGGCCCTGGCTCCCGCCGTGCACGACCTCATGGCGGAGGCGGGCCTCACCGGCACCGACCTGGACGCCGTTCTCGTGGGCACCGGTCCCGGACCGTTCACGGGTCTGCGCGCGGGACTTGTGACCGGTCGCACCTTGGGCTTTGCCTGGGCCCTGCCTGTCCATGGGGTGTGTTCCCTGGACGCGGCGGCGTTCCACGTGGCCCCGGAGGCGCTCGCCGCGGGTCATGCGGAGTTCGTGGTGGTCACCGATGCGCGCCGCAAGGAGCTCTACCGCCGCGACTACCGGGTGCACGAGGACGAGCTCGGACCCGTGATCACCCCGCTGGGCGATCCCCGGGTTGGCCCCCCGGAGGACGTTCCCGCGCTGCCGTGCTACGGCTCCGGTGCGGGGCTCTACTCCGATCGGTTGTCGCACGCGGTCCCGGGATTCTCGGACCTGCACCCCTCCGCCGCGGATCTCGCCCGGGCGGCGTGGGCGATCACGAGCCGCGGTCAGAAACTGAGCACCGACACGTCCCCCCTGTACCTGCGCGATTCCGACGCCAAGGTGCCCGCATCCCCCAAGCGGGCCACCCGGTGACGGGCCACCCCATGACGGGAGGGCACGCGGCTGCGGTGGGAGCGGCGTCGTCGTTACCGGCGGGCTACGCGCTGCGCCCCATGCAACCTGGGGACCTCGACGACGTGTACGCGCTGGAGACCGTCCTGTTCCCCGAGGACGCCTGGCCCCGGCACATGTTCCACGAGGAACTGACCCACCCCACACGGCAGTACTGGGTGCTCACCCGGGACCGGGAGATCGTGGGCTACGCGGGGATGATGAGCATCCCGCCGGTCGCGGATGTGCAGACCATCGCGGTCGCGAAGGACCACGAGGGCAAGGGCCTGGGCAGTGCCCTGCTGCGCGTGCTGCACGAGGCCGCGATTCGCAGCGGCGCCACCGAGATAATGCTCGAGGTGCGGGCGGACAATCCGCGGGCACAAGAGCTGTACCGCCACTTCGGCTATCACCACATCCACACCCGGGCGCACTACTACGGGCCCGGCCACGACGCGCTGATCATGCGCTGCGAACTGGTCCCCGCGAAGGAGCCCACCCGCAGCGCGGACGGAAGGACCATTCATGAACACCGCTGAACCGCTCGTCATGGGCATCGAGTCCTCGTGCGACGAGACGGGTATCGGGATCGTGCGGGGCACCGAGCTGCTCACCAACACGGTGTCCTCGTCCATGGCCGAACACGTGCGCTTCGGCGGCGTGATCCCCGAGATCGCCTCGCGCGCGCACCTCGAGGCGTTCGTCCCCGCGGTGCGTGCTGCGCTCGACGACGCCGGTGTGACCCTGGACCAGCTCGACGCGATCGCCGTGACCTCCGGGCCCGGGCTCGCCGGGGCGCTCATGGTAGGCGTCGCGGCGGCCAAGGCACTCGCGGTGGCCACGGGCAAACCCCTGTACGCGATCAACCACCTCGTGGCCCACGTGGGGGTGGGTCTGCTCGACGACCGCGGTGAGCTGCCCGACGGCCTGGGCGCGCTGCTCGTCTCCGGGGGCCACACCGAGATCCTGGCCGTCCCCGACATCACGAGCGACGTGCGGCTCCTGGGCGCCACGATCGACGACGCCGCCGGCGAGGCCTACGACAAGGTCGCCCGCCTGCTCGGCCTCTCCTACCCCGGTGGGCCAGCGATCGACAAGGCCGCGAAGGACGGCGACCCGACGGCTTTCGCGTTCCCCCGGGGGCTGACGGCGGGTAAGTACATGGGGTCGGCCGAGAATCCCGGTCCGCACCGTTACGACATGTCCTTCTCCGGCTTGAAGACGGCCGTGGCCCGCGTGGTCGAAGCGTTCGACGCCGCCGATCAACCCGTCCCCGTGGCGGACGTGGCCGCAAGCTTCCAGGAGTCGGTCGTGGACGTGATCGCGCGCAAGACCGTGCTGGCGTGCACCGAACACGGGATCACCACGCTTCTCATGGGCGGGGGCGTGGCCGCCAATTCCCGGTTGCGAGAGGTCGTGACCGCGCGGTGCGGTGAGCACGGGATTCCCGTGGTGATCCCGCCGCTGTCCCTGTGCACCGACAACGGGGCGATGGTCGCGGCCCTGGGCTCCCGACTGGTGGCGCAAGGCCGTCAGCCCACCGGGATCTCGTTCACCGCGGACCCCGGCCTGCCGGTGTCCACGGTGTCGATGCCGGCGGCGTAGTCCTGCCGGGCCGTATCCGGATCAGCGTTCCGAGCGGTTGCGCTCCACGATGTCCATGACCACGGCGCGCAGGTCCCCGCCGTTCTCCCGGGCCACGCGCCGTTGGCGCTGATAGCCCACGGCCCCGCTCATCATGGTCTCCACGTGGGCGAGCTCGCGGGCGCAGCCGAGCTCGTCCGCGAGGGGTTCCAGGTCGGTGAGCAGATCCGCGAGGTCCTCCGTGACCAGGCGCTCGCGATTGCGGGTGTCCCGGATCACCACGGCCTCGAGACCGTAGCGCGCGGCGCGCCACTTGTTCTCCTGGTGGTGCCACGGGGGCATCACGGGGATCGTCTCGCCGTCGTTGAGGGAACGGGAGAAGGACTCCACCAGGCACTGCGTCAGTGCGGCGATCGCGCCCACCTCCCGCAGGGTCGAGGGACCGTCGCACACGCGCATCTCCACGGTCCCGAAGCGGGGGACGGGGCGGATGTCCCAGCGGTTCTCGGAGATCTCCTCGATCACGCCGGTCTGGATGAGGTCGTTGACGTAGGACTCGTACTCGCCCCACGTGTCGAAGTGGAAGGGCAGCCCCGCGGTGGACAGCTGCTGGAAGATCAGTGCCCGGTGGGACGCGTACCCCGTGTCCTGGCCGCACCAGTACGGCGAGTTCGCGGACAGCGCGAGCAGGTGGGGGTAGTAGTTGAGCAGGCCCTCCAGGACGGGCAGGGCCTTGTCCCGGTGGTCGATGCCCACGTGCACGTGGGCCCCGAAGATCACCATCTGCCGCCCCCAGTACTGCGCGCGGTCCAGGACCTTGAAGTAGCGTTCCTTGTCCACCACGGGCTGGTCCGCCCACTGGGAGAACGGGTGGGTCCCCGCGCCGAAGATCTCGAGGGACCGAGGATCCGTGATTTCCCGGATCCGGTCCTGGGTGTCCGCGAGCTGGTCCACGGCCTCGCCCACGGTGTCGCACACACCGGTCACCATCTCCACGGTGTTCTGCAGGAACTCGCCCGTGACATGGGGGTGGTCCCCCTCCTCACCGAACTGCGGGTGCTGCGCCACGAGGGCATCGAGGACCTCCTGGCCGCGCGGGGCGAGCTCGCCGCTCTCGCGCTCGACCAGGGCGACCTCCCACTCCACACCCAGGGTGGAACGTTCGGAGCTGTGGAAATCAATCTGCACGGCGTGGTCCTCTCATGGGTGCACCGGGATCGGCGGTCGTGACCTGAACCGGGACGTCGTTGCCGACCACCGGGGTGTCGCGCGCGGTCCGAACACAGGGGTAATCAGTGTACGAGGTTTACGGCGAGCACCACGCGCCGTTCCTTCCCCGCCTGTTCGAGTCGCGTCATGACCAGGGTCGCTCGCTGCGTGCCCCGGGGTGCAAGTTGCTTACGCAGTTGCTCGGGGGTCACGTCCGTGCCGCGTTTCTTGATCTCCAGGGTCCCCACGTCCTGCTCCCGCACCCACTTCTTGAGGGTCTTCACGGTGTGGGGCAGCACCTCGCGCACCTCGTACGCGGTGGCCAGCGGGGTGTGCACGAGCGTGTCCGAGCTCAGGTACGCGATCGCGGGATGGATCAGACGCGCTCCGATGCGCTGCGCGAGATCGGTCACGAGCCCCGCGCGGATCACCGCGCCGTCGGGCTCGTAGAAGTACTGCCCCACCGCGCCCAGCAGTTCCCCTTCCGCCGCGGGCGACTCCCACGTCGCGGAGGTCAGTTCGGCCGCCGACGACGCCGCGGCACCGTCCCGGGATGCGTCACCGCTCCGGCCGTCCCCGGCACCCGGCGCGTCGTCGCCCGGCACGAGCGTGTCGTCGGCGGCGCCGGGAAGGCGGGGTGCGCCGTCGTGTCCGAGGACCAGGGCGGCGCGCGCGACGTCCGGGCGGCGCACGGCGTTGAACCACAGCGCGGCCTCCACCACGTCACCGTGCTGTGAGATCCACTGGGCCTCCGCGGCGCCCGGGACGTGCTCGTGGGGGATGCCGGGACCGAGCTTGGCGCCCACGGAGAGCCCCCGGTCCGCGAGGTCCGTGACGAAGGACAGGGGAGGGGAGAAGGCCTCCGGGTCGAACAACCGCCGCGTGCGCCCGTGACCCGAGACCCGGCGCGCGGGGTCCAGCCACACGCCCTGCGCGGGACCGGACTCGAGGGCGTCCAGGTCCAAGGACTGCGCGTCCGCGCACACGACGCGAGCGCGCGGCCATCCCGTGAGGTTGACGGTCGCCACGGCCGCGGTGACCGGGTCCCGCTCGACCGCGGTGACCGTGCGCTCGAGCGCGGCCAGGGCCAGCGAGTCCGCGCCGATCCCACATCCCAGGTCCACCACGTGCTCGATCCCCGCTTGCGCGAACCGCTGGGCGTGCAGGGCGGCCACCGACCACCGGGTGGCCTGCTCCACACCATCGCGCGTGAAGACCATGTGACGGGCGAAGTCCCCGAACTTGGCGTGGGCCTTGGCGCGCAACCGGGACTGGGTGAGGACCGCGGCCACGAGCTCCGGGTCGTGGCCCTGTGCTCGCAGGGACTGGGAGAGCGAGAGCGTGGCGTCCGGGTCGTAGGGGCCCAGCGAATCCAGCAGCCGCATCCCCTGCGGGGTCAGCAGCTGGGCGAGGCTGCGGGTCTCGGCGTCGTCGGGGGCGGTGGAGGCGTTCACGCGTCCATCACATCACGGCGCGGGGAAGCCGCGGCGAACGCGCGGGCCGCGACGCCCGTCACAGAACCATTTACATTACGATCCGCATCCCTAATTAGGTTAGGCTCACCTAGTGGCTGGCCGCCCGTAACAGACGACCCCGCGAGATTGCGAGAAGATCCATGTCCATGAACCGATTGATCCCCGGTGTGGCGCTGAGTGCCGTGGCGGCACTGGCCCTCGTGGGATGCGGTGCCAACGCCCAGAACGCCTCCGACACCCAGGCGTCCTCGGCCACCGTGACCGTCACGGACAACAAGGGCGAGCAGACCGTTCCCGCACCGCCGCAGTCCGTGGTGGCCACCGACAACCGGGTGTTCGAGACGCTCGCGGACTGGGGCGTACAGCTCAAGGCCGCCCCCAAGCAGCTGATCCCGAACGGCATCTCCTATGCGAACGACGATGCCGTGGTGGACCTGGGTTCGCACCGTGAACCGAATCTCGAGGCGATCGCAGGGGTGGACCCGGACCTCGTGATCAACGGGCAGCGCTTCGCGCAGTACTACGACGACATCAAAAAGCTCGTCCCGGACGCCGCCATGCTGGAACTGGATCCGCGCGACGATCAGCCGCTGGACGAGGAACTCAAGCGCCAGACCACGGCCCTGGGCGAGGTCTTCGGCAAGCAGGAGGAAGCCCGCCGACTCACCGACGGGCTCGACCAGGCCGCCCAGCGCGCCAAGGACGCCTACGACGGCCAGTCCACGATGGGCGTGATCGTCTCCGGTGGTGACATCGGGTACGTGGCACCGAGCAAGGGACGCACGATCGGCCCGCTGTTCGACATGGTGGGGCTGCAGCCCGCGCTGAAGGTCGAGGGCTCCGACAACCACCAGGGGGACGACATCTCTGTGGAGGCCATCGCCCAGTCCCGACCGGAACTGCTCATCGTGCTGGACCGTGACGCGGGCGTGAAGACCTCCGAGGGTGCCAGCCCGGCGTCCGAGGTGATCGAGAAGTCCGAGGCCCTCAAGGACGTCCCCGCGGTGAAGAACGGCAACGTGGTCTACCTGCCCGCGGACACCTACACGAACGAGGGGATCCAGACCTACACCGAGATCCTCGACGACATCGCGGAGAAACTGGGAGGCCGGAGCAACTGATCCCTCCCACCCCGCACGACCACCGACGCCCCGCGGGAGCCTCCCGCGGGGCTTCGGCATGATCCAGGAAGCACACGTGATGGTCTCCACTGCACAACGTCCGACCCGCACGGGGGTGGCCCGGGACTGGAAGTTCTGGCTCGCCCTGCTGGTGGTCCTGGGACTGCTCTGGCTGTCCCTGGTCACGGGGGTCGCGGACCTTTCGGACGCCCAGGGTGAACAGTTCCTGGGTCTGACCCGGATTCCCCGCACGGTGGCACTGGTCCTGGCCGGTGCCGCGATGGCCATGTCCGGGCTGGTCATGCAGTTGCTCACCCAGAACCGGTTCGTGGAACCCACGACCACGGGCACCACCGAGTGGGCCGGGCTGGGGTTGTTGCTCATGATGATCCTGGCCCCGGACGCCGGGTTGAGCGCGCGGATGATCGGCGCGATCGTGGCCGCGTTCGTGGGGACCATGGTGTTCTTCGCGTTCCTGCGCCGGGTTACGCTGCGTTCCTCCCTGATCGTGCCGATCGTGGGGATCATGCTCGGGGCCGTGGTGGGGTCGATCTCCACCTACCTGGCGCTCGTCACGGACCGGTTGCAGAACCTGGGCGTGTGGTTCGCCGGCAGTTTCACGTCCGTGCTGCGCGGCCAGTACGAAACCCTCTGGGTCGTGGCACTCGTGGCGGTGCTCGTGGTCATCACCGCGGACCGGCTCACCGTGGCGGGACTCGGCGAGGACATCGCGACCAACGTGGGATTGAACTACAACCGGATCATCCTGATCGGCACCGGACTCGTGGCCGCGGCCACCGGCGTGGTCACGGTGGTCGTGGGCAACCTGCCGTTCCTGGGGTTGATCGTGCCCAACGTGGTGTCCCTGTTCCGGGGCGACGACCTGCGCTCCAACCTGCCCTGGGTGTGCCTGCTCGGGATCGGCCTGGTCACGGTGTGCGACCTGATCGGGCGCACGATCATCGCGCCGTTCGAGGTCCCCGTGTCCCTGATCCTGGGCATCGTGGGCGCTGCGGTGTTCATCGCCCTGTTGCTGCGAAGCCGGCGCCATGTCTGAGGTGACCGCGCTGCGCCACGACCGGGCGCGCACTGGATCGGGGGCCTTCGTCTCCCCGACCCACCGCCGCCGCTACTGGATCACCGCGCTGTCCCTGCTCGCGGCGGGACTCGTGTTCTGCGCGGGCATCCTCACGTGGGACAACCCCCTGCCGTTCGGCACCCCGGGGTTCTGGCGGATCGCCGAGTCCCGGGCCACGAGCGTGGTGGTGATCCTGATCGTGGCGGTGAGCCAAGCCATGGCCACGGTCGCGTTCCAGACCGCCGCGAACAACCGGATCATCACGCCGTCGATCATGGGTTTCGAGTCCCTGTACGTGCTCATCCAGACCTCGGCGGTCTACTTCCTGGGTGCGGTGGGGGTCAGCGCGGTGCAGGGGCTGCCGCAGTACGCCCTGCAGGTGAGCCTCATGATCGTGT
Source organism: Kocuria sp. CPCC 204721 (assembly GCF_040980945.1). Classification (NCBI taxonomy): domain Bacteria; kingdom Bacillati; phylum Actinomycetota; class Actinomycetes; order Micrococcales; family Micrococcaceae; genus Kocuria; species Kocuria sp. CPCC 204721. The sequence continues at coordinate 430,869 of NZ_JAVKPO010000001.1, forward strand.
TCGCGCTGGGGCTCTACGGTTGGTTGCTCTCGGGCAAGTACGCCAACGTGCAGGTGATGCTGCTGATCGGCATCGTCCTGGGCGGCGGGCTCGGCGCGGTGTCCACCTTCATGCAGCGCTTGCTCTCACCGAGCGAGTTCGACGTGCTCAGCGCCCGCTTGTTCGGCTCGGTGGCCAACGCGGATCCCGGGTACTTCCCGCTGGCCGTGCCGCTGTGCGTGGTGGCCACGGTGGCCCTGTACGCGCACTCCCGCACGCTCAACGTCATGGCCATGGGGCGGGACGTGGCCACGAACCTGGGAATGGACCACCGCCGGGGGCTGCTGCTCACCCTGTTCTGGGTGTCTATTCTGATGGCGGTCTCTACGTCCCTGATCGGGCCCATGACGTTCCTGGGGTTCCTCGTGGCGATCCTGGCGTACCAGTTCGCGGACACCCACGACCACCGCTACGTGTTCCCCATGGCCGCGCTGATCGGTTTCGCGGTGCTGTCCGGGGCCTATTTCGTCCTGAAGAACGTCTTCTACGCGGAGGGCGCTGTGTCCATCATCATCGAGCTGGTGGGTGGCAGTGTCTTCCTCTTCGTGATCCTGAGGAGGGGCAGACTGTGATCCAGTTGACCGGACTGGTCAAGGAGTACGGCACGGACTTGGCGATCGGGCCGGTGGATCTGCAGATCCCCGCCGGTGGCGTGACCGCGCTCGTGGGGCCCAACGGCGCGGGGAAGTCCACGCTGTTGACCATGATGGGTCACCTGCTGGGTCCCGAGGCCGGCACCGTGGAGATCGGCGGTCACGACGTGAGCAGGACGCCGCCGCGTGAACTCGCCAAGGTGGTCTCCACGCTGCGCCAGGAGAACCACTTCACCGCGCGGCTCACCGTGCGCCAGCTCGTGGCGCTGGGTCGCTTCCCCTACACGCGTGGGCGGATCACCCGGGACGACGAGCGGATCATCTCCGAGTCGATAGACTTCTTCGACCTGGGACCCCTGCAGAACCGCTACCTGGACCAGCTCTCGGGCGGTCAGCGCCAGCGCGCCTACGTGGCCATGGTGCTGTGCCAGGACACCGAGTACCTCCTGCTGGACGAGCCCCTGAACAACCTGGACATGCGCCACTCTGTGCACATGATGCATCACTTGCGCCGCGTCGCGGACGAGCTCGGACGCACCGTGCTGATCGTGCTGCACGACATCAACTTCGCGAGCCACTACTCGGACTGGATCTGCGCCGTGAAGGACGGTCGCGTGGTGGAATTCGGCCCACCCGAGCAGATCATGACGGACGAGACCCTCACGCGCGTGTTCGACACCCCGGTCACGTGCCACGACGGTCCCCACGGACGGCTCGCGGTCTACTACTGACGCGGCACGGACGGCTCGCCGGCCTCGACTGACGCGGCCGCGGGGACGGCGGCGTCGTACCCGCGGATTGTGCCCAGAGACGAGCGCGGCGGGCGCGCCTTGACCGCGCGCGGCCCGTCTCCCTACAGTGATGATTAGCACTCTCATGCTGAGGGTGCTAAAGGCCAGGCGCTCAATCGGCACCGCGACGACGGTTGGCACGCCAACTGGCCTGTGGCGGACGCGGTCATGGGACCCCATGACACGGCGCGTTCGCACACCGTCTCACACGCCTAGAAGAAAGGGAGAGATCGTGTCGGTCTCCATCAAGCCTCTCGAGGATCGCATCGTGGTTCAGCCGCTGGCCGCTGAACAGACCACCGCTTCCGGTCTGGTCATCCCGGACACCGCCAAGGAGAAGCCGCAGGAAGGCACCGTCCTGGCCGTGGGCCCGGGCCGCGTGGACGACAAGGGCAACCGCATCCCCGTGGACGTCAAGGAGGGTGACGTGGTCATCTTCTCCAAGTACGGCGGGACCGAGGTCAAGTACAACGGCGAGGAGTACCTGGTGCTCCCGGCGCGCGACGTGCTGGCCGTCATCGAGAAGTAATCCCCGCAACGACTTTTGTGCGCGGTGCCCGGACGTTCGCCCGAGAACGGGCCACGCGGGCACCGCGCCGTCATTTCCACACCCTTCTCGTTTCGTAAGGAGCACACATGCCCAAGCAGTTGGTGTTCAACGACGCCGCTCGCAAAGCGCTCGAATCCGGTGTCAACCGACTGGCCGACACCGTCAAGGTCACGCTGGGCCCCCGCGGGCGCAACGTGGTCCTGGACAAGAAGTGGGGCGCACCCACCATCACCAACGACGGCGTGACCATCGCCCGTGAGGTGGAGCTCGAGGATCCGTACGAGAACCTCGGCGCCCAGCTGGCCAAGGAAGTGGCCACCAAGACCAACGACGTCGCCGGTGACGGCACCACCACGGCGACCGTCCTCGCGCAGGCCATCGTCAAGGAGGGTCTGCGCAACGTGGCCGCCGGAGCGGCCCCGGGCGACATCAAGCGCGGCGTGGAAGCGGCCGTGGCCACCGTGGCCCAGCGTCTGCTCGACAACGCCCGCCCCGTGGAGGGCAAGGACGTGGCCCACGTGGCCGCGATCTCCGCGCAGTCCATGGAGATCGGCGAACTGATCGCCCGCGCCTTCGAGACCGTGGGCACGGACGGTGTGATCACCATCGAGGACGGTTCCTCCACCGAGGTGGAGCTGGACGTCACCGAGGGAATGCAGTTCGACAAGGGCTACCTGTCCCCGTCCTTCGTCACGGACCCGGAGCGCCAGGAAGCCGTCCTGGACGACACCTTCGTGCTGCTGTTCCAGGGCAAGATCTCCTCGGTCCAGGACCTCATGCCCGTGCTCGAGAAGGTGCTGCAGGCCAAGAAGCCGCTGACCATCATCGCCGAGGACGTCGAGGGCGAGGCCCTGTCCACCCTGGTGGTCAACAAGCTGCGCGGCACGCTCGACGTCGTGGCCCTGAAGGCCCCCGGTTTCGGTGACCGCCGCAAGGCGATCATGCAGGACCTGGCCGTGCTCACGGATGCGACCGTGATCACCCCCGAGCTCGGCATCTCGCTCGAGGGTGTGGACGTGTCCCAGCTGGGCAACGCCCGCCGCATCACCGTGACCAAGAACCAGACCACGCTCGTGGACGGTGCGGGCTCCTCGGAGGCCGTGGCCGAGCGCGTGGCGGAGATCAAGGCGGAGATCGCCCGCACGGACTCCGAGTGGGACCGTGAGAAGCTCCAGGAGCGCCTCGCGCGCCTGGCCGGTGGTATCTCGGTGATCAAGGTCGGTGCCGCGACCGAGGTCGAGCAGAAGGAACGCAAGCACCGCATCGAGGACGCCGTGTCCTCGACCCGCGCGGCCCTCGAGGAGGGCATCGTGGCCGGCGGCGGTTCCGCGCTGGTCCACGCCTCCAAGGCGCTCGACGGCACGGACCTTGGTCTGACCGGGGACGCGGCTACGGCCGTGACCATCGTGCGGCGCGCCCTGACCCAGCCCCTGCGCTGGATCGCGGAGAACGCGGGCCAGGACGGCAACGTCGTGGCGGCGCGCGTGGCGGACCTCGAGCCCGGCAACGGCTACAACGCCCTGACGGACGAGTATGAGGACCTGCTCGCCGCGGGCATCATCGACCCCGTCAAGGTCACCCGTTCCGCGCTGCAGAACGCGGCGTCCATCGCGGCGCTCGTGCTCACCACGGAGACGCTCGTGGCGGAGAAGCAGGACGACGACGAGGACTGAGTCCTCCCGATCCTTCCGGGAATCGCTGAATGGACGGCGGCCCGCCCCTTTCGAGGGGTGGGCCGCCGGTCGTCTGTGGTGCTGCGACCGGCGACGGCGCTCGACCTCTGCCCCCGCGCGACCGGGTGGCTCAACCCGCAGGCCGTGCGCGCTGCCCACCCACGGAGACGGGTCGGGGCGGAACCGGGTGCGATGTGATCGGTGCGCCCCGCTGCGTTTAGGCTGACCAGATGCGCATTCCCCCAGCCTTGGATCCCGTTGCCGGTTCATCCCCGCTCCCGGTGGGGCAGCGACCCCGGTGGGCTGCCGGATCCTCCTCCGCGCAATGGGTGCAGCGGTACTCGGGGTTCCGCCCGGAGGTACAGGGGTTGCGGGCGATCGCGGTGCTGCTCGTGGTCGTCTATCACGTGTTCATGGGCCGGGTCTCCGGTGGTGTGGACGTCTTCCTGTTCATCTCCGCGTTCTTCATGACCCTCTCGTTCGTCCGCAAGCTCGAAGGCGGGCGTCCCCTGGCGCTGGGCCGCTACTGGCTCCACACCTTCAAGCGGCTGCTGCCGCTGGCGACCGTGGTCATCCTGGCCACGCTGTTCCTCGTGTGGTGGCTGTACCCCGCACAGGACGTGGCGGACTTCCGTTTTCAGGGCGTGGCCTCGATCCTGTACTTCGAGAACTGGACGCTCGCTTTCAACGCGGTGGACTACTACGCGGCGGACCACTCCTCGGCCTCGCCGTTCCAGCACTTCTGGTCCCTCTCGGTCCAGGGGCAGGTCTTCCTGCTGTGGCCGCTGATCTTCGGCCTGGCGTGGCTGGACAAGCGCCGGACGGGCCACAGCAGCGTCCCCGTTCTGGCCGCATGCTTCGGGCTGGTGTTCGCGGCCTCGCTGGCCTTCTCGGTGCTCTCCACGGCCACGCACCAGGAGTTCGCGTACTTCGACACCAGGGCCCGGCTGTGGGAGTTCGCCCTGGGGTCCCTGGTGGCGCTCGCCATTCCCTATGTGAAGCTTCCCCGTGCGGTGCGGCTGGTCCTGGGGTGGGGCGGACTCGTGAGCATGGTGTCGGTGGGGATCCTCGTGGACGTGCAGGGCGCGTTCCCGGGCTGGATTGCTTTGTGGCCACTGCTCTCCGCCGCGGCGATCATCGTTGCGGGACAGTCCGGTTCGGCACTCGGGCTCGACCGTTTCCTGTCCTGGGCCCCGGTAATGAAGCTGGGCGACGCCGCCTACGCCCTGTACCTCGTGCACTGGCCCCTGCTGGTCACCTATCTGGTGGTCCGGGACCGGCCGGTGGCCGGGCCACGCTCCGGCGTGGTGATCGTGGTCGTGTCCGTTCTGCTGGCACTGCTCCTGACGAAGATCGTGGAGAACCCGCTCAAACGTTGGAAGTGGCCGGAGGCGAAGAACTGGCGGCTCGCGCTGGTCATCGCTGTCTGCTTGGGGCTGGTGGTTGTTCCTGCGCGGACATGGAGCGGGGTCGAAGCCAAAAAACAGGCACAGATCGAGAGCCAGGCCTTCCGCAACAATCCGGGTGCCACAGTGCTCACGCTCGATGATCTGGAGGAAGGGGATCCGAATGCTCCCTTGCTGCCAGTGATCGAGGGGGCCTATCCCAGGCCGTCCCTGGGGGGATCGTGCCCGGAGGAGATGGGTCTCAAAAAACAGAATCAAATGTGGTGCGGAGTCACAGTCGAGAGTCCTAACGCGTCAAATACGGTTCTCGTCGTGGGCAACAGCCATGCCTTGCAGTGGATTCCGGCTCTTCAGAACGTGGCGGAGGACCAGGACTGGAACATGACCAGCTACGTGCGGGGCAACTGCTTCATCGGTGTGGAGGAGCCGCAGGTTCGAGACGCAGCGGAGTGTGAGTCCTGGCTCGAGGACCTCGACAAGGTGATGGATTCCGTGGAGCCGGATATTGTCGTGATCAACGGCACCCGTAGTACCGAGGAGGGTGGCGAGACTATGTCCTCACAGACCGTTGAACGGATGCACTATTTCACAGATCGTGGGTCTCAGGTCGTGGCCATCCGGGACAATCCTCGCTTTGACTACGCTCCGGGGGTTTGTCTGGAGGGCGATGCGGAGAGGGCTGCCGACTGCATGCCCCCGAAGACATCGATCGTGGGTCAGCCCGATCCCCTAGGAGAAGTCGCAGCGAGGGAGCCTGCGATCACTGAGGTGGACATGAACGATCTCATTTGCCCCGATGGAACGTGCTCCCCTGTCATCGGCAACCTCATCGTGTACTGGGACAATAACCACATCACACCGAACTACATTCGAAGCATGAGCTCGATGCTCCTGGAGCGTGTAACAGCGGGACTCGCGGAGGACGGTTTCTAAGGTCCCGAGGAGCACCTTCCACGAGGAGGAGTTACCACCTCGCCGTGGCTAGACGCTGTCGGCATGAAGGCACGAGGGACGACGCTTTTCTGGGTCCGCTCGTGGTCTCCGGACTCTGCTCCCGTCGGTGCGGCCCGCGGCGAACGGGCGGGGAGCGCGTCGGAGCCGCGCCGTAGACTGGTGGGGACATTCTCGCGTGAAAGGGATTATTCGTGTCTGAACCCGTGCCCACGGCCCTCATGGACGACCCGTTCGGCTTCACCGGACTGACCTACGACGACGTGCTGTTGCTTCCCGGAAACACGGACGTGATCCCGTCGGAGGCCTCCACCAGGACCCGTTTGTCCCGCAGGATCACGCTGGAGGCTCCCGTGCTCTCCGCCGCGATGGACACCGTCACGGAATCGGCCATGGCCATCTCCATGGCCCGCCAGGGCGGGATCGGCGTGATCCACCGCAACCTGTCCATCCAGGACCAGGCGGATCACGTGGACCGCGTGAAGCGCAGCGAGTCAGGGATGATCACCAATCCCGTGACGGTCTCCCCGGACGCCACTTTGGCCGATCTGGACCGGCTCTGCGGCTACTTCAAGGTCTCCGGCCTGCCCGTGGTGGACGAGAACCAGAAGCTGCTGGGCATCATCACCAACCGTGACACCCGCTACCTGCCGGAGAGCGACTTCGAGACCCGGCTCGTCCGCGACGTGATGACCCCCATGCCGCTGGTCACCGGCAAGGTGGGGATGAGCAAGGACGAGGCGCACGCGCTGCTCGCGAAGCACAAGATCGAGAAGCTGCCCCTGGTGGACGAGCAGGACCGGCTGACCGGGCTGATCACCGTCAAGGACTTCACCAAGGCGGAGCAGTACCCCCTGGCCACCAAGGACGACGAGGGCCGGTTGCGCGTGGGTGCCGCCGTGGGCTTCTTCGGCGACGGCTACGAGCGCGCCATGGCGCTCGTGGAGGCCGGGGTGGACGCCCTGTTCATCGACACCGCCAACGGTCACTCCCAGGGCGTGCTGGACATGATCGCCCGGCTCAAGAAGGACTCCGCCGCCGCCCACGTGGACATCATCGGCGGGCAGGCCGCGACTCGCGCGGGCGCCCAGGCGATCGTGGATGCCGGCGCGGACGCCGTGAAGGTGGGCGTGGGCCCGGGTTCCATCTGCACGACCCGCGTGATCGCGGGCGTGGGCGTCCCGCAGATCACCGCGATCAACGAGGCCGCCCAGGTCACCATCCCCGCGGGAGTGCCGCTGATCGCCGACGGCGGGCTGCAGTTCTCCGGCGATATCGGCAAGGCCCTCGTGGCCGGTGCGGACTCCGTGATGCTCGGTTCCCTGCTGGCCGGTTGCGACGAGTCCCCCGGGGAACTCGTGTTCGTGGGCGGCAAGCAGTTCAAGGCGTACCGCGGCATGGGCTCGCTCGGGGCCATGCAGTCGCGCGGCAAGAACACGTCCTACTCCAAGGACCGCTACTTCCAGGCGGACGTGGCCGACGACGAGAAGCTCATCCCCGAGGGCATCGAGGGCCAGGTGCCCTATCGCGGGCCGCTCGCGTCCGTGCTGCACCAGTTGGACGGTGGGCTGCGCCAGACCATGTTCTACGTGGGCGCGCACAGCATCGAGGAGCTCAAGCACAAGGGGCGGTTCGTGCGGATCACGCCGGCCGGGCTCAAGGAGTCCCACCCGCACGACATCACCATGACGGTGGAAGCCCCCAACTACAAGCGCTGATCGCGCCAGCCCCCGCGCTCTCCGCGCGGTGAAAGGATCCCTCGTGAGTTACGACATCGAAATCGGGCGCTCCAAGCGGGCACGCCGCACGTTCAGCCTGGACGAGATCGCCCTGGTTCCCTCCCGACGCACGCGCGACCCGCAGGACGTGAGCACCTCGTGGCAGATCGACGCCTACAACTTCGACATCCCCGTGGTGGGTGCGCCCATGGACTCCGTGATGTCCCCGGCCACAGCGATCGCCCTGGGCCGCTGCGGCGGTCTGGGCGTGCTGGACCTCGAGGGCCTGTGGACCCGCTACGAGGACCCGCAGCCCGTCCTGGACGAGATCGCGGACCTCAGCTCTGAAAACCTGCCGCAGGCCACGCGGCGGATGCAAGAGCTGTACTCCGCCCCGATCCAGCCCGAGTTGATCAAGGCCCGGTTGGCCGAGATCCGCGAGTCCGGGGTGATCGTCTCCGGCTCCCTGTCCCCGCAGCGCGTCGTGGAGCACTACCGCACCGTGCTCGAGGCGGGCGTGGACCTGTTCGTGATCCGCGGCACCACGGTCTCCGCCGAGCACGTCTCGCGCACCCAGGAGCCCCTGGACCTCAAGAAGTTCATCTATGACCTGGACGTTCCCGTGATCGTGGGCGGCGCCGCGGGCTACACCCCGGCCCTGCACCTCATGCGCACGGGTGCGGCGGGCGTGCTCGTGGGCTTCGGGGGCGGCGCGTCCCTGCGCACCGAATCCATCCTGGGCATCCACGCGGCCATGGCCTCGGCCATCTCCGACGTCGCCGCGGCCCGCCGCGACTACCTCGACGAGTCGGGCGGTCGGTACGTCCACGTGATCGCCGACGGCGGTCTGGGCACCTCGGGTGACATCGTCAAGGCCATCGCCATGGGCGCCGACGCCGTGATGCTCGGGACCCTGCTGGCCCGCGCGGAGGAGGCCCCGGGTCAGGGCTGGCTGTGGGGTCCCGAGGCCCATAACCCGCACTCACCCCGCGGTGTGCGCACCCACGTGGGGACCGTGGGTCCTCTGGGCGAGCTGCTCAACGGGCCCTCGCGCCATGTGGACGGCTCCTCTAACGTGATCGGTGCCCTGCGCCGGGCCATGTCCACCACCGGCTACTCCGAGCTCAAGGAGTTCCAGCGCGCGGACGTGGTGATCCGCAGCTGATCCCCCCGTGCCGGGCCGCGGGTGCGCCCGCGCTTCCGGCTCGGGAACCGGTGGCCGTTACGGACCCGTGACCCGTGGCCGTCCCGTGATCGGGGCTGCCCGTACCCCCGCTGATTTGGGAAACGTCCAGCCCGGAGCACTAGGGTTGAGGGGTGCTCAAGACCGCCCTGCGCCCCCGCTCCCTGGCTTTCCTGGCGGTCGCGCTGCTCGTGGCGGCACTGTTCGTGGTGTTGAGCATGTGGCAGTTGAACGCTTCCCTGCAGTCTTCCACGGTGGTGGATCCCGCCAAGGACCGGGTCTCGACCCTTGAAGACGTGGTCTCCCCGGGGGAGGCCACGACCGCTCAGCAAGCCGATCACATGGTATCCGCGGTCGGGCGCTACGTCCCCGATTCCACGGTGCTGGTCCCGGGACGGTTGCAGGACGGCAACCCTGGGTACTGGGTGGTCACCCAACTCGCGATCCCCGATTCGCAACAGCGCTGGGACGCCGCCGATAACGACGTCTCGATCGCGGTGGCCCGGGGCTGGGTCGCTTCCGCCGACCGGGTGCCGCGAGCGCCGTCGGACGAGATCCGGGTGATCGGCAGACTCCTGCCCACGGACTCCCCGCTACCGAGCGAGAACGTGCCGGCCGGGCAAGTCGCGTCCGTGGCGTCCGCGCAGCTGAGCAATCTGTGGGACGCGCCCCTGTACTCGGGGTACGTGGCCGCGTTCGCGGAGAACCCCTCGGCGGAACCGGCGCCCGTGACCCGGGAGGGTACGCTCGCGGTGTCGGCCGGGCTCATGGGGGAGGGGCTGGAACCCCTGCAGATCCAGCAGCAACCCGCGGACACCTCCGTGCACGCCCTGAACCTGTTCTACGCGATCGAGTGGGTCGTGTTCGCGGGCTTCGCGTTCTTCATGTGGTGGCGTTTCGTGCGGGACGACTACCTGCGCCGGCAGGACCCCGAGAAGTACTTCTACTTCGACGGCGACTACTTCTGGGACGAGGCCGAGCAGTCCTACTACTACTGGGACGCCCAGGACCAGTGCTACTACTACTTCGACGACCAACCCGCGGTGCGCACGGAATCGCGCACCCCGCCCACGAGTTCCACCCCGCGATCCCACGGAGCCAGTTATGAGTGATCACACGCCGCAGCCCGATTCCCAGCCCCGCCCGGTGCGCCGCACCGACGGCGTGCGGGTCACCGCGCCCGAGGACGCGAGCCCCGAGCGGGCGACCGTCCCGGACAGTGTGCGCGCCAAGGCCGCCGCGCTGAAACCACGACGGCGCTTCGGCGGGACCGAGGCGCAGATCCGCGGCGCGCTGACCTTCTACAAGGTGTGCGCGTGGATCTCGGGTACCTTCCTGCTGCTGCTCGTCGCGGAGATGATCACCCGCTACGGCTTCGGCTACGACCTGATCGCGGGCGGCACGGACAAGGCCACGGGGCAAAGCGTGGCCCTGGGCTGGCAGGACCTCGAGCTCGAGAACCTGGCCGGGGGCGTGAACATCTCCACGTGGATCCTGATCATCCACGGCTGGTTCTACGTGATCTACCTGCTCTCATGCCTGCGCGTGTGGTCGCTCATGCGCTGGCCGTTCGCGCAGCTGGTCGTGATGGCCCTGGGCGGTGTGGTGCCGTTCCTCTCGTTCATCGTGGAACGCAAGATCCACCGCTCCACGGAGGCCGAACTCGTGGCCAATCCGCGCGCCGCCCGGCGCTACTGAGACCGGGCGAGGGTGTCCGAGCGGTGTTCTAGACTTGTCCGCGTGAGTGAATCCCCTGACAACCTGAGCGAACTGGAGCAACGTCCGGTACTCGTGGTCGACTACGGCGCGCAGTACGCGCAGCTGATCGCCCGCCGGGTACGCGAGGCGAACGTCTACTCCGAGATCGTCCCGCACACCTGGTCCACCGAGAAGATCCTGCAGCGCAACCCCGCCGCACTGATCCTCTCCGGCGGCCCGGCGTCCGTGTACGCGCCCGGTGCGCCGCAACGGGACGCCGAACTGTTCAAAGCCGGCGTGCCCGTGCTGGGGATCTGCTACGGCTTTCAGATCATGGCCAACGCCCTGGGCGGGACCGTTGAGCGCACGGGTGTGCGCGAGTACGGGGCCACCGCCGCCTCGACCTCCGGGGACGGTGTGGGCACCATCCTGGACGGCACCCCGGACGTGCAGACAGTGTGGATGAGTCACGGTGACTCGGTCACCGCCGCGCCCGAGGGTTTCACGACCCTGGCTACTACGGAGGGCGTCCCGGTGGCGGCCTTCGAGAACCGCGAGCGCAGGCTCTACGGCGTGCAGTGGCACCCCGAGGTCAAGCACTCCGCGTACGGGCAGAAGATCCTGGAGAACTTCCTCTTCGAGGGGGCCCAGCTCACGCCCACGTGGTCCACGGGCAACATCATCGAGGAGCAGGTGGCCGCGATCCGCGCCCAGGTGGGTGACGGCAAGGCCCTGTGCGGGCTCTCCGGCGGTGTGGACTCCGCGGTGGCTGCAGCCCTCGTGCAGCGCGCGATCGGGGACCGTCTCACGTGCGTGCTGGTAGATCACGGTCTGATGCGCCAGGACGAGGTCGCGCAGGTCGAGAAGGACTACGTGGCCGCCACGGGCATCAAGCTCCACGTGGCCCGCGAGCAGGGCCGCTTCCTCGCCGCGCTCAAGGGTGTCACCGACCCCGAGACCAAGCGCAAGAACATCGGCCGGGAATTCATTCGCGCGTTCGAGGCCGCCGAGCAAAAGGTGCTCAGCGACGAGGCCCAGGACGGCCAGCCCGTCCGGTTCCTCGTGCAGGGCACGCTGTACCCGGACGTCGTGGAATCCGGCGGCGGCGAGGGTGCCGCCAACATCAAGAGTCATCACAACGTGGGCGGGCTGCCCGAGGACCTGCAGTTCGAACTCGTGGAACCGCTGCGCGCCCTGTTCAAGGACGAGGTCCGCGCCGTGGGCCGCGAACTGGGACTGCCCGAGAACATCGTGGGCCGCCAGCCGTTCCCTGGTCCGGGTCTGGGGATCCGGATCATCGGTGAGGTCACCGAGGAGCGCCTGGACATCCTGCGCCGCGCGGACGCGATCGCCCGCGAGGAGCTCACGCGTGCCGGTCTCGACGACGACGTGTGGCAGATGCCCGTGGTGCTGCTCGCGGATGTGCACTCGGTGGGCGTCCAGGGGGACGGTCGCACGTACGGCCACCCCGTGGTGCTGCGCCCGGTCAGCTCCGAGGACGCCATGACCGCTGACTGGTCCCGCTTGCCCTCCGAGCTGCTCGCCCGGATGTCCAACCGCATCACCAACGAGGTCGAGGAGATCAACCGGGTGGTCCTGGACGTCACGTCAAAGCCGCCGGGAACCATTGAGTGGGAGTGAACCCCACCGCGTAGAGAGCCATCGTCAGTTGCGGTGCGCCGGTCCGCCCCATCCCCCGTGGTGAGCAGACCGGCGCACTCGTGAGTAGGAGCACCATGTCGACACCCGCCCCGGACCGTTCCCGAACAACCCCCCAGGACACGGGCGCCACGGGCGAGCGCGAACACCCCCGCGTGTCCCTGCGTTCCTGGACCCAACAGATGGACGCCTACACGGGCCCGGACACCCTGCTGGACTTCAACCAGGTGGACAACGTCTGCATCGATCTCACCGAGGCCAACTCCTCGGGGCAGGCACAGTTGCTCATGGGCCGTCCCACCCGGCTGTCCACGATGATCCACCAGGACAACCCCGCGTACGAGCGCGCCGTGCGCTCGGCCCGGGCGCTGCGCACCAAGGTCCACGAGCTGTCGGTGATGCACGGTCTGGACGCCTCCTACCTGGCCGCGGGCACGGCGTCGTGGCTCGCCGATCCCGTGGCGGACGGGTTGCGCCGGTTCATCGCCCCGGTCCTGCTCGCCCCGGTCACGGTCAAGTTGCGCCCGGACCACAAGGACTTCGAATTGCACATCGTGGGTCCCGCCCACCTCAACCCGGCACTCGTGCGTCGGCTGCGCGAGGACCACGGCGTGGAACTGGCCACGGCGGAGATGTCCCGGCTCGCGTACGGCACCCGCAAGTTGGACCCCGCGCCCGTGCTGGAGACCCTGCGCCAGCTCGCGGCCCACATCCCGGGCATGCACGTGGAACACCAGTTGCTGGTCTCCACGTTCGCGGATCTGCACGAACGTCCCGCGGACGAGCACGTGGTCGCGCACACCCAGTTGATCGAGGACCTCGCCCGGCTCAAGAACCCCGAGGTCGGCAAACTGCCAGTCGTGCGCCCCCTGACCGATCAGGCACCCGGTCTCGACGAGCGCGACCCCGCCCAGGAGCTGCTGCTCACGGACCTGGACGCCAATCAGCAGGAGATCGTGGACCTCGCCGAACAGGGTGAGAGCTTCGTGGTCGCTACACCCGTGGGCACCGCCGCGGTGGACACCGTGGTCTCCACGGTCGGCGCGCTCGTGCACCGCGGCCGCAGCGTCCTGGTGCTCGGCGAGTCCCGCACCACGCTCGCCGCGTTCAACCGCGCGTGGAACCGCACCGGCCTGGACTCCCTCGTCCTGCCGCTGGGCTCCCACCTGAGCCCGGACGACGTCGCCGAGCGGCTCGTGCGCGCCGTCGCCCGCAACGAACGCGCCGAGCAGCCGCAGCTGGAACAGCACCTGGACGCCCTGCAGCGCAGCCGCGAACAGCTGCGGGTGCACGAGGAATCCCTGCACGCACTGCGTCCCCGCTGGCAGGCCTCGCCCTACGAGGCCATGCAGGCGCTCGCGGAACTGACCGCGCGCACCCCCGGACCGCAGACCGCCGTGCGGTTCCGCCGTTCCGTGCTGGACGCCGTGTCCCACCGCAGCGAGGTGCAGCGTCAGCTCCAGCGCGCCGCGACCCTCGGCGCGTTCGACGCCGCAGCGCTCGCGAGCCCGTGGCACGGTGCGCGGCTCGTCAACGACGACGAGGCCCGTGAGGCCCACGACCTCGCCAAGTCCCTGCTGCTCGAACTGACCACCCTCAAGACGGCCATGCGCCACGTCCTGGGGGTCTCGGGGCTGCGCGTGGGCTCGACCATCGGCGAATGGGAGCAACAGCTCGAACTCGTGATCGAGGTCGGGGAGTCGCTCGAGTACCTCACACCGGACATCTACGACCGGCCCGTGACGGACCTGATCGCCGCGACGGCCTCCGCGTCCTGGCGGCGGGACCACGAGATCGAGCTGAGCGGGCTGCAGCGCTCCCGCCTGCGCAAGGCCGCCAAGGAATACCTCCGACCCGGCGTGCACCTCTCGGACCTGCACTCGGCGCTCGTGAAAGTGCAGTCCGAACGGGACAGGTGGCGCCAATGGGCCACCACGCTCGAACAGCCCGCCGTCTCGGACCGCGCCGGGGAGACCCTGCAGATCCATCGCCGGTTCCGCGAGGACCTCGAGGGGCTCGCGATCGCACTCGAAGGCTCGCGCACTGCCGCGCGCCTGGAGACGGCCGGGGTGGACGAACTCCAGGAAATCCTGGACGAACTGATCAACGACGAGGCCCACCTCGCGACCCTGCCCGAACGCACCGTGTTGCTCGACGACCTGCGGGCGCGCGGGCTGGGGGAGTTCCTGCAGGATCTCGAGACCCGCGCGGTACCCGCCGAGCGCGTGGGCGAGGAACTCGACCTCGCGTGGTGGCAGTCCGTGCTCGAGGCCATGATCAGCGGTGATGACTTCGTGGCCATGCCGGACGGTTCCGAGCTGCGCCGCACGGAATCCGTGTTCCGCCGCGCCGATTCCGCCCACATCGCGGCCGCACCGGCGCGACTCGAGTACGCGCTGGCCGAGCGTTGGGCGCGGGACACCAAGCGCAACCCCGGGGAGGCCCGCGCGCTGCGGGACATGCTGCGCAGCGGTCACGTGCGCACCGAGGAGCTGGACCGGGTCCAGCACCTCACGCCGTCGCTCGTGCCCGTGTGGACCGCGAGTCCGCTCGTGCTCACCGCCACGCTGGGGGAGGAGCAGTCCGTGGACACCGTGGTGGTCCTGGACGCCGAGTCCACCCCGCTCGCGGCCACGCTGCCCGCGCTCGTGCGGGCGGATCAGGTCATCGCGTTCGGTGACCGCAACGCCGCGGGTCCTCAGCCCTTCACGGTGGCCCCGCACGTCGCGGCCCGGGACACTCCGCAACCCGTCGCGGACATCGACTCGGCGTACGACGCACTGACCCGCGTGGTGGACTCCCGGTCCCTGACCTCGGTGCGCCGGCCCATGGACCCCCGCTTGTTCGACTACCTCAACGACGCGTTCTACGACGACACCCTGACCCGCGTGCCGCAGGCCTCGGAACTGACGAGCGTGAGCACGGGGATGTCCGCCGAGTACGTCGTGAACGGCGTGGGCGTGCTCACCGCGGGCAGCGAAGGGGTGCAGGCACCCACCGCAGAGGTCCACCGCACCGTGGACCTGGTCTTCGCCCACGCCGAGCGGCACCCCGAACGGTCCTTGGCCGTGGTCACCGCGAGTGCGATGCATGCCGCCCGCGTGGCCCAGGCCGTGCAGCGTCGACTGCGGGAGACCGGTGAGTCCGCCGAGTTCTTCGCTCCGGGGCGGGAGTCCTTCCGCGTGGTCGAGTTGCACCGGGCCGCGGGGATCGAGCGGGACACCGTGATCTTCTCGCTCGGCTTCGGGCGCACCACGTCCGGGCGCAGCACCCCGCAGTTGGGTGCACTGTCCGAGCGGGACGGGCGCCAGGCGTTCGTGCGCGGGATGACCCGCTCGCGTCGCCATACGCACATCGTCACGTCCATCCACCCCAAGGACACCGAGCCGCGGCGGCTGCAGAACGGCGCCAGGGACATGTACCACATGCTCGAGATCCTCTTTGGGGAGGACACCACGTCGGAGCGCGCGGTGGCTCCCGCCGAGGACACCGACGCCGCCCCGGATGCTTTGGTCGCTGATCTCGCGCGACGGCTGCGGGGCGCCGGAGCCACGGTCCACACCGGCTACGCCCACATGATCGACATGGCCGCGTACGCGGAGACCGAGTCCTTGTCCGCGGGGGCTGTCACCCAGCGTGCGGCCACGGGCGAGCCTGTACGCATCCCGGTGGCGCTGCGCTCCGACGGGTCCGAGCGCAGCCGCGCGCTGAGCGTGCGCGAACGCTCGCGGCTCATCCCGCAACAGCTCGAACGCGCGGGGTGGAACTACGTGAGCCTGTGGTCCGTGGAGGTCTTCACGGACCCGCAGACCGTGGCCGGTCTCGTCCAGCGCTACCTCGGCCTGGGGTCCGACTCGGAGACCGACGCCCGGAGAGTGAGCGGTTCGCGTGACGACTGATCGCCCGGCGGGCCGTTCTGAGTCCTCGCGGGACGGCTCGGACGTCGGGGACGGGCGCTCGCGGGACGAGGCGGCGCCGAAGGAGGTGGCTCCGGATTCTGCGCGGGGCCCAGGGCCCACGGATGGCGCGAATGCCCCGGGCACAGCGGTCACCTCGCCCGAGGGCGCCCCGGATGGCGCCACTTCCGCCCAGCCCGGGGGACGACGCCGCCGCGGCCACCGCCGCGCGACGGGCGGAACCGCGCCGGACGCGGAGTGCGCGCTGCGCACCACTGAGTGGGGTGCGGGCTCCGATGAGCTGGGCGGCGACGCCCCGGACCCCCGGGAGGCTGCCGCGGAGAGCGGCCACGCGCAGTGGTTGAAACAGCAGCGCCCGCCCCACTGGGGGTGAACCGGCTGCCGGAGGGATCCGGTGGTGATTCCACCCGAGTCCGTATGACCTCGACCCGGGGCAGGGTTTTGCATGATCCCGCGTTCCCTCACGACGACACCAGGACGAGGGACACCCGACCCGTCCCGTCGAGCGTGGCCAGTTCCGCGGCGGTCTCACGGGACGCCGCCAGGACCACGAGCCCGGCATCCCCGTCGGTGCCCGACGCGGAGAGCAAGGACGAGGTGTCGGGGGAGCGTGGGGTCGCGGCCCACAGCACGGTGACCGATTGGGCCACGGTGCGACCGCGCCCGTTCGAGGCATCGTCGGTGTGGTGCACCACGTCCACCACGTCACCCGGTCGGACATGTCGTAGCACCGCGGGATCGCTCACCCGCACCGTCGCAGCGGTGGTCCCCTGGGGCTGACCCGTGAGCACCCCGGGGCCCAGCACGGTGGACGGTGTCACGGGTTGCCCCGCGGTCAGGGCGATCGTGGTGGTCTGCCCCGCGGCGTCGTCGGGACTGCTGAAGGCTGACGCGGGGGTGAGGGCGGACGGGAACTCTGCGACCGTGAGGTCACCAGGTGCAAGGGACTGGCCCGCGGGGATCTCCCGGGCCGCCGTGACCACGGGTGTGGTCTGCGCGCTTGGCGGGGCGAGTCGCAGGATCACGAGCGTCAGGGCCAGGGCACACAGCGCGGCGGCCACGAGGCGGTGGCGGCGCCGCACCGCGGTGCGGACGCGCAAGGCCAGCGGATAGTGCGGACGGGATCGGGAGCGCATACCCGGACGCTAGGCGGGCGGCGTCGTCGTCCCGGAGCGGCGTGGTGGATCGGTGGAGACCGGGGGTGGGCTCAGCGCCGAACACTCACCCGTGCAGTGCGCTCGCCGCGGCGAGAATCAGGCATGCGCCGGTCTGTCGACCCGGGTCCCGTCGTGCAGGGACGCCGCGCTGGTCCGGTCAGCAGCGGGCCCGGCGGAAGTGACCGTGGGAGTGACGTCGACTCAGGACGCGGAGGTCGACCCGCTCGCGGTCGAGGCGGAGGATGAGCTCGTGCCGCTGCCGGAGGTGGCGGACGCAGCGGTGCCGGAGTCTTTGCCTGCGCCCTTGTCCGCGGCCGGGGTCGCGGTGGCATCCGCCGATCCCGAGGTGCCGGAGGAACTCCCGCTCGAGGAGGAGTCCGAGCGCGAGTCGTTGCGGTAGAAACCGGAACCCTTGAACACCACGCCCACCGAGTTGAACTTCTTCCGCAACCGGCCGCCGCATTCCGGGCACACCGTCAGGGCGTCGTCGGAGAAGGACTGGCGGATGTCGAAAGCATGGCCGCAATCTTTGCAGGCATAGGCGTAAACGGGCACGGGTGTTCCTTCGAGGGGTGAGGGTGGTTTACCGACCTCACATCCTACTCGCCCGTCCACGGCTGCGATCACTGCCCGGAGGGCCCCAGGGGCACGACGCCGCGTTCCGTGAGGACGCTGCCGAGCACGGCATCGTGCGCTTCGCGGGGGACGGTCCCCGCCGGCAGCACCTCGTCCGCGTAGCAGCAGGCCATGGCCTTCAGCCGGTGCTGGGTCCCCGTAATGCGCGGCAGGAACCGGTCGTAGTACCCGCCCCCGAAGCCCAGCCGCACACCGGCCTCGTCCACTGCGACCACCGGCACGAGCAACACCCGCACCGCCGTGAACACCTCCGCCCCGTGCCGTTCCCCGGCGGGTTCGAGCAGCCCGGGCAACGCCCCCTGGACCAGAGGGGCATCCGGGTGCCACTGCACCCAGCTCAACTGCCGCAGGGGTTCCACCACGGGCAACCAGACCCGGTGGCCGCGGTGATGCGCCTGCGTGAGCGCGGACAGCAGGGGCGGCTCGTCCGGCAGGGGCAAGAACGCAGCCAGGTCACCCGTCCCGGTCCCGGCGAGGACGCGCGCCAGGTGCTCCGCGAACCCCGTCTCCGCCCGGTGCCGTGCGGCCGCCCCACGACGACGCCGCCGCGCCAGGATCCGTGCGCGCAATCGCGCCTTGTCCTCGGGGACCGGGGATGCGTCCGCGGGGGATGCCGTGGGGTCCATGCGTCGTCGACCGTCCTTCCCTGTTCACCGTTGGGAGTACATTTCCCGAGAATTCTCGCATTCCCGGTATCACACGGGCGTTGGAACGCGGGCGTCCGTGTGCGGTCGTTTACCCTGATCCCATGAGTCGTGAAGAGACCAAGCGCGTACACAAGGCCGTCATCCCCGCCGCGGGGTTGGGCACCCGATTCCTGCCCGCCACCAAGGCCATGCCCAAGGAAATGCTGCCCGTGGTGGACCGCCCGGCCATCCAGTACGTGGTGCAGGAAGCCGTGGACGCCGGCCTGGACGACGTCCTTATGATCACCGGCCGCTCCAAGCGCGCCCTCGAGGACCACTTCGACCGCGTCCCCGCGCTCGAGGCGCAACTGGATGCGTCCGGTAAGAAGGCCCTGTTGGCCGAGGTCGAGCACGCGTCGGACCTGGGCGAGATCCACTACCTGCGGCAACAGGACCCCAAGGGGCTGGGACACGCGGTGTTGCGTGCCCAGACCCACGTGGGCGACGACCCGTTCGCGGTGCTGCTGGGCGACGACCTGATCGACGAGAAGGAAGACCTGCTCGCCCGGATGATCCGCGTGCAGGAGCGCACCGGCGGTTCCGTGGTGGCCCTCATGGAGGTGCCCCGCGAGAACATCAGCGCGTACGGCTGCGCGGACGTCACCGCCGTCGAGGGGGAGGACTACGTCCAGGTCAACGGCCTCGTGGAGAAGCCCGCGCCGGAGGACGCCCCGTCCAACCTCGCGATCATCGGCCGCTACGTGCTGCACCCGGAGATCTTCGAGATCCTCGAGAACACGGCCCCCGGTCGCGGTGACGAGATCCAGCTTACGGATGCTATGCAGACCATCGCGGACCGCGGGGATGCTGCCCACGGCATGTACGGCGTGGTCTTCAAGGGCCGCCGCTTCGACACCGGGGACAAGCTGTCCTACCTCAAGGCGAACATCGAGCTCGCGTGCGAACGCGAGGACCTCGGTCCGGGCCTGCGTGCCTGGATCAAGGACTACGCCCGCGACCTCGAAGGCTGAGGTCTCCACCTTCGTGAACACGGCTGCAGAATGGCCGGTCACCCTTCAGTGGGCGCAGCTCGTGCTGCGCCCACTGGCCATGAGTGACCGCGGTGAATGGGACCGGGTGCGCTACCGCAACAAGCAGTGGCTCGAACCATGGGAAGCGAGCAACCCCGAGGCGGACGGCGCGGCGCCGTCGTTTCGTGGCTTCGTGCGCTCCATGACCAAGCAGGCGCGGGAAGGGCAGACCCTGCCGTGGCTGATCACCGAGCAGGACCCCGGGACCCGGCGCCACGAACTCGTGGGGCAACTGACCGTCTCGGGCATCACCCTGGGTTCGTTCCGCTCCGCGACGTTGGGCTACTGGGTGGACGGCGCGCAAGCCGGGCGCGGGATCGCCCCCATGGCGGTGGCCATGGCCACCGACTACTGCTTCGAGCACCTGCGGTTGCACCGGATGGAGATCAACATCCGCCCGGAGAATGCCAAATCACTGCGGGTCGTGGAGAAGCTGGGTTTCCGGGACGAGGGGCTGCGCCCGCGGTTCCTGCACATCGCGGGTGACTGGGCGGACCACCGAAGCTTTGCGCTCACCGCGGAGGAGGTCCCGGAGGGGCTCGTTCGTCGGTTCACGGGCGAGGACCGGGGGATCACCGTCCGGCGCGCGTCTCGCTGACAGCCATGGGAAAAGGCTCCGGACGGCGTCATAACTGCATCGAATTACATTGATGTGAGCAACACGCGTTTGCGTTGCGGGGGATCACGGCGCGGTGTCCTACGCTGAGACGGTGGGATTGTCGTGGGTGAGCAGTTCGGCCGTATTGGCCATTATCATCGTGCTGTGCGTCGTGCGGTTCGCACCGCGCGTGGCTCGGCGCACGAACGCTCCTGTTCGTGCCCAGGTGGAGGCCCCAGAGCTGCAGACCGGTGCCGTGATCCACAGGCAGGAGCGCGTGGGCGCGGAGTCCACTACAGTGCACACAGTAGCCTCATCACACGTCCACGAACGGGAGACGAAAGCCATGGAGACAACGGCACCCGCGCCGGGCGCGACCACAGTCCAGCGCGGTTCCCTGGCGGGGCTGCGGATCAAGTGGGACCGCACCATCATCTTCCTCACCGGGGTGTTGCTGCTCCTGGCCGCCGTGGTGAGCGCTCTCGCCGCACCGCTGACCGCCGTGTCCTGGGCCGTACCCGTGGTCCTGTTCCTGCTGGGCGCCGGGTGCGTGGCCGGTCTGCGCTACCTCGCCGTCACCGATCGTGAACAGCGCGCCGCCGCCCGTCCCGTCACCGCGGACGTCGCCCCCGTGCAGTACGCGATCTTCGACAACGAGGACGAGGACCGCCAGGAAGCCGCTCAGCACGACCGCGAGCTGCACGCGTCCCTGGATCTGCCCGTGGACGGTGAACAGCCCGCCACCGGAACCGCCGAACGTCCCGCGGAACCCGTCTACACCGTCGCCGAGTTGCGCGCCGAGGCCCTCAAGGTAGCCCGCAGTGCGGCACCGGCCGCGTCGAGCGCCACCACGTGGCAGCCGGTCCCGGTGCCCAAGCCGCTCTACACGCAAGCGCCCGTGGTCGAGCGCAGCGAGCCGGAACCCCTCCGCGTGCCAGAGCGCCCGGCAGCCCGTTCAACGTCCCTCAAGGAAGCCATGCGCGCCGGTGAGCAGGAGCCTGCGGCGCTGAACCTCGACGACGTGTTGAAGCGACGTCGGGCCTGAGAGCTCTGCAGAACATTCGTTGACAGCAACGCGCCGCGGCACCCGACCAGGGCCGCGGCGCGTTCCACACAGGGAGCACCATGGTCACCCAACAGGTCGAGATCGAACGCAAGTACGATGTCGCGGGGCAGCGCACCCCCAGGATCAAGCTGCACAAGCTCAAGAACTTCACCGTGGGTGATCCCGTGGAGCACGAGATGAGCGCCACGTACTACGACACCGCCGATCTCGCGCTCGCGCACGCAAAGGTGGCCGTGCGGCGTCGTACGGGCGGCAGCGACGACGGCTGGCACGTCAAGTACCAGGCCGGGCAGGTGCGCGGGGAACTGCACTACGAGCCGCTGAAGACCTCGGTGCAGCGGATCCCCGCTGCGCTGCGCAAGGTCCTTACCGGCCTGACCCTGGGCGAGGAGCTCACCCCGGTCGCGACGATCAACACCCACCGCACGGTGTACCCGGTGCTCGGGGAGGACGGTCAGTACGCGGAGCTGTGCCTGGACGCGGTCAGCGCGCGCGACGAGCGCGGCCGGGTCACGCGGGAATGGTCCGAGTGCGAGGTCGAGCTCACGCGCGACGACCTCACCCAGAAGCAGGCGCGCACGGTGTTCGAGGCCGTGGAGTCCGTGCTGTACGCGGCGGGGGCGGCGCCGTCGTCCTCGGTCGCGAAGATCGCCCGCGCCCTGGGCCAGGACGGTGGCGACTCGGTGCGGGTCGTCGCCCCGGAGCACGCCGCAGAGGCCGGTGCCTCCGACGACGCCGCCCTCCCGGACCACGCCAGTTCCGGCACCGATGACGCCACGTCCTCGGACGGTGGTGTGAACGAAACAGATGCCGCGAAGGCGTCGGCGGAATCGGAGCGGGGTTCGGCCAGGAAGTCCGAGATGACGGGCGATGCGGAGACGGACAAGGACTCCGGCAAGAAGCCGGGCAAGAAGGCCAAGGCCGAGAAGACCGGGAAGAAGTCGAAGAAGAGATCACGGAAGTCCTCGGACAAGGACTCGCAGGCCCCCGCTGCTGCGGAGCCGGAGCCCGAAACGGAGTCCGAGCCGACCGGAGCGGACGTTCTCGCGGCGATGCTCGCCCGCCTGACCGGGGAGCTGCAGCGGTGGGACTTCGCCGTGCGGATCGACGCCCCGGACTCGGTGCACCAGTTGCGGGTGCGCTCGCGGGCGTTGCGGGCCGTACTGCAGGCCGCGCGTGGGTTCGTGACCGAGGACGTCGTCGCGGATCTTGAACAGCGCCTCAAGGGTGTTGCCAGGGTCCTGGGTGATGCCCGCGATCAAGAGGTCGCCCGTCAGCGACTCGACGTGTTGCTCGAGGCCCAGCCCTCCGGCGTGGTGACGGAACAGGCCAAGCAGGAACTGCGTGCCGCGGCCGACCAGCTCGGCGTGGTGGCGGGCCGCACCGTGCGCCGGGAACTCGACGGTGCCGCCTACCTGCAACTCGTGCGGGACCTGCGAGCGCTCGCGGCGGGCCAGGACATCACCGAGGACGCGGCGCAACTTTCGGCCAAGGACTTCGCCAAGACCGTGCTGGGTGCCGCGTTGAACCGTGTGCTCGTCTCCGCCAACGCCAAGGTCCCGGACGCCGATGTCGCGACCGACGTCAGCGACATGGCTGCCGAAGTGGGTCGACGCATCACCCTCCCGGGTCTGGACGCAATGCAGACCGCCGCGGCGTTCGACGTGGTCCACGAGACCCGCAAGGCCGCCAAGTCCGCGCGGTACGTGTCCGAGGCACTGGGGCACGCCCACGCGAAGGCGGGCAAGAAGCGGGTCCGTGCGGCCGTGGTGGCCAAGGACTACCAGGACGATCTGGGCGTGATTACGGACGCCGCCGTCATGGAGGAGTGGTTGGCCCGGGCCAGCCGGTCCTTCCAGCGCACGGGCAAGGACCGCTACGCGGTGGGCCTGCTGCACGGGATGGAGTTGTCCGACCTGCGGGACGGGATGCTCGAGGCGCCGGAGATCCTCGCGGATCTGGTGGAGGACCTGTGCGAGGTACTGCCGTCGGAGGACTGACGAGCACCGCCCCGCCCCTGGGGTGGATCCCAGGGGCGGGGCGGTGCTGTCGCGCGGTTGCGGGCCCGTGATGTCGGGCACTGCATTCGTGGCGGGGCCGTCTCGCCTCAGCGCCCGCCCGGTCAACGCGGAGCGGCTGGTCCCGGGGTGCGAACGGCGTGCATCACTCGGATCCCGGAGCGCTCTTTCAGGCCCGGTGGCGCGGCGCCGGGCGGCCACCGCGTCGGCCTCTGCGCGGCGGGCGGGCCGCGGTCTGCGTGGCTGCCGACGCCTGCGAGGTCTCCCGGGTTCGCGGGAACTCAGAGGCGGCACTGTCCGTCACGGTCCCCGGCTGACGAGGGGATTCTGTGGGGCGGTCCGAGGCGCCCACTGCCGCCTGCGCCTCGGTGGCGGTGGCCTCGACCGTGGAGATCTCGCCCGTGCTCAGGTCCACGCGGGTGGCCAGGGGCTTCTCCTCCACGAACAGCAGCAGCACGAACGCGAGCACCGCGAGCGGGATCATGAACAGGAAGATGGGCAGCAGGGCGTCGTTGTAGGACTGGATCACCGGGTCGCGGAACATGGCCGGCAGCCCGTGCACGCTCTGCGGGGTGAAGGAGTTGGCGTCCATCGCCCCGGCGGACTTGCCCGGGATCTTGGGCAGGTTCTCCGCCAGCAGGTCCTTCAGCCGGGAGATGAACAGCGAGCCCACCACGGCGGAGCCCACGGTGGCTCCCACCTGGCGGAAGAAGTTGCTGGAGGCGGTGGCGGTGCCCACGATCCGGTTGGGCACCGAGTTCTGCACGATGAGCACCAGGATCTGCATGCTCAGCCCGATGCCCGCGCCGAACACGGCGAGGAACACGCACATCCGCACGGTGGAGTCCGAGACCTCCAGGGTGGACAGCAGCCACAGGCCGATGCCCATGATCACCATGCCCACCAGGGGGAACAGCTTGTACCGGCCCGTGCGGGAGACGATCTGGCCCGAGACGATCGAGGTGATCAGCAGGGACGCCATCATGGGGGTCATGAGCAGACCGGCCTGGGTGGCGTCCACGCCCTTGACCATCTGGATGTAGGTGGGCATGTAGCCGATCGCGCCGAACATGGCCACGCCCACCGCGAGCCCGGACACGGTGGTCAGGGTGAAGTTGCGGTCCTTGAACAGGGACAGGGGGATCACGGGGCTGCTCGCGCGGGTCTCGGCGATCACGAAGGCGATGGCCCCGGCCAGGGTGGTGGCGCACAGCAGCAGGATCTGCGGGGAGTTCCAGTCGTACTGGGTCCCGCCCCACGTGCACACCAGGATCAGGCACGTGGTGGCACCAGCCAGCAGGATCATGCCCAAATAGTCGATGCGTTCGCGCTCCTCGCGGGGCCGCCGGGGCAGCTTGAGGAACACGGCCACCGCGATGATGGCCAGGATGCCGAGCGGGATGTTGAAGGAGAACGCCCAGCGCCAGCCGGGACCCTCCGTGATCCAGCCGCCCAGCAGCGGCCCGGCCACCGAGGACACGGCGAACACGGCGCCCATCACGCCCATGTACTTGCCGCGCTCACGGGCGGGGACCACGTCCGCGATGGAGGTCTGGGCGAGGATCATCAGACCACCGCCGCCCAGGCCCTGCACCACGCGGGCGGTGATGAGCCAGCTCATGGTCCCGGCCGCCGCACCCAGGGCGGAGCCCGCGATGAACAGCACGATGGCCGCGATCAGCACGGGCTTGCGGCCGAGGAGATCGGAGATGCGGCCGTAGACCGGCATCATCACGGTGGAAGCCAGGATGAAGCCGGTGATGACCCAGCTCATGTGGTCCACACCGCCCAGGTCTCCCACGATGGTGGGCAGAGCGGTGGAGAGGATGGTCTGGCTGAGGGACGCGAGCAGCATGACGACCATGAGGCTCGCGAACAGCAGTCCGAGGTGGGGTGGTTTCTCGTCCACAGGAGGGCTGGATACAGCCCGGGTGGCGGTGGCGGTCATGAGATCTCCTTGAGAGCGGTGCGGAAGACGCCGATGGCGTGGTCGAGCGCGCGCTGGATGGCGGCGTCGTCGGGTGTGGTGGCCAGATGCGTGTTGGTACGGAACACGAACTTGATGACCGAGCCGGCCAGCAGGACGAACGCGTGGGTCGTCTCCTCCGAGCGGGGAGGGGTGTCGTGCGCGGAGTGTTCGGTGACGGTGGAGACCACGAGGTTCTCCACCGCGGTGATGTGCATCCCGATGCGCCGTTTGAGTTCGGGGTGGGCGCACACCAGTTCGCGACGGCGCGTGGCCAGTTCCGGGGGTCCTGTGGCGTCCCGGAGGACGTCTACGAACAGGCGCACGGTGCGAGCGAACTCGTCCCCGGCGTCAGGATCCGTATAGCGCTCGCGAGCGGCCTCGGACAGTCGCGGCGGGGTGAGCCCCAGCATCGCGTCCTCCTTGGACGAGTAGTAGTTGAAGAACGTCCTGCGGGAGACCCCGGCACGTTCGGCAATGGCTTCCACGGCGGTGTCGGCGTAATTCCCCGACGTCGCGAGCTCCAGCGCGGCGCGATGGATCTCCGCGAGGGTGCGAACACGGTGGCGTTCACGCAGGGAGGGATGGGATTCAGGCACGACGAAAATCCTATGCACGAGTGCAAAGTTGCACAAGTGCAACGAGTGCACGGGTGAAGTGAGTTCCGCCACGACGTGCGGGGTGTGACCGGCAGCCAACCCGGGTCCTTTAAGACGCATGCGATGCCCACCCGGGCCCTCTCGGACGCACCCGGTACCCACCCACCCGCCCGCTCCTGGCCGCCGCGGCAGCCGGACTGCACAACACCTGGGGCCCGAAAATGCACGGATTCTCGAATCCACGTGTTGTTCCGGGACACAGATGTTGGGGGCCGGATGGATGGCCGGGTCGATACAGTGGGGCGGTGACAGTTCCCCTCCTCGCCTGTGTGGGCCCGGCCCAGCACGGTGTCCGCATGCATGCCGAGGCACTCGCGCGGCACACCCCGGAAGCCCGATCGGTGTCCGGCACGGTCGACGAACTCCTGCCCGACCTGCTCCGCGACGACGCCCCCGTGCACCTGCACTTCACCGACCGCGTGTTCGGCGATTCCGCCACGGCCGCCGCGGACACGATCGCCCGGTTGACTCGGGTCCGGCCCGTCTCGGTGACCCTGCACGACATTCCCCAGCCGTCGGACGGCCACGCCTTCGAGGCGCGACGTGCCGCCTATGCGCGCGTCGCGGACCTCGCGCGCACCGTGATCGTGAGCAGCGCGTCGGAACGTCGCCAGCTCGAGCGGTTCGTCGCAGCCGATGTCACCGCCGTTTTCGTGGACCCGCTGCCCATCGATCCGCCGGAGCCGGGGGAGTGGGCGGCCGCGCGACGTCATCCGGCGAACGGCACTCCGAGCGTGGCGATGCTCGGCTTCCTGTATCCGGGCAAGGGCCACGACCGTGTGGTCGCGGCCCTCGAAGGTGTGCGTACCCCGGTTGACGTCGTGGCACTGGGCCGCCCCTCGGACGGTCACGACGACCTCGTCCCGGCCCTGGACGCCGCGGCCCGCGCGCTCGGGCACTCGTTCAGCGCCACGGGATTCCTGCCCGACGCCGCCCTGACCCGCGCCGCGCAAGAGGTTACGGTCCCGGTGGTCGCACCGTCCCACGTCTCGGCCTCCGGATCGGTAGGCCGGTGGATCGCGAGCGGACGCAAACCCCTCGTGACGCCCCACCCGTTCTTCGAGGAACTCGCGGCGCGGGCCCCATGGGCGCTTACGCTCACCGATGACCTCCCGACGGCGCTTGCTCGCGCACTCGAGGATCCCGCCGCCACGTGGATCGATCCCGCCGCGTGGGATGTGACTCAGGTCCCCGGCACGGCTGCTGCCGCCGCAATGCAATGGGAGCGGATCACGGGGGATCGACTCACACCTCGGCGAGGTGCGCTGTGAGCGCGCCGTCGATGAGCGTCATCGTCCCGTACTTCGAGAACCAGCGCGGCCTGGATCGCCTGCTCGCCGCAGTGGCGCAGCAGGACCACCCGGTAGAAGAGTTGGAGGTTGTGGTCGCCGACGACGGCTCCGCAGAGGCCCCCGCGATCCCGCCCGTCCCGTTCACATGCACCGTGGTGCGCCAGGAGGACCGGGGCTTCCGCGCGGGGGCGGCGCGCAATCTCGGGGCGCGCACTGCGCGGGGTGATGTGCTCGTGTTCCTGGACGGGGACATGATCCCCGAGCCGGGGTTCGTCTCCGCGATGCTCACCGGGCTCACCCGTGCGGATGACGGCCACGGCGCGCTCGCGGTGGGCGCTCGCCATCACGCGGCGCTCGACGGCCTCAACGTGCCCGCCGTGCTGCGCTGGGTCGCGGGCGAGGACGTCCCCGGCGCACGTCGGCTGCAGGATCCCGTGTGGCTCGCGGACGGCTACGCCCGCACGGCGGATCTGGCGGACGCGGGGACCGAGGACTTCCGGCTCGTGATCAGCGCGCTGCTCGCAATGGACCGCGCACTCTTCGAGCGCTGCGGTGGCTTCGACGAGACCCTCGTGGGCTACGGCGGCGAGGACTGGGACCTGGCGTACCGCTGCTGGCAAGCGGGGGCGCGCTTCACCCACGTACCGGGGGCCGGGGCGTGGCACGACGGTCCCGACTTCGCCGGCCGCAGTGCCACGCGCGCGGTCAAGGACGCCGAAACCCTCGCCCTCGCCCGGCGGATCCCACTGCGCAGCACGCGCGGGTCGGGCGTCGCGTTCGGCCAACCGTGGGCGGTCGTGCAAGTGCACGGGCACGACGACGCCGCCGAGGCCTACCTCACCGCCGCCCACGTCCTGCGCGACACGGATGCCGGGGTGTGGTTCGTGGACCGCGCGGAGGTCCCGGACGCGCTCGCCGAGGACCCCCGGATCCGGATCGGTGCACCACCGCAGAACGTGCTCGACCGGGCCGTGGTCCTCGCCGATGTCCACGCGCCCCTCACTCTGGACGTGCCCCTGCGTCGGTGGTGCGAGCGCGGGGAAACTCATGTGCCGGGGTTGCTCACGGTGCGTTCCGTGCGTGCCGTGAACCGGGCAGAATCGAATCCGGTGGACGTGGACCCGGACGATCCGCAGGTCCCGGTCCACGCCGCGGACACCGCACGACGACTCGAGGACAGGGTGGGACATGACCACTGAACCGACGAACGACGCACACATCGCGGGCCGCCGGGTGCACTACGGGGACTTCTACGGGCTCAACGAGCTCCCCGACGTCCCGCTGTTCGCGGTGTACGGCAACTGTCAGGCCGAGTCCCTGCGCGTCCTGCTCCACGGCGCCCTGGCCGGTGAGTGGCACGGGGTGCGCTTGCCGCCCGTGCACGAGTTGACCGAGCAGGACCTGCCCCACTTGCATACCCTGCTGCCGCGGCTCTCGCTGTTCGTGACCCAGCCCGTGGCGGCCGGATACCGCGGCCTGCCCCTGGGCAACAACGACGTCCTCCCGCGCTTGGCCGACGACGCCCGGATCGTGCGCATCCCGGTGATGCGCTGGACCGCGCTCATGCCCACGCTCGCGATCGTGCGGGCCCCAGGCGTGGGGGACCCTCCCGTGGCCCCGTACCACGACCTGCGGGTGCTGACCGCCGCGGCCCGGGGTGAGTCCACGGTGGAGCTGACCCGCCCGACCCCGGAGGCAGTGTGGGCGGCACGGGAAGAGTCGCTGCGACAGCTGCGAGTGCGGCAGGACGCGCACCATGCCCTCGATGCCGCCTCGATCCTGGATGCCGCCGGCCCCAATGCCGTGCACGTGATCAATCACCCGGGTAACGGGGTGCTCACGGAGGTCGCTGCGGCGATCCTGGCGGAGGCCGGCCTCAGCGCGACCGTCCCCGATCCCAGGCGGGTGCTGCTGGGCGGGATCCGCGCACCGATCTACGCCAGCACGCTCGAAGTCCTCGGTCACGATCCCGACGACTTGATCGGGGGTCCGCACGACGACTGGATCATCCACGGGGAACACATCCCGGAACAGGACATCGCGGCCGAACACCTGCGCTGGTACGCCCGGAACCCTTCCGTGGTCACGGCCGGTCTGGCGCGCCACGAACAACTCATCTCCCGCCTGGGACTGGATGGGGGGCTGCGCCGATGAGCCCGGAAAAGAAAGACGCGGCGACCGCGGCGTCGTCGGGCCCCGAACGCACTGCGGACGGGCACCACATCGTGGTCAACGGGCGCACATGGCGCGCCACGGACCCGTGCATCCCCGAGAAGTTCCGGGAGGAACTCGTCCGCGAACTCATGAGCGCCCGGCGAGCCGTGAAGTCCAAGGACGAACACGCGCGCGAGCGGGTCCAGGACGCGAAGGTCGCGCTGGGGGAGCGAGGTGACCCGTGGTGGGAGAGCCCCTCGGAGTCCGGGCTGCGGGAACGGCGTGCGGCCACGATCCGTGCGTTGCTGCGGCACCGAGCGGGCACGACGATCTGCCCGTCCGACGTCGCCCGGACCCTGGGTGGGGAAGAATGGCGGGACGACATGCCCGGGGTGCGGGCGGTGGCCCGGGAACTGGCGGACGTGGGGGAGATCACGGTGCAGCAAAAAGGTGAGACAGTGGACATCACCACAGCCCGTGGCCCGGTCCGGCTCGCGCCGGGACCAGAACTCACGGGGATGCCCGCGGACGGGGACTGAAACCGCTCGCCCGGACCGAGGAGGTCGCGTGACGTTCCTGGACGACGCGACATCACTAACGGGAACATGCACGCGTGCGGCCACGACCTGCACACCGCTGGTCTCGTGGGCGCGGCCACACCGCTGAGCGCTCGCCGGGACGACCTGGCGGGCCACGTCGTGTTCATGGTCCAGCCCGGCGAGGAGGGACCCGGCGGAGCGGCGCCCAGGCCGCGGCCCTCGCCGAACTCGCGTGGGAGCGTCTGGCGCGCGCCTGACGTTCCGGTCGGGGGCCGGGGCGGTGCGCCCCGCTCAGCGCACCCGTTCCCCGGCCTGCCACACCCCGCGGACCCGGCCGCGCAGTTGCGTGACGCCCTCGCGGTGGAGATCACCCTGGAGTAGGACCAGATCCGCCGTGGCGCCACGCTCGAGGTTGCCCAGGCACGGTTCCTCGATGAGCTGCGCGGCCGTGGATGTCGCGGCACGCAACGCATGCACCGTGGACATCCCGTTGGCCGCCATGAGCTCGATCTCCTCGAGGTTCTCGCCGTGGGTGCCCACGCCCGCATCCGTGCCCATGGCGATCTTCACGCCAGCGTCGTGGGCCTTGGCCACGGACGCGCTGTGGGCTTGCGCCACGCGGCGGGCCTTCTCGACCACGCCCGGGGGCATGGGCACGCCCGCCTCGTGGGCCGTGATCACCGCGAGCGGGGCCTGCAGCGTGGGGACCAGGAAAGCGTCGTTCTCCAGGAGCAGCTCGATGGCCTCGTCGTCCAGGAAGATCCCGTGTTCCACGGATCGTGCTCCGGCGCGCAGGGCGTTCTTGATCCCGGGGGCACCCTGCGCGTGGGACATCACGTAGGCACCCTGGGCGCGGGCCTCGGCCACGATGACCTCGATCTCGTCCGGGCCGAACTGCGAGTGCTGCGGATCGTCGTCGGGGGACAACACACCGCCCGTGGAGCAGATCTTGATCTGGTCTGCACCGGCCCGCAGGATCTCGCGGGCCTTGCGCCGCACGCCGTCGGGACCGTCGGCCACGCCGTCGGGGCGGCCGGTGTGCGGCGCGAGCATGGGTGAGCACGCACCCGAGAGCAACCAGCTGTCCCCGTGGCCCCCGGTCTGGGACATGATGCTCACCGAGAGTTTCACGCGTGGTCCGCGGACCAGCCCGGTGGCCAGGGAATGCTTGAGGCCGGCGTCCGCACCGCCGGCATCGCGCACGGTGGTCACACCGGCGTCGAGCGTGCGGCGCATGTTGTCCACCGAGCGGTAGAACTGCGTGGAGAACGGTTCCGCGAAACCCGCGAGGGACCCCGCGTTGCTCACGGTCAGGTGTACGTGGCAGTCGATGAACCCCGGGGTGAGCGTGTGTCCCGAACCGTTCACCGTGCGCGTGTCCTGCGAGGCCTGGATCTCACCGTGCGAGGCCACCCGCTCGATGCGTCCTTCGCGCACCAGGACGTCCCTGGTCCCGGAGTGGAAGTCCGTGCCGTCGAAGACGACGACGTCCGTGAACAGCGTGCTGGTGGGTTCCCTCATGGTGTCCTCCCGGGGTGTGGGCGTTGCGGCGGAGTCAGGCGTGCAAAACCTCGTGGGATTCCGAATCGCGAATGTCCGCCGTTTCGATCTGGAACGTGGAGTGGTGTACCGACACATCGAAGTGCTCCGCGACACACGTCTTCACGTCCCGGAGCAAGTCTGCCGCATGCCCATCCTGGAAGCACTCGTCCTCCACGACCACGTGCGCGCTGATGGTGGGAAGGCCCGTGGCGACCGTGGAGGCGTGAACGTCGTGCACGTCCACCACGTGGTGCAGGGCCATGATGTGCTCGCGGAACAGGTCCAGATCCAGGCCGCGCGGCGTGAACTCCATGAGCACCGCTGCGGTCTCGCGCATGATCCGCACGGCGCGGGGGAGGATGAGCGCGGCGATGAACAGTGCCGCCACGGTGTCCGCGCGCTGGAACCCGGTGGTCGCGATCACCACGGCGGCCACGATCACGCCCAGCGAGCCCAGGGCGTCGTTGACGACCTCCAGGAACGCGGCACGCATGTTGAAGTTGCTCTCCCGACTCGAGGACAGCACCAGGATGGCCACCACGTTGCACGCCAACCCCGCGGCGCCGAAGACCAACAGCTCCGTGGGCGGTACCTCGCGCGGTTCCACGAGCCGCCGGACACCCTCCACAGCGGCGAAGATCCCCACGCCCAGCAGGAGGGTGGCCTGGCCGAGGGCCGCGATCACCTCCACGCGCCGGAAGCCCCACGTGTGCTTGGAACTGGCCGGGCGCGTCATCAGGTGCGCCGCGACGAGCGCGACGAGCAGCCCGATCGCATCCGTCAAGGCGTGGACGGTGTCGGTCAGCAGGGCCAAGCTCCCCGTGATCACCGCCCCCGCCGCCTGGGCCACGACCATCCCCGCGGTCAACCCGAAGGCCACCCGCAGTCGCCCCGGGTGTCCCGTGGCCCCCGCGTGGGTGTGCCCGTGTACGTGTCCGGCGCCCATTACTCGGCCTCCCGTCCCGACGACGCCGCCGCCCCGCCCCGCACTGCAGCGGTCCCGGTGGCGGGTCCCTGCGGGGGGTGGCGCAGGTGAGCGCACAGCACCGCGTCGGTGCCGGTGGCGTGCAGGATGCGTTCCGCGGCTGCGATCAGGGCCGCGAGTTCATGGGGGCGGGTGAGCGAGTACCACGTGGCGCGCCCCTCCGGCCGTGCCTGGATCAGGTGGCACTCCACGAGGAAGCTCAGGTGCTTGCTCACCGTGGACTGGGCCAGGCCCATGTGCTCCACGAGGTCCCGGACCCGGTGTTCCCCCGAGGCCAGGTGCTGCACCACGGCCAGCCGGGTCGGTTCACTCAGGGCCTGGAACAGGTGCGCGTACGCGGCGGTGGCTCGTGCATCCAACATGGGGAGCTCACTTACTTCAATCGCCATAGAGCGATGATATCGCTGCACACCGCATGCGGGAAAGCGTGGGACGATGTGTCGCCCTGGCCGCCGCGAACGACGCCCACCCCGCGAGCCTGCCCGGCGTCGTCGAGCTCCAGAATCCTGGCTGAGTCGCGCTTGCTGACCAGGGGAGTGCCCCCGTGGAAGACAACGGACCACGGTGCGTCCAAGTTTTCGGTCACGGTCCGGGGCTCACCCAACGACGACGACGCCGCGGCCGTTTCGCTCGGGTCGGCTCGGACGTCCGGTCGCCGTTGCACGAGGTCAGAAGGAAAAGGCCGGACACAAGGAACGCGGTGGCTGCGGGACGTGATGTGGACACCATGCTGAGGTCCTTTCGGGGCCGTGGCGTGGATCCGGCCTACCGGGGCTGTTCAGGCCGACTGCGATCCTGACTCAAGGGCGACGGCGTGGACAGCGGCCGCCAGCGCGTGTGTAAGGTCGTCGAAACTCAGCGCTGAATCCGCGGGGGTGTGATCCGGGTCGGTCTCGGCACCGATCCCCGCTGATCCTCTCGACCTGACCGCGGGTACGTGGATGAACGCGGCGGGCAGATCCGTGCGGTGCAGCGCGGTCCAGAAGACGGCGTTGCATAGGAAAGCGCCTGCGTCGTCGGAGACCTCGGCCGGGATGCCCGCGTCCCGGACGGCATGGGCGAGCGCGGAAGGTTCAATGCGGGACTCGAGGCGTTCGGGACCCTCGGCCAGAGGAGCGGCGTCGCGGACCCCGCCGTCGTTGTCCGGGATGCGCCCGTGCCCCAGGTTCCTGGCCCACCGCTCAGGGGTGACGGCCGTTCGGCCGCCCGCTTCACCCACGGCCACGACGGCGTCGGGCCGGTGTTCCTCGACGGCCCGCAGCAGCGCGGGACCCGCGCCGGACCACGTGACGGGGAGGATCGCCGTGGCGATGCATACGCCGTCGCTCGGCGCGACCTCGCGGAGCATGTCGACGGCGACGCCGCTCGCGTTCTCCGTCTCTCCACCGAAGGGCTCGAAGCCGGTCACGAGGATCTTCATGGGCTCACAGTATCCGCGCGCGGCGGGTCAGCCTCGGAGGATCTTCTCCATGGCCATGTCCTTGGCGAGCTCGTCGACGAGCTCGTCCAGGTAGCGGATCTCCCGCAGGAGGGGTTCCTCGGCCTCCTCGACGCGCACGCCGCAGACCACACCCGTGATGAGGCAGCGGTTGCTGTCCATGGCAGGGGCGTCGGTGAAGAAGGTCTGGAAATCGACGTCGTTTTCGAGCTGGCTCCGCAGCTGCTCGGGGGAGTATCCGGTGAGCCAGCAGATGATCTGGTTCACCTCGTCCTTGGTGCGGCTCTTCTTCCCCGCCTTGGTCACGTAGTGCGGGTACACGCTGGCGACGCTCGTCGTGTAGCTGCGGTGCTGGGGCATGGGGGCCCTTCTGCCGGGGGCTATGGGTGGCGATGCACGTGTGTCCCGGAAAGACATGTCCTTGGCGAATCGCATGTCTTAACGGGGCACAGATGTTCGCGACGGTCCGGCGGCCGCGCTCCCGACTCCATCGATCGGGAGCGCGGCGCGCGGACAGCAAAGATCCCGTGCCCTTCCGGACACGGGATCTGAGAAAAATGTGGACGCAATGGAACGCTGCGGGAACAGGCGACCACGGGTGGAGAGGCTTGTTTCCGCGTGGAATCAAGGGATTCGCGAGGGGATTGAGGCCGAGGGAGAGGCCGACGACCCGCTCATCGCGGCGGCGGCGGAGGCAAGGAGACTCACTCGAACACGGCTGACGGAGGCGGAAGTGGACGCTATGCGAACAGCCCGCGCCAACGGTGTCAGCGTAAGCGCGCTAGCGAAACGCTTCGGCATCCACCGGGGAACCGTCTGGACGAAGACTCGATAGACGAACGTCACGCAAGTGTTTCCGCTGACGGCGGAGACTCAAGCTGGATGCCTTTGCTTTGTACAAGTACGTCGACCGTTTCTTGGATGGCTCCGGCCTTGTACACGATTCCGAGGTCGATCATGTCGCTGAATGTCGCGGCCGGTGTGCCCTGGGTAAGAATGATCTGGCCAAGCACCTGACGGGTGTGCACAGCAGCGACGACGCCTGCGAGATAGAACCTTGAACCAATGTTCGTCGCCCCGCTACGGGTCATATACATCCCCCTGTCGTAGATCACCACTGGGCTCCCGCTGGATCCCGGAAACACAGATGCGTCGATAAGGAACGACGGTTGGCCCCGATAGTCGTTGTAGATTGGGGTCGCAGTCTGCCCTCGCCGGACGATTGGCATCCAGGACGCAGTATCGAACAGGCCGTTGGGGTATCCCACAAAAAGGACTTGCTCGATACCGTCAAGCTCGTCGGCTTGCTCCTGGGTCAAGAAGTTCTCGGGATCGAACGCCCGAAAATAAGGCGGCGCACCGTTGTTCGCCATGGCCGTCATGACTTCTCCGAACGGCATAACCGCGATGTCCACATTGGGATCAGGGTGCCCGATCCAAGTTTGCCCAGGGACGACACCGGACACTGTGATCTGGGTAGCGTGTTTGCTGGGCGCGCCGGTCTCTGCCGCCACCATCCTGAAGGTGATCTCTGAGAAGTCCCCGAGCACGTGCTTGTTCGTGGTAAGGATCGGAAGGATGCCCTCGGGGGTGTGGTAGCTGACCACGAATCCTGTACCTGTTGAGACGCCTCCTGGCGCGGCAGCCTCAATATAGACCGTCGTGAAGAACAGCTGATCTGCAACCGTTTCAACGGTACGCATGGCCACCCTCTCTACCTGGCATGGGACGCTCCGGCTGCAATTGCGCCGCAACCTGGGCCGCAAACGCTGGATCGGCGTGGATGCGGGCAACGACATCGTCAGCGACCTTGTTCACGTCGATCGGGCCGCCGTACTCGATCTGCACGTGTTCGCCTGGGTAGCTGAAGTCGATGCGGGGCGAATAGGCGCTCTCACCGTTGTCGCCATAGGCGGTGAGGACGTGGTCGAAGACCAACTGCACCTTGGTGTGGAAGATGTCGACGGTGTACGGCACCTCGGGCAGGCTCTGATCGAGGACGCGACGGATCGTACTGTTGACGTCGTTCGTAGTGGCAACTTTGCGCCGCCAGTCCTGCACGAGCTTCTCATTGAGGTGCTCCAGCAGCTGCTTGGCGCTGGCCTTGACGGTCTCCCGCTCTGCGGCGGTCAGGACGGGGTCCGGCTGAGTCAGCAGGTCAAAAATCGCGAGCTCTTCCTCAGTCATGCCCTCTCGAACGGCCCGTTCTTCCTCGGTGGTCAGTGTCTGGGACAGTTCGATGAGACGACGCAGGTACTCGTCGATGTTCACGCTGCCTGCGTTGTAGTCCTCGATGAGCTGTTCAATGCGTTCGACAAGCTCGTAGCGCGTGGGGTTCCGCAGAGCGGCCCCGATCGCCTGCTGCCGGAGCACCTGCGCGAGGCGATCGGTTTCGGCGCGCCGCCGGCCTGCGAATTTGGCGGCGAGTCCGTCGAAGTCGATGAGCGACAGGTCAATCAGCGGGTCGGGGTTGGTGCCTTCGGCTGCGGCCCGGATGACGTACTCCTCCGCACCGACCGAACGGTCGAGTAGCGCGTCAACCGCGTCGGATACTGCCGAGATGTCAGCCTCGGGCGGGCGTGTGACTTCGACGATGCGCTCGTGGAGCACCCGGATCGCGGCGACGGTGCGCTGCTGGGCTCCGGCCTTCGGGTTCGGCAGGAGCGCTTTGAAGACCTTGCGCACTTGCCGCGCCTTACCGGTGAAGTCGTTGCGGGTCTCCTCATCGACCAGCAGCGCCTCGACCGCAGCGTCGCGCTTGGCGATGTGGTCGAAGCCTTCCGCGTCGCGCATCGCCAGGAGGTCAACACCGGCATTCGCACAGAACGAGGTCAGCT
Source organism: Kocuria sp. CPCC 204721 (assembly GCF_040980945.1). Taxonomy (NCBI): domain Bacteria; kingdom Bacillati; phylum Actinomycetota; class Actinomycetes; order Micrococcales; family Micrococcaceae; genus Kocuria; species Kocuria sp. CPCC 204721. Next base: position 467,651 of record NZ_JAVKPO010000001.1, read on the forward strand.
CGGCCACCGCAGCGTCCAACTCGCCCGCGAGTGCGTCGATGATCTCGATGGGCGACTCACCCGCACTTGCGGCCCCGTAGATTGCGAGCGCCTTCTCCAGGTTCCTGAAGACGCCGACATAGTCAACGATGAGGCCGTTGTCCTTCTCAGGGAAGACGCGGTTGGCGCGGGCAATGGTCTGCATCAGGGTGTGGTTCTTCATCGGACGGTCGAGATAGACCGTCGAGACGCTCGGGGCATCAAAGCCGGTCATCCACATGGCGCAGACGAAGACGAGCCGCAAAGGGTCGGCGGCGTCTTTGAACTTCTCGGCGAGGTCTTCGCGGTTCATACGCTCGCGATGGGGGCGGATGTCGAGGCCCTGGTCGTCGAGCGTCTTCAGCTCGTTCTGGCTCTGCGAGACGACCACCGCCATATCGGTGGTCTCCATCAACTCGATGCGTGAGGCGAGCCAGGGGCGCTCCAGCTCAGGTAGCGCGTCGTGCTCGGCGCGCAGTTCGGCCAGGTGCTCCGCCCACGCCTCCTGCACCAGGGCAAACATGCGCACGGCGGCGGCCTTGTCGAGGCCGACGTACATCGCCTTGCCCGCGAACCCTCGCCCGACGAAGTGCCGCACCAGATCAGATGCGATGGTCTTCAGTCGCTCTGGGCGGGTCAACAGGGTGTACTGCGTGCTGAACTCGCGCGCCAACGCGCCCTCGGCGTCTTCATCCAACTCGGCTGCTTCGAGGAGTGAGTCAAGTTCGTCGGAGAAGTTCTCGTTAACCAGTTGCAGCTCAGGGATGCGGTTCTCGTAATAGAGCGGCACGGTCGCGCCGTCTTCGATGGCATCGCGGAAGTTGTAGATGCTGACGTACTCGCCGAACTGCTCCCGGGTCGCCTGCTCTTCACCCGCGATCAGCGGCGTGCCGGTGAAGCCCATCATCGACGCGTTCGGCAGTGCCCGGCGCATGTTCAACGCCAGGGTGTCGTATTGACTGCGGTGCGCCTCGTCGGTGATGACGATGATGTCCGAGCGCTCCGAGAGCACAGGCATCTCCCGCTCGCCCGCAGCCTTGGACGGCTGGAACTTCTGGATCAGCGTGAACACGTAGCGGTGATCGGCGGCCAGCAGCTCGCGAAGATGAGCGATGGATGCCGCGTGAACCCGCGCCTCAGGCGGAACTGCCCCGGCATCAGCGAACTCACCGTGAAGCTGGGTATCGAGCTCGGTGCGGTCGGTGACCATCACGAACGTCCACTTGCCAGCGATCTGACGCAGCACCTTCTGCGTGAACCACAGCATCGACAGCGACTTGCCCGAACCCTGGGTGTGCCAAAACACACCGAGTCGCTTGTCCTGCTCGGCACGAGCCCGGCGCAGGTTCTCGATGGCTGCGTTCACACCGAGGTACTGGTGCGAGCGGGCGACGTTCTTGATGAGACCGCCCGGACGCTCCAGGTACGCGAGGAAGTTCTCAAACAGGTCGAGCAGGATCGCAGGGTCACATGTACCCCGGAGTGCGGTCTCCAAAGCGACCGCGCCACGAGTACCCGCGGCGTCGATAACCTTCCAGTCGCCGAAGAACTCCCACGGCGAGTACGTCGCCCCGACCTTCGCCTCACTGCCGTTGGAGAGCAGCACAAAGCAGTTCGGGATGAACAACTGCGGAATGGTGTCGCGGTAGTCGGTCAGGTTGTCGTCGTACGCCGACTTTAACGCGACGCCCGGCTCCTTGAACTCCATCAACACCAAAGGCACACCGTTGACGAACAGAGCGACATCGAGACGGCGGGAGTGCAAGTGGCCCTTGACCCACATCTGCTGTACCGCCAACAGATCGTTATCGGAGGGGTTCTTCAGGTCGAGGTAGCGCAGCGTCTCGGTGCGCTTCTCACCGTGATCATCTGTCCACTCTGCACGGTAGCCGTCACGCAGCAGGTCGTAGACCTCACGGTTCGCACGCACCTGATTCATGACGGAGCGATCCTTGGTGAGCACCTCAATGGCCTCGTTGATCGACGTGTCGGGAACCTGGGCGTCGTTGAGCTTGCGCATCGCGAACCGCAGGCGGTGGGTGAGCACCACGTCGTGCTGGGAGTCACGCCCGAGCGTGCCCTGGGGGCCCAGCGTCTCCTGGAACGCGTCGATCTGCGCCCAGCCGAGTTGCCCCAACAACTCCATGCTGGGCTTCTCAACGTAGGAATACTCAGGGCCGATCGGTGTCATGACGCCACCCGCTCCTCCATCAGTACGTCAAGGTTGAGCGACGATATGTCGATCTGACCGGTGACGAGCTTCGGCAGGAGTAGGTCGCGCAGGCCAGCCAACGCGGAGCATTCAGCGCGCAACTTCCAGCTCAGCTCGTGCATCGGAGCCACCTTCTCGGCGAAGGCTGCGTCAATCGAGGCATTCGGCACGGCGACTGTCGCTTCCTCGAAGTCGACAGCACGAACCGCTGGGTACGCCGAGCCAGTGGCGCGCCCAATGAGCCAGTCAGAGAAGGTCGTCGTCGAGGTTGCCTCGAACAAGAATGCCGAGGAAACAGTCGTCGGGGATAGGACAGCCAGGCCTGTAGAGGCGATCCAGTCCTCTCCCGGGGCAACGACCAAGGCATGGGCTCTGCGATTCGGTCGTACCGTCGCCCAAACGGTGTCACCAGGCTTGATGACTCGCCGCGCTCGACCGGGCGCATCCGCGCCTTCGACCGCGTCCAACTCACCAACCTCGCGTTCCGCGAGCGCCGCTATGTCGAGGTACCGGAACACTTCATCTGGTCTGGGCTTGCGCGACGTCTGGTTGACCTTCGCGATCGCAGCGAGGGGCTGCACCTCCCACCCCTCGGGGATCGGGCCAAGGGCGGAGTCGACCAGGGGGACGTCCTCGTGGCCGGGGTAGCGGAACTTCACGAACCACTCGCGGTAGATGGTCCTCGCCATCTCCTCCAGCACCGCCACCCGCCGCCGGTTGTTCTCGATCAGGTCATCGATCCCGTCGAGTAGCTCAGCGATTACCCGCTGGGTCAGTATGTCGGGAACCTCGACCTGTACGGACTGGATACGTTCCGGGGCAGTGTGTCGTACCTTCGCGCCCGTTGCCGTCGCATAAAGCTGCCGACGCACGACGGCTGCGTTCATTAGGTGATAGACGTACCGGAGGTCGAGCACCTCCGGGTCAGTGATCTCAATCAGCCCAATTCGCTGATTGTGCAGGTAGGTGTCGTCCTTCGGAATGGTTGCCGTGCTCCCCAGGAGGCCCTGCGCCTGCTCAGTCATCGCAGTCACGACATCGCCTCGTTTGAGTAGAAACTGCTCGGGGTAGGTGCCGTCGTAGAACTTCTCAGTGCCGTTCTTCGGCTTGAAGCCACCCCCGTCATGGAAGTTGCCCGGAGTCAGGACGATCTGCTCCCCGGCGTCCCGGAAGTACTCACCCTTGAAGGCCCATCCGTGCTTCACGCGCAGCCCGCGGCCGAGTTCAACTTCTCGCCAGCCGCTCATACGTCGAGAATCCCTTTGAGGGCGGCGTCGACCTTGACCCGGAGGTTATCGGCCTCATTGCTCAGGAGCGTGAACTCCTCATACAACTCTTCGAGCTTGGCCACAAAGTCCTGGTCATCCTCCTCGACCGCGGCTGAGCCGGTGTAGCGGCCGGGGTTGAGGCTCCACCCCTGGGCTTCGATCTCAGCGCGAGTGGTGACTTTGCAGAGCCCCGCGACATCCACGTACCGCCCGATGGGGAAGTTCTCGGCCAGCAGCGCCTCGCTACCCGCTACGGTCTCGACCTCTTCGCCCCGGTAGAGGCGGACGACGTTGGCGAGGAACTCGATCTGTTCGGGTGTGAAGTCCCGGTGAGCGCGGTCGATCTGGTTGTAGATTTGCCGGGCGTCGATGAACAGCACCGTGTCTTCGCGTGGGGTGCCGAGCTTGGCCTTGTCGAGGAACCACAACGTCACCGGCAGGGTGACGGTGTAGAAGAAGTTGGAGCCGATGGCGATCATCACATCGACCGCGCCCGACTCGACGAGCTGCTTGCGCAGGTCCTTCTCGGAGTGTCCGGCATCGCCCGCGCTGTTCGCCATGACGAACCCGGCGCGACCCGTCGGTGCGAGGGCTGCGTAGAACTGCTGAATCCAGAGGTAGTTGCCGTTGTCAGCCTTGGGCAGGCCGAAGGGAAAGCGTCTGTCGCCGGTGAGCTGTTCCTTCTTGATCTTGTCGACGTTGAACGGCGGGTTGGCCATCACGTAGTCGAACGCGCCGACCGCGCGATGGGGGTCTTCGTAGTAGCTGTTTGCCTGGCGGATGTCGCCAGAGAGCCCGTGGAGGGCGAGGTTCATCTTGGCCAGTGGCACGGTGTCTTCGGTCTTCTCGGTTCCGAAGACCGAGAGCTTGCGGGTCGCAGATTCGTGGTGGTGTTCGACGAATTTCGCGCATTGCACGAACATGCCGCCCGAGCCACAGGCCGGGTCGAACACGCGGCCTTGGAAGGGTTCCAGAATCTCGACGATCAGCCGAACGATCGAGTAGGGCGTGAAGTACTCGCCGCCGCCCTTGCCCTCCTGGGCGGCGAAGTTGGAGAGAAAGTCCTCGTAGATGAACCCGAACGCGTCGCCTTCGAGCTGCATCGGCAGTGGTGCGAAGAGGCGGAGCAGCTCGATCAGCGTCGGGCGTTCCAGCTTCTGGTAGCCGCGGGGCAGGATGTCTTTCAGTTCGGGGTTGGTGGCCTCGATGGCCTTGATTGCGTTATCCACGGCCTTGCCGATGTCATCGCCCTCAGGAAGCCCGACCAGGTATGACAGCCTCGACTCGTCTGGAACGTAGAGTACGGACTTCGCCTTGTAGTCGGCGACGGTCGCGGGGTTCCGTGCGGATGCCCGCGACTCGACATCTGCTCGGATCGCTTCGAAGCGGTTCTCGGCGTAGGCGAGAAAGACCAGCCCGAGCACCGGGTCGCGGTACTGCACCGGTGTCAGCTTCGAGTTCGCGCGTAGCTCGTCGGCCGCGGCCCACAGGGTGGCGCGCACCTTGGCGAGGTCTGTCGTTCTCAAACGCGGTTCCGTTCTCTCAGTTCCTGGCGCATCGCGCGGCGGATCATGCTGTGGGACTGCGGGTTCTTCAGCAGCTCCTGATGGGTGGAGCCATCCCGATCGGCGCGCAGCCAATCCATGCAAGCCTGAGTCGCCGCCCGAAGATCGGCGCCGATCGCCTCGTCGCACCACTCCTCAATCAGATCCGTTTCCTCATAGAAAGCAGCGGTCTGCTCGTGGAACGTGTGCGTGGGAACCACGACACGCGAGCTGTAGTGCACCCAACGCTGAAGAAGGAGATTCACTCCGAACGGCGACAGAGAGGCGACTCGCGAGGCCAGCAGGTCAGGCGCCACCGTATAGAGGTTGTCGAAGTTCGCCGCCTGGTGCTGGCTCTGGCTCACTACGTCGGGACGGATATCAGGCAGCGGCATCAGGTTGTAGTTGCCGCCCACCCAACCCGGCTCGTCGATCTCCTTGCGATTTGTCACCTCGGCAACAAGGACCTGCCAGGCAAGGTCGACGCCGTTCGTCCGCATGGAGCAGGGATGTTGGAGGACGACAACGGAACGCGCTTTCGTCCTACCTGTTGACCCCGGGAGTTGCACGCCGGTGAACACGTCACCGGTGAAGATGGGTCGGGTCGTCGAGATCTCGTCGCCACGCGCACGGTAGAGGGCATCCCAGTCCGGGACACCCTCTACGTACGGGGATTCGAGGTCGTGGCTCAAGATCAGCCCTTCATGCGGATCGATCGGTTGCCGTCGCCCGCTTCGAAGACCTCGAAGTCTGATCGGTACCGTTCGCGCCAGTCGGGATCGAACTCCGACAGCAATGCTTCGGGGTCCACGTGACCGGTCGCGAACTCGAACACGAGGTCAGCGCGATTGGCGGCGTAGAGCACGATGGGCGTGACAGGGGCAGACGGGGAGAGCGGCATCTCGAACCAGGAGGCGATCTCGTCGACCATGTAGTGACTTGTGATCAAGTCGCACGCGGCAAGCAGGCTCGCAATCCGAATGCGGCTGTCACCCGACGCCTTCTCTCCCTTTCGCCACTTCTGCACGGCGGGCACGCTCACGCCGACCATCCGTGCGATGTCACGCCACGCGAACCCGAGATCAGCAAGCTCCGTGAGCATCGACATCACACTGGCCCGGCCGCGCTCAGCTGCCGCCGTCCGCCACTCATCCTCGTGAGTACGCTTGTGGAGGTCGTCAACATCATTGTGGAGGGCGCGAGCCACGCTCCGAATCCCACCGACTTCCGTCGTCAGACGGGGAGGCGTGAGTCGAGTCTCCGTCAGATTCCGAGTGAAGGTGGAGTCGCCCGCGGTGGCACGCGTGCCCAGCGCCGACTCGACAGCGGCGTTCCGCACCAAGGTGTCAGTCATTTCGCAACACTTCCTCTCGTAGTCGATCCGTGATCACGCTCTCAAAGACTCCACGCACGGGTTCGTGCAGTGCGTCTGCCTGGCGCAGGATGACCTCTGCGTCGAACTCGGGCACCTCGTCGGCTGCCTGCCAAAAACTGTCGATGTCCAGCTTGAACAGTGGCCCAGGAGGAGGCAACGGACGGCGCAACTCGGGAGTCGATTGCACGGCGTAGTCGCTCTGCGCCCCGTACCTCAGCACCAGCGCATGATCACTGCCACCGGAAAACACGAAGACACCTTCGTTCACCACCGGCGCAAGCCCCAACTCCGCACCGACATGCGCGGGGCCGAGCAGCGAAGCATCCACCCACTGATCCCAGTCTGGCGCGCTGCCACCGTTCTCGGCGGGAACCCTGATCTCGTCGATGTACCGGAGACCGATCCGCTCGACTCCGACCGGGGCCGCAACGGCCAGGCGGGTCTGGAGCACGACATCGAGCAATTCACGCATCCTGTCGTAGCTGCCGTAGTCGGTGGTCTCGATCACGAGGCTGTCCGCGCGGACCGACAATGCAGTCCGTTTGTCGCGGCTCGTCCACCTCGGGAAGCTGCTGACGACCTGCTGCTGCGTGGGCGGACCGTCCGGCCCTGCCTGCACGGTGACGGAGACCTCGTTCATCTCACTCGGCAGGGGAAGCAGCTGCTTGATCCGCGCGGACACCTCCGTGACCTGTTTGCGGTCAAGTGGCTCGCACAGCGGGTGCCGCACCTCGATCGCCATCAGAACGATAGGTGCGCTCGGGTAAATCTCTCGCTCCCTCACACCAACGATCCTACCAGTGCTGAAACCGGAACAGTAACCAAACGTGATCGGTCGTCACGCGCAAGACTACGGCACACGAGGAGGTTCCTCCGGGTCCCGTCGGGTGAAGCGTTGCATGTTGCGTCGGACGTTGGTCGCCAACCAGGGTTCCTCATTAGCTGGCTCGGCAGGGTCGGGTGGCTCGTAGCTTGCAGCACGCTTGACCAGGGCCTCGTAGAGCACTTCGACGTTGTTGTAGAGGTCCCAGAACCTCGGCTGGTCTGGGCTGAAGGCCGGGTCGTCGCCGCCTCGGACAGCTTCGATGAGTGCCCAGATCACGTTCACAAGCGCGTCGTCGTTGGCGAAGACCTCGCGGATGCACTCACTTCGCGGGTGGGGCACATCGATGCGGCGCTCTCTGACCTCAGTGACGACGCGCTCCACGACCTGAACCTGCACTGCACCGTCGCGATGGGCTCGGCGGTCTTCATACGCAGCCTTGCGGCAAGCCGGGGAGCAGTAGATGCGCGGCCTGCCCGCCGGCTTCACAGCCTTGAGCTTGCCGCCGCAGCGGGCGCACTTCGTCGGCAGCTCCACGGAGCGGCCGATTCGGGTCGTGCGGTCAAGACGCCGTTGTCTGGCCTTGTGCAGTTCACGGAGCCGGGCCGCTTCGTGTGGGCGAAGCTCGCTTAGGAGCACGATCAGGCGTTGCTCCATCGCCCTCTGCCCAGGCCTTCCAAGTTCGTCGCTCGGCGCGGCGAAGAACCTGTCGAGTACCTGGCCGTTCAGGGTGGGGATCGCCGCGGTGGCTTCGAGGAGTTCGTCTTCGTCGCCGGATTCGAGGGCGGCGAGCCATCGCTGGTAGCGGGCGTCGAACTCCGCCTCGTCGGGGTCGTAGCGTTTGAGGGCCATGTTCTACGGTACATCGGTTTCGTCACCGACGTAAGTAGCGAATCCTCGATGTGCAAGACGCGTGTCGTCTCTGTGAGGAACGATCGTGGAGCGAGTTTTCGTGCATCGTGCGGGCGGGCGTGCACCTGTCTTTCATGGTTGACGAGGCGAGGAATCGGCGGCTGCGGGTGACGCGGCGGGATGATCCTGACCTGGGCAAGCTCATCGAGTGGGTACTCGGCATCGCCGACGCTCGACATCGAGCCTGGGTCGCTGGCGAAGCCGATCCCTTCGGCCTCCCACCGCCTGACGGCCTCGCGGAGTCACCTTCGGCCTTCGGTTTGTCAGGGGTGCGCGAGAGAATCGAGACCAAGCACCACTCCGGCAAGGAGGCCAACCATGAGCATCGTCACCAGCGTCGCATCCGGGTCGGGTGACGCCACAGTTGAGGCCCCTGCGCTGCTCGCGGTGTCCTACCTGCGTGTCTCGACGCGGGAGCAGGCCGAGCGCGGCGGCACCGACGAGGGCTTTTCGATCCCCGCGCAGCGCGAGGCCAACGCTCGGAAGGCCGCAGAACTGGGTGCGCGGGTCGTGCGGGAGTTCGTGGACGCTGGGGAGTCGGCGCGGTCGGCGGATCGCGACGGGTTGCAGGAGTTGCCCGCGTTCATCACCGCAACCCGGGTGACCTTCTGTATCGTGCACAAGCTTGATCGGCTCGCCCGCAACCGCGCGGATGACGTGAAGATTCACGAAGCTCTCCTCGCCGCAGGCGTCACCTTGGTGTCGGCGACGGAGTCCATCGACCAGACGCCGTCGGGGATGCTGGTGCACGGCATCATGTCGTCCATTGCGGAGTTCTACAGCCGCAACCTCGCCACCGAGGTCACCAAAGAACTGACACAGAAGCTCGCACAAGGCGGCACGCCGATGCGCGCCCCGGTCGGGTACCTCAACGTGCGCCGTACCGACGATCAAGGCCGCGAGATTCGCACCGTCGAGGTCGATCCCGAACGCGCACCGCTGATTCGGTGGGCGTTCGAGACCTACGCCAAGGGAGAGACCTCCGTCACCGGGCTGTTGCGTGACCTCACTGCGCGCGGCCTGACGACCGTGCCGACGCCGAAACGACCGCCAAAGCCGTTGGGGAAGAACACGCTCTACAAGCTGCTCACAAACCCGTACTACGCCGGGGTGATCCGCTACAAGGGAGCATTGCATCCCGGCGCGCATGAGCCGTTGATCGAGCCCGCGCTGTTCCATCAGGTGCAATCGCTGCTGAAGGCGCGCAACGCGAGGATGACGCGGCACGTCCAGCACGCGCACCATCTGAAGAGGTTGCTGCACTGCGGCAGTTGCGGGTCGCGGATGCTGCTCGACTTCGCGACGAACCCGCGCGGCACCACGTACGCCTACTTCATCTGCTCGGGCCGTGCAGCGAAGAAGACGAATTGCACCCGCCGCGCTGTGCCCGTCCAGGTTGCCGAGCGGCTGGTTGAGGACTCCTACCGCGATATCACGATCAGCGAGGCCGACTACCGACACCTCGCCGCCGAAGTCGATGCCGCGTTCGATGAGCAGAGCGCCGGTCGGGATCAGGAGTTCGCCGACCTCACCGCCAACCGGGCACGCCTCGAAGCAGAGAGCGACAAGCTTCTCGCGGCGCACTTCGCCGATGCGAGCGACTTACCGACGTTGAAGCGCCACCAGGACCGTATCCGTGTGGGCCTCGCTGACATCGAGCAGCGCCTCGCCCAGCATGACGAATACCACTCCGGGGCACGGGCGTTCCTCCAGGACTCCCTCCGGCTGCTGACGGACGCTCACCGCGCCTACGCGTATTCGGATGACGGGAACCGGAGACTCGCGAACCAGGCGTTCTACACGCGACTGGAGATCACCGACGACGAGCAGCTACGCCCACGCCTCGCCGAACCGTTCGCCACCATCGTCAACGAGGCGGACACCGCCACGGACAGCAAGAAGCCCAAACGGGAACACTCAACATCTTCCGATGTCGCGTGTTCCCGTAAGACACTTTGGGTGGAGCTTAGGGGAATCGAACCCCTGACCTTTTCATTGCGAACGAAACGCTCTACCAACTGAGCTAAAGCCCCGAACAACAGGGAACACTCTAGCCCTCCGCGCCGGTTTTCGCACATCCACGCGTCACGGACACGTACGCCCCGCCGCGATGGGCCTGGGAGCCCAACTCGGACAGGCCCGGACATGGCGCACGCACGGGTGCACTTAGGGTGGGAGCATGACCGCAGCGGACACCCCGACACCCCCCTCTGAGCCCGCGGAGCCGGGCGCGTTCACCGTGGGGTACGTCCCCGGTGTCATGCCCGGCAAGTGGTTTGGCCGGTGGCGCGAGCGCAGGATGCGCCCCGAGCTGCGGGACGTCCTGGTCCCGGTCGCGGAATGGCGCTCCGCGCTCGACGACGCCGCCGTCACCGCGTGCTTCGTCCGGCTCGGCTGGGCGCCGGGGGATCCCTCGCTCGAGGACCTGCGGGTCACCCACAATGCGGTGCACCTCTATGACGAGCTGCAGGTGGCGGTGCTGAGCACCGACGACCTCCTGACCGTCCTCGACTCCCTCACCCCGGCGCAGCTCACCGAGGAGTCCACCCCGCAAGCGCACGCCGACATCGACGACGCCGCCATGGCCGTCGAACTCGCCGCCGCCGGCGTGGGCCCCGTGGTACTGCCGATGTCCGTGGCGCGCCTGCATGCCCGCAAGGACGTGACCTTGAGAGAACTCACGGACGCCCCCACCGTTCCCGTGGTCCTCGTGTGGCCCCGCGGCCTGGATGACGAGGGCGAGGACACGGTGCAGCGGTTCGTGGGGATCGTGCGTGGCCGTAAGGAGTCCAGTGGCAGGGAAACACCGCGAGACGGCGACCGCACCAAGGATGGGGCCCGTGACAGGGACAGGCGAGCAGCGTCATCGGCGGGGAAGCGTAGCGCAGCGAAACCGGGACGCGGGCGGCCCTCCCGGGGTGGGGGAGTTCGCCGGAAGCGGAGCTGACGGCCCGCGCTCAGCCGTCCCCGCGGCGTTCCGCGGACGTGGTTCCCTCGCCGGACTCGTCGCGGCTGGGGGTGCGGCCGTCCGGGGTGTGGCTGTCCACGTCCACGGGTTCGGGGCGCACCGGGGTGGTGCGCAGCTTGCCGGTCGTAGGCACACGCGGCACGGGGAAGGACGTGGTGGGTGCTTCTCCCTGTGTCTCGGGCTCGGCCCCCGTGCGCACCGTGACCTGGTTGGTCAGCGGGATGCGCAGCCCGTCCCGGTCGAGCATTTTTTTGATCCGCACCCGCATCACGCGGGCCACGTCCCACTGCTCGAGGGGAGCGGTCTTGACGGCCAACCGGATCGTGATGCTCTCACCCGAGATGTTCTCCACACCCCACACCTCGGGGTCCGCGACGATGCTGGGACCCACGTCCGGATCGTCACGCACGAGCCGGGCTTCGTGTTCGATCATGTCCGCGATCAGGTCGATGTTGGTGTCGTAGGGCACGGGGATGTCCAGGACACAGCGGGCCCAGCCCTGGGACTGATTGCCCACGCGCAGGATCTCGCCATTGCGCACGTGCCACAGGGTGCCCTTCACGTCCCGGACCTGGGTCACGCGCAACCCCACGTTCTCCACGGTGCCCACGGCCTCACCAAGATCTACGGAGTCACCGATGCCCAATTGGTCCTCCGCGACCATGAAGATCCCGGAGAGGTAGTCCTTGACCAGGGATTGCGCGCCGAAGGACAGCGCCACGCCCGCGATGCCCGCGGAGGCGAGCACCGGCCCGATGTTGTACCCGAGTTCCGAGATGATCATGAGGATCGCGATCGCCCACACCGCCACGGTGGACACGGACGAGAGCACCGCTCCGATGGTCCTGGCCCGCAGGCTCTGGCGTTCGGATGCCAGCCCCGCGTCCTGCACCCAGCGGGCCTGCCCGTGGTCGAAGCGCTTGATGATCCGCGATTGGGTGCCGCGTGCAATCCCCCGGGTGATCTTGCGGATCAGCAGGCGCACGAGCGCGGAGACCACCACGGCGCCCAGCAACACGAGCACCACGCGGAACGGTTTGTCGAGCCAGAATTCCCAGTTGTCCATCCCCGCCAGGGTAATGGCCCGGGGTGCGTGCCCGCTCAACGCGGAGCGGGAGCGGCCTCCGAGAGGACCGCCGGACGACGTCGCCCGCGGACGTCACCCGCCGACGTCGCCCCCGGACCGTCCTACCGTGCGGCCCGTCCGCGCCCCAGCGAACCGACGTGCTGCGCGCCTCACAACCAGTTCTTGACCTTGAACACCGCGTAGAGCACCACGGCCACGAGCAGCATGAGGCCCAGGGACATGGGGTAACCCAGGCGCCAGTCGAGCTCGGGCATGTGGGTGAAGTTCATGCCGTAGATCGAGCCCACGATGGACGGCGCGAAGAGGATCGCTGCCCACGAGGAGATCTTCTTCATCTGTTCGTTCTGCTGCATGGCGGCCTCGTTCTGCCGCGCCGTGGTGAGGGTGGAATCCACGCTCATGGCGTCGGTGAGCGAGGCCCGCATGGATTCGAGCTTCCCGCTGACCTGGATCACGTGATCCAGCACGTCCCGCAACCGGTGCTGCAGTTCCTCGTGCGTACCGTACTTGGTGAAGCCCGTGAAGTAACGCTGCATCACGTTGCTGAGTGGGGCCACCCCGCGGTGGAAGTCGTTGATCTCCCGGGCGAGCTCATAGATCCGTTGCGAGACGTTCGGCTGCCCGGCGAACAGGGCGTCCTCGATCTCGTCGATGTCGTTCTCGAGACCGTCGAGCACGGGGAAGTAGTCGTCCACGATCTGGTCCAGCAACGCGTACAGCACGCCGTCCGGACCGAAGCACAACAGCTCCCGGTCCTCCTCGACCCGCTTACGCACCCGCCCCACGCCGCTGGACTCGGAGTGGCGGATGGTGATCACGAAATGGGGTCCGGTGAAGATGTGGATCTCACCGATCTCCACGGTCTCGGTCGCGTCCTGGTAGACCGCCGGGCGGATCACGGTGAACAGCGTCTCGCCGTAGCGTTCCATCTTGGGGCGCTGGTGCGCCTGGACGGTGTCCTCGACCGCGAGCTCGTGCAGGTGGAAGTGCTCGGCGAGCGAGCGGGTCTCGTCCGGATCGGGCCGGTACAGCCCGATCCACGCCACGACCGTGTCCCCGCTCTCGGACGCGGAGGGCTCCCCGGGATGCTCCAGCATCCGCTGCAGCAGGTCGTACGTCTCCTCGAGGGACCGGGGCGACTCGACCCTGCGCCCGTTGCGGTAAATGGCGTTCTCCACGATGCTCACCCGGACATTATGGGCCCCGCCCGCGCGCCGCACCGACCGCACCCTGCCGCGCCCGCACCGCCCCGGGGAAACCGGTCCGCTGTCAGGGGTCACCCGGAACGCGTCAGTAGACTGGCGCTCATGAGCAAGCCGTTCGATTCCCGCGTGGGCGCTTATGCCCTGATCACCCGCGACGAGCACGTGCTGTTGACGCACTGGAACCCCCGTCACCCGGGGTTCGACGGCGCGTGGACCCTTCCCGGCGGCGGCATGGAACCGGGGGAGCAACCGGAGCAGACCATGATCCGGGAGGTCTTCGAGGAGACCGGTTTCCACGTGGAATCGGATGGCCTGGTGGGCGTGCACAGCTACTGGATGACCCCCGAGCAGCGCCTGGACGGTCAGCCCCGTGGCAATCACGCGTGCCGCGTCCTGTACACCGCCCACGTCACGGGCGGTGAGCTGGCGGTCGAGCAGAACGGTTCCTCCGACGACGCCGCGTGGTTCCCGATCGCACGCATCGACTCCCTCAAGCGCCTGGACCTCGTGGACCAGGGCCTGCGACTCGCCGGGCTCACGAGCGCCGTCGCGGACCCGGACACCCCACCCGAGGACATCCCCGAGCAGGACGTGGCCACCGAGCCCGGCCGGGACCGGTGAGTCACGGGGTGCGGCTGCGCGCCGTCGTCGCGCTCGCGAGCGGCGCCCTCCTGCTGAGCGCGTGCGGCGAGGGCGGCGGGACCGGCGGGCCGGACACGGAGACGGCGAGCCAGGCGGCGTCGTCGAACGCCACGGGGGAGTCCACCGTCAAGATCGCGACCGGTGTGGACCTGCAGACCCGCGTGCTGGCGCACCTGTATCAACAGCGGCTGGCCGCGGACGGGATCACCGCGAGCGTGGTGGACGTGGGGACCACGCGCGAACAGATCGTGGACGCACTGCAGGCCGGCCGCGCGACCATGGTCCCCGACTTCACCGGTGATTTGTACGTGTACGCGCGGCAGAACGAGCGGCCGGCCTCGCCGCAACCGATTGTGAGCCCCTCGTCCATGCGTTCCCCCGCCCCGGACACGGACACCCCGCGCGGGCTGCTGGACTCGCTCGGGCAGTTGCTCGGCATCACGGGGGAGACCGGGCCGTCCGACGACGACGTGTACCGCGCCCTGCCCGGGGCACTGCCGCGCGGGCTGACCGTGCTCGATTCGTCGTCCGCGCAACGTACGGACCGCGTGGTGGTCACGGCCGCGACGAACGCGCAGTACAACCTGGGGGGCCTGAACACGATCGGGGAGCACTGCCCCGAGATGGCCGTGGGGATGGCCCGTGGCTACGCGGACAGCGCCCAGGGGGAGCGCGGGCTGAAGGCGTATTACGACTGCGCGCCCAAGGGGGCGCCGGAGTTCGCGACCACCGGTGAGCTCGTGAATGCTCTGCTGAGCGACGAGGTGCAGGCCGCGGTGCTGCGTTCCTCCGAACCCGCGATCGACGACGACGGGCTCGTGGAACTGGACGACCCGAACCGACTGTTTCGCCCGGAGCGCGCGGTGGTGCTCAGCTCCGAGGACATGGACGACCGGGCGGTGGCCTCGGCGAACGCGGTCTCGGCAGATCTCACGTCGGAGGACCTGACGACCATCACCCGGCTCGCGGGCGGGTCCGATCCCGCGATGAGCCCCGAACAGACGGCGACGTTCCTACGCGAGCAACCGCGCTGACGTGATCCGAGAAGTGCTGACGTGCGACGGGAGGCAGCGAGCGACGCCGTGGGCCCTTGAGCCGCGGAGCACCGCCGCGTGCCGACCGAATCGGGATGGGGGCGCCGAGTATGGTGACCCCATGGCTAAGGTGAAACAGTCCGACAAACTGAAGAACGTCCTCTATGACATCCGCGGGCCCGTGCTTGAGCAGGCGGAGAAGATGGAGGCCGCGGGTCAGCGCATCCTGCGCCTGAACATCGGCAACCCCGCACCCTTCGGCTTCGAGGCACCGGACGCCATCCTGGTGGACATGATCAAGAACCTGCCGAACGCGCAGGGCTACTCGGACTCCCGGGGCATCTACTCCGCGCGCACCGCGGTGGTGCAGTACTACCAGACGCGCGGGATCATGAACCTGGACACAGACGACGTCTACCTGGGCAACGGTGTCTCCGAGCTGATCACCATGACCTTGCAGGCACTGTGCAATCCGGGCGACGAGATCCTCATCCCCTCACCGGACTACCCCCTGTGGACGGCTTCGGTGGCGCTGTCCGGCGGCACGCCCGTGCATTACACGTGCGACGAGGAGAACGGGTGGAACCCGGATCTCGAGGACATGGAATCCAAGATCACCTCGCGCACCAAGGGCATCGTGATCATCAACCCCAACAACCCCACGGGTGCGGTCTACTCACGCGAGACCCTGCAGAAGATCGTGAACCTGGCCAAGGAACACGAGCTCATCCTGTTCTCGGACGAGATCTACGAGAAGATCACCTACGACGACGCCGAGATGATCAACACCGCGAGCCTCACGGGCGAGGACGTGCTGTGCCTGACGTTCTCGGGCCTGTCCAAGGCGTACCGGGTGGCCGGCTACCGCTCCGGGTGGCTCGCGATCACCGGGCCGAACTGGCGGGCGGAGTCCTACCTGGAGGGCATCAAGCTGCTCGCCAACATGCGCATGTGCGCGAACGTGCCCGCACAGCACGCGATCCAGACGGCGCTGGGTGGATACCAGTCGATCAACGACCTCATCCTCCCCGGCGGGCGGCTCAAGGCCCAGCGGGACATCGCCCACCGCAAGCTCAACGAGATCGACGGCATCACGTGCGAGCAGGCCCACGGTGCGCTCTACCTCTTCCCCAAGCTGGACGTGGAGAAGTTCGGGATCGTGGACGACGAGCGCTTCGCACTAGACCTGCTCAAGGAACAGAAGATCCTGCTCAGCCACGGCACCGCGTTCAACTGGGGCAAGCCGGACCACTTCCGCCTGGTCACGCTGCCCGCGGTGGACATGCTGGACACCGCGCTGGATCGACTCGGCGAGTTCCTCTCCGGGTACCACCAGTAGCCGGTTCCTGACCCCGACCGCGGTCCGGGCGACGTCTCACCACGGGGTGACGTGGCCGGGCCGCTCCAGGGGTTTACTGGTGACCGGACTCCACTGCGTCCACCCGACGACGGCGCGTCAGTCCTCCGACGCCGCCTGCTCCCGGTTCTCCTCGCGCCGGGCGCGGGCGGCGTCGAGGCGTTCGCGGGCGCCGTCGAGCCACTGCTCGCAGCGGGTGGCCAGGGCCTCGCCCCGTTCCCACAGGTGGAGGGACTCCTCCAGGGTGGTGCCGCCCGCTTCGAGCCGGGCCACGGTCTCCACGAGCTGTTCGCGGGCCTGCTCGTAGCTCAGACCGTCCACGTCCGAGAGATCGGGGCGGGTTCCGGCCGAGCCGCCGAGGCGGGAATCGTCCTGTCCGGTGCTGGGCTGCTCGCTGCTGTTCTGCTGTGCCACGGTGTGTCCTTCCGGTGGGGTCGAGGAGATCGAAGGGCGGGGTTCAGTGGTCCCCGGGCTGGCGGTTGGTGCGGGAGGTGACATTCACCCCGAGTTCCCCGGCGGCCAGGCGCACGGTGAGGTCCTGCCCCTCGGAGACGTCGCGTGCATCGGTGAGGACCGAACCGTCCGGGGTCTGCACGACCGCGTAACCGCGCTCCAATGTCTGCTGCGGGGACAGAGCACGCACGCGGGCGCGCATCTGGGCCACCGTGTCCTGCGCTCGCACGGTCTGGGCGTTCACCGCGGACCACGCGCGCGAACGCCAGCGATCCAGGTCCTCCTCACGGACCAGGATCATGGAGTCCGGCTGGGCCAAGGAGGGCCGGGACCGCATGGTCTCGAGCCCCTGGTGTTCGCGCTCGATCATGGTGGCCACGGCACGGTCCAGGGCCCCGCGCGCCTGGGCAATGCGAAGGCGTTCCTCGTGCACGTCCGGGACGATGCGTTTGCCCGCGTCCGTGGGGGTGGAGGCGCGCAGGTCCGCGACGTAATCCAGCAGCGGTTGGTCGTTCTCGTGACCGATCGCGCTGACGACCGGCGTGTGGGCGGCGAACACCGCGCGCAGCACGGATTCGTCGCTGAACGACAACAGGTCCTCGAACGCGCCCCCGCCGCGGGCGATCACGATCACGTCCACGGCATCCATGGCGTCGAGTTCCACGAGGGCTTGGACCACGGCGCGCGCCGAACCGGCTCCCTGGACCGGAACCTCGCGGATCTCGAATTGCACACCCGGCCACCGGTTGGTGGCGTTGCGCACCACGTCCTTCTCGGCATCGGAATTGCGCCCGGTGATCAACCCGACCCGGTGGGGCAGCACCGGGAGGGGTTTCTTGTGGGCGGGATCGAACAGACCCTCTTCCGCGAGCGCTCGCCGCAATCGTTCGAGGCGTTCCAGGAGGTCCCCCAGACCCACGGGGCGGATGTCCCGCCCGATCATGGACAGCCGCCCGGTCTTGACGTACAGATCCGCCTTGAGGTTGACGATCACCCGGGAGCCCCGTTCGAGGGGGCGCTCCAACCGGGACATCTCCGCCTTGAACATGGTGACGCTGACCGAGACCTCGTCGTGGAGGTCGCGCAGCGTCACGTAGGAGACGCGGGCGCGGTGGTTGACCTCGATCACCTGACCCTCGACCCAGGCCGCAGGTGCGCGTTCGATCCACCCATGCAGCCCGTACGACAGCTTGCTGAGCGGCCACGGATTCTCCGGTGTGGTGTCCCGCGCCAACCGGGGCGTCTCGGCGGGGCGTTCCGGTGCGCCGGTGTCTTCGCTCGGGGGCCACGTACTCATGGGACATAAGTATCACCCGACGGGGACACGCACAGCCGGTTCTCCGTACATTGGAGTCGTGAGCTCATCTCCGTCATCCCGTCCCGCGGCGCTGCTGCGCAGCCTGTGCGCCGCCCTGTGCGCGATCCTGGCCGGTGCGGGGTTCGCCGCGTGGCTGGGGCTGACCTGGATCCAGGACCACCTGCTCTCGCCCTCGGGGTTCCAGGACACCGCGGCGGCCGTGGTCACCGAGACGACCTTCCAGGACGAACTCGTGCGCACCGTCCTGGACCGCGCGACGTTCAGCGCCCTGAGCGACGTCGAGATCGGGATCGAACCCGTGGACCAGGCCATCGAGCGGGTCCGGGAAACGGCGATCACCGCCGCACAGTCCTGGCTCACCGCCCCCGAGCAACAGGGGACGTGGATCCAGGTCCTGCAGGACACCCACGACGCGAACGTCCCCCTGAGTGCCGATTCCGCGGACGCGCCCGAACACCTCGTGGTGGACGCCACCGCGTTGGGCGCCGCCGTGGATCACCAGGTCGAGGACGTCATCGGGATCTCCCCGGGGATCGCCCGCAACGATCTGACCATGACGGTCCCCGGTGCCGAGACCGGTCGCGTGCTGGACGCCCTGGTGGGGCTCGCCCCATGGCGGTATGCCCTGCCGTGGCTCGTGGCGCTGCTCGCGGTGCTCGCCGTGGTGGTCAGCCCGCGGCGGTGGCTCGCGATCGCCGGGGTGGGCCTGGCCGGTGTGCTGTTCACCGGTGTCCTGCTCGCCGTGGTGCTGTGGGCCGCGAGCTCCGTGGTGGACGCGTCCGGTGTGGAACCCGTGGCGCACCTGGTCACGGAACAGATCATCACCCTGCTGCGAGAATCCTTCGTGGGACGCAGCGTTACGGGCATGATCGGTGCCGCGTGCGTGGCCCTGGTGGGTGTGATCGGCGCCGTGGTGCGCTCCCGTATGGTCACTTACCATTAAGGACATGTCCACTGTGGTTGACCTGTCCATGCCCACCGTTCCCCGGGTTCGTCGCACCCCCCAGGAAATTGCCGACGCCGCTCCGGTCACCGGAGAGCGCAAGGTCCTGTTGGCCGCGCCGCGCGGATACTGCGCGGGCGTGGATCGCGCGGTGATCGCCGTGGAGAAGGCGCTCGAGCACTACGGTGCTCCGGTGTACGTGCGCAAGGAGATCGTGCACAACAAGCACGTGGTCCAGACCCTCGAGGAGCGCGGTGCGATCTTCGTGGAGGAGACGGACGAGGTGCCTGAGGGCTCCCTGCTGGTGTTCTCCGCCCACGGGGTGTCTCCGGCCGTGGTGCAGTCCGCCCACGACCGCAACCTCCACACCATCGACGCCACGTGCCCGCTCGTGACCAAGGTGCACCGCGAGGCCGTGCGCTTCGCCAAGAGCGACTACGAGATCCTGCTCATCGGCCACGTGGGCCACGAAGAGGTCGAGGGCACGTTCGGGGAGGCCCCCGAACACATCCAGATCGTGAACTCCCCGGAGGACGTGGACAGCATCGAGGTCCAGGACCCGGACAAACTCGTGTGGCTGTCCCAGACCACGTTGAGCGTGGACGAGACCATGGAGACCGTGAACCGGCTGCGCGCCCGGTTCCCCAACATGATCGATCCCCCCAGCGACGACATCTGCTACGCGACCTCCAACCGCCAGGCGGCGATCAAGGAGATCGCCCCGCAAGCGGACCTGGTGATCGTGGTGGGCTCGGCCAACTCGTCGAACTCCGTGCGCCTCAAGGAGGTGGCCCTCGAGTACGGGGCCCGGCGCGCCGAACGCGTGGACTTCGCCCACCAGGTGGACGAGTCCTGGTTCGAGGGTGTCGCAACCGTCGGCGTGACCTCCGGTGCTTCGGTTCCCGAGGTCCTCGTGCGCCAGGTCCTGGACCTGCTCGCGGAGTACGGCTACTCGTCCGTGGACGAAGTGGTCACCGCCCAGGAAGACATTCTGTTCTCCCTGCCCAAGGAATTGCGCGCCAAGCTGGCCCAGGACGGGGACACGTCCCGTCGGTTGGGCGGCCGCGGGGCCAAGCCCACCCGCTGATCCCCGCCGCTCCGTTCGGAGCCGCTCGCGATTGGGGAGGGCTGGCGTGCGGGCTCTGCTCCCGGCGCGATCGCTGCGCAGTGACCCACCGTTCCGGCCGGACCGCTTCCTGCCGCGCTCGCGCCCGGAAGGAACGCCCGCCCGCCTCAGTCCCGCACGAACTCCGTGGCCGTGACCGGACGGGGGACCGAGTCCACGGGTTTGGTGTCCAGGGCATCGGTTCCCGTGCTCGTGGGATCCAGCTCGGCGATCTTCCGGGCAGAGGGCAGCACCCGTGATTCCAGCGACCCCACGAGTTTGTTGTACCCGTCCACGGAGCGCCGCAGTGACCCGCCCATGTCGGCCAGGTGTTTGCCCACCGCACCCATGCGGTCGTACAGCTCCCGCGACAACCGGTAGAGCTCCCGCGCATTGTCCGTGAGGGTGGCCTGACGCCAGCTGAATGCCACGGCCTTGAGGGCGGCCAACAGGGACACGGGGGACACCAACGCCACGTTGTTGCGCGCGGCGTACTCCAACAGGGACGCATCCGCGTCCAGGGCAGCGGCGAGCGCGGACTCGATGGGCACGAAACACATCACGAGCTCGGGGGAGTTCTCCTCCGCGGACCAGTACCTCTTGGTGCCCAGGGTGTTCACGTGGGAGCGCAGTGCTTTGGCGTGGGCCACGAGCAACTGGGCGCGGCGCTGCTCGCTCTCTGCCGCGCCGTCCGACGGGACCGCCTGGGCGTCCAAGTACGAGTTCATGGGGGCCTTGGCATCTACCACCACGGTCTGCGCACCGGGCAGGTTGACCACCATGTCCGGTCGCTGCACGCCGCTGTCCGTGGTACGCACGGACTGCTCGGCGAAATCCACGTGCCGGGTCATGCCGGCGGCCTCCACCACGCGGCGCAGCTGCATCTCGCCCCACGCCCCGCGTGCCGTGGTGGAGCGCAAGGAGGACTCCAATGACCCGGTGGCCTGAAGCAGCTGCTGGTCCGTGGTGCGAGCGGCCTCCAGCGCCTGGGCCACGGCGCCGAACTGCGCGGCGCGGTCCCGCTCCAGCTGGTTCACGTGGCGTCCCACGGAGGAGAGCTGCTCGTTGAGTGGCGCCAGGGCACGCATGACGTCCTGGTCCTGCACGGCGCGGGCCTCGAGGGACTCCACGCGCTCCGCCAGCTGCTCCTGGGCCGAGCGGGCGGCCGCGGCGTCCTGCAGGGCGGCCATCCGCTGGGCCTGGACCTGCTCCAGCTCGTTCTCGAACCGCTTGCCCTTCACAGCCGCCACGACGTACCCGAGCACACTGCCCACCACCAGGGCGAACAGCGCCCACAACCACCACACCTGAGCCATCACGGAAGCGTCCATGCGCTCACTGTGACAAGGCCGTCCGACACGCACAAGCAGCGCGGGGCGGCGCCATGGCCGCTACAGCCACCCGTTGCGGGCGGCCACCGCCGCGGCCTCGGCGCGGTTCGTCGTGGCCGTCTTGCCGATCGCCGACGACAGGTGGTTGCGCACCGTCCCCGCGGAGAGGTGCAGGGCCCGGGCGATCTGCCCCGCCGAGGCACCGTGGGACGCTTCGCGCAGCACGTCCCGCTCCCGCGGGGTCAGGGGGTTCGGCCCGGCCAACAGGGACTTCTCGGCCAGCGCCGGGTCGACCACGCGCAGTCCGGCGTGCACCTTCCGGATGGCCTCCGCGAGCTCCGCAGCGGGGGTGTCCTTGACCACGAAACCGGACGCCCCGGCGTCGAACGCGCGGCGCAGGTAGCCGGGGCGATCGAACGTGGTGACCATCAGGCACCGCGTCCCGCACCCGGCAGCCACGATCCGCTCCGTGGCATCCAGGCCAGTGAGCCCGGGCATCTCAATGTCCAACAGGGCCACGTCCACGGGGAGCTCCCCGGCAAGAGCGACCGCCTCGGCGCCGTCCGCGGCCTGGGCCACCACGGTGATGTCCGGTTCCAGGTCCAGCAGGGCGGCCAGTCCGGCGCGCACGAGGGCCTGGTCGTCCGCGATCAGCACTCGGATCTCGGTCATGCGCGCCTCACCTCCACGATCGTGCCGCCCCGGGGATCCCGCGCCACGGTCACCTCACATCCCGCCGCATGAGCCCGCTCCTTCATGCCGCGGATGCCGTTGCCCTCTCGCAGCTCCGGTTCGGCGGCACCGCCCCCGGTGCTCGCCTCGGGTCCGGAGCGCGACGACGCCGCCTCACCGCGGGCCCCGGCACGCACCGGCCGCTGCGTGTCCGGGCCGACAGGCCCCACACCGTTCCGATAGGGAGCATCCGCCGCGGCGTCGTCGGGGCGCGGGCGGCTCGTTGAGGGCCCCCCGCCGCCCGGACGAGCGGCGGTGTCGGTTCGCGCTGAGTGGTGAGTGGAGGCACCCGCGGCCCGCGCGCCGTCGTCCGCGATGCGCAGCGACGAACCGGTGAGCGTCACGCGGCAGTGCGCCGCGCCCGAGTGGCGGACCACGTTGGTCACGGCCTCGCGCAGGATCCACGCGAACGCGGAACGGGTGGCGGCGTCCAGGGTCGGGGCCGAGGACGGCAGGTGCGGGGTGATGCCGGCGGCGCGCAGGGCGGCGCGTGCCTGGACGAGCTCGACGCCCAGGTCCAGGTCCCGCAGCTTGCCGACCGTGGAGCGCACATCCGTGAGGGCTTCGCGGGACAGGGCCAGGACGTCGTCCAGCTCGGCGACGGCGCGCTGCGGGTCCGTCTCCACGAGACGCTGGGCGAGCTGGGTCTTGACGGTGATGACCGTGAGGGAGTGGCCCAGGATGTCGTGGACGTCCCGGCCCACGGCCTCGCGCTGCCGGGAGACCTCGAGCTCGCGGGCCAGGCGCTCGTGGGTCTCGGAGCGATCCACGGCGAAGCGGGAGAGCAGGATGATCAGCCCGGACGGGACCAGGCCGAACAGCGGCCAGAACCACTGCTCCCGGGGGAGCAGCATGAGCAGCGGAACCAGGGCCGCCACCTCGATCAGGAGCGAGGCCAGGATGCCCTGGCGCAAGGGCAGCCGGAACGCGCACACGGCCACGAAGAACGGGGCCGTGTAGGTCATGCCCCACGGCGAGGCCGGCAGCAACAGGGTGAGCGGCACCAGCAGGACCGCGCACCACAGCACGGCGTTGCCCAACACGCTCAGGCGCGGGACCAGGATCTGCCGGATCCAGGAGAGCGTGTAGAGCCCGGCGAAGAGCACCAGTCCGAGCAGTCCCAGGGCCCTGGCCCAGATCGGCTCGTCACTCTGCAGCAGTGCCGCGGCGGGAATGACGAGGAACACGAGCCAGACGGTGGCAAACAGCAGGTCGGACCAGTCGTGCTCGGGCTCCTCGGTGCGTGGGCGCGGGGCGGTCCGCGTGGCGGCGCTCATCGGCGGGCCGTGGACGTCCGGGCGGCCAGCAGCGCGATGATCCCGAACACGGCGGCCCAGGCCACGGCGTTGACCACGAGCCACAGCAGGCTGTCGGTCTGCGGGGCACCGCCCATGGTGGCCACCTCACCTTCGGTCACGGGATAGCGGGCAATGCCCACGATTCCATACATGGGGGTGAAGCGGGCGACGGCCAGCATCCCGCCGGAGAGCGGCATGAACACGTTGCCGAAGAACGCAAAGACCACCAGTGCGCCGGAGGCGGCCCCCACGGCGGTGTCTGAGCGGAAGATCAGGCCCGCGGCGAGCCCGTAGAGGGCGAACACCACGGAGACCACCACGCACAGCACGGCGGCCAGCGCCCAGCGCCAGAGGTCGTCCATCGAGGCGTTGGTGAACGCTCCCACCAGGAACACGATGACCACGGGCAGCACCGCGATCAGCAGAGCCACCGCCACCTTGGTGACCGCGTAGCCGCCCGTGCCCATGGGGGTCAGGGCGAGCTGTCGACCCCAGCCCTGCAACCGTTCCACGGCCGCGCCGGCGGAGATCGCGGTGGTGGCGGTGACGGCCCCGTACACGGCCATCGACACCATCACGTACGCGGACACGTTGCCCCCAGGCAGGCGGGCATCGGACCAGCCCTGCACCGCGCCGAACAGGATGAACAGCACGGCGGGCAGCAGGGCCACGAAGACGAGGTTGGGGATCGCGCGGACGTTCCGCAGGACGTCGTGGGCGGTGTAGGTCAGGGACATGACGGGCTCCTTGGGGTCTGGGCGCGGTTATGGGCGCACGAGCTGCGGGGCGAGGGGAGGGGCGGGAGAACGGTGCGGTCACCCGCGGTGCGCTGCGCGCGGGTTCACGCGGCCGCGTCGTCTCGATGGATCAACGCCGCGAACGCCTCGTCCAGGCCGCCGCGGGAGATCTCCAGGGCGCTCGCGGGGGTGCGGGTCAGCAGCTCACGCGCGAGGGCGTCCGCGTCCTCGGTGCGCAGGTGCACGCGGGACTCCGAGCGGCGCGAGACGGTGGCGTCCGCGAACTCGGGCAGTGGTTCGCCCGTTGGCCACACGAAAGAGACGGTGTGGTGCCGAGACGTGGAGCGCAGCTCGTCCACGGAGCCGTCGAACGTGACACGCCCGGCATCCATCAGGACGATCCGCTCGGCGACGTCCTCCGCCTCCTGGAGGTAGTGCGTGGCGAACACGACCGTGAGCCCGCGCTCGGTCTCGGCGCGCATCGCGTCCCAGAACTCGGTGCGGGACTGCACGTCCATGCCCGCGGTCGGCTCGTCCAGCACGAGCAGCTCGGGGCGCGGGAGCAGGGCCAGGGCGAAGCGGACGCGCTGCTGCTGCCCGCCCGAGCACTTGGCCACCTTCCGGCGCGCGAACGACGCCGCCCCCGCCCGTTCCAGCGCCTCGTCCACGGGCAGGTGGTCCGGGTAGAGGGACGCGATCATGGTCACGGTCTCGCGCACGCTCAGGTCCGCGAGCAGCCCGCCCACCTGCTGCACCGCACCCACCTTCCCGTGAGCCACGGCGGTGCGCGGGCGCTCGCCGCACACGCTCACCGCGCCGGAGGTGGGCTCGCTCATGCCGAGCACCATGTCCAGCAGGGTCGTCTTCCCGGCGCCGTTCGGCCCCAGCAGGGCGACGACGCCGCCGCGCGGGATCTCCAGCGAGACACCCTGCACGGCGCGGACCGTCTCGGAGCGTGTGCGGAAGGTCTTGACGGCGTCCTGCACCTGGATGACGGGGGAGTGGGGCTGCGGTGGGTGTGTGGTGTTCATGGGTCCAGATTCCCGTGCGGCGTGTCGGCGCTGAACTGCTGATTGTCACGAGCGGGGCGTGACATGTGTCAGGGGTGGGGTGGGCCGCGTAGTCGCGTGGCGGCGTCGTCGGGCGGCCCCGGTAAGATGGCGGACCGTGGCTCTTACTATTGGAATCGTCGGTCTGCCGAACGTCGGAAAATCAACCCTGTTCAACGCGCTCACGCGCAACACGGTGCTCGCCGCGAACTATCCGTTCGCGACCATCGAGCCGAACGTGGGCGTGGTGAACCTGCCGGACGAGCGGCTGGACAAGCTCGCGGAGCTGTTCGACTCGCAGAAGATCGTGCCGGCAACGGTGTCGTTCGTGGACATCGCGGGCATCGTGAAGGGCGCGTCCGAGGGGGAGGGTCTGGGCAACCAGTTCCTGGCCAACATCCGTGAGGCCCACGCGATCGCCCAGGTGGTGCGCGCGTTCGACGACCCGGACGTGATCCACGTGGACGGCAAGATCGATCCCGCCTCCGACATGGAGACCATCAACACCGAGTTGATCCTGGCGGACCTGCAGACGCTGGAGAACGCGATTCCCAAGCTGGAGAAGCAGGTCAAGATCAAGAAGGGCTCGCCCGAGCAGCTCGCGGCGTACCAGGCAGCGGAGAAGGTGCTGGCGGAGGGCCGCACGATCTTCGAGGCCGCCGGGCCCGAGAAGCTCGACACCGACAACCTGCGCGAGCTGAACCTGCTCACCGCCAAGCCGTTCATCTACGTGTTCAACGCGGACGAGGGCGTGCTGTCCTCACCCGAGCGTCAGGCTGAGCTGGAGGCGCTGGTGGCGCCCGCGCAGTGCGTGTTCCTGGACGCCAAGCTGGAAGCGGATCTGGTGGAGCTCTCGGAGGAGGAGGCCCGCGAGATGCTGGAGATGGAGGGCCAGGACGAATCCGGCCTGGACAAACTGGCCCGCGTGGGCTTCTCCACCCTGGGCCTGCAGACCTACCTCACCGCCGGCCCCAAGGAGGCCCGCGCGTGGACCATCAACCAGGGCGACACCGCCCCCAAGGCCGCCGGGGTGATCCACTCGGACTTCGAGCGGGGCTTCATCAAGGCGGAGATCGTCTCCTACGACGACCTCATGGCCGCCGGGTCCATGGCCGACGCGAAGGCCGCGGGCAAGGTGCGCATGGAGGGTAAGGAGTACGTGATGCAGGATGGGGATGTGGTGGAGTTCAGGTTCAACGTGTGAGCTGAACTGTCTTTGGAGCGTAAGCGACTTCCGTTCCAGCGTGAGGACTGTCCCCCGCTGGAGCGTTGCGGGGCTTGCCCCGTCCTTGGCCGGGCGAGTGATGTCGGAGCAGCGGAGCCTGGGTTTGAATTGCTCGAACGACGGGTGTGTGAGCCTCGCCCCCGGCGGGTCAGAGCGCGATGTCCGTCAAGGTGGCCAGTTCAGTGCCAACCTGGCGGCGTTCTGTTGAGTTCAGGCCATGCGTTTTGTCTAGTGCGACACCTGCTAACGGTATGATTAAGCCATGTCGTACACCCGTCGCGTCGTGGACCTCGAGCTGGATGATCTCTTTGGCGAGGTGGCGGCCCTCGCGCTGGACGGCCCCAAGGCCGTAGGCAAGACCACGACGGCGGAACAACGGGCGGCTGGGCTGGTGAAGCTGGACTCCAAAGCCGTTCGGGAGCCTGTCGCAGCGGATCCGCAGATCATTCTCCGCCGCCCGCGTCCGCTCCTCATCGATGAATGGCAGAAGATGCCAGAGGTGTGGGACGTTGTTCGCCGCGCCGTGGATGAGGACGCCGTGGGCGGGCAGTTCCTGTTGACCGGCAGTGCGAGTCCCCAGGACGGAACCGTGCAGCACTCGGGAGCCGGCCGGATCGGTCGCCTGCGCATGCGTCCGATGACGCTCGCCGAGCGTGGTCTGGAAACACCAACCGTGAGCCTCGCCGCTGTTCTGGCCGGACGTGACTCCATCCAGGGCGAGTCAACGATGGGGCTGCCCGAATACGTGGAGGAGATCGTTGCGTCGGGTTTCCCGGGGATGCGCGGCCTGAGCGCCCGCGCCCGGGGCTTCCAGCTCGATTCCTACTTGCGCAACGCGGTGGAGCGTGACGTGCCGGAACAGGGCCTGGCCGTCCGCCGACCGGAAGCCATGATGGCCTGGTTGCGCGCCTACGCTTCCGCGAGTTCGACGACGGCGAGCTACTCCCAGATCCTGGACGCGGCGACCCCTGGTCACAGTGAGAAGCCGGCACGGGCGACCGCCGAGTCCTACCGCCAGGTGCTGGCCTCCTTGTGGCTTCTCGACCCTGTGCCGGCCTGGAGCCCGGTCGGCAGTCCGATGACTCGCCTCGGGCAGGCTCCGAAGCACCACCTGGCCGATCCTGCTCTAGCGGCTCGCCTCCTCGGCCTGGGCGCCGACGCACTGCTGGGCGGCAAAGGGGAGCCACTTCGTCCCCAGGCGGGTTCCATGCTGGGGATGCTCTTCGAATCGTTGGTGACATTGTGCGTCCGTGTCGCTGCCCAGGCCGCGGAGGTCGACATTGCACACCTGCGGACGCGCAACGGCGACCACGAGGTGGACCTCGTGGTCGTGCGGGCCGACGGCGGAGTCGTCGGCATTGAGGTAAAACTCGCGGCAGCTGTCAGCGACTCCGATGGCAAGCACCTGCGCTGGTTGCGCGACCAGCTGGGATCACGTTTTGTGGATGGTCTGATCATCACGACGGGTCCGATCGCCTATCGGCGGCGGGACGGTATCGCCGTGGTGCCCCTGGCCCTGTTTGGCCCCTGAGGAACGAAGCAGCCTGAGCCGTATTGTCTGAGGGCGTCGGCAACGTCCCCAGTGAAGGAAGCCCATGCCTGATCGTCGTCATGCGGACCACGCCAGGAGGTTGACTGGTACCATAAACGGGTACCAGTCAACGTAGGGAAGGTACTCCATGTCCATCAGCGCAAGCGAGGCCCGCAAGACTCTCTTCCCGCTCATCGAGCGCGTGAACGAGGACCAAGAAGCCATCGAGATCGTCTCTCGGAAGGGCAACGCGGTGCTCATGCCCGCCGACGAGTACGCGGCGTGGCAGGAGACCGCCTACCTGTTCCGGTCGCCGTCGAACGCCCGCAGGCTTCTCGACGCCTACGATCGTGCCCGTGTCGGGAAGACCCAGGTCCACGAGCTCGACCGTTCCGACGAGTCGGTCAGCCAGTCTCGGGACGTCTGAATGCGGCTGGTCTGGGACGAGGCCGCCTGGGAGGACTACACGTACTGGCAGACCGCCGACCGGAGAATCCTCAAGCGGATCAACCTGCTCATCGATGCCTGCCTGCGCGAGCCGTTCGAGGGCATCGGCAAGCCGGAGCAGTTGAAGTACGGGGCGCGGGGCTCGTGGTCGCGGCGCATCAACGAGGAGCACCGGCTCGTCTACCTCGTGACTGGTGAGGATCTCGTGATCTTGCAGGCTCGATACCACTACTGAGCCGGGCTGAACTGTCGTTGTTCGGAGCAGCCGTGTCAGGTGACTTTGCTGCCGACGTCTAAGGCGCATCTCTGGGACGCCCGCGAGGCTTCTCCGATCATTGACTGGTGAGGAATGTTGCCGTGCCTGATGAAGCCCTGTTCCTTCGTAGATTGCGACAGGCGGACGCCCATGCTGTTCACCAGGCTTTCGCCTCCAACCCCGACATGGCCCGTCAAGGCGTGGTCACCACGGCCGAGGAGGCCTCGGCGTACGTCGCCCGCCTCGTGAGCCCGGACTCGCCCCACGAGCCCTGGGCCGTCGTCGAGTCCGACGCACTGATCGGCCTGGTCTGCGTCACGGTCGACGAGGACAACAGGAACGGCTGGTTCTGGTACTGGATGACCGACCGGGCGCGCGGCAGGGTAGTCATGAGCCGTGCCGCGGCCACGATCGCGGAGTGGGCCCTCGCGGAGCGCGGACTGGATCGTCTCGAACTTGGCCACCGCGTCAACAACCCGGCCTCCGGCGTCGTCGCGAGAAGAGCTGGTTTCGTCAAGGAAGGCACCCAGCGCCAGAAATTCCTGGTGGACGGAGAACGTCTCGACGTCGACACCTACGGACGGTTGAAAACCGACCCGCATCCGGCCTTTGACCCAGTGACCATAGTCACCCAATGAACGGTGACGAGAATCACCAGACCGGTCGCCTCCGCATGACCAGGGAGCCGTATTTTCGCTGGCCACGGGCCTAAAATTGAGGGAAGAAGAGTCTCACACCGGAGCGACACTCGGAGGCGGAAATGTCCGGCCATCAGGTTGATTCCACTCACGAATCCAGAACCATGAGCCGAGACACTGTCTCGATGCTCTGGAAATTCGGGCTCATGATTCTCATCGGCGCGGTGATCTTCTTCATCCCCGCACCTGAGGGCGTGGACCCCCGCGGCATGCACATGCTCGGCATCTTCGTCGCGACCATCCTGGGGCTCATCCTGCAGCCCCTGCCCACCCCGTCGGTGGCGCTGATCGGACTGGCCACCGCCATGATCACCGGTGCCATGGACGTCAAGAGCGGGGAGGCCCTGAGCGGGTTCTCCAACTCCGCCGTGCTGTTGATCGTCGCGGCGTTCTTCATCGCGGACGGCTTCCTGCTCACCGGGCTGGGACGCCGCGTGGCCCTGATGTTCCTCAGGGTCCTCGGCAAATCGCCCCTGGGCATCGCCTACGGCATGGCCGTCACGGACCTCCTGCTCGCACCGGCCACCCCGTCCAACACGGCCCGCGCGGGTGGTGTGATCTACCCGATCGTCCGCTCCGTCGCGGAGGTGCAGGGCTCCACCCCAAACACCGACGAGTCCCGCAGGAAGCTCGGCTCCTACCTCACGTTCACCGCTGCCCACGTCAACGTGATCACCAGCGCCATGTTCATCACCGCCATGGCCGGCAACCCACTGGCCGTGGCCTCCGCCGAGAAGCTGGGCGTGCACATCTCCTGGGGCCAGTGGGCCCTGGCCGCGCTGATCCCCGGCCTCGTGAGCCTGGCGGTGGTCCCGTGGCTGCTCATGAAGGTCTACCCGCCCACGCTGAAGAGCACTCCGGAAGCACCCACCATGGCGCGCAGCGAGCTGCAGAAGATGGGGTCCATGACCCGCGGTGAGATCGTCATGGCGGCCACGTTCGTGCTGCTCCTGGTGCTGTGGGTCTTTGGCACGGCCATTGGCGTCAACGCCACCACGGCGGCCTTCGTGGGCATTGCGGTGCTGCTCGTGACCAAGGTGCTCACCTGGAACGACATGGCCAAGAACGGCTCCGCCTGGAACACCCTGATCTTCTTCGCGGTCCTGGTGGGCATGGCGGAGAACCTGAACAACCTGGGAGTCATCACCTGGATCGGCTCGGTGGTTTCCGGTGCCGTCGGTGGCATGCCCTGGGCTGTTGCCTTTGCCATCCTGGCGCTCGTCTACTTCTACGCGCACTACATGTTCGCCTCGAACACCGCGCAGATCGTCGCCATGTACGGCGTGTTCCTGGGCGCGGCCATCACCGCCGGTGCCCCGCCGATGTTTGCGGCCCTCGCTCTCGGCTTCATCGGCAACCTCTTCGGCGCCATCAGCCACTACGCGTCCGGCCCGTCCGGCGTGGTCTACGGCTCCGGGTACATCAAGGTCTCCGAGTGGTTCAAGGTCGCCTTCATCATGTCCGTCGCGATCATTGTCATCTGGACCGTCGTGGGCAGCGGCTGGATGTGGATCCTCGGCGACCTCGCCATATAGTCCGCCCGGCGAACCCGCCCGTACGACGACGCTCGGTGCCCTCACAGGGGCACCGAGCGTCGTCGTCTGTCGTCGGGGGAGCGGGTCAGTCGTCCTTGTTGCGCAGCACCTGCCGCAGCTTCTCCCGGTTGAGCCCGGCGATCGCGGTGAGCGGGATGCCCGCGGGGCACACCTCCGCGCACTCGCCGTAGACCGAGCACGGACCGAACTCCTCCTCGGCCGCCCGCGTGATGCCCTTGGCCCGGCGGCCCCGCTCCTTGGAGCTGGAGGGCAGCGTGGCCAGGTGCATGGTCTTGGACCCGGCGAACAGCTGGGCGGAACCGTTGGGGCACGCGGCCACGCACGCACCGCAGCCGATGCACGCCGCCAGGTCCAGCGCCCACTCCGCGGCCTCGTGGGACACCGGGATGGCGTCCGCGTCCGGGGCGGTGCCCACGGAGGTGGAGACGAAACCACCGGCTTCGATCACCCGGTCCAGCGCGCTGCGGTCCACCGCGAGGTCCTTGACCACTGGGAACGCGCCGCTGCGGAACGGTTCGAGCTGCACGGTGGCGCCGTCCTCGAAGGAGCGGAGGTGCTGCCGGCAGGACGGCGTTTTCTCCTGAGGGCCGTGGGGTCTGCCGTCCACGGTCACGCCGCACGCCCCGCAGATGCCCTCGCGGCAGTCCGAGTCGAACGCGATCGGCTCCTCGCCACGGGCAACGAGGTCGTCGTTGAGCTTGTCGAGCGCCTCCAGGAGGGAGAACTCGGGCCCCACGTCCTCCAGCGGGTACTCCTCGAAGTGCCCGTCCTCGGCGCCGGACTCCTGACGCCAGACTTTCAACGTGAGTTTCATGAGGATGGTCCTCTCATCGGTAGTCGCGGGTCTCGGGCGGGACGCTGGGGAACTCCAGGGGCTCCTGGTGCCTGATGTAGCGCGGTCCCGTTTCGCCGGTCTCGCCGGAATCAGCACGCTCCCACGCGGACGCGAACAGCCAGTGCTCGTCGTCGCGCTGGGCCTCGCCGCCCTCGGTCTGGTGCTCCTCGCGGAAGTGCGCGCCGGCGGACTCGTCCCGGTCCAGCGCGTCCAGGCACATGAGCTCGGCCATGTCCAGGTAGTCGGCCACGCGGCCGGCGCGCTCGAGCTCCTGGTTGAAGCCGTCCGGGCGCCCCTGCACCCGCAGGTCGCTCCAGAACTCCCTGCGCAGCTCCCGGATGCCTCGCAGACCCTCGGCCAGCCCCTCGGCGGTGCGCGTCACCCCGCACTTCTCGTACAGCAGGTCGCCCAGCCGGCGGTGGAAGCGCTCCGGGCCCTGCGTGCCGCCGATCGCGACCAGCGCCTGCACCCCGGCCTCGGCCTCGGTAACCGCGGCCCGCACGACGTCGTCGTCCGGCGAGAGCTTCGGCTTGCCCAGCAGCGGTGCCAGGTAGTTGGGCACCGAGTAGGGGAGCGTGAACCACCCGTCCACGCACGCGGACAGCAGCGAGTTGGCCCCGAGGCGGTTGGCGCCGTGGTAACCCCAGCCGGCCTCGCCGCCCACGAACAGCCCGGGGATCGACGTCATCATGTCGTAGTCGCTCCACAGCCCGCCCATGGCGAAGTGCGCGCCGGGCGCAATGCGCATGGGCTCCTCGTACGGGTCCTCGCCGGTGGCGTCCGAGTACATCTCGAAAAGGTTGCCGTAGCGCTCTGCGATCACCTTGCGGCCCAGGCGCTCGATGGCGTCCCGGAAGTCGAGGTAGACGGAGTTCTTCAGCGGCCCGACGCCGCGCCCCGCGTCGATCTCGGTGCGCGCGGCCCGGCTGGCGACGTCGCGCGGTGTGAGGTTGCCGAAGGCCGGGTACCGGCGTTCCAGGTAGTAGTCGCGCTCGTCCTCGGGAATGTCGTTCGGGGGCCGGTGGTCCCCGGCCTTCACGGGAACCCAGATTCGGCCGTCGTTGCGCAGGGACTCGCTCATGAGAGTGGTCTTGGACTGCCACTCGCTGGAGACCGGCAGGGCCGTGGGGTGGAACTGGATGAAGCACGGGTTGGCGAACAGCGCGCCGCGCCGATGAGCCCGGAATGCGGCGGTGACGTTCGAGTTCTTGGCCAGCGTGGAGCGGTAGTAGACGTTGCCGTAGCCGCCGGTGGCGAGCACCACGGCGTCCCCGGTGACCGCCGAGATCTGCCCGGTCACGAGGTCGCGCACCACGATGCCCTGGGCGCGGCCCTCCACGACGATGAGGTCCAGCATCTCCGTGCGAGTGTGCAGGTTCACCTGTCCCGTGGAGACCTGCCGCAGCAGCGCCTGGGCGGCGGCAACCTGCAGCTGCTGACCGGTCTGCCCGCGCGTGTAGTAGGTCCGGGAGACCTGTACGCCGCCGAACGAGCGGGTGGCCAGCCCGCCCCCGTACTCGCGGGCGAAGGGCGCGCCGATCGCGTTCATGTGGTCGATGACCCGGATGCTCTCCTCGGCCAGCCGCCAGGCATCGGCCTCGCGGCCGCGGAAGTCGCCGCCCTTGACGGTGTCCTTCACGAACCGGGCGATCGAGTCGTTGTCCACCGTGCGGGCGCGTGCGGCATTGATGCCGCCCTGGGCGGCCACCGAGTGGGCGCGGCGCGGGGCGTCGTGGAAGGTGAACGACTCCACGTTGTAGCCGAGTTCGCCCAGGGCCGCCGCCGCACCTGCACCGGCGAGTCCGGTGCCCACGACGACCACGGTGAACTTCCGACGGTTGAGCGGGCCCACCATGCGGTAGTGCAGCCGCCGGTCCGCCCACATCTGGGACGGGGGCACGTCCGAGCCCAGGCCAGGGAGGTCCGAGCCCACGGTGCGCAGCTCGTCCAGCAGGGCGTGCGGCTGGGTGGTCGAGGATGCCGTCATCACTGAATCACTCCCAGGAGAACCAAGACGGGGATCGAGATGTTACCCAGGCAGATGACAATGGCGACCAGCCCTGCCACCCACGCGGCGAGCTGCCGCAGCCGCCTGCCGGTGGCGCCGAGGTCGTTGGCGGCGGTCCACGTCCCGTGGGCCACGTGCACGGTGAGCACCAGCATGGTGAGCATGTAGAAGAGGGCCACGAGGGGCCGCTGGAAACTGGCGACCAGATTGGCGTATGCCGATCCGCTCTCGAACGACCCGGATGCGGCCGGCTGGACACCCAGCGTGAGGTCCAGGATGTGGAAGATCACGAACAGCAGGATCACCAGGCCGGTTCCGAGCATCGAGCGCGCCATCAGGGCGTCGCCGCGACGCAACCCGGTGCGTTTGAACGGCCCGCGGGCTCGACGGGCGCGCGTCCACAGCAGGAGCCCGCAGCCCACGTGCAGCACCAGGCTGATCAGCAACACGACGCGCAGCACCCACAGGACACCCTCGTAGGGCATGAGCGGCATCAGGATCTCGCGCAACCAGTGTGCGTAGTGGTCGAACTCCTCCTGGCCGCGGAAGATGTGCAGATTGCCGTACATGTGCACGAACACAAATCCGACGAAAATAAGACCGGTGACGGCCATGGTGGTTTTCGCGGCGAAGTTCGACACCGGCAGCCGTGTGCGCGGCGGGGCTGACGTGCGTTGTTTTCGCTGAATGGTTGCCGTCATCGTTGCCCCTCGTCAGTGGGTGAACCGAGTGCTGAACTCCGGGAGTTCATCACCCTCAATTCTACGCCGGGAGGGGCATTGCAAGACGCGTTCCGGGGCGTTTCCGGTACTGCCGCCAGAAAAGGTTGTGGCGGGTGCCGAGGGCATTGAGAATAACTAAGGTTTGCCGATCGTAATTTCACGGTGTGGGTATTTTTACTGTGTCCCGTTACCACTCACGGGGTTCCGGACCCCCTGGGCGGCTGTGCCGCTCCCCAGGGGGTCCGCAGCCGGGCGTCTTACTACGCACCTGTCACTCTCCGCGGAGGGTTTCCGCCCGAACTGCCCGGTTCAGGACTAGCGTTGACCCTGTGATCAAGGCGTCGCTGCGGCGCGTGGCAGGTGGTGGTACGAGGGTCCGCTGGCTCCCGGAACCCGCCCCGCTACGCGACCGGCGGCTGACGACGGCGCGCACCGCGGCGACGTCGCGAGCCCGCCTTGAGGACTGCTCACCCGCCGGACGTCGTGGAGGCTCCAATGTGGACCCAATCTCTTGACACCCTGGGCAGCCTGCCCCTCACCGCGCTCGTGGCCGCGATCCCGATAGTCGTGTTCCTGGCCTGCATGATGCTGTTCAAGCTCACGGGGCTGACATCGGGGCTCATCGCGCTGGTGGTGCAGATCCTGGTGGCACTGCTCGTGTTCCACATGCCCGTCTCCGCCGCGGCCGGTGCAGGTCTGCTGGGGCTGCTCACCGCGCTGTGGCCCATCGCGTACATCATCGTCATGGCGGTGTGGCTGTACCGGCTGAGCGTGCGCTCGGGCCGCTTCGACGTGATCCGCTCCTCGATCGCCGCGGTCTCCTCTGACCAGCGCGTGCAGGTGCTGCTCATCGCGTTCGCATTCGGCGCGTTCCTGGAAGGCGTGGCCGGCTTCGGCGTGCCCATTGCGATCTGCGCGGCACTGCTCGTGCAGCTGGGGTTCCCGCCCGTGCGCGCCGCAGTGCTGTGCCTCGTGGCCAACGTGGCCGCCGGTGCCTACGGCGCCATTGGCGTGCCCGTGCTCGTGGGCGCGCAGGTCACCGGCATGGAGACGCAGGAACTCTCGCGAGCCCTCGTGCTGCTGCTCCAGCCGCTCACGTTCCTCGTTCCGTTCCTGCTCGTGTGGATGGTCGACGGGGCGCGCGGCCTGCGCGAGGCCTGGCTCCCGGCGCTGGTCTCCTCGGTGGTCTTCTGCGCGGTGCAGGGTGGCCTGCTGTGGTTCATGGGCCCCGAGCTGGCGGATCTCGCGGCCGGCCTGCTGGCCATGGTCGCCCTGTTCGCGGTGTGCCACGTGTGGTCCCCGCGCCGGATCTCGCGTGCCCCGGAGGCCCCCGAGACCGCTGAGGCCAGCCATCCCGCGAGCGAGGTGATCCGCGCGTGGAGCCCCTTCTACATCCTCACCGCCGTGATCCTGCTGTGGTCCGTCCCCGCCGTGCAGAACCTCTTCACCAAGGGTGCGCTGAACTTCACGACCTTCAAGGTGCCCATGCCCGGGCTCACCGGTCACGTGACCACCGCCGCCGGAACGGTCGTCAATGCCACCTGGACCTTCTCGATCCTTGGTGCCACCGGAACGGCCATCCTGATCGCGGTGTTCATCACGTTCTTCACCACCCCGCAGCTGCACGCCAAAGAACTGGGGGAGGAGCTGGCGGGCGCCCTCAAGGCACTGGGCCCGGCCATCCTGCTCATCGCCGTGATCCTGGTGCTCGCGAACATTGCCAACTACTCCGGCGGCTC
Source organism: Kocuria sp. CPCC 204721 (assembly GCF_040980945.1). Lineage (NCBI taxonomy): Bacteria > Bacillati > Actinomycetota > Actinomycetes > Micrococcales > Micrococcaceae > Kocuria > Kocuria sp. CPCC 204721. The sequence continues at coordinate 504,079 of NZ_JAVKPO010000001.1, forward strand.
CACCGCCATGGGCACCGCGCTTGCCGCGGTCGGTCCCATCTTCCCGCTCATCGCCCCGGTGATCGGCTGGATCGGGGTATTCCTCACGGGCTCGGTGGTCAACAACAACACCCTCTTCGCGCCGCTGCAGGTGGCGACGGCGCAGGGCATCGGCGCCGCCCCGTCCCTCCTCGTGGGGACCAACACGGCAGGCGGCACCACCGCAAAGGTCATCTCCCCACAGTCCATCGCGATCGCCGCCGGCGCGGTGGGTCTCAACGGGCGGGAGAGTGAGATCATGCGCGGCTCCATCGCCTACAGCCTGGGCATGCTCGCGGTGGTGTGCGTGTGGACGTTCGTGCTGGCCCTCGTGTGAGCAACCCTCGGGTGAGTGTCTGAGGGGGGCGCGTCCTCAGGCGGGCCACGACCTCCTCGTGGGTGGGCCGTTCGGTGCATCGGGTCAGCTGGGAGGTGCCGCAGGAGGGGAGCGACTGCTCCTCGGCGGTTCCGGCCGGGTGAACCCCCGTTGATTCAATATCTTGCACGCAATATGCTGATTATGTTTCGAACAATTCACGGAGGGGACCTGAGAAGCCATGGCGCACCACTCGTTCGAGCACACCACCCACCACGGCTCCGGGAGTGGAGTCGCCACCCTTTCAGAGCTGGTCGGCCGCAGCGAACCCCGTCCGGGCCGCCCCAGTGCTGCCACGGTGGTGGAGGAGGACGGCGTCAAGGTGGTCGCCTTCGAGTTCCACGAGGGCGACGAGCTCCACGAGCACGCCGCACCGCACCCGGCGTTGATCCAAGTGGTCCGGGGGAGCGTGGACTTCCAGCTCCCGGAGGGTCCCGTGCAGCTGCGGCCGGGCCAGGTACTGCACCTCACGGAGGGGCTGCTGCACGCCGTGAGGGCCCTCGAGCCCACGACGCTGTCCGTCACACTGCTGCTGCACTGATCCCGCTGCTGCCCGTGCCGTTCGGTCTCATCGCCGTGGGGCTCATGCTGACCGTGGCGGTCCTCGTGTGGCGCCAGCCGGCGGACAGGCCCGTGCGCCGACCCGTCAACGCCTGAGCGCCCAAGGCGACGTCGCGGCTGCCCTTCTCCACCCGGCGCGTGCAGTCCCGGGAAGCCGGGGCCGTTCAGCCCTGGGGTGACGGCGCGGTGAGCCAGTCCACGAGGCCCGGCCACACGGCGTCGGCGGCGGAGCGGCGGAACAGGCCGTGGTGGCCGATGCGCGGAACGCCCAGCTGCTCCGGGGTGAACGTGCGGTGCTCCACCGCGGCGGAGGTGAGCCGCCCGGTCAGGGCCCTCATCTGCGCGGGGCTGGCCCAGGGATCGTCGGAGGCGCCGAGCGCGAGCACATCCTGGGTGACCGCGGCCGCGCGAGCCGTCGCGTCCATGGACGGGTCGTCGAAGAAGTAGCCGGGACGCCGTGCCCACGACCCCCACTCGACCATCGCGGCTGTGGGCATGTTTTCTCCGATGCCGAGCCGCTTGCCGGGCATGTACCCCAGGGTCCGGCTCAGTGCCGGGCCCACGACATGCAGCATGGCGGCCACGCGCAGCTGCTCCTTCCGCGGGGCGATCGTGCGGGTGTGCGCCAGGTGGGAGGAGACCACCGCGAACCGGTCGAGGCCCTCGAGCCCGTGGCCGAGGACCATGGCGTGCCCGCCGATGCTGTGACCCACGGCGTGCAGTGAAAACCCGGGGAACCGTGCGCGGGTCCAGGCGGCCACGGCGGGGACGTCCCCGCCCATCCAGTCGCGCATGCGTAGGTGCGGGTTCTTCCGGGGTTCGCCGGAGCGGCCCGTGCCGCGGTAGTCATAGGTCACCGCCGCGAGACCGCGGCCCGTCACGTACTCGGCGAACCCGGCGTAGAACCGTTCGGGCGTTGCGGTGGCGGGGTGGATGACGACGGCGCCGCGCGGCTCGCCCTCGGGCAGCCACAGCGTGCCCGCCACGGCGTCCGAGGCGACGGGAATGCTCAGGTTTTCGCGGCGGATCCCGGCTACGGGGGAGTTCCGGTGGTCAGACATAGAAGTTACTCTAGGGTATTTCCAGCGGCTCAGCCCTGGGCCGTTACGGTGACGGTGGCTTCTGTCGCACGCAGGGACGCCACGTCCGTCTCGGCGGCGGGAGAGTCAGTGACAATCGGGTGGAGCTCCGCGCGAGCGCAGCCTGAAGGACGCGCTCGGCACCTCCGCGGGCACCGCGGCCGTCGCCTGTGGTGCCTTCTCCGCAACCATGACGATCGGCCGTCTGCTGGCAGACCGGGTCGTGGAGTGGCTCGGCTCCGGGGCGGTCATGGAGCCATGCCCAGCCGTAGATTGTGAATTCCCGCGATCATGCAGATTCACAACAGCAGGTCACCGCGCCAGGGCAGTGGCCATGGCCTCGAAACAATTCGGCACGCAGCGTGGGCGGTGGTCAGGTCGTGGTGCGTGGCTCAGCGGATTCCTCCCTGAGCTACCGTGGACCGGGTATGACCTACAAGACCCCCGGCAACTGACAAGGTGCATATCCCCGTGCGACTCATTCTGGTGCGTCATGGCCAGACCTCCTCCAACGTGGGCCATCACTTGGACACCGCCGCACCCGGCGCGGACCTCACCGACCTGGGGCGTGAGCAGGCGCGGGCCCTCGTGCAGGCGCTGGCGGGTGAGCCCATCAGTGCGATCTACGCCTCCAACCTCGTGCGCACCCAGCAGACGGCCGCCCCGCTCGCGGAGGCGCGCGAGTTGTCGACCGAGATCCGTGAGGGTCTGCGTGAGATCGGTGCCGGGGATCTGGAAATGGCCAACGACCACGATTCGATCGAGACCTATCTGGAATCAGCGTTGAGCTGGGCGGATGGTGGCCTCGCTTCGAGGATCCCCGGGTCGGACGAGAACGGCCACGACGTCATGGCGCGCTTCGACGCCGTCGTCGAGGAAGCGTCCACTGCTCTGGCACCGGACCGCGTGGCTGTTCTCGTGTCGCACGGCGCCGTCATTCGTGCGTGGTGTGCGCTGCGGTGCGCCAACCTGGACCGCAAGTTCACGGCGACCAACGGATTGTCGAACACGGGCGTCGTCGTGCTCGACGGCGAGCCCGGCGCATGGCGCGTGCTCACCTGGCAGGACCAGGCCGTGGGCGGGCCCGCACTGCAGGATCCGGAGTCTGACGGCGCCGCCGCCGAGGAACTCGATGGGGCAGAAAGCTCCGGCAGCTGAGAACACACAGCCTCACGGGGCGCGGTGGGAGACCACAATGAAGCATGATGATCGACTCATTGCGCGCCGTTTACGATCGCACCCGGATGGTCGGCTGGGACTTCTCAGGTTGGAAGGCCGACTGACCGCTACTGAGCCACCGTGGGATGTCGAGGCGGACTGTCTCGCGGCCGTGCGCAGTGCGTCCCGATCAGTGGACCTCGGGACCAGGGGTGGCGAACGGTTGGGAACGCTGCTCGCGGGAACCCGCGTCGGAAGCCGAGGTTGCGCATAGAGTTGAAGAAAGTGTCCATGGCCACAACAGCACGCACAGACGCCAGGGCAAGAGCGGCAACCGCCCCGCCCCATGTCACTTTCCCCCGAACTCTCCGCGACCTGCCAGACTTTAACTCCGACCACACGAAGGGAAGATCATGGAAGACACGCCCAAAACTCAGCCCAGCAACCCGCAGAAGGGCACCCCGTGGGGGCTCATTCTGATCGTGCTCGCGTTCCTGCTGGCCACCGCCATGGTGATCGGCGTGGGCGTCGTGTCCCTGGACATCGGCTTCGGAGGCTGACGACCTCGTACTTCGCCTCCCGTTCCCGGGATCCAGGCGGTACATCTGACGACGGCGGACGATCACCTCGAACGCGAAGGTGGCCGTCTACCGTCGTCGTACTGCCGTCACCGACCCGGGGACGCCGTCAACGGCACGGGGGCTTGATGCGGCGGGATTTCTACAACCGCGACAGCTTCTCGCCGAGTTGCTCCTGTTCCTCGGGCGGGACGCTGATCCCGCTGGTCCGCTCGGCCTCCTGGTAGAGGTCCCCACGCAACCCTTCCTCGGCAATGTGGGTGCGCGCGCTGACCAGCCACGTGACCAGTAGGACCGCCACGAAGAGGACACCGAGCCAGCCGATCACGGGGAAGACCTTGGTCACGAGCTCGGTGAACGGCAAGAAACTCAGCCCGAACCTGACCAGCGTGACCGCGATGAACACGAGCCGCCCCCACCGGGCATGCCAATGTAGTACACCGAAGTACTGCACCGAGCGGTGTTCGATCACTTCCGGGGGTCCTCCACGGACAGGGGGGAGGTCAGTTCATCACGGCGGACAATCCGCTCCCGGCCATCCATACCCCGACGATCGCTGCGATCCACAGAAGCGTGACCTTTGCTTCCCGCTCGAGCGTGGGGACGATCCTCTCGAGGCGCGGCCAGATCCGCTGGCCGGCCAATGCTGCAGCCACGATGAGCACGAGCGCGGGCAGGATCATCACGACGCAGTAGGCAGCGAGCAGGGGACTGTCAGAAGAACGGTGTGTGAGGGTCCGGCCTGATCCGAGAGGAGACGGCCGTGGCTGACACGACCGATTTGTTGGACGACGAGATGATTGATCCCGTGACGGGAGAGATCATCGATCAGAAAGACCTCGCCGCGCGCTTACTGGCGCAGGCGAAGGAGCAGGGTGTGAGCCTGGTCGGGCCAGGAGGCCTGCTAAACCAGCTCACGAAAAACGTGCTTGAGACCGCGCTGAACGCTGAGCTGACCGAGCATCTCGGTCACGAGCACGGCGAGACCCCAATGGGGGTGAACATGCGCAATGGGACCCGGACAAAGACGGTGCTCACCGAGATCGGGCCGGTGGAGATCGAGGTTCCTCGGGATCGTGACGGGTCGTTCGAGCCGGTGATCGTGCCCAAGCGCAAGCGCCGGCTGGACGGGATCGATCAGATCGTGCTGTCGCTGACCGCGCGCGGGCTGACGACCGGGGAGATCGCCGCTCACTTCGACGAGGTCTATGGGGCGAAGGTCTCCAAGGACACGATCAGCCAGATTACCGAGAAGGTCACCGGGGAACTCGCGGAGTGGGCTTCCCGCCCGCTGGATGCGATCTATCCGGTGATCTTCGTCGACGCGATCGTGGTGAAGGTTCGTGACGGGCAGGTCCGCAACACCCCGTTCTACGTCGTCATGGGCGTCACGACGAACGGGGAACGCGACATCCTGGGTATCTGGGCCGGCGACGGCGCGGAAGGGGCGAGGTTCTGGCTGCAGGTGTTCAGCGAGCTGAAGAACCGCGGGGTCGAGGACGTGCTGATCGCGGTGTGCGACGGCCTCAAGGGGTTGCCGGAAGCGATCAACACCACCTGGGAGCAGGCGGTCGTGCAGCAGTGCATCGTGCACCTGATCCGCAACTCGTTCCGTTATGCCGGCCGGCAGCACCGGGATGCGATCGTCCGTTCGCTCAAGCCCGTTTACACGGCCCCGTCCGAGCAGGCGGCGAAGGACAGGTTCGAGGAGTTCGCCGCCGAGTGGGGTGAGCGGTATCCAGCGATCGTGCAGCTCTGGCGCAACTCCTGGGCGGAGTTCGTGCCGTTCCTCGAATACGACGTCGAGATCCGTCAAGTGATCTGCACGACCAACGCGATCGAGTCGATCAACGCGAGATACCGGCGGGCCGTCCGAGCCCGCGGACACTTCCCGAACGAGCAAGCGGCGTTGAAGTGCTTGTACCTGGTGACACGCTCGCTTGACCCCACCGGCGGCGGGAGGGCACGCTGGATGATGAGGTGGAAGCCCGCGCTGAACGCGTTCGCGATCACCTTCGCCGGACGGTTCGAAAGAACCACTCACTAATGAGAACCGCCGGACCCCACACACCGTTTAACGGACAGACCCGCGAGCAGGGCCAGTCGCAGCGACCAGCCGATGTCCATACTCGTGATGATCCCGTTGGCCGCGAGATAGGGGACCATCGTGGCGGCTTCCGTGAGAGCAGCGCCGGCACCGAGGGCGACCATGGCACCGGGATGCAGGGACCTGGGCGGTGCGCGGTGCCCCTCGCGCTTCACGGGGTCGGGTGCGAAGATCCCGTACGCGAGCAGACCCAGCCCGGCGACCACCTTGAACCACTGGGCGGGCTCGCTGTCCCAGATCCTCCCGGCCACGTCGGAGAGGAGGTCGAACCCCAGGGCGATCGCGATCCCCAGGAAGAAGTAGAGGAGCACCACGGCCGCGAAGTAGAAGAACAGCGGGACCGCGTCCACGCGCCGCCGGGAGATCACGAGGACCAGGGGGATCACCAGGGTCCCGAGGCTCATGCTGTCGAGAAGAGCTAGTCCGAGCAGTGCGAGAAGGTCACCCATGTGTGCCGCCTTGTCTCGTACGAACGTATGTCATACCGCAACCATACACTTGTATGAGAGGGGGTGGTCAGATGCCACAGGAGAACGAGAGTCGCGGGATGATCCCCGCCCGGGTCATGATCGCGGAAGCGGCGATCCGCGTGATCGCCCAGCAAGGTTTCGACGTGGTGAGCGTGCGCACCGTGGCCCAGGAGTCCGGGATCTCCCCCGGGACCGTTCAATACCACTACAAGACGCGGCGGGATCTGCTGCTCGCCGCCCTCGAGAGGTCCGTGGAGCGACAAACCCAGCGGGTCATGGCTGCGCGCGGTCAGAACGGCTATCGGGCATTCCTCGCTCGCACCCTGCGTGAACTCCTGCCATTGGAGGGCGTGCGGAGGGAGGACGCTGCCGTGTGGGTCAGCTTCGGGGCGGCCGCCTCCACCCGGGACTGGCTCGCGAGCGTGTACTGGCAGAACCTGCAGATCTTCCACGAGGGTGTCCTGAACGTCCTGCGGCGGGCCCAGGAGGACGGGAAGCTACATGAGGGGCTGACCCCGGACACCGCCGCGCCCCTGGTCACGGCACTCGTGAACGGGTTGGCCCTGGATCACCTCAACGCACCCGAATCCGTTCGGGAGGGCACCGAACAGGCCCTCGATCGGGGGCTGTCGTTGATCCTCACGGACTGAGCCTCCTCAACGCCGTCGCGTCCCAACCCACCGTGTCAGGGCCCGTGCGTAGGGTCGGAGGCATGATCCCCCACTACACGAGACTGCGCCGCCATGCCCCCTTGATCGTGCTGGAGGTGCTCCTCGTGGGGACGCTGATCTTCGAGATCGCCCGGGAGAACGGCCCGGCCGTGTTCTTGCTGTCCGCACTCGTCCTCGCGGCGCTCGTCCCGCTCGCCCTGGAGCCGATCGCCCGCGCCACCATCCCCGTGACCCTGCAACTGCTGTACGCGGTGCTGTTGTTCGGCGGGGCGTTCCTGGGAACGTATTTGCACGTCTACGGTGTGTGGACGCCGTGGGACACCGTGGTCCACTTCTTCTCGGGAATCCTGATCGCGCTGGGTGCCGATCACGCATGGCGCATCCTGTCCCGGCGGCATGGTTTCGTCCTGCCCACGTGGCTGTGGGGGCTCGCGATCGTGTCGTTCAGCGCCTTCATCGCGTTCCTGTGGGAGGTCGCCGAGTTCGTCACCGATCTGGTCTCGGACAGCAACGCTCAGGTGAACAACCTGGACACCATGACCGACATGATCGCGGGCACAACGTCCGCGCTGATCGTCGTGGTCGTCCTGGCGCTCACCCGTGCGGGGCGTCGAACGTCCGTGTGACGAGGACGGGTTACTCGATCACACCACACGCCAGGCGGCTGCCGGCGTCACCCGTGGAGCGGGTGTCCTCGTCCGGTCCCTCCGGGGCGTAGCGCTCGGGGATGTTCGCATAGTTGTCCGGGCCGGAGTGGATCATCAGCGCGGAGCCGTTGTCGTCCCGCAGGTTCTCGGCCGTGAGCCGGTCCGTCTCGAACGACATGGCCGCCCGCCCGGATTCCGTCACCAGCAGCGCGGGAAGGTCACCCGCATGCTCCGGATGGCGAGCGTCGTCGCCACCCAGGTGCCCGCCGGCGGACAGGAATGCGCCGGTCTCGGAGGGATCGTCCGGTGCGGAACTCTCCGCCTCGCACACGCCATTGCCGTGCACGTGCAGGCCGTAGTACCCCGGTTCCAGACCGGAGAACTCGACCGAAACCCGCATCGCATCCTGGTCGGCCTCGGTGAACTGCGCGGTGCCGACCTCCATTCCCTCGGCATGACGCACCGTGGCGGTGGCCAGGGGACCCGGGCTCGACGCCGCCGTCGCGGCCCCCTGCCCACCCGTCGGATCCGCGGTGGTGGCGTCATTGCCCTCGCCGCACGCAGCCAGTGTCAGCATGCCCGCGAGCCCCAGGAGAGCCAGTCCGCCGCGGGCTCGGAAGGGGCGATGGGTGGTGGGTGGCTCGTCGGTGGCCGGGGGTGTCATTGCGCTCGCGTTCATGGCATCTCCTCATCGTCGGTCCGCTGGGCCGGCGAGGATCGTGATGCCGACCATGCAACGGAGGTGGCTCTTCCACCGTACACATGACGAGGGTCACAATCAGGAGTATTGCCAGGTGGGAGGCCGGTTCCGCACCGCACTCAGGTGACCCCCGGGCCGACAGCCCGCACCCCGGCGGCTATTGTGAGGGCATGACGGAGTCAGCAACGCAGGAGTCGGTGGACGTGATCGTGATCGGCGGCGGCGCGGTGGGAGAGAACGCCGCGCAGTACGCGATCGAGGGCACAGACCTCACCGCGGTCATCGTGGAGGGTCACCTGCTGGGCGGGGAGTGCTCGTACTACGCGTGCATGCCCAGCAAGGCGCTATTGCGCCCGGTCGACGTGACGGGACTGACGGACAACCTCAAGGGCGTCGTCCCCACGCGGCTCGACCGGGACGGCATGCTCGCGCGGCGCGACTCGTTCGTCTCCGACTACGACGACTCCTCCCAGGTCGAGTGGGCCGAGTCCGCGGGCCTCCGCGTGGTGCGCGGCCACGCCCGCCTCGTGGGCGAGCGCTCGGTGCGCATCGAGGCCCACGACGACGCCGCGCGCACCCTCACCGCGCGGCACGCCGTGATCCTCGCGACCGGCAGCGAGCCGAGCATCCCCTCCGAGTTCGACGGAGCGCACCCGTGGACGTCCGCGGACGCGACCGGCGTGGTCGAGACGCCGGAGAGCATCGCGATCGTGGGCGGGGGAGTCGTGGCATGTGAGGCCGCGGTGTGGCTCAACGCCCTGGGATCCCGAGTGACCCTGCTCGTGCGGGGCTCGGGTTTGCTGTCCGGCAACGAACCGTTCGCGGGGGACACCGTCCTGGACGGGTTGCGCGCCAGCGGCGTGGAAGTGGTGCTCGACGCATCCGTCACCAAGTGCACCCGCAGCGATGCCGAGGACACGGGGCTGGGCCGCGTCCACGGCGGGCCGGTCCACCTGGAGACCTCCGCCGGGACCGTCGACGTGGCCGAGGTGCTCGTGGCCACAGGCCGTACCCCGCGGTTGCGGGACGTGGGACTCGACGCGGTCGGGCTGAGCGCGGACGACGTCCTGCATGAGAAGCTCCCCGCATGGCTGCACGCCGTGGGCGATGCCAGCGGCGATGTGCCCCTGACCCACTGGGGCAAGTACCGCGCCCGGGTCATCGGGGCCAGGATCAAGGCGGCGGCCACGGGGGTGCCCGCGCCGTACGAGGTGGAGAATCCGCCCGTGCCCCAGGTCGTGTTCACGCAACCGCAGGTCGCGCAGACGGGACTGACGGAAGCCTCCGCGCGGGACCGGGGGATCGACGTCGTCACCGCGGAGGTGCCCTACAACGGTGCGGCCGGCGCGGCGCTGCTGCGTGACACCGTCTCCGGAAAGGCCAAGATCGTCGTGGACCGGGAGACCCGGTGCCTCGTGGGTGCCACGTTCGCGGGCCCGGACGCTGGCGAGCAACTGCACGCGGCCACGATCGCGATCACGGGGAAGGTACCGGTGCACGTGCTGCGCCACGCGGTGCCCAGCTATCCCACGGTCTCGGAACTGTGGTTGCGGCTGCTCGAGGAACTGCCCGAGCAACTGCGCCGGGCGCCCGAGTAAAAGGTTCCCGAACAACTGCGCTGGGCCCGGAGCAAGAGGTTCCCGAATCCGCTCGCGACGGCCATACTGGGACCGAATCATCCGGGATGCGTTCGTCGAAGGAGCCTCACATGACCCCCTCACTCGCCACGTACATCGCCCTGCCCGGAACCACCGCCGAAGCCATGGAGCACTGGCACGACGTGTTCGGGGGTGACCTGCACATCCTGCGCTACGGCGACATGGACCTGCAGGGCATGCCGTTCAAACCGGATCCCCAGGCCGTGGACCACCCGAGCCGCCGCCACGGTGGCTGAGTGGGCCCTGGACCACGCCGGACTCGAACGCCTCGAGCTGGGGCACCGGGTCAACAACCCCGCATCGGGAGCGGTGGCGCGGGCCGCCGGTTTCCGCAAGGAGGGGACCGAGCGGGGGAAGTTCCTGATCGCGGGCGAGCGGGTGGACGTGGACACCTATGGACGGCTGCGAACGGATCCCCGGTGGCAGGGCAGCGCGGCGGCGGCCCGGTTGCGGTCCGGCGACCGTCGGCGCTACCGCACGGCCACGGCGTGACCCACGGTCGCGGGGTGTTTCCGGGAGAACTCCACGGGGAAGTCGGTCGTGATCCGATCCACGCCCAGGGCCACCATGCGGTTGAAATTGCGCTCGGCGTTCACCGTGTACACGCTCATGCCCAGCCCTGCCGCACGGACCCGGTCCACCGCGGCCGCATTGAGCCAGCGGTGGTTGGACCCCACCTGCCCCGCGTAGGTGGAGATCCGCGCGAGGGTCTCGGCATCGGGAACCCGGTACACGAGCTGCTGCAGGGGGACCTCCGGGGCCAGCACCGCGAAGCGCTGATTGGAAGCAGCGTCGAACCCCAGGACCTCGATTCGCCCGTCGCGGACCAGACGCTGCCACCGGGGATCCGATCGCAGACGCTCCCCGATGATGTGCTCGATACCGGGGGACGTGACCGGGGACTTGATCTCGATGAACACGCCGATCGCGTCGCGCGCAACCTCCACGGCGTCGTCGAAGTGCGGGATGCGCTCGCCCCGGAACGCGCCGGAGAAGGACGAACCAGTGTCCAGCCGTTGCAATTCGGCCCATGTGAACGACGTGACCGGATCGTTCTCCCGACCCGGGAACACCTCGGCGGCGTTCGTGGTGCGCGCGGGGGTGGGGTCGTGGAACGCGAAGGGCACACCGTCCGCGGAGAGCTGGACGTCGAGCTCGAAAAACTGTGCACCCGAGGAACGGGCCACCTCGAACGCCGCCACCGTGTTCTCGGGTGCGACCCCCGCGGCTCCGCGGTGGCCGATCAACAGGTGGGCCGGCGCAGTGGTCATTCCCGCAGTGTCCTCCCGCCCGCGGGGTGCTGTCAGGAGGGCCGTGGGCCGGATCCAGCGGAGGGGGTCCGTTGCGAGACGGTCGGTCAGGGGGGTCGTGCGGGTGCGCATCCAGAGCCTCTCACGGGTTGCCGTACGGAGATGGCCTTGCCGGTCGCGTGGTGATGACCGGCGAACGGGCCGAACCCATGGTCGCGGGGGGACATGACGGCTGTGGAGCACCCCGATGACCGAGGTGTTAACTCGGCACCACGGATCACACCCGGTGTATTAACCCGGCGTCCGCCGCCGAAGGCCCCTCCGGCGGATCGCACCCGCTCCGTTACTCCAGCGGGTCACCCTTGGTGCGGTCCAGCGCGACCCGGACCAGGGCCGCGGCCAGGATGGGGAGTTTTTCGGGCGGGACGAGGTCCGCGAGGTCGTGGGCGTCGTCGGGCAGGCCGATCCGCCGGGCGCCGTCCAGGGCCTTGGCGTCGAAGAACGGCGCGAGGCCGGGCCAGACACCCTGTACCTCCCGGGCGAAAATCGCGGCGCCCGCGGGGCCGATCCCCGGGAACTGCTGGAGCGCGTCGAGGACGTCGTCGGTACCGTCCGCGCGCTCACGCACGCGGCGCAGATCCCCGCCGTACTCGTCGATCAGGAGGGCGGCGCCGTCGCCGAGCATCGTGGAGGTGCGCTCGTCGTAACGCTTGTAGCCGCCGCGACCCAGCGCCTGAACCCGTTGCCGCCACGACGCCGCGCGCATCCGTTCCGGGGTGCGGTACCCGGCCGTGAACAGCTCGCGCGCGGAGGCGACCGCCACCTTGGCCCCGATGCGCGCGGACAGCAGGTTGGCCAGCACCAGCAGCTGGAACAGGGGAGCGGGTGTGTTCCGCAGCTCGATGCCGGCGTCCTGCGCGTACGTGGTGCCGTGGCGCTCCAACAGCACGTGCACGGTGTCCTCGTGCGATCGCGTCATGCGTCCCTCCCTGCCTGGATGTCTGTGTCCGTGTTGTCCGACATCATGCCGCCCACGGCCGGATCGTTCGGGGCCGTGCTGCTCACGACGGCGTGAATTCCGCTCCCGGCCAACTCTCTCGTGCGCACCGTCACTAGTAAATAAACTGATAATCGACGCCACATCGCGGTGGCAGACCCCACGGTTTGGTGGGCATTCACAGCCTCGACGAAAGGAAGTGCCATGGCGGAGAACACCGACGACATCCAGAAGGTGCGGGACATCATCAAGGGCACCCGCATCGCCATGCTCACCCACATGGACGGGGATGGTCACCTGGTGTCCAAGCCCATGGCCACGCAGGAGGTCGAGTTCGACGGCACCGTGCGGTTCATCGCGGAGCGCGACTCCGAGCAGGCACAGGCCCTGCAGCAGCGCCCCGAGGTGAACGTGGCCTACTCGGGTTCCGGCTCGTGGGTGTCCGTGTGCGGCACCGCGCGCATCGTCAACGACGAGGCCAAGCTCAAGGAACTGTGGAGCAGCTTCACCGGTTCGTGGCTCCAGGGCGGCCCGGAGAACCCCAACAACATCCTCATCGAGATCGACGGCCACAGCGCCGAGTACTGGGACAGCCCGGGTAACAGCAAGGTGACCCAGGTGGCCAACTTGATCAAGTCCAAGGTCAAGGGCGACACCGTGGACGGCGAGAACAAGGTCGTGGATCTCTGATCCGACCCGCCCGTCCGACGGCCGTTCGATCCCCATGGATCGGGCGGCCGTTGCGCATGTCGGGGCTCGTCCGGCAAGGGGCGCCTCGTCCGGGCGGGGGCCCGCGCGCCTACCATGGAGTATGACCGTACGCCTACTGTCGATCGAGACCGCCGTCCCCGACACCGTGATCCGGCAGGAGGACGTGTCCCGGCTGTTCGCCGAGCAGCCGGGGATGACCAGGCTCGGCACGCGCGTGGTGCGTTCCGCCTTCGCAGGCGCCGGGGTGAGCACACGCCACACGGTCCTGCCCGAGCTGGGTGTTGTGGCATCGGGGACCGTTGACGGGGGCGACGCCGCGACGTCGCCGTTCGTGGATCCCACGGCCCGGCACCTGCGCTCGCCGGGAACGCACGCACGCAACCAGCTCTACACCGAGCACGCCAAACGGATGTTCGTGACAGCCGCCCGGGCGGCCCTCGACGCCGCGGCCCCCGGGATCGAGCTCGCGGACGTGACCCACGTGATCACGGTGTCCTGCACCGGGTTCTTCGCGCCGGGCCCGGACGTGCGCGTGACCAAGGACCTGGGGCTACCCGCGGACGTGAAGCGGATGCACCTGGGGTTCATGGGCTGCAATGCCGCGTTCCCCGCCCTGCAAGCCGCGTACACCGCGTGCCGCGCGGATCCGGACGCCGTGGTGCTCGTGGTGTGCGTGGAGCTGTGCACCCTGCACCTGCACGTGCGCAACGATCCCGACACCGTGATGGGCAACGCCCTGTTCGCGGACGGTGCGGCCGCCGCGGTGGTGACGGGGCGCGACGCCGCCGCTCCCGGCGCTACCCTCGAGCTCGTGGACTTCGAGACGACCCTGGCCCCAGTGGGCGAGGAGGAACTCGCGTGGAGCGTGGGGGACGAGGGCTTCGAGATGATCCTGGGGACCTACGTGCCGCGGATCATCGACGACCACGTGACGGACGCCCTCGCACCCCTGCTGGACCGCGCGGGGTTGAGTGCGGACCAGATCCCCCTGTGGGCCGTGCACCCGGGGGGACGCAGCATCCTGGACAAGGTGCAAGGACGGCTCGCGCTCACGGACGAGCAGATGGCCCCCTCTCGGGGAGTGCTCGCGGACGCCGGGAACATGAGCAGCGCGACCATCCTGTTCGTGCTCGAGCGCCTTGTGCGAGCGGGGGACCCGGGCACCGTGGCGGCGCTCGCGTTCGGCCCCGGCCTGAGCATCGAGAGCGCCCTGCTGCGGGTCCGTCCCGCGTCCGAGACGACGTGAGCGATGAAACCTATGCTGCGCAACAACCCTCTGCCGCACGCTGATGTCCTGCGCCGCCGCGACCCCCTGCTCCGCCACCGCAGCGTGGACGAGCCGGAGCTCATGGACGATCCGGCCTGCGATCCGGTGGCCCTGGACAACACCTACCGCTTGTTCGGGGTGATCAACCCGCTCGTTGCATCCTGGCGGCCCGTCTACCGCCGGTATGTACGTCCCGCGTTGCGTGCCGCTGCCCGAGAGGGCCGCCCCGGCACCGTGCTGGACATCGGGTGCGGCGGGGGCGACGTCGCCCGGGCCATCACCCGCTGGGCCGCTCGCGACGGGCTGGACGTGCGGATTACCGGGATCGACCCGGACGCCCGGGCCACACGGTGGGCGGCCGCGCACGACCGCGGAGTGGGCGCCGCCTACCGGACGCTCGCGAGCCACGACCTGGTGGCAGCGGGGGAGCGCTACGACGCCGTGATCTCCAACCACATGCTCCACCACCTGACACGGAAGGAGCTGTCCGCCGTGCTGGCGGACTCACGTCGGCTGACCCGTGGGGTAGCGGTGCACAACGACCTGCGCCGCAGCCGCGCGGCCTGGCTGCTGTACTGGGTGGCCACGCTGCCGCTCGCACGAGCCAGGGTGTTCGTGCGCTTCGACGGTCTGCTGTCCATCCGGCGCAGCTACCGCCCCGGAGAGCTGCGCCAGGCGCTGCCCCCGGGGTGGCGGGCCGTGCAACAGCGGTTCTTCCGGCTGCTGGCGGTGCACACCGGCCAGGACGCGGAGCCGATCCAGGCGGACCGGGATCAGGTGGACACCCCGCAGAAGGACCGGACTCAGTCGGACCCGGGACGCACGTCCTGATCCCAGCCCTGCTGAGGCGTCTCGCACGTCTCCCGGAACACGTACTGGGAGGGGCGTTTGCGTTCGCGGCTGGACCAGTCGATCGCCGGGCGGTGGGTGCGCTCAGGCACGTAGCCCAGCCGGTACACGGCCATGAGCTCCAGATCCTCCGGAACGCGCAGCACGTCCACGATCCGCTGCCACTGGTGCGGTGCCTCCATGGGGAAGGACACGAACTGGATCCCCATGCCCAACTCCACCGTGGTGAGCCACAGGTTTTCCATGGCGGCACCCATGCTGAACACCGAGTAGAACCCGGACAGTTCCTCCGGGCGGTATTCGCCGCGCTCGAGCATCACGCCGATCAGCAGCGGAGACCCCGCCACGAGCTTGCGGTTCTCCTCGCCCAGGGTCTGGGGCACGCGCAGCTTGTTCATGAGGCTCTGCCCGGAGGGCGTGAACGCCTTGGACGTGAACGGGCGCAGCAGCGCGGGCAGTTTGTCGAACAGCATGCCGCTGCGCTGGGCGTCCATCTCCTTCTGGCTGAACCGGAAGTACTTCTTGTACCGGTCGAAGAACGTGCCCGCGCCCATGACCTCGGTCATGCTCTCCCCGCTGATCCGGGCAACGGTCTCGATCGTGTCCCGGTTCTCGATCAGCACGAACCGCCATGGCTGGCTGTTGAACTGGGAGGGAGCCGCGGCCGCCGCGCGGATCAGCAACTGTTGGTGCTCGGGGCTCACAGGATCCGGGCGGAACGGGCCGTTGGTGGTGCGGCGGTTGAACACGGCATCCAGGAATTCCACGATTCACCTCCAGGCCAGCGCGAGGCCGGCCACGTAGCAGGGAGCCGCCGCGAGGGCGTCTCGGGTGTGACGTCGCAGCGGGTGCGCACCGTGGCGCTGCAACAGGAAGAGCGGGACGACCGCCGGTGCGAGGACCGCCGCCACTGGGGAGCGCTCACGCACCGCGGCCACGCATGCCGCCGCGGTCACGGCGGACGTGGTGATGTACAGACCGTGGTGGATCCACCGGACGTTCGAGGTGTTCACCCACCGGGCGGCCACGGACGCCCCCAGCGCGCAATTGGCGGTGTATGCACCGGCGGATGCGGTCACGAGCGTGCGCAGCAGGTTCATGACTCTCCTCGCCAGTGGGGTGCGTCCCGTGCGCTCATCGTGTCACACGTGGCATGCCACGGTGTCCAGCCACGCGGCCGCGCTGCCGTCCCGATGGAGTGCGGGGGGCGACGGCGCGTGGTGGCGTTGTCGAAACCGGGCGCCGGGGCGCGGCTCAGCCGATACCCGGGGGCCACTCGCCCGCGTGGTCCACGGACTCGGTGTTCGGGTTCCAGGAGTACGTGGACACAGCCCGCCCGCTCGCACCGGCATTGCTCTCGCCCTCCTTGGCCCACCGGTAGGTGACCTGGATGGCGGAGTCGGACAGCCGCACGGTCGCGGGCGAGAAGGCGATGCCCTCCTTGGTGGTCGTGCCCAGGTACTCGCCGTCGTGGAAGAGCATCTGCTGCGACGGGGAGGACGCCGTGCCCCTGCGGATCGTCAGCGTGACCCACGACAGGTCCGCGCACGGGTCGTACGTCTCGGTGTCGATCGCCACCCAGTCGGCGTCGGGAACGTTGCCCTTGGGGAACGCCGGGCCCACCTTGTCGATGTTCTCGTTCATGGCCTGCTCCGCGGAGGTGTTCGCGCACGACCCGGACGGTTCGGGGGTCGCAGACGACGCCGCAGTGGTCGCCGCGGGGCTCTGCGACCCGGGCGCGGGGGTGTCGGACGCGGTCATGTGACTCTTGGGCTGCGCGGCGGGCGAGGACACGGGAGCCGCGGCGGTGGCCTGGCCGGTCGCCGCGGCGTCGGCCCCGGCCTGCGGGCTCGCGGCCTGGGAGCGGATGCCGGAGGTGGGCCCGTTGGCGATCTCGGAGGAGGTGGCCATGGACTGTGGCTGTTCCGCGGGCGAGGAGCTGCATCCGGTGAGCCCGCCCAGTGACAGGACCAGGAGGGCGGCTGCCGCGGTCACCGTGCGTGTGCGGTGCATGACGAATCCTCTCGTCTCATCCGTTCCCCGATGTCCACGGGTGGTTCCAGCGTGAGGGCTCGTCTTCACTTAAGCAATACTTCTATGTAAATGCAAAAGAATCAGCCCGCGACCAGGGCATTCGTCCCGAAGACCGTTACGCGTCGTCGTCCGCGAAGCTGTCACCCGACCCACCCCAGGAGCCGTTCCGGGAGCGTGAACGCATGTATTCGCCCAGCACCGCGGCGTCGAGGTCCTCGGGATCCGGGGCGACCACCCGACCGCGCACCCGGCGCGCGAGCGCCGCGATGAAGCGGACGAGTCCGGGGTCGTCCCCCAGCCGGAACAGGGTGATCTCGGTGCCGCGCCGGGCCACGGCGTCCAGCTGCGCCACGGTGAGCCGTAGGGTCTCGGGATCGGGCGGGTACATGAACCATGCCTCGCCGCCGGGTTCCAGGTGGGCGGTGGCCTCACCGTCCGTGACCACAAGCAGCACGGGGTGCATGGTGGGGTGCTTGCGGAAGAAGCGCTGCGCGAGCAGCAGGCCGTGATGCAGGTTGGTGCCCTGTTCGTGCCACGCGGGCAGCGCGGTCAGCTCCCCGATGTCCATCGTCTGGGCGTAGCGGCCGAACGTGATGAGTTCGAGTGCGTCACCCCGGAAGCGGGTGGAGATCAATTGGTGCAAGGCGATCGCCGTGCGCTTCATGGGGACCCAGCGCCCGTTCAACGCCATGGAGAAGGACGTGTCCACGAGCAGAGCCACCGCCGCTTGCGTGCGCGCCTCCGTCTCGCGCACCTCGATGTCCTGGACGTCGATCCGCAGACCCGCACTCGGGTCCGCGCCCGACGCCGCCGTGCGGGTCACCGCGTTGGTCACCGTGCGGGTCACGTCCCACGGTTCCACGTCCCCGAACTGCCACGGGCGGGACGAGCCGGTCTGCTCACCGGCGGCCCCGGCGAGCCGGGTGTCCCGGCGGTCACTGCGACCGGAGAGTCTCCCGGCGGCGTCGCGCAACAGGGATTTGCCGAGCTTGCGCATGGCCCGCGGGGACAACCGCAATTCGCCGTCCGTGCCGCGGCGCAGGTAGCCGCTGTCCCGCATGGCGCGCTCAAGCTCGGTGAGCGTGCGCGCGGCGACGGCGGCGTCGTCGCCCAGTTGCCGGGCCAGCGCGGCCACGTCCAGGTCCGAGAGCGTGGAACCCGCATAGGACTGGGACAGCTGCTCGCTCAGGGCGTCCAGGTCCGCGAGGTCCTGCAGCACACCCGTCCCGTCCCCGAGACCGAGGCCTTGATCGCCCTCGAACTGCTCGGAGCCGGACCAGTCCAACCCGGGACGCAGGCCCTGCAGTGCGGCGTCGAGGCGGTCCAGTTGAGACATCAGTTCGGGGGAGCCGAACGCCTGTGCGGACAGCGCCATGAGCTCCTCGCGCTGCTCCGGGGTCATGGACCGCATCATGCGCTGCGCGGCGGCGGAGCGCTCGGCCAGGGCATCGATGAGCTCGTCGATGTCCTGCGGGTTCTCGGGGAACTGGTCCCCGTGCCGGTTCATGAACCGCTCGAAGTCCTCGGGCGTGTCCTCGCCGCGGGCGTGCTTCTCGAGCAGCTCGTTGAGGTCCTCGAGCATGCGGGAGACCGCGGCGCGGTCCTCGTCCGTGGCGTTCTGCAGCGCGTTCTTCATCCCCGCGAAGCGCTGCTCGAGCAGTTCGCGGCCCAGCAGGTCCTTGATCTGTTCGTAGTTGCGCCGTGCGGCGTCCGACTGCCAGTCGTAGTCGGACAGTTCCGTCACGGCCGCCGCGGTGGAGGACGGCAGGGCGTCCAGGCGCATCTCCCGGAACTGCCGGTCCGTGGGATCCATGCGCGCGTCCCGCAGGAACTGATCGCGTTCCTCGCGCAGCGCGCGGTCGAGCAGTTTCTTGGCCTCCTGCACCGTGCCGTCCAGACGGTGCCGGCTCAGCAGGTCCCGACGCCGCTGATGCACCTGGCGCGCCAGATCGTCCAGTCCGCGCTGGTTGCGCCCGCCGCGGCGCAGGAATTCGCGCAGGGCTTGGTCGGGGGAGTAGCCGGCCATGACGTCCTCGGTCACGGCGTCCAGGACCTCCCCGAGGTCCACGGGTGGGGCCAGGGGATCGGGGCCGCCGGAGTAACGACCGTACCGTGAAGAATGCCGGGGTGTGCGCATGGGAGGCCTATCCGTAGACGGTTTCCCCGTCGCCGGACTCCTTGGAGAGCTTCCGGGTCAGGAACAGCCCCTCGAGGGCGAGTTCGACGGCGGTCGCGCGGTACCCGGGCCCCTCACCGCCCACGCGTTCGGCCAACCGGTCGTAGAGCTCGGAGACCTCGAGGGCGGGCAGGGCGTCGAGGAACTCCTGGGCGCCCACGCGTTCGCCGGTCGTGATGGTGCGCTGACCGTCGAACGCGGCGACCAGGGGAGAGAGATCCAAGCCACGGAAGTGTTCCCGCACGGCCTGGGCGGTCGCGGTACGCAACAAGTGCTCCAGGATGTCGTCCTCGCGGCCTTCCTCACCGGATTCGAACTCGACCTTCCCGCCGAGTACGGCCACCGCGGCGTCCACGTCCACGAGCCGGGCCACGGCGGGGTCACCGGGGCGCACCGTGGCGCGGTGCCGGGCGGCGGCCGCCACGGTTTCAGCTCCCGCGATCGCGAAGCGCGCGGAGACACCCGAGGACTGGTTCACCGCGCTGGATTCACGCAGTTGTCGTGTGAACCGGGCCAGGATCTCCAGGATGATGTCGGGGACCTCGGCGGTGAGTTCGGCCTCCTGGCGGATCACGGCCATCTCGTCCTCGAGTTCGAGCGGGTAGTGGGTGCGGATCTCCGCCCCGAAGCGGTCCTTGAGCGGGGTGATGATCCGGCCGCGGTTGGTGTAGTCCTCCGGGTTGGCGGAGGCCACGACCATGACGTCCAGCGGCAAGCGCAGCACATAGCCGCGGATCTGGATGTCCCGCTCCTCCATGACGTTGAGCAGGGCCACCTGGATGCGCTCGGCCAGGTCAGGTAGTTCGTTGAGCGCCACGATCCCGCGGTTCGCGCGCGGGATCAGCCCGTAGTGGATGGTTTCGGGGTCCCCGAGCCGCCGCCCCTCCGCGACCCGCATGGGGTCCACGTCCCCGATCAGGTCCGCGACGGACGTGTCCGGGGTGGACAGCTTCTCCACGTAACGCTCGTCGCGATGGCGCCACGTGATCGGTAGGTCGTCACCCTCCGCGGCGATCCGCGCGGTGGACTCGGCGGTGAGCGGTTCGTAGGGGTGTTCGTTGAGTTCGGAGCCCGCGATCACGGGCGTCCACTCGTCCAACAGCCGTGGCAGGGTGCGCAGCAAGCGGGTCTTGCCCTGGCCGCGTTCACCCAGCAGCGCGACGTCGTGCCCCGCGATCAGCGCACGCTCGAACTGGGGGATCACGGTGCGCTCGAAGCCGTGCAGTCCCTGCCACGGGTTCTCCCCCGCGGCGAGCGCCGCGAGCAAGTTGTCGCGGATCTCCCGGCGCAGGGATTTCAGCTCATGACCCGACGCGCGCAGGTCACCCAGGGTGCGGATGTCAGGTTGGGCGTTCACGCGCGTCACGCTACGCCCGGCAGGCGGCGGCGTCGAGCCCCCGGGGCGGTTCGGTGACGCCGTGTGACGGGCGGGGAGCCGTGCGGGGCGGGGCCCGTGACGCGAGGGCGGGTGCGTTCTAGGCTGACGAAGCATGAGCGACTCCCGCGGATCGACCACCGTCCTGCTCGTGCGTCACGGCCGCACCCCCACGACGGGTGAGCTATTGCCGGGGCGTTCCCCGGGACTGCACCTGTCCGAGCAGGGGTGGGAGCAGGCGCGCGCCGCGGCCGAGCGGATTGCGGAACTGCCCGTGAGCGCGCTGTACAGCTCGCCGCTCGAACGCGCGCGGGAGACCGCCCAGCCGAGTGCCGAGCTGCTGGGTCTGCCCGTCCGCGAGGACCCCGCGCTCCTGGAGCTCGACGTGGGGCAATGGACGGGGCGCGCGCTCAACGACCTCAACCGGTTGCCCGAGTGGCGCACCGTGCAGCACAACCCCTCCGCGTTCCGGTTCCCGGACGGGGAGAGCTTCCCCGAGATGCAGCAGCGCATGGTCGATGCCGTGCAGCGCCTGTGCACGTTCCACCCCGGTGGGACCGTGGTGTGCTTCTCCCACGCGGACCCCATTCGCGGGTTGCTGGCCCACGCGATGGGCACGCCCCTGGACAACTTCCAGCGGCTCAGCGTGGGGCCGTGCTCGATCTCGGTGCTGTCCTATCCCGCGGCGCCCGACGGTGCGGATGAGCCCTCCGGCGACGACACGAATCCCGTGGTGCTCACGGTCAACTCCACGCGGGATTCCTTGCGGGAGCTGGTGGCGTCGTGACGGGCCGGTCCGGCGCGACCCGGAGCGGGCGCGGGGGCGGCGGGACGGCGTCGTCGTGAGAGCGGCGTCGTGAGGGCCGAACGAGCGGACGAGCTGCTGCGCACGGGGGAGATCACGCTGCTCGGGCAGCTCGCGCGCAGCAGCAATGAGACGTTCCTCGTGGAGGTGCGCGCGCCGGCGTCGCAATCGGCCACCGGCACCGACGGCGACGCTCGTACCGGCGCGGTCCCCGACCCCGCCGCCGCGGCCTGCTCGGCACTCGCGACCGGCGACAACGCCGCTCCGGCCGACGCACCCGTCCCGGCGCCCGACCCCGACCACGCCGCCCACGACGGCGCGTCGTTCGGTCCGCCGGATTCGGACACGGCATGCTGGGCCATCTACAAACCCGAGCTCGGGGAGCGGCCCCTGCACGACTTCCCGCCGGGTCTGTACCGCCGGGAGCGTGCCGCGTACCTGCTCAGCGAGGCGCTCGGATGGGGGATCGTCCCGCTCACCGTGATCCGGGACGACGCCCCGTTCGGGACCGGATCGCTGCAGTTGTTCGTGGCCGCGGACCCCCGGGAGCACTACTTCACGATCGTGGAGGACCACCCGGACACCCATACGGCGCTGCGCACCATGGCCGCGTTCGACGTGATCACCAATAACACGGACCGCAAGTCCGGCCACGTCCTGCGCGGACCGGACGGGTGGATCTGGGGGATCGACCACGGCCTGTGCTTCGCCGCGGCGTTCAAGCTGCGCACCGTGATCTGGGAGTTCGCGCACGACCCGCTGCCCCCGGAACTCGTGTCGGACATCGCGGCGCTCGCCGAGAACGGCGCACCGCCGGAGGTGGCCGAGCTGTTGACGACCGAGGAGACAGGGGCGCTGCGTCGTCGTGCCCGTGCGCTCGCGCTGCTGGGCAGGCTCCCGGAGGACCGCTCCGGCATGCGCTACCCGTGGCCGCTCGTGTGAGCCGCCCCGGAGCGGTCCGCTGCGCGTGAAGCGGCCGGGGGTCCGGTGGAGGCGCGGGGCCGCCGCACCGTAGTCTGACCGTGCGCGTGACAGCGCGCTCGTCGAGAACCTGGCAAGGAGCAACCCATGACGCAGCCCATCCCGGACCCCAACCCGCTCGACAACCCCGAGGCCTCGGACGACACGTTCCGCGAGGACGAACTGATCGGCACCACCGGTGACGAGGACTCCGCGTGGGAGGAGGACGACGCCCAGTGGGGTGCCGACGAGGATCCCCTGACCCACCCCGAGGAAGCCGACGTGGAGCAGGTGGCGCAGGAGGAGACGATCCCCGAGCTCGATACCACCTCCGAGACCCAGGACCCTGAGGTCGAGGCCCTCGTGCAGGACCCGCAGGCCGACCGCGAGGTCAACCGCTCGTTGCGGGACGGCGCGGACCAGACCGTGGACCCCATGGACGAGCGCTGACGCGACACGCCGTCGCAGACCACCGACGACCCGTGGCGTCCGGGTGGCCCGTGTGGCCCCCGGTCGTCGCGGGTCGTCGCCGTGCGGGCCGAATCCCGGCGTGACCCGGACCGATGCCGCCGCGAGGGCCGCGCGGGTCGTCGCCGTCGCGACACACCTGACACCTGGACGCGCGCGGTAAACGGTCTATTCTTGAGGTATGTCCCGATTCAGCCCGCTCGAGTGGCCGGTCATCCGCCAGCTCCGGACCGGGGATCACACCGGCCGCAGTTCCGCGGTGCAATCACAGCGCACGCGTGAGATCACGCCGCGCACCAGCAGCGCGGACCGCGTGGTGCAGAGCGTGTGCCCGTACTGCGCGGTGGGGTGTGGCCAGAAGGTCTACGTCAAGGACGAGCGCGTGGTCCAGATCGAGGGTGATCCGGATTCCCCGATCTCCCGCGGTCGGTTGTGCCCCAAGGGGTCGGCGAGCGAGCAGCTCGTGAACTCCCCGGGCCGTCAGACCCAGGTGCTCTACCGCGCCCCGGGTGCCGCCGAGTGGCAGCCCCTGGACCGGGATACCGCGATCGACATGATCGCCGATCGTTTCCTGGAAGCCCGACGCCGCGGTTGGCAGGACACCGACGAGCAGGGCCGTCCGCTGCGCCGCACCATGGGCATCGCGTCCCTGGGCGGGGCCACGCTGGACAACGAAGAGAACTATCTGATCAAGAAGCTGTTCACCGCAGCGGGTGCCGTACAGATCGAGAACCAAGCCAGGATTTGACACTCCGCCACGGTTCCCAGTCTGGGAACCTCGTACGGCCGCGGCGGCGCCACCCAGTCGCTGCAGGACATGGCGAACGCCGACTGCATCGTGATCCAGGGATCCAACATGGCCGAGTGCCACCCCGTGGGATTCCAGTGGGTCTCCGAGGCGAAGGCGCGCGGCGCCAAGATCATCCACGTGGATCCGCGTTTCACGCGCACCTCTGCGGTCGCGGACAAGCACGTCCCCATCCGGGCGGGCTCGGACATCGCCCTGCTCGGTGCGCTGATCAACTACGTTCTCACGCACGACCTGTGGTTCCACGACTACGTGGTGTCCTACACGAACGCCGCCACGATCATCAACGAGGACTTCGAGGACACCGAGGACCTCGGCGGGATCTTCTCGGGCTACGACGTCGAGAAGGGCGCGTACGACCTCTCGTCGTGGGCCTACGACGACGAGGACGACGACGCCGGTGACGGCACCGACAAGCACGAACAGGGCGACGAGGAACGCGAGGAAGCCGGCGGCGACAAGTTCGGCAGCGGCGGCGCGCCCACGGGTGCGTCCGAACCGCGCTGCGACGAGACCCTGCAGGACCCCCGCACGGTCTTCCAGATCCTGAAGCGCCACTTCTCGCGCTACACGCCGGAGAAGGTTGAGGAGGTGTGCGGCATCTCCGCCGCGGACTTCGAGTACCTGGCCCGTGCCGTGACCGAGAACTCGGGACGCGAGCGCACCACGTGCTTCGCGTACGCCGTGGGGTGGACCCACCACACGCTGGGCGCGCAGTTCATCCGCACGGCCGCGATCCTGCAGTTGCTGCTCGGCAACGTGGGTCGTCCCGGCGGGGGCGTCATGGCACTGCGCGGGCACGCGTCCATCCAGGGCTCCACGGACATCCCCACGCTGTTCAACCTGCTGCCGGGTTACCTGCCCATGCCCTCGGTCGAGTCCGATTCGCTCACCGAGTACCTGGGCACGATCGGGTCCAAGACGCAGAAAGGCTACTGGGCTGACGCGGACGCCTACACCGTGAACCTGCTCAAGGCATGGTGGGGGGACGCCGCGCGCGACGACAACGACTGGGCGTACCACTACATGCCGCGGATCAACGGTCCGCACGGGACGTACCAGACCCTCATGGCCATGCTCGAGGACAAGGTGGACGGGTACTTCCTGCTGGGGCAGAACCCCGCGGTGGGATCGTCCAACGGCCGCATGCAGCGCACCGCCATGTCCCACCTCAAGTGGCTCGTGGTGCGCGATCTGAACATGATCGAATCCGCCACGTGGTGGAAGGACGGACCCGAGATCGAGTCCGGCGAGCTGAAGACGGAGGACATCCAGACCGAGGTGTTCTTCATGCCCGCGGCCACCCACGTGGAGAAGTCGGGATCGTTCACACAGACCCAGCGTCTCGTGCAATGGCGCCACCAGGCGGTCTCCCCGCCGGGTGACGCGCAGAGCGAGCTGGACTTCTTCTACGACCTGGGCCGGCGACTGCGCACCCGGTTGGCGGAGTCCACGGATCCCCGGGACCGGCCCCTGCTGGACCTCACGTGGGACTACCCGCTGACCGAGGAAGGTGAGCCGGATCCCGAGAGCGTGCTCGCGGAGATCAACGGCCGGTTCGAGACCGGCCCCGATGCGGGCAAGCCGCTGTCCTCCTACACCCAGATGAAGGCGGACGGCAGCACGTCCGGCGGGTGCTGGATCTACACCGGGATCTACGCGGACGGCGTGAACCACGCCGCGGACCGGGTTCCCGGGCGCGAGCAGGACGAGATCGCCTCCAAGTGGGCGTGGGCCTGGCCCGCGAACCGACGGATCCTCTACAACCGCGCCTCGGCGGACCCCCAGGGCAAGCCGTGGAGCGAGCGGAAGAAGCTCGTGTGGTGGGACGAGGAGTCCGGGCGCTGGACCGGCAAGGACGTGCCCGACTTCCCGGTGGACAAGGATCCCGGCGCGCGGCCTGACCCGGAGCTCGGTGGCGCGGCCTCGCTGCACGGCGACGACCCGTTCATCATGCAGGCGGACGGCAAGGGGTGGCTGTACGCCCCCAAGGGTCTCGTGGACGGGCCCATGCCCACCCACTACGAGCCCCAGGAGTCGCCGGTGGCCAATGCGCTGTACTCGCAGCAGCAGAACCCGGCCCGCGTGATGTTCCCCCGCAAGGACAACCTCTCCGCACCGAGTGCGGGCGCGCCCGGCAGCGAGGTCTACCCGTACGTGTTCACCACGTACCGGCTGACCGAGCACCACACCGCCGGTGGCATGAGCCGCTGGTTGCCGTACCTGTCCGAACTGCAGCCCGAGGCGTTCTGCGAGATCTCCCCGGAGCTCGCCGAACAGCAAGGGTTGGAGCCCTTTGGATGGGCCACGATCATCTCGCCGCGCTCGGCCATCGAGGTCAAGGTCCTGGTGACCGACCGGATGACGCCGCTGCGGGTGGGCGGGCAGACCGTGCACCAGATCGGGCTGCCCTATCACTGGGCCGTGGGCAAGGACGCCGTGGTCAGCGGTGACGCCGCCAACGACCTGTTGGGGATCACCCTGGACCCGAACGTCCAGATCCAGAACTTCAAGACGGGTTCGTGCGACATCCGCCCCGGCCGCCGGCCGCGCGGTGCCGAACGCATCGCGCTCATCGAGGAGTACCAGGAGCGGGCCGGGCTCACCGTCCGGACCGGCAACGAGCGGATCACCGATCCGCAGCGGGAACTGAACGAGGATCCGAAGCGTCCCCACGGCGAGGGCCAGTCCGCGGGGCGTTCCACGGCCCGAGGAGCCGGCACCGCGGTGCGGGAACGGGAAGAGGACGAGTGAGCACGGATCGGATGACACCCACTGACAGGTTCGCGGACGACTCCCACTGGGATCATCCGCACGAGCGCCGCGGGTTCTTCACGGACACCTCCATCTGCATCGGGTGCAAGGCGTGCGAGGTCGCGTGCAAGGAGTGGAACCGCAACCCCGCGGACTCCGACTACGAGCTGCTGGGTTCCTCGTACGACAACACGGGCGGCCTGGGCGCGGACACGTGGCGGCACGTGGCATTCATCGAGCAGTCGCGGGACCGCATCGAGCAGGCCCGGGAATCCGGGCGGGCGCTCGTGGACCTGGGGATGCCCCGCGTGGGTCCGCCCGCGGCGTCGTCGTCGGCTGAACCCGCGTCCGGTGGCTGCGGGTGCTCGTCCGGGGGAGGGGGGTGCGGGAGCGCGGCCACGACCGGCGGCGCATCCACCGCGCAGGACGGCGACTCCCCGGTCCTGGACACCCCGGACTTCCGGTGGCTCATGTCCTCGGACGTGTGCAAGCACTGCACCCACGCCGGGTGTTTGGACGTGTGCCCCACGGGCGCGTTGTTGCGCACCGAGTACGGCACCGTGGTGGTCCAGGAGGACATCTGCAACGGCTGCGGTACGTGCGTGGCCGGCTGTCCGTTCGGCGTGATCGAGCGCCGCGACGACGGTCTCGTGGAGCCCAAGACCCAGCGCGGTGCGGCACCCATGCCGGACACTGTGAAGGTCCCCCAGGACGGGATCGCCCAGAAGTGCACGCTGTGCTACGACCGTATGAAGGACGACCAGACCCCGGCGTGCGCGCAGGCGTGCCCCACCACGTCCATCAAGTACGGCGAGCGCGAGACCATGCTCGAGTCGGCCCAGAAGCGCGTCGCCCAGTTGCACGAGCAGGGCAAGACCGAGGCGCGGCTCTACGGCGCCAACCCCAAGGACGGCGTGGGCGGAACCGGGTCCATCTTCCTGCTGCTCGACGAGCCCGAGGTGTACGGCCTGCCGCCGGATCCCCGCGTCCCCACGGCGGACCTGCCGCGCATGTTCAAGCGTGCGGGCATGGCCATGGTGGGCATGCTGGCGCTCGGCGCGGTCGCGTTCACGGCGGGTGATCGCTCATGAGCATTTCCCCGTACGACGCCTACCGTCCGCCGCAGGAGCCGCGCGGCAAACGACGCCGCAAGAACCGCACCCCGGGCGGGGGAGCCTTCCGCCGCGGTGGCGGTGACGGTTCCCGCGAAGTGCCCGTGGTGCCGGAGCCCGAGTTCACGTCCTACTACGGCCGCCCGATCGTCAAGGCCCCGCCGTGGGACTCCAAGATCGCGTCCTACCTCTTCCTGGGCGGTCTCGCGGGTGGTTCCGCGCTGCTGTCCCTGGGCGGCTACCTCACGGACCGGCCCGCACTGCGTCGCAACGGTCGCCTGGGTGCACTGGGAGCGGCGAGCCTCGGGACCGTGGCGCTCGTCGCGGACCTCGGGCGCCCCGAACGGTTCCTGCACATGATGCGCACGGTCAAGCCCACCTCGCCCATGAGCCTGGGTTCGTGGTTGCTTGCGGGTTTCGCGACCAACGCGGGCGTGGCCGCCGCGATCGAGGTGGACCGGATGACGGATGAACGCCTCCCGCTCGGCCCCCTGCGCCCGGTGCTGCACGCGCTCGAGCTGCCCACGAGCGTGGCCTCCGGCGTTCTCGGAGCGCCGCTCGCGGCCTACACCGCCGTGCTGCTCGGGGACACCGCAGTGCCCACATGGCACGAGATGCACGCGCACCTGCCGTTCGTGTTCGTCAGCTCGGCGTCCTTGGCGTCCGGGGGCTTTGCGCTCGTGACCACGCCCGTGGCGGAGACCGGTCCCGCGCGGTTCTTCGCGGTGGCCGGGGTCGCGGGGGAGCTCGCGGCCATGCACGTCATGAAGGGTGCCATGGACCCCGTCTCCGTGGAGCCGCTCGAACAGGGCAAGCCCGGTGCGTGGCTCACGTGGAGCGAACGGCTCTCGGTCATCGGTGGCGCGGGCGTTCTGCTTGGCGGACGACGCCGCTGGGTCGCCGCAGCCTCGGGGCTCGCCCTCATGACGTCCTCCGCGCTCACGCGCTGGGGTGTGTTCTGGGCCGGCAAGGAATCCGTGAAGGACCCCCGGTACACCGTGATCCCGCAGCGCAACCGGCTCGAGAAGCGCCGCGCCGCCGGGATCATCGACGATTCGATCACAACCGCCGGTTGAGTCTGCCGTGGCGGGGGGCTGCCCCGCTCACGTGCGAACACATGCCCGGGACGACCGCGCAGGCCGTCTCGCAACCGGTCGGATGAACGGTTCGCGCAATGGGTTGAGTTGAACGACGCGCTCAGCGCACGGTGATGAGCGCGTCACCGTCGGCGGGAACCTCGGTGGTCTCCCCGATCACGGGATAGCCGGGGACCTCCCCGACCACGAGCAGTCCGCCCGAGGTCTGGGCATCCGCGAGCAGGAGCAGCTGGTCCTCCGTGATTCCCGATCCCGCGGACAGGAACGGGCGCACCCAGTCCAGGTTGCGGCGGGTACCACCCGAGACGAAACCGTCCCGCAGGGCGTCCGCGGCGCCGTCGACGAGCGGAACTGCGGAGGCGTCGAGCGTGGCGGCCACCCCGGAGGCCCGGCACATCTTGTACAGGTGGCCCAGCAGACCGAAACCGGTCACGTCCGTGGCCGCACGCACCCCGGCCGCAAGGGCTGCGCGGGAGGCATCCTTATTGAGCGCGGTCATGGTCTCGATCGCGGCAGTAAACACCTCGCCCGTGGTCTTGTGCCGGTTATTGAGCAGTCCCACCCCGATCGGCTTGGTCAGGGTGATGGGCAGACCCGGCCGGGCGGCGTCGTTGCGCATGAGACGTTCGGGATCCGCGGTACCGGTGGCCGCCATGCCATACGTGGGTTCGGGGGAGTCGATCGAGTGCCCACCGATCACGGGGCAGCCCGCGAGCGCGGCCACGTCCAGACCGCCCTGCAGCACCTCGGACATTAGGCTCATGGGCAGCAGTTCACGGGGCCAGCCCACGAGGTTGATCGCGACCACGGGGGCGCCGCCCATCGCGTAGATGTCGGACAGTGCGTTCGCCGCGGCGATCCGGCCCCAGTCGCGGGCGTCGTCCACCACGGGGGTGAAGAAGTCGGCGGTCGAGAGCACCGCGAGGTCGGGGCGCACGAGGACGGCCGCGGCGTCGTCGCCGTCGTCCAGGCCCACGAGGACGTCCGGGGAGTCCTGACCCGTGAGTCCCTTGACGGCGTCCTCGAGCTCGCCCGGCGGGATCTTGCAGGCGCAGCCACCGCCGTGGGCGTAGCTCGTGAGACGGCCGATCCCGGTCCCGGACGGGTGCGAGGTCGTGGACGGGCGGGCGGCTTCGGGAGTCATGCGTCCAGTCTAGGAGTGGGGACGGACAGGCTACTGAGTTATGACGACCGAGGGCGTCCGAGTGCGGTGATACATTCGCTCCCGGAGGCGTACGTGTCCTGGTGGGCGCCCCGGTCTTCAAAACCGGTGAGACCGAGCAGCTCGGTCTGGCGGGTTCGATTCCCGTCCGCCTCCGCCACTTCTTGAGCACTCGCCCGCCACAGATCCCGAGGAGTTGCCGTGAGTGCAGCGGATCCCCGCAGCCGCATCCCCCGCACCGACCGGTTGCTCGCGGATCCTCGCATCGGGTCCGTGGGAGCCGGGCTGGGGGCCGCGGCGGTGCGGGTCGCGATCACGGCCGCGCAGGCCCGGGCACGCGCGGGGGAGATCGCGCCCGAGGACGTCGCGAGCGCCGTCGTCACCGAGCTCTCGGCGCGCGGCGCGTCTTCATTGACCCCGGTGCTCAACGCCACGGGCGTGGTGGTGCACACCAACCTGGGCCGCGCTCCGCTCTCCGATGCCGCCCGCCAGGCCCTGCAGGACGCCTCCGGCTACGTGGACGTGGAACTGGACCTGACCACCGGGCAGCGCTCCGGCCGGGGTGTCGCCGCGCGGCAGGCACTGCTCGACGCGTGCCCCGCCGCCGAGGATGCGCTGATCGTCAACAACGGTGCCGCGGCGTTGGTCCTCGCCACGACCGCGCTGGCCGCTGGGCGCGAG
Source organism: Kocuria sp. CPCC 204721 (assembly GCF_040980945.1). Taxonomy (NCBI): domain Bacteria; kingdom Bacillati; phylum Actinomycetota; class Actinomycetes; order Micrococcales; family Micrococcaceae; genus Kocuria; species Kocuria sp. CPCC 204721. Next base: position 534,608 of record NZ_JAVKPO010000001.1, read on the forward strand.
GTCCTGATCAGCCGGGGCGAATTCGTGGAGATCGGTGCCGGGTTCCGCTTGTCCGACCTCATGGAATCCACGGGTGCGCGGCTGCGCGAGGTGGGGACCACCAACCGCACGCACCACGCCGACTACCGGGACGCCATGGGTCCGGAGACCGGGTGCATCCTCAAGGTCCACCCCAGCAACTTCCGGGTGGACGGCTTCACGTCCTCGGTGCCGCTCGGGGAGCTGCGGGCGCTCGCGGACGAGCACGGGGTGCCGCTCGTGGTGGACGTGGGTAGCGGCCTGCTCACGCCGGATCCCGCGCTGCCCCACGAGCCGAGTCTGTCGGAAGCGCTCGAGGCCGGCGCGGACGCCGTGATCGCGAGCGGGGACAAGCTGCTCGGCGGGCCCCAGGCGGGTCTGTTGCTCGGGCGCACCGAGACGATCCGCCACCTTGCGCGCTTCCCACTGGCCCGGGCCGTGCGCGCGGACAAACTGACCCTCGCCGCCCTTGAGGCCACCCTGCGGGGCGGTCCCACCCCCGTCGCGAGCGCCCTGCACGCGGACCCGCAGCGCGTGCGTGAGCGCGCGGAGGCCCTGGCCGCCGCGGTGGGAGCCCGCGTCGTGGAGCACGATGGTCGCGTGGGTGGGGGTGGTGCTCCCGGTGTCCCGCTGCCCGGCTGGGCCGTGCGGCTCCCGGAGGCCGCCGCGCGCCCGTTGCGTCTCGGCACGCCAGCCGTGCTGCCGCGCGTGCACGACGGCGCGTGCCTCGTGGACCCCCGCTGCGTCCCCGAGGAGCGGGACGCTGACCTGCTCGCCGCCGTGCGCGCGGCGCTCGCGGAGGTGGGCTGATGTACGTCGTGGCGACGGCCGGTCACGTGGACCACGGCAAGTCCACCCTGGTCCGAGCACTCACGGGGATCGAACCGGATCGGTGGGACGAGGAGAAGCGACGAGGGCTCACGATCGACCTCGGGTTCGCGTGGACCGAGCTGCCCTCGGGGAGGCATGTGGCGTTCGTGGACGTCCCCGGGCACGAGCGGTTCCTGGGCAACATGCTTGCCGGTGTGGGCCCGGCTCCGGTGGTGTGCTTCGTGGTGGCCGCGGACGAGGGCTGGCAGGCCCAGTCCCGCGACCACCGGGATGCGGTCGCTGCTCTCGGGATCGAGTACGGGATGATCGTGGTGACCAAGGCGGACCGGGCTCCGGAGCGGGTGGCCGACGTCGTGGCGCGGGCGCGCGCGGAGCTCGCCCACACGGGTCTCGCGGACGCTCCCGCCGTGGCCGTCTCGGCGCGGGAGGGAACCGGACTCGACGAGTTCCGGGACACGCTGGACGCGGTGCTCTCCCGCGTGCCCGGCCCGGACCCGGACGCCAGGATCCGGTTGTGGATCGACCGGGCCTTCACGATTTCCGGTGCCGGGACCGTGATCACAGGGACCCTGACCGCCGGGACCCTGCACACGGGTGACCGGTTGACCCTGCGCGGTCGAACGGGAAAGCAAGAGGTCACCGTGCGCTCGATCCAGAGTCAGAATGATTCCGTGGCGCGGATCGGACCCACCCACCGCGTGGCCGTGAACCTGCGGGGCACGAGCAAGGACGCGATCCACCGTGGGGACGTGCTCGTGACCCCGGACGCGTGGCCGAGCGCGGGCGTCATCGAGGTCCGCCGTGAGCGGGGGGCTCCGTTCGACGAACTGCCCGCCGAGATCGTGGTGCACGCGGGAACGGCCGGCGTGGGCGCTCGGTTGCGACCGCTCGATGCCGATCACGCCCGATTGCAGCTGGACCACGAGATGACCCTCGTGCCGGGGGACCGGCTCGTGCTGCGCAGTCCCGGGGCGCAGGTCGCGGTCGGGGGTGCACGTGTGCTCGACGTCGACCCGCCCACCTTGGACCGGCGCGGTGCGGCCGCCCGGGAGGCCGCTCGGCTCGCGGGCATCGCCGACCACGGCGACCCCGTGGCGGAAACCGTCAAGTACGGGGCGGTGAGCACCGAGCGGTTGCGGCTGCTGGGGTTCGCGGCGGACGAGACGCCCTCCGGCGACGTCGTCGTGGCGGACGGATGGTGGATCCACGTGCCCCGGCTCACGGAGTGGGCCACGCAGTTGCGAGCGGCGGTCGAGGCCGCGCACGAGCGCGACCCCCTGGCCCCGGGACTGCCCCGGGGCGCGGCCCGCACAGCGCTCGGCGAACCCGGCGGACGGCTCCTGGACATGCTCGTGGCCCGGGCGCAGCTCACGGAGCAGGACGGATACATCACGGTCCCCGGTCGCGGCGGCGGACTCGGTGCCGCGGAGGCCGCGATCACCGCGCTCGAGAAGCGCTTGCGTGCGGATCCGTTCGCGGCACCGGAGGCGTACGAACTGCAGGAGTTGCGCCTCGGCCCGCGAGAATTGGCGGCGGCGCAGCGGCTCGGTCGGGTGCTGCGGTTACCCGGCGACGTCGTCCTGTTGCCAACCGCGCCCGCGCTCGCGATGCGCGAGCTCGCGCGGCTGCCCCAGCCCTTCACCACGAGCCAGGCGCGGCAGGCGTGGGGCACCACGCGCCGGGTGGCCGTACCGCTGCTCGAACACCTGGACGCCAAGGGCTGGACGCGGCGCGAGGACGGGAGCACCCGCAGCATCGTGCGGTGACCACCCGCTGCGGATCGGTACGAGCGGTGGGACCTTGCGCGCCGTGAGCGAAACATCTTCGCGGGGAGGCGGAGCGGGGGCTAGCGTCGACACCACGACATCCGGTGATCCGGCGCGAGACCCAGCGAAGGAGCAGTCATGACCGAAACCCCCGCACAGGACCCCCAGGGCGGACAGCCCCCGCTCGAGAACGGCACCCCGGACGGTGCCCTGCCCGACCAGGCCGCCAACGGCGTTCCGCAGGGAGAGACCAATGGCGCGCCCCAGGGCGAGACCATCGGTGCGACCGGTGACGCTCAGGACTCGTCCCTCGAGAAGGACCCCTCGACCTGGGTCAGCGGCGATGAGCCCATGACCGCGTCCCAGAAGTCCTACCTGGACACCCTCGCCAAGCAAGCCGGGGAGGAACTGCCCGCGGATCTCACCAAGGCGGAGGCGTCCCAGCACATCGAACGGCTCAAGGGCTCGCAGAACTGATCCGTCCTCATCCGGGACGTCCCGGATCCACCGCCCCGTACCCGGCATCCACGCCGCGTGCGGGGCGGTGTCCGCTTTGGGGCGCGGTGGGCGCGCACAGTAGATTGGGCCCGTGCCCCAGGACCAGAAACCCCTCGTGAAGACCACGCTCGTGGGAGACGGCGAGCATCGCGTCGTGTTCCTGCACGGGCTCTTCGGCCGCGGCAAGAACTTCACGAACATCGCCAAGGGATTGCGACCCGAGTTCCGCAGCTTGCTCGTGGACCTGCCCAACCACGGTGAGTCCGCCTGGACCGAGAGCTTCGGCTACGCAGCCATGGCGGATACCGTGGCCGCCGAGCTGCGTGAGTCCTTCGCCGCGGACGGTCCCGTGGACGTCGTGGGCCACTCGATGGGCGGCAAGGTCGCCATGATCCTGGCCCTGCGTCACCCGGAACTCGTGCGCCGGCTCGTGGTCGTGGACATCTCCCCGGTGGGTGCGCAGGAGTCCGGTGCCGGGCGGGGCGACTTCGAGCACCTGCTGGGCGCCCTGCAGCGCCTGGACCTGAGCGACGTCAGCCACCGCTCCCAGGCGGACGCCGCGCTGCGCCCCGAGATCCCCGAGGACCACGTGCGCGGTTTCCTCCTCCAGAACCTGCGCCACCGGGACGGCGGTTTCGGGTGGCAGCCCAACCTGGGCCTGCTCCATGCCGAGCTCGGCGCCATCGGGGACTGGCCCGCGGACGACGTCGCAGGGCGCACCTTCATGGGGCCCGTGCTGTGGATCGCGGGGGAGCGTTCCGACTACGTCCAGGACAGCGACGTCCCCGCGATGCGCGCGCTGTTCCCGCGCACGGTGCGGACCACGGTGCGCGGTGCGAGCCACTGGGTGCACGCGGACCGCCCGGACGAGGTCATCTCCGCGCTGCGCACGTTCCTGCTCACCGACCGCTGATCCCGCGCGATCCGTAGGGTTGAAACTCCACGACCAAAAGAGCACCCCGGATGCGCTCCGACCTCGGCCGCTGTGTCTTCGTGACCTTAAGCGGGGTGTTCTGCATCGTCGGGACACTCGTGGGCGTCGGAGTGATCGGGACCTCCGTGGCGAACACCGCCGGCGGAGCCCTGGACACGGACGCAACTCTGATCGCTCCCGCGGGCACCGCGTTCTCCATCTGGTCCGTGATCTACGTGGGCCTGTTCCCCTACACCGTGCGGCAATGGCTGTGGAGCGTCGCAACGAACGCGCGGGAGCGCCGGATCGGCTGGCTCGCCGGGGTGTCCATAGTGCTCAACGCCGCATGGCTGCGTGCTCCTCACCGCCGTCTCCGCCCGGCTCCCGGGTCCGCGTTTCACCGTGACCGCGGCCGTGGTGTGGGCGCTCGTGTGGATCGGGGTGGCCCGTACCTCCAGTGGACCCGCGTCCCAGGTGGTGGGAACCGCGGCGTTCGGCCTCGCGGCCGTGACCCTGCTGATCTGGATCATCGCCTTGGCCCGGGATCGCAACCGGGGCACCCGGGCACTCGACACCCGCGCGGGACGCGAGCGCAGCGGCGTCGTCGCGAGCTGACCCGGTACCGCGGGGTACCGCGTAGCGTGGACGCCGTGAATCCCTCGACCTCCCCGACGGCCCGCGAGAGCGGTGGTTCGTCCGCGCAGGGCGTGCTGCTCGTGGTCGCCGCGGCGTTCGTCACGCAGACGGGCGCGGCGATCGCCGTGGGCCTGTTCGACCACGTGGGCGCCACGGGTGCCGTGTTCCTGCGACTGGTCCTTGCCGCGGTGGTGCTGTGCGCCGTCGTGCGACCCTCCCCGGCGGGGCTCACGCGGCACACGATCGGGGTCGTGCTGGCGTTCGGGGTGGCCCTCGGTGGGATGAACCTGTTGATCTACCAGGCGATCGCGCGATTGCCGCTCGGGATCGCGGTGACCATCGAACTGCTCGGACCGCTCGCGCTGTCCGTGGTGCTGTCCCGGAAGTGGAGCGGGGTGCTGTGGGCCGCCCTGTCGCTCGCGGGTGTCGTGCTGCTGAACGGTGTGGGCCCGGGCTCAGGGGTCCCCGACCTCGCGGGTGTGTTCTTTGCCATGGCTGCGGCCGCGATGTGGGCCGTGTACATCCTGATGTCCCGGCAGGCGGGGCGCAGTTTCCCGGGGACCCAGGGGCTCGCATGGGCCATGGTGGTGGGCGCGGTGCTTGCGGCGCCCTTCGGGATCGCGAGCGGTGGAGCGGCGCTGCTCGAGCCGCGCGTGTTGCTCGTGGGGCTCGCGGTGGCGCTGCTGTCCTCGGCGCTGCCCTACGCCCTCGAACTCGCGGCACTGCGTCGGTTGGCCGCCGAGACGTTCTCGATCCTGGTGAGCCTGGCACCGGCCGTCGCCGCTCTGGTGGGCTGGGTGATCCTGGGGCAGGTGCTGGGCCCTGCGGAGATCATCGGGATGGGCCTTGTGATCCTCGCCGGTGCGGCGGCCGTGTGCACGGGGCGTCTGCCATCCACGGGGCCGACGCCGCCGGGGACGTGACGCGCACTGGTTCCGACCCGGCCCGCTCCCGCCGTTCCGGGCTGCGTCGTCGGCGGGGTGGGTTCCCGCAGCGCTGCCTGCTCCGCGTCGTCGAAGGAGCATATTCCCGCCGCGCTGTCGGCTTCGCTGGAGGCGTGGTCAAGCCGCGCCCCCCGACTCGACGGAGGGACGTTCTGCTCCGAGTGCGCCAGCTGTGCTCCGCCATCCATCCGGGCCGTCGGTGCTGCGGCCTAGCATGATCCACCATGGGATTCTCACGCGCCGAACTCGACTCCTACCGGGATCGCACTGTCCCGGATCTGCTGCCCCAGCCGTTGCGGCTGTTGTTCGTGGGAATCAACCCGGGGCTGTGGACCGCCGCGACCGGTGCGCACTTCGCCCGGCCGGGTAACCGGTTCTACCCGGCGCTGCACCGCGCGGGGATCACCCCGACCCTGATCAACGCCGCCGACGGCTACGTCCCGGAGGAGCTGGCGCAACTGACCGACCGGGGGATCGGGATCAGCAACGTGTGTCCCCGGGCCACTGCGCGGGCGGATGAGCTCACCGCGGAGGAGTTCCACGAGGGGGCACAGCGGCTGGACCGACTGGTCCGCGCGGAGCATCCCGCCGTGGTTGCGGTGCTCGGCATCACCGCGTACCGCGCGGCCTTCGACCGCCCCAAGGCCGTCACGGGTCGGCAGGATTCACCGTGGCCGGGCACCGAACTGTTCGTGGCACCCAACCCCAGCGGTCTCAACGCCCACAGCTCCCTGGACGACCTCGCGCGGATCTACGGTGACATCGCCTGCGCCGCGGGCATCGCCGTCGACCCGGAGGACACCCCTCGAAGCGTTGAACCTCGGGATGTCAAACACCCTTGACATCGGGTGTCAAGCACACTTGACTGTAGCCATCGACATTCGGAACGGTATCCCCGCTCCGACCGGGTGAAGGGATCGCAGTCATGACCACTCGAACAGAGCGCCGGATGAAGGCGCCCCCGTCCGCCTATGTCACCATGCTCATCACCGGTGCGCTCGCCGCGGCGGCGCTGGGTGGCGTGGCCGCATGGTTCTTCGACGAGAACCGGCTCATGGCGTTCGGCATCTTCGCGGTGTGCACCGCCGGGCCCATGTTCGCCCTGTCCTGGTTCGTGTTCGTCTCCCGATACACGGTGAAGTCCGATCCCCACGCGGAGGACAACGTGGAGGGCCAGTGGTACGAGAAGGCGGCCTCGGGCGCCTTCCACGACTTCCTGGTGGTGGCCGGGCTGGGCTGCGTCGTCCTGGCCCTCACGCAATTCGAGATCGCGGGATCGACCCTCCTGGTGCTGTTGCTCGTGTTCGTCATGGCTGATGCCGCCATCCGCTACGCGGTACTCAACAGGCGAGGGGCCTAGTGGACAACCGGATCGCGGAGCGGAGGGGAGACCGGTCGTGGTCGCAGGCCCACCTCGCACAATTGCTGGGCGTCTCCCGCCAGACCGTGATCTCGATCGAGCGCGGCCGGTTCGACCCCAGCCTCCCGTTGGCGTTCCGGCTCGCCGCCGTGTTCGAATGTCGGATCGAGGACCTGTTCACGCCCGACGCCGTCGAGTGACCCGTGTTCCCGAGCCACCCTGTTCAGGCGGCACGACCCGTATCCGGCGGGAACACCCGCAGCCCGGCGCGGGAATCACTCGTGACGGGCTCGCCCCGCGCGAAGTCCGCCCACGCGCGACGCAAGCGAGCGCCGTCGGCGAGAACGTCCGCCCACGTGTGTCCCTCGACCATGGGGGTGCGCTCCCATGCCGGGCCAGGGAAGAGCAGGGGCAGCTCGGAAATGTGCGCCGCGGCGATCGGGCTGCGCCCCACACCCCACGAGAACTCGTAGCGTGCGCCCGTGCCACCCGAGCGGACATGGCGTTGCGCGAACCGGCGGGCACCTCGGCCGTAGAGCCGCTGGGTGAACGGGCTGATCAGGATCCGCTCCACGCCGCGGGACTTGCGGGGGTGGTTCATCCGCCGGAGTAGCGGGGGGATGCGCGCGGTGAACAGCGCGGCTTCGCGGGTCGTGTTGCCCACGAGGACCTCCACGTGTGGGGCGGCCTCACACCAGTGGCGGTCCAGGTCGGCCTCGGGTGGCATCGGGTCGTGACCGTACTGCAGTCCGAACGGCATCTGCCCCTTGAGCCCGAACCGCGTAGCGGCCTTGGCCACGCGCTGTTGCATCGTGCGGATGTCATCGAGCGACGCGTCCCGGGCGAGTGCGCTCGCGGTCGTCGCCATAAGCTCGCTCATCGTGGCGCGCCCGGCCAATAGGCCGAACGGCGCGCTCTGGATGACGGCACGGCGGAACAGGCCCCGAGCGCCGTCGGCGATCATGAGGTGCGCGACCGCGTCCCCACCCGCGGACTGACCGAACGCCGTGACGTTGGCGGTGTCGCCGCCGAACGCGGCGATGTTCTCGCGCGTCCAGCGCAGGGCAGTGATCATGTCCAGCAACCCCAGGTTGGCGGGGATGTCCGCGCCGTCGCCCAGGAAACCGAGCAGCCCCAGCCGGTACGTCACGTTCACCACGATCACGCGCTGTTCGCTCACGAGCACGCGCGGGTCGTAGAACGGCGCGTCCCCCGCGCCGGATGCGTACGACCCGCCGTGGATCCACACCATCACGGGCAGCCCGGCGTCCGGCGGCGTGTTCGCGGGCACGGTCACGGAGACGCGCAAGCAGTCCTCGTCCTGGGGCAGCTCTCCGATGTTGCTGCCCACGACGTCGTCCAGGAACGGCATGGGCGGTTGCGGGCACGCGGGCGCCGGCTCGGTCGCGTGGAGCTCCGCCGACGACGCCGCGACGGGCCGCGGTCGCTCGAAACGCCCCGCGCTCGCGTACCGGATTCCGGTGGCCCGGTCCACTGGCCCGTCCCGCCATCCGATGATCCGCCCGCACGGTGCGTCCCACCGGGGTGCGGTGGGTGCGTCGGACGGGGGCGGGGCGGAGCGACCTGACACGGCGTGACCCGGGACGGCGGCGTCGTCGTCCTGTGGGGCGGACCCCGGATTTCCCGGAGCGGGGGGACGCTCAGTCATGCGCGCCGCGATCCATGGACAGGCTCATCCCGATGGTCCGCGGCGCGGGGTCCGCGAACCCGTGCCGCTCGTACAGCGGACGCCCGGGCTCATCCGCCATGAGGGACACGTACGCGCCCGGCGGTGCGTCGCGGCGGATGCGATCCAGCAGCGCGCGCAGGACCGCGGAGCCGATGCCCCTGCCCTGATGCGGCGGCAACACCGCCGTGTCGATGACGTGGAAGTACCACCCGCCGTCCCCGATCACCCGGCCCATGCCCACGGTGTCACCGGACTCGTCGTGGATCGCGTGGATCGCCGCCCACGCGCCGCCGATCCCGGCCGCGGTCTGTTCCTCGGTCTTGCGGCTCATCCCCGCCTCACGGCGCAGCGTCAGGTAGTCCGGGATCGTGGGCGGGCCGTCCAGGACGGTGTAACCGGGCAGGGTGTCGTTCATGCTCCTATCCTGGCGCATCCGTGGACCACGGAACACCACGCCAGCGGGGTGTCCGCTGGTGCCGCGCGGTCACCGCTGCGGGGTGAGCGTGCGGGTGTAGACCGTGGTGCCGTTGGCGTTGATGAGGCGCACCGTGAACGCGCTGCCGTCCCCCGCGACGTTCACGTGTCCGAAGTACTGGTGCTCGCCCGAGCGCGGGGAGCCCATGGGCGGACCGGCCTGTTGGAAGTCCACGCGGGGGCCGAACGTGCGGTCCAGTTGGTTGGGGCCGAAGGAACCGGCGTTGATGGGCCCGGCCACGAACTCCCAGAACGGCGTGAAGTCCTTGAACGCCGCCCGCTCCGGAGAGTAGTGGTGGGCCGCGCAGTAGTGCACGTCCCCGGTGAGGAACACCACGTTCTTGATCCGGTGGTCCTTGATCGCCTTGAGCACGCGGGCCAGCTGCAGCTCACGGCCCAGTGGTGCACCGTGGTTCGCGTTGGAGATGGATTCCTGTCCCTTCCCGTCCGGGACCACCAGACCCAGGGGGAGGTCGTTGCCGATGACCTTCCACGTGGCCCGGGACCGGCACAGCTCGTGGATCAACCACCGGGTCTGTTCCTCGCCCAGGATCTCCGTCTCGTGCGACTCCAGCCCATTGGTGTTCTCGCTCTTGAACGTGCGCATGTCCAGGGCGAAGACGTCCAGATGAGGGCCCCGGGCGATCTTGCGGTGGATGCGCGCGGGCCCGAAACCGGTGCCGCGGCGCAATGCGCGGGAGTCGGCGATGGGCATGTACTCCTGCCACGCCTGCCGACCGCGGGCGGCCAGGGTGTCCACGTCCCGGACCTGCGTGTACCGCGGGTCGTCCAGGACCTCACCGGGCCACCAGTTGTTGGTGGTCTCGTGGTCGTCCCACTGCGCGATCACGGGGACCTCCGCGTACATGGCCCGCAGGTTGGTGTCCATCATGTTGTAGCGGTGGCGGCCCCGGAACTCGGCAAGCGTCTCGGCGACCTTGGAGACCTCCTCCGTGACCTCATTGCGCCACAGCGGTTCACCCGGTACCTGGCGCGTGGGCTCCAGGGGGTTGTCCGCGTAAATCGTGTCCCCAGAGTGCAGGAAGAAATCGGGCCGCGTGGCATGCATTGCCGCATAACCGCGCATGCCTCCGATCTCCGGGTTGATGCCGTAGCCCTGACCGGCGGTGTCAGCGGTCCATACGAAGGACTGGGGAGCGCACTGACCGCGGCGGTTCGTACGCTCCGGGGCGGTCGTGAACGACCCCGTGAGTCGCTCACCCATGCGTCCGGAGCCGTCCTCGAAACGGTAGGTCACGTCGAAGCGGGTTCCGGCGGGAAGCTTCCGGGCCAGGATCTTGGCCGTGTGGTCGGTCCCGGGGTGGGCCCACCCGCTCACGAGGTGCAGCTTGGTGGCGTGGCGCCCGCGCAGGACGGTGCCATCCGCCGCGGTGGCCCGCAGTACGGCGTGCAAGCGTCCCGCGCCGGAGGATCGTGCCCACAGCACGGCGGAGTCGGAGGTGACGTCGCCACTGGCCACCCCGCTCGGGAGGGTGAGGCGCTCGACCACGAGCCCCGGCCCGCGAGAGGGCTTGTCATGGGCGAGCGCGGCGGAGGGGACGGCGGTCACGGCGGCGGCCAGGGCGGCCCCGCTCATGAGCTGACGACGGTTCAAGGGGCCGTTCTGAAGAGTCATGACCTCATGATCGGCGCCGTGGGTGACCCGTGGATTGCTCCCGGGTGAATCTTCGGATCCGCTCTGACGTGCACCGATACTCGCACGGGGTGCACCACGGGCAGCCGGGATTCCCGCCCGCGGAACCGATCGACGTGCCGGTTGCCGCCCGGTGCGCCGATCGGCCCCTATGCTGGTCCCCGTTCACGCAACGGGTCGACGGGAGAACACGCAGTGAGCATCGAGGCGGCATCCGTCTTCAGCGCCGTGGATCTGCTGGGCGTGCTGACCAACGGGATCCTGGGCGGCGTCGTGGCCCGCCAATTGCGCATGGACCTCGTGGGATTCACGGTGCTCGCCATCGTCTCCGGACTGGGCGGCGGCATGCTGCGGGACACGCTGCTGCAACAGGGCTTCCCGGTGGCGCTGACCAACCCCGCCTACCTCACCTCCGCGCTCGCCGGCGCGGTGATCGCCTACCTCATGGTCTTCGGTCACCGCTGGACGATGCGCGCCCTGTTCGTGGCCGACTGTCTCTCGGTGGGGTGCTGGGCCGCCACGGGCACCGTCAAGGCCCTGGGTGCCGGGCTCGCATGGCCACCGGCCATCCTGCTGGGGGTCGTCACCGCCGTGGGCGGGGGGATGATCCGGGACATCGCCGTGGGCCGGTTGCCCGCCATCTTCGGCGGGAACACCCTCTACGCCACGAGCGCCCTGCTCTCGAGCGGCCTCATGGCACTGCTCGCGGGCCTGGGTCACGAGACCGCCGGTATGGCCGGGGCCATCGTCCTCAGCGCCGTGGTCAGCGTCCCCGCGCGCCGTTTCGGGTGGCGCCTGCCCGGCCCCGCGAACCTCGGCCCCGGTGCGCTGGCACGGTTGCGCCGCAGACCCGCCACGGGCAGACGCGTGCGTCGCGAGCGGGGAGGGGTGCGGCGTCGTCGTCGGGTGTGACACCGGCGCGGACCGCGCCGACAGGTCCGGATCCGGGGCTCACGCGAACGGCGGACAACGCCGCTGCGTCCCGGTACGCGGGGAACGGTCAGTCGGCGGGGGAGACGTCCTTCGCGGGCGCCTTGTTGGTCCATGACTTGGGCGCGTTGCGACCCGCCAGCAGGGAGAAGATCACGATGAGCGCTGGGGGCGCCGGCGGAAACGAACGCGGTGGACATGGTGCTCCCTAGAACGATGTGCCGGAGGTTCGGCGCCGGTGGATCATTGGCGGCTCATCAAGTCGGGCGTCTACCGCGCGGAGCACGGATCGCGGGCCCTGTGAGCCCCACACCGCCGGGTCGGTGACAGGTGCGGCCCTCCCCACGGCTGTATCCACTCCAGCGAGGGCCACGCGCACCCGCACCCCGCCCTACATCCCCCGCGTTACACCCCCGCGGCAATCCCACTGCACAACACACATGCCCCGGAACGACCGCGGGATCGGCCGGGAACGGCTTTTTCGGGGCACAGATGTTCGGTCGGAGCGGGGATCTACGCTGGAGTCATGTCCCTCCCCAAGATCGTGCTGTTCTACGTCTTCACACCCCTGCCGGATCCGGAGGCGGTGCGGTTGTGGCAGCTGAACCTGGCGCGGAGCAGCAATGTGACGGGGCGGATCATCGTCTCCGCACAGGGGATCAACGCCACGGTGGGAGGGGACATCCAGGACGTGAAACGGTACGTCCGCGGGCTGCGGGAGTACGTCCCGTTCAAGGATGCGGACGTCAAGTGGTCGGACGGCCGCGGGGACGACTTCCCCCGGTTGAGCGTCAAGGTGCGCCCCGAGCTCGTGTCCTTCCACGCCCCGGACGTCATCACGGTCACGGAGCACGGGGTCCAGGGCGGTGGCACCCACCTGACACCCCGCGAACTGCACCAGCTCGTGGACCGGGGCGGGAAAAACGTGGTGTTCTTCGATGGTCGCAACGAGCTGGAGGCGCGGATTGGGAGGTTCCGGGACGCCGTCGTCCCCGACACGGGCACCACGCGGGACTTCATCCGCGAACTCGACTCCGGGAAGTACGACCACCTCAAGGACAAGCACGTGGTGACCTACTGCACCGGGGGAGTGCGCTGCGAGGTGTTGAGCGTGCTGCTGAAGAACCGGGGATTCCGGGACGTGTACCAGCTGGACGGCGGGATCGTGCGCTACGGCGAACAGTACGGGGACCACGGACTGTGGGACGGCTCCCTCTACGTCTTCGACAAGCGTATGCACATGGAATTCTCCCCTGATGCGCGCTCGCTGGGCCGCTGCGAGGAATGCGGCACGGCGACACCCACGTTCGTGAACTGCGCGGAACCCACATGCCGGCAGCTGTTCCTGTGCTGCGAGGACTGCACGGCCTCCGGGGCCCGGGTGTACTGTCCGGACTGTGTCCCGGCGCACGCATGAATCACAGCGAGCACGGAGCAACGAGCCACGCGCGGCGCACGAAGCAGGACGCGGCAGCGCGAGACGCCGCGGGTCGTGAAGCAACTGACAGGCAGGCGGACCGGCCGGACCGGCCGGACCGCGCGAGCGGCGCCCATACCCCATCCGGTGAGCAGTCCCCGGGATCAGGAGGACCCATGGAGAATCCACAACTGACGGTCACGGATGCCTCGGTGGTCGCACTGCACACCGGCGCGGTGCGGCGGCAGCGCTGGGGCCGCAAGGCCTTCGACACTGCCGCGGACAAGGAGGCCCGCACGGACCGGGTGTTCCTGAGCGCCACGGGATTCATCGGGGACGAACAGGGGGACATCTCGGTGCACGGCGGTCCCGAGAAGGCCGTGTGCTGCTATCCCCATGAGAACTACGACGGGTGGCGGCGCGAGGGCCGCGATCTGGGCCCCGGTGCGTTCTCCGAGAACCTCACGTTGCGCGGCGCCACGGAGGATCAGGTCCACCTGGGGGACGTATACCGGGTGGGCACCGCGGTGGTCCAGGTGACCCAGCCCCGCACGCCGTGCGCCACGGTGTCCCGCAGGTGGCAGGACGCCCAGCTGCCCCGGGACATGGAAGACACCGGCCGCACGGGGTTCTACCTGCGGGTCCTGCGCGAGGGTCACGTGGCCGCGGGGGACACGTTCGAGTTCACGAGCCGGCCGTCGGACGCGGTGTCCGTGAGCGATGTCGTGCGCATCATGAACGCCGGCATGGCGGACCCGGACGCCTACCGTGCGCTGACCCGCGCCCCGGAGTTCCCACAACGCTGGCGCCGGCAGATCCTGCGCCGGCTCGGGGAGGACACCCTGCTCTGAGCCGCGGGCCCGACGTCGCGTGCCCGCCTCGGTCATTCCCTACCTGTTCCGCTCGGGGCGGGGACGACGGCGCTCGCGGCCCGGGCGGCGTCGCCCGCTCCGCCGACGACAGCGTCGGCCGTGCGGACGATGGCGCTCGCGACCGGCGCGGTCCGGCTCGGACGGCCCACCGCTCCGCACCGCACGTCCCCGCATTCCCGCACCCTTCCACACCCACTCGCACCCTTGAGACAGGCACCCAAATGGCCGAGAACCCCCAGACGCTCCTGCCCCACCCGCTCACCGGGCGGCTCTTCCCGTCCCCGGTGCCGCCCGGGACCGGGTGGCCGGAGGACCCCGCGCGAGCGGACACACCCGTGGCCCGCGACGCCGCCCGGGTGCGTGAGCTCGCGGCGGGGGCGAGCGACGTCGAGCAGCTCAACGCCCTGTGCAGCGTGTGTCGCACGTGCGAGCGGCTCGTCGAGTGGCGGGAGGACGTGGCCGAGCACAAGCGGGCGTCGTTCGCGGGGGAACCGTACTGGGGGCGCCCGGTACCGTCCTACGGGGACCCCATGGCGCGGCTCGTGATCGTGGGACTCGCGCCCGCGGCGAACGGCGGCAATCGGACGGGTCGCATGTTCACGGGGGATCGTGCCGGGGACTGGATCTACGCGGCGCTGTACCGCGCGGGGTTCGCGGCGAACGAGACCGTGAGCACCGCGGGGGACGGGCAGACGCTGCGCGGCGTGCGGATGATCGCCCCGGTGCGCTGCGCGCCGCCCGCCAACAAGCCCGCACCGGACGAGAAGGCGGCGTGCAGTGGGTGGTTCGAGCGGGAGATCGCGCTGCTCCCACATCTTGAGAGCATGCTCGCGCTCGGGGGCATCGCGTGGCACACGACCCTGGCTGCCGCGGCGCGCATGGGTTGGGACGTGCCCCGACCGCGCCCGAAGTTCGGCCACGGTGCCGTGGCACGGTTGCGCACGCCGGAAGGCCGCACGGTGCGGCTCGTGGGGTGCTACCACGTGAGCCAGCGCAACACGTTCACGGGCCTGCTCACGCGTGAGATGCTCGACGACGTCATGGCCCTCGCCGCGGCCCCCGCCTCAGGGGAGGAGGAGTCTGGCGAGGCCTGACCCCGGGAACTGCCCCCGCGGGGCCGATTCCGGGGTGCGACGACGCCGCGCGCGTACGGGCCGCTTGAAAATCACCCCCGCGGACACGGGATGCCCGGACGCTGGCGTGCGATCGACACCGAGCGGCGGCGTGCTCATCGCGCAAGAAGTTGCACGAAAAATAAAAGGGGCGGGGTCGCGGTTGCACCGGTCATGAAGGCTTTCGGATTCCTGAGTTTCGGTCATTACGGTTCCGGGCGTGGACATGCGGACCCGGATGCTCGTCAGGCCCTCAAGGACGCGATCGAGATCGCCGAGGGCGCGGACGCGCTGGGCGTCAACGGCGCGTACTTCCGCGTGCATCACTTCGCACGCCAATCCGCGTCCCCCATGCCCCTGTTGAGCGCCATTGCGGCCCGTACCCGCCACATCGAGGTGGGCACCGGCGTGATCGACATGCGCTAGCGCATGTCGCGGTTGCAACACCCGTTCACGTAAGCTTGGTTGCATGGTTGAACTGGTATCGCTGAGGAAGACGAACGAGGTAGCCGCGTACGTCCGTGCCTCGATGGATCGCAAGGGCGACCGGTGGACGGTCGAGACGCAGCTGCGGAAGATCAGGGCGCTGGCCGAGGCCAAGGACTGGAATGTCGTCGAGGTCTACGACGACAACACGGTCTCTGCGACGAAGAAGCGCCGCGCGGGCACCCGATGGGCCGAGATGCTGGACGACGCTCGAGCCGGTCGATTCTCCATGGTCGTCGCCGTGGACATGGACCGTCTCCTGCGCAGCACGAAGGACCTCAACACGCTGATCGACCTCGGCCTCAGAGTCGTCACCGTCGACGGCGAGATCGACCTCTCCACGGCGGACGGTGAGTTCCGGGCGACGATGCTCGCCGCTCTCGCCCGGTTCGAGGCGCGTCGCAAGGCCGAGCGCCAGATCAGGTCGAACGAGCGCCGCCGCACCGAGGGCATACCGGCCTCCACCTGGAAGGCGTTCGGCTGGACGCGGGAGGGCGAGCTGATCGAGGAGGAGGCCGACGCGGTTCGGCGGGCTTTCGACGCGTTCCTCGGCGAGCCGTCGCTGTCGATCCGTCGCATTCGCGAGGACCTGAACTATGCCGGTCATCTGACCGCGCGCGGGTCGGAGTTCTCCGTCGATGCCGTGCGGTACCTGCTGGCGAACCCGCTCTACGCTGGGTACATCAAGCACTACGCCTCGGGCGAGCTGTACCCGGTGCAGGGCGAGGCGTTCCCTCCCATCGTCGGCGAGCAAACGTGGCGGGCCGCGGTGGCGAAGCTGGAGGACAACGTGCGAAGGTCGGCAAGGCAGGGCAACCAGCCGAAGTACCTTCTGTCCACGATCGGGCTGTGCGGGAAGTGCGGCGCGACGCTCGTCTCCGGGACGAACAGTCGCAAGCAGCCGACGTACCGCTGCGGCGAGCAGTTCCACCTCACCCGCCAACGCGAGCCCGTCGATGCGATGGTCACCGAGGCGGTGCTCACCCGCCTGTCCTCGGTGGACGTCCACGACCTCGTGATGCCGCAGGAGGACGATGGGCCGGACCGCGAGGAGCTGCTGACCGAGCGGAACGCCCTGGTCGAGCGCGTGAAAGAGCTGAGCCCTCTGCTCCGTGACATCCACCAGCCCGTCCTGGAGATCACTGCAGCGATCAACGACGTGAAGGCGCGCATCGACGAGATCGACGCGGAGCTGCTCGACCGCTCCGTGTCGGTGGCGGCGAAGCTGCTCGCGGACGTGGACGAGCCGGTCGGCACCGCGGAGCGCCGCGAGGTTGTCGAGGCGAAGTGGAAGGCGTTGGACGTGGACCGCCGCCGGATGCTCGTGGACGAGCTGGTGACGGTGACCATCGAGCCCATCGCGCCGGGTCACGTGAGGTTCGACCCCGACCTCATTCGAATAGAGCCGCGTCGCGACTGACACGCGAGTCGACTCGTCAGTGGACTGGTGAGTCGACTCGTGGGAGAATGATTGCAGACAAGAAGATCCCACCGGGGGCCAGACTTTGAAGCTGGCGGTACTACTCCCGGATGAGTAGCCGGTCAAACAGCCCAATTACCGTGGCGGGGAACCGGAAGCACACTCATGTTTGAGGACTTCCGATGTCTGTCGTTATCGACGCTCCCCGCGCATCTGCGCTGGACTGCCCTGGGCTCGACCAGGATTCGACCCCCGATCCGCAGGCTGATGGGCTCGATCCCGTCATCGCTGCCGCCCTCGCCGCCGGTCGCCGAGCTGGTGAGCGCCTGGCCCGCACGCCGCTGACTCCGCGCCAGCGGGCCGCGGTCGCCGCCGTGATGGGTGGTGATCGCTGATGAGCGCCAACTCCGCCGCCTTCGCCCACGTGAACGGCTTCCGCTGGCGTGTGGGCGACCCCACCCTCGCCGACAGCGAAGCGCACCTCTACGACCTCGGCGTGCTCCGCTCCGTGCTGGAGGAGGCCGTCGAGATGGCCGTCGCCGATGCCCGCGCCGACGGGGTGACCTGGGCCAAGATCGGCGACGCCCTCGGCGTCACGCATCAGGCCGTCATCAAGCGTTACCGCAAGGGTGGTGCCCGATGAACGCCGCCGAACGCACCAGCGCCACCGCTCCCGCTGACCTGACCAGCCCGACCGATGGGCCTGGCCTGGCATCCGCCGGAGGCGGGCTGCCCGTCGTCGTGATGCCCGTCCTCATCCGTGCTCCGCACTCCAAGAGTTCTGGAAGCCTCATCCGTTCCTACGGGCGCGGCAAGGGCTTGTCGATTGCCGCGCCATGCAACAACATGCCTGGTCAGCTGCCGGTTTCGCCTTCGCTCCACCGCGTGACCCCGCAGGATCATTTGGGGGTCAATAGGGGGTCATTTAAGGCGCCGCACGCTCCTTCCGACGTCCTGGGCGGTGGTCGCCGTGGCTAAGCAGGAGAACAACCCGACGAGCATCGGGCTCACGCAGTACCTCGATCCGTCGTACTGGACCTGGGCCGCCGAGGACGCGAACGGGGCCGCGCTGCTCCAGCAGGGAGCCGGGGCGATCCTCGCCTACGTGGTGCAGCGGCTCGAGGCGATCGGCTGTGAGGTCGTCGAGGCCTACGGCATCGTGCACGACAAGGACGAGCGCGAGGTCTGGAGCGACACCGAGAAGACCCTCGTGGTCGAGCCGAAGCCGGATCACCTGCACGCGGTGATCAAGTTCGCCAGCCGCGCGAAGAGCGCGCCTCTGGATCGGCTCGCGTTTGGCATCGGCGTCGAACCGCAGTACGTCGAGAAGCCCGGTCGCGGGCGGTACGCCTTCGACAACATGCTCTCGTACCTGACGCACGTGAAGTACGCGGACAAGCACCAGTACGCGCCTTCGGAGGTCGCCACGGTGCGCGGGCCGGACTACCTCGGCATCGACGCCCAGCGCCGGGAGACGTGGCTCAAGGGTCGCGCCCACGTGAAGAAGAAGGTCGTCGCCGAGAACTTCGAGGACATGCGCGAGCGCGTGCTCCAGGGCGAGATCACGCGCGATCAGATCATGCTTACCGATGAACTGTTCGACATCTACTCGCGGCATCAGCGGGAGATCGACGATGCCCTGTCCGCCTACGGTCAACGCCGCGCGTACCGGGCGGCGGCGAAGCTCCGCGCCGGTGAGTTCTCGACGCACGTGGTATTCGTGCACGGGGATGCCGGTATCGGCAAGACCCGGTTCGCCACGGACTTCATCACCGAGGCGATCAACGCGGCGAACGCCCACGGCGAGCGGTGGCAGGTCTACCGGGCCGCCACGGGGAACCCCCTCGATGACTGGCGCGGGGAGGAAGTGCTGCTGCTCGACGATCTGCGCGCCTCGGCGATGGACGCGAACGACTGGCTGCTGCTGCTCGATCCGTACAACGCCTCCCCGGCGAAGGCGCGCTATAAGAACAAGGGCGAGGTGGCCCCGCGTCTCATCGTCATCACGGCGACGATCGAGCCCGTCGAGTTCTTCTACTACGCCCGTCAGAAGGGCAACGTGGACGAGGCGCTGGACCAGTTCATCCGCCGCCTGGCCTCGGTCGTGAAGGTCTACCGTGCCGACGAGATCAACCGCTACCTCGTGCAGCACATCGGAAGGATCGAGCCCTACGAGTGGCATCAGTGCAGCGTTCCGGCCGCCGCGCACACGCCCGGCATGTACGGGAACGCGTACCACCGGAACGCCGGGTCGCGGGAACTGACCTACGGTCCGGAGACCTCGGCCGACCACGACGCGGACGGCGCGGTCGCGGAGCTGCTGAGCGGGCTCGCCGTGCGGAGTCCGGACGTGCCGCTGGCACTGATCGGAGGTGCCGCATGAGCACCGAACTGGACGCGCTCTTCCAGGGGGTCGAGGGGGCCGGAGGCCCCTCGCAAGCAGGCATGGAGGACACGAGCGTCAGCGATGTGTCCGACATGCCTACTGCTTGCCACTCTGGCGTACAGGTGGAGCAGCAGACCGACTCCCAGGTGAACACGGGTCGGGCTGATGCGGAGGCTGTGCGTCAGAGTCACGGCGGCGCGAAGCGTCGTCGTGGCAGCGGCGGGCGGCTCGATACCCGCTTCGATGACGCCACACTCGGGGCGCTTCGCACTCGTGCGACGCGGCTCGGGCTGGCTCCGAGCACGTGGGTGCGGACCGTCGTGCGCGATGCGCTCCACGCCTCTCGGAGCGAGGAGCTGGACGCCGCCGTGGCCGCGCACCTGCTCGGAGCCGAGTTGCGCGTGCAGGCCTCGGCGGACGCCCGCGAGCTGGCCGCCCAGGTGCGCCCGCTGGCGATCAACGTCAACGACCTGGACCGCCGCGCGCGGGCCGGTGAGGCGGTGGCGCTGTCGGCGGAGGTGCCCGAGCTGATCGAGTTGCTACGCGAGGTCCGGGCGCTGCTCGGGGACCGGACGGCGTCATGAGCACCACGCACTACAGCCCGAGCACGAGCGTCGGAGACACGGAGCGCTACATCCGAGGCAAGGAGGACGAGCGCGGGGCCGCGGTCACGTGCGACGTGCCGGGAGGCCCCGGCGCATTCTCGGCCCGCGCCCGCGCGCTCACGCAAAACACGAAGCGCGGCGTCGAGGCGCTGCACTACCGGCAGTCGTTCAGCGACGAGGAGTTCGACCCGAACAGCCCGGAGGACGTGCAGCGGGTGAATGATCTGGGCTACCTGCTGGCGAAGCGGATGCACCCGGACTCGGACTGCCTCGTGGTGACGCATGTGGATGGACGTGGCCGCAAGCCGCACAACCACATCTTGGTCGTCAACCACAACAACCGCACCGGGAAGGCGCTCTCGGACTACCGCACGTTCCACGACCGCAAGGCAGGGAACCAGCGGGGCGTGCAGTCGGCAAACGACGAGCTGATGCGCGAGCACGGCCTCTCGGTCGTAAAGCGGCTGGAGCACCCGCCGAAGGACTGGGAGCTGCGCCGCGAGGACTTCGCCGAGGGGTCGCTCGACCGGGAGATGGGCGACCGGATGAGCGCCGCTCTGGCCAATCCCCGGTCGATGGACAAGGCCGGTCTCGAATCGGTGATCGCGGAGCAGAACCAGCAGCTTGGCGACGACGGGAAGCAGGTGCCGCGGATGCGCCTGCACACCGCCGTGAGCAAGCGGGGCAAGAACGTCGGCAAGGAGACGTGGACGCTCTACATCGAGGACCGCCGAGGTGAGTCCGGGCGCGCCGCGCGCCGTAAGCGCACCAGCGCCCTCTCGGCGGACTTCACCCCAAAGGGCGCGCAGGCGTTCTTCGACTATCACCAGCAGCAGAAGGAGCAGGACCATGAGCGCAGCGCTCGACAGGCTGAAGCAGCAGAACGCGCAGGACGAGCAGCGGCAGCAGCTCGGCAGTCCGGAGACGATGGAGACGTTGACCTCGATCCTCGCCGCCGTCGAGGCACAGAACGCGCGGCTCGACCGGCTGGCCGAGCAGCAGAAGGAGCTCGCGGGGCTCGTGAAGGTCATGGACGAGGAGACGAGCAAGCGCATCGACCGGGCGTCGACCTCGCAGCCGTCCGTCAGCACGTCACCGCAGATCGAGAGCGTCGAGAGCAGGCTGAGCGAGATCGAGAGCACGCTCAGCGAGTTCGTGCAGAGTCTCGACGGGAAGCGGCTGAGCGCCGCCTCGCAGAGTTTGGTCGCCGAGGCGCAGAAGAACCACGCGGCTACGGCCTCGGCGATTGAGGGACTCAAGGCACAGGCCGCGGCGAACCAGAAGCTCGTGAGCCAGGTCGGCGGGGCCGTGCAGCGGATCGAGAAGCGCTCCGAAGAACGGGTTGAGAAGGCCGTCGAGCAGGTCGCCGGGGAGGCCTCGGCCACGATGACGGCGAACCTCGACGCGTCCAACGAGCGCGCCGAGCGGATCATCGCCGCGACGGCGAAGCTGGAGGCTCGACAGCTCTGGTCGGCTGCCGCTGCGATGTGCCTCGCCCTCTTGCCGGTGGTCGTGGTCGTCGCTGGGCTCTGGATGGGCATCGCTGGGCTCATCACAGGCGCTCAGTGGGCCCTCGACGTGGACGGGAGCCTGTGGCTCGGCATCGGGCGCTGGCTCGTGGTTGCCGTGGGCCTCACCGGGGCCGGCTACGGGCTCTTCGCGTCCGTCCGTTGGGTCGCGTGCCTCGTCGAGACCTGGAGGGGCCGCGGGATGCCGAAGTGGCCCCGCTGGCGCAAGTAGGTGAACCCGGTTCCCGAGGGCAAGCGCGCGGAGCGCGTGCGGCAGCCCTGACGAGTCGACAATGAGTCAGCACACGCTGTATAGTTCAGTGCATGCTGACCATTGCTTCACGCCTCGACGTCATGAACCGGCTTGGCCGGGCCATGGCGGACCCGACGCGATCCCGCATCCTGATGACCCTGCTCGACGGCCCAAGCTACCCGGCTGTGCTTTCGCGCGAGCTGGAGCTGACGCGCTCGAACGTCTCGAACCATCTGACCTGCCTGCGCGACTGCGGGATCGTGGTCGCCGAGCCCGAGGGTCGGCAGACGCGCTACGAGATCGCTGATCCGCATCTCGCGGCGGCGCTCACGGCGCTCGTGGACGTGACGCTGGCCGTCGATGAGCACGCGCCGTGCGTCGACGCCGAGTGCGCCGTGCCCGGCTGCTGCGGGACGGGGGCGGGCGAGTGAGCGCGGCGTGCGGATGCGACGAGACCGAGACCGCGGTCGGTGAAGCAGTCGACGAAGAACAGGAGCGCCCCTGGTGGCGGGACCGCGGGATCATGGTCCCGGTCTTCTCGGGCGTCGCCTTCCTGACCGGTCTGGCGCTGGAGTGGTCCGGGATGGAGATCCCGGCGCAGGTGCTCTTCTGGATCGGCCTGCTGCTGGGAGCGTCGACGTTCACCCCTGGCGCGATCCGGAAGCTGTTCACGGGCAAGTTGGGGATCAGTCTCCTGATGACGATCAGCGCGATCGGTGCGGTGATCCTCGGCTACGTCGAAGAAGCCGCGGCGCTGGCGTTCCTCTACTCGATCGCGGAGGCGCTGGAGGACAAGGCGATGGACCGCGCCCGCGGCGGGCTGCGGGCGCTGCTCAAGCTCGTCCCGGAGACCGCGACCATCCGCCAGGACGGCGCATCGGTCGAGGTCGCCGCGAAAGACCTCGCCGTCGGTCAGCTGATGCTGGTGCGGCCGGGTGAGAAGATCGCGACCGACGGCATCGTAGTCACTGGTCGTTCGAGTTTGGACACCTCCGCGATCACCGGCGAGTCGATCCCGGTCGAGGTCGAGCCCGGCGACACGGTCTCGGCCGGCGCGATCAACACCGCGGGTGCGTTGGAGGTCGAGACGACCGCGGCGGGCACCGATAACTCGCTGACCACCATCGTCGAGCTCGTGGAGGAGGCGCAGGCAGAGAAGGGCGATCGTGCCCGGCTCGCCGACCGCATCGCTCGTCCCCTTGTGCCGGGCGTGCTCATCCTCGCCGTCCTCGTCGCACTCATCGGTTCGCTGTTCGGCGACCCCGAGCTGTGGGTCACCCGCGCCCTCGTCGTGCTGGTGGCTGCGTCGCCGTGCGCACTGGCGATCTCGGTCCCGCTGACCGTGGTGGCCGCGATCGGTTCGGCGAGCAAGTTCGGTGTGATCATCAAGTCAGGGGCTGTATTTGAACGGTTCGGCGTGATCCGCCACGTGGCCGTCGACAAGACCGGCACCCTGACCCGCAACGAGCCCGCCGTCACTGCGGTGCTCACCGCCGACGGGATCACCGAGGCGCAGGCGCTGGCCTGGGCTGCCGCGCTGGAGCAGCACAGCACCCACCCGCTCGCGGCCGCGATCACCGCTGCAGCGCCTGAGGCCCCTGCTGCCGAGGACGTGACCGAACAGGCCGGGCACGGCATCGAAGGCAAGCTCGACGGTGCGCGGATCACGGTCGGCAGTCCCCGCTGGTTGGACGCCGGGCCGCTCGGCGACCAGGTAGCAGGCCTGGAGGAGCAGGGCATGACCGTCGTCATCGTGCACCGCGAGGGCGTCCCGGTCGCCGCGATCGGCGTCCGCGACGAGCTGCGCCCCGAGGTCCCCGAGGTCGTCCGCACCCTTACCGCCCAGGGCGTCGGGATGACCATGCTCACCGGCGACAACGCCCGCACCGCCCGCGCCCTGGCCGCGCAGGCAGGGATCGAGGACGTGCGCGCCGAGTTGCGCCCTGAGGACAAGGCCGCCGCGATCGGCGAGCTCGGCCAGCACGGTTCGGTCGCGATGATCGGCGACGGCATCAACGATGCCCCCGCCCTCGCTGCCGCCGACATCGGCATCGCAATGGGGGCGACCGGCTCCGATGCCGCGATCGAGTCCGCCGACGTGGCCTTCACTGGTCACGATTTGCGGCTGCTGCCGCGCGCGTTCGACCACGCCCGACGCGGACGCCACATCATCAACCAGAACATCATCCTGTCGCTGCTGATCATCACCGCGCTGCTCCCGTTGGCCCTCTTCGGCGTCCTGGGCCTCGCCGCCGTGGTGCTGGTGCACGAGATCGCCGAGGTCGTCGTGATCCTCAACGGCCTGCGCGCCGCCCGGACTCGGAAGGAATCCATCGCATGAAGGTCGAACTGCTGCACATCGTCGACTGCCCGAACACGGCCATCGCCGAAGCCAACGCACGCGCGGCGCTGGACGTTGTCGAGCTCGGGGCCGTTCCTGTCGAGCTGGTGACGATCTGGACCGAGGACGAGGCGGCGAACATTAGGTTCGGAGGCTCGCCCACGATCCTCGTCGACGGCGTCGACCTGTTCCCGACGACACCGGTTCGCTCGCTCGCGTGCCGGGTCTACGCGACGGAGAGCGGGTACGCCGGATCCCCGACTGTGGCACAGATCGATGAGGCGCTTCGCGGCCGTAGGCGAGGCGGCGGAAGCGATCGATAGATCCAGTGTCACAACCAAGGCATGCGCTATGAGAACCCGCTCTACCTCGCGGAGGAAGCGGCCCAGTTGGACCTCATCGCGGACGGCCGCGTGGCCCTCGGCGTGAGCCGCGGTTCACCTGAGCCCGCGCTGCGCGGGTGGGAGGCGTTCGGCTACCTGGGTTCCACGGATCCGCGCGGTGCGGACATCGCCCGGGAGCACTTCGACACGTTCCTGCGGGCCATCAAGGGTGAGCCCATGACCTACGCGGATCCCGCCCAGTACGGCGCGGGAGCACGGCTCGCCATCGAACCGCAATCACCGGGTCTCGCGGAACGCGTGTGGTGGGGTGCCGGTTCGGGCCGGACCGCCGAGTGGGCGGGCGAGCAGGGCGTGAACCTCATGAGTTCCACACTGCTCACGGAGGCCAACGAGGGTACGTTCGCCGCGCAACAGGCCGATCAGTTGCGCCGCTACCGCGAGGCCTTCGCGAAGGCGGGCCACACGCGTACGCCGCGCACGTCCGTGAGCCGCAGCGTGTTCCCGATCGTGGGCCCCGAGGACGAGATCTTCTCCTACATGGGCGCGCGCGAGTCCCGCGACCAGGTGGGCGTGATCGACGGGTTCACCTCCACGTTCGGGCGCACCTACGCCGATTCGCCGGACGTCCTCATCGAGCAGTTGCGCGCCGACGACGCCGTCATGTCCGCCGACACCCTCATGCTCACGATCCCGAGCCAACTGGGCCCCGAGCTGAACCTGCGCATCCTCGAGAACTTCGCCAAGCACGTGGCACCCGCCCTCGGGTGGAAACCCAACACGGAGGGCCCGGTCCAGGGGTACTTGATCGCGGGTCGCTGACCGCCGGAGCCATGGCCGCACGGGGCGGGCCGCGGGATGTGCCCGACGACGATCGTCGGACCCGCGGCCCCCGTGCCGCGAGCTGACGTACCGCCCGGCTGTCATGCGGCCCGACCGGCGAAGGCCACGTGCACGCGCCGGGTAGGGCGACGTCGCACCCCGAGGGGTGGGGGGTGCTTCTATGGTTTTCGTCAAGCGGCTAGAGCCACCGCGGGTGGGGTGGGTTCGGTGTAGAAGGT